>JAIUNM010000031.1 GCA_020162035.1 Bacteroidota bacterium | reverse complement strand
AAGTTGAAATAATAAATAGTTTGGGTGAAGTTTTGATTAGCGAAATAAGTAAAACTAAAAACTTAACACTAAAAACTAATAACTTTAATAATGGTGTTTACACATTATTAATAAAAACCGAGGTTGGCACTTTAAGTAGAAAAGTTGTAATTGAAAGATGATAGCATTACAAGCACATATAGGTAGTACAGCGATTACTCATTTCAAAAGTGGCCTTGTAAATTTTTGTTTGATAAACAAGGAACTTAAAAAGCGTTGGCTTGTGCGTAACCATAGTTGCCTTTCGCAAAGCGCTTCTATGGTTGGCTTTAAGTTCCGAAGCTTTATCAATAAAAATTTACGAAGCCTTGAATTTTGTCTTACTTTGTTTCAAGACAAAGTAAGAAAGAAAAATGCGCTCAGACAGATTGAAACGTCTTGTCATTGCAGCACACAACCTAGCTCTAATGTGTACTACACATTAGCCCTTTTTCGACTAAGGAAAAGTAACGAAGAAAAATACGGCATCAAGACAAAGTGGAACGTAAATATACCTACCACCAACATCGAAAATAATTACAAAACCTTTTATACGTTGCAACGTGCATATTTACAAAATCAAGATTTAACATTGTTAGAAAACATCCAACTCTTATTGTTAGCATACCAATGCCCGTTTACGGATGGGCAAGTTGTATATAATGCGAGGGCCTTATACAACTTAGTCAATCAAACAATTGTAGTTTACAATGATTTTAATTGTGCAAACAGAGGTTTTAGTTTTAGAGCAAATAACGATAGCGCTGTTAATCAATTAAGCAATGATGAAGAATTATTGCTTAATCAATTAATTACAAATGAAAAAGAAACTAAGTTGAAATTTAAACAAATTAATAATTACATAATTTATCCTAACCCTGCAATAAACGAAGTAAATATATTAAGAAATAATAGTAGCAACGAAACATTGCAAATTAGTATTTTAGATATTAATGGCAAGGTGTTATTAAATAAAACTATTATTAATCAAAATAATATTACTAAACTAAATTTAAATTTAATTGAAGGAGTGTATGTTGTAAACATTACTAATAGCAATGGAGAAAAAACAACAAATAAATTGGTTATTGTTAAGTAAGTTTTTTAGCATTACAAACAATGCATTATAGCCAAATAGCAAATTATATAAATAATGGGGGGTTTGAAGATAAATATAATTGTAGTTGGCCAAACGCAGATTACAAAGCCAAATATTGGAGAGGTTTAGACTCTATAAACGGGGGTTTTGGTTTAGCTTCAATTTGCTACAGTAATGTACCCTATAATGGATTTGGTTTTCAATTTCCAAAAGAAAAAACAACATACCAATTAGGAAGTTTTTTTTGCCAGCCACCAAGTTGTTCTCCAACATTGAACAGAGGCTTTTTGAGAAATCGTATGAAAGGAACATTAATCGCTGGTAAAGTGTATTGTGTAAAATATTATGTTTGTATTAGTGATTTAAGCAGCTACGGTATTTCTAATTTTGGGGCTTATTTTGGCGCGAACAGTTCTTTAGATACTATAACAAAAGGTAATATACCTATAACATATTTAACACCACAAGTAGAAAATTTAACTACAAATATTATTACAGACACATTAAATTGGAGTATGATAACAGGCACTTTTGTGGCCAATGGCACAGAAAACAATTGTGTGTTAGGTAATTTTAAAAGTGATGCAGCTACAACTAAAACACTAATTAATGCAAGTAGTTTACCATCTATTTTTACTGATGTTTGTATCGACAACGTTTCCTGCATCCCCATAGATTTACCCGCTTATGCAGGGCCGGATGTATTTGGTATACCCGGTAACACAGTTTATTTGGGCAGACCGCAGGATGTAGGCATAGATGAGGCATGTTTATGGTATAATTTAACAAATACAACAACCCCAATTGCCAACGCCGCCGGTATAACATTAACAGTTGCTGCAATCACCCAAACCTACCTAGTAAAACAAGATATTTGCGGCAATATAAAATATGATACCGTTGTTGTGTATGCCAGTGCGGTAAGCATTAATAACGTCACGCTGAGCGAAGCCGAAGCGTGGTTTAAAGTATTTCCCAACCCAGCTAATGAAATTTTAAATGTTGAATTAAAAATGATAAATGAAGAACTATCAATTCAAAATTTATTATTTATTATTTATAATTCATTGGGGCAAGTAATAAAAAAAGAAAAATTAGAATTTAAAAACAACACTGCTACAATAACTACCAAAGAATTACCAAACGGAGTTTATACACTGCAAATTAAAACAGAATATGGAACCTTAAACAAAAAAATAGTAATTGAACGATGATAACGAGCGACCTCATAAAATTTAGCGTTAAAAAATTAAGATTGATTTTAAGCGTAGGCTTGTGCGAAGACGGGGCGTTGCATCTCGCTTTGCGCTCAGCACCGTCAGCAAAATTAAACTTAATTTTAGCTAAATTTTATGAAGTCTTGATTTTTGCTCCACTTTGTATCAAGACAAAGTGGAGAGAAATGGTACCTACCACCAACATCGAAAACAATTATAAAACCTTTTACACCTTGCAAAGAGCTTATTTACAAAACCAAGATTTAACTTTGTTAGAAAACATCCAACTCTTATTGTTAGCTTACCAATGCCCGTTTACGGATGGGCAAGTTGTATATAATGCCAGGGCCTTGTATAATTTAGTTAATCAAACAATTGTGGTGTATAACGATAATAATTGCAGTAAAAGAGGTTTCAGTTTTAGAGAGCTTAATGATAGTATCATTAGCAATACACCGGAGGAAGAAGAGTTGTTGCAACAGTTAATAGTAAACGAAAAAACAAGTAAGGAAAAATTCAAATACGCAAGCGAGTATGTTTTATTCCCTAACCCAGCATACAATGAGTTTAGCATATTTTCTAACCTAAAACAAGAAAATTTACAAATTACCATTACAGATGTAAATGGTAAAGTATTAATAAGCAAAAAACTAGCTACTGAAAATTATAGCACTAAACTCAATTTTAATTTAATTAACGGTATTTATTTTGTGAACATTGTAAATGAACAAGGAGAGAAAACAGTTAAAAAATTGGTGGTCGCTAATTAGTTTTAATAAGCCTCAAAACATCAGAATCCTATTGTTTTGTTGTTTTGGTTTCTTACAGCAATTAACTTATAAAGCGCAAATTGCTAACTACATATCTAATGGCAGTTTTGAAGAAAAGTATTCGTGTATTCCACCTTTTACTACCAGTATCGCTAAAAGTTGGATGTCGATAGATTCGAACATTAGTATAAGTGGTGGATATTACTCAACTTGCTATGGTGCCATACCATACCCAAATGGCGGATTTCAGATTCCAAGAACTGGAAATGCTTTATTGTTGGGAACGTGGTATTGCTCTCAATCTGTGTGCGGACAAATTACCAGAAACTATCCGAAAAACAGACTTAAAGCTACTTTAATAAACGGTAAAACGTATTGTGTTAAATTCTTTATTAATATTCAAAATCAGTCTCCTTATGGGCTTGATGGTTTTGGAGCTTATTTTGGAGATAATACCATTGACACTATAACTAAATGCAATATTCCTTTAACTTACCTAACACCACAAGTTCAAAATCCAACTGGAAATATTATTATTGACACGCTAAATTGGTTGCCTATTACTGGTACATTTGTTGCAACAGGTATTGAGAAATATTGTGTGTTAGGTAATTTCAAGAGTCATGCCGCAACAAATACAGCATCTTTAAATCCACTCTATTTGCCACAAGAATGGAGCGATGTATTACTCGACGACGTTTCCTGCATCCCAATAGATTTACCAGCCTTTGCGGGGGCAGATATTTTTGGCATACCCGGTAACACAGTTTATATAGGCAGGCCGCAAGATGTAGGCATAGATGAAGCTTGTTTGTGGTATAATTTAAGTAACACAACAACCCCCATTGCCAATGCCGCCGGTATAACATTAACAGTTGCTGCAATCACCCAAACCTACATGGTAAAACAAGATATTTGCGGTATAATAAAATATGATACCGTTGTTGTATATGCCAGTGCGGTGGGGCTTAACGA
>JAIUNM010000030.1 GCA_020162035.1 Bacteroidota bacterium | reverse complement strand
ACTTATACTGTATTAATTGTTGCTACTAAAGGTTCTGGTTGTATTGATAGTGCATATAAAGTAATTACAGTTGATATTCCTTCTAAATTAGAAGTTCCTAACGTATTTACACCAAATGGTGATAACAGCAATGATGTGTTTTTTGTTAAAGCAAGTAATTTAACAGACATTTCTGCTGTGATATTTGACCGTTGGGGTAATAAAGTTTATGATGTTACTTCTAAAACAGGTAACATTGCTTGGGATGGTAAAAACTTTAAAGGTGTTGAATGCCCTGCTGGTACTTATTTTTACGTAATTAAAGCAAGCGGTAAAGACGGTACTGAATACGAGAAAAAAGGTAATGTAAGTATCTTTAGATAAGATTAAGTAAATACTAAAAAAGGCTTGTAATTTTTACAAGTCTTTTTTGTTTACATATTATTAAACTACAATTTGCAAATACTGTAAAATATCCCAATCTTTGAATAAGCATGAGGAAAGATTTTTCAAAAATTAATTATACTAATAACCCAAAAGAGCAAGTAAATCAAAATGAAAAATTTGTTACACCTGAACAAATAGAAATAAAAGAACATCATACTAAAGATGATTTAAAAAATATTTCTCATTTAAATTTTAATGCAGGTATTCCGCCATTTTTAAGAGGACCTTACACTAGTATGTATGTTCAAAACCCATGGACAATAAGGCAATACGCAGGTTTTAGTACAGCAGAAGAAAGCAACGCATTTTATTTAAGAAATTTAGCGGCAGGTCAAAAAGGATTATCGGTTGCTTTTGATTTGGCTACACATAGGGGTTACGATAGCGACCACGAAAGAGTGGTTGGCGATGTTGGTAAAGCAGGGGTTGCAATTGATAGTGTGTTAGATATGAAAATACTTTTTGACAAAATACCACTTGATCAAATTAGTGTTAGCATGACTATGAATGGTGCTGTACTTCCGGTATTAGCATTTTATATTGTTGCAGCAAAGGAACAAGGTGTAAGTTTAGATAAATTAAGTGGCACTATTCAAAATGATATTTTAAAAGAATTTATGGTGCGCAACACTTACATCTATCCACCTGAGCAATCGATGAGAATAATTGCAGATATCTTTGAATATACTTCAAAGTATATGCCAAAATTTAATTCAATTTCTATAAGTGGGTATCATATGCAGGAGGCAGGCGCAACCGCAGATATTGAATTAGCATATACTTTAGCAGATGGTTTAGAATATATAAGAACCGGAATTAAGTCAGGATTAGATATTGATACATTTGCTCCTCGACTGTCTTTCTTTTGGGCAATTGGCATGAATCATTTTATGGAAATTGCAAAAATGCGCGCGGGTAGAATGTTATGGGCAAAAATAGTTAAACAATTTAATCCAAAACTAAACAAATCTTTAGCGTTAAGAACCCACTGTCAAACTAGTGGTTGGAGCTTAACAGAGCAAGACCCTTTTAATAATGTAGCACGAACTTGTATAGAAGCTTTAGCTGCGGCAATGGGTCACACACAAAGCTTACACACCAACGCATTAGACGAGGCTATTGCATTACCAACAGATTTTAGTGCAAGAATTGCAAGAAATACTCAAATTTATTTGCAACAAGAAACAAATATTTGCGATGTGGTTGACCCATGGGGCGGTTCGATATATATTGAAAAACTAACAAATGATTTAGCTGAAAAAGCTTGGCGCTTAATTGAAGAAATTGAAAATTTAGGGGGTATGGCAAAGGCTATTGAAACAGGAATCCCTAAAATGAGAATTGAAGAAGCTGCAGCAAGAAAACAAGCTAGAATAGATAGCGGCAAAGATATAATTGTTGGAGTAAATGATTTTATTACAAATGATAAAACTCAAATAGATATTTTAGATGTTGATAATACAAAAGTGCGTTTACAACAAATTGAAAGGCTAAAAACATTAAAAGCAAATAGGAATGAAGCACAAGTAAAGTTAGCTTTAGAAAACATAACAAGTGCTGCTAAATTAGGGAAAGGAAACCTACTTGAGTTAAGTGTTATTGCAGCGGAACATCGCGCAACGTTAGGAGAAATTTCGTTCGCTATTGAGAAAGTTTTTGGAAGATATAAAGCACAAATAAAATCTATTAGTGGTGTATATAGTAAAGAAATTAATATGGATGAAAATTTCATTAAAGCAAAACAATTAGCTGATTTGTTTTCAGAAAAAGAAGGCAGAAGACCTAGAATTATGGTAGCTAAAATGGGGCAAGATGGGCATGATAGAGGGGCAAAAGTAATTGCAACAAGCTTTGCTGATTTAGGTTTTGATGTTGATATAGGCCCACTGTTTCAAACTCCTGCTGAAGCTGCTAAACAAGCAGTAGAAAACGATGTGCATATTTTAGGTGTAAGCAGTTTAGCTGCCGGACATAAAACTTTAATACCACAAGTTGTAGAAGAATTAAAAAAATACAACAGAGAAGATATAATGATTGTTGCTGGGGGGGTTATACCACAACAAGATTATGAATTTTTATTTAACAACGGCGTAAGCTTTGTTTTTGGGCCAGGAACAGTGATTGCTAAAAGTGCAATATCAATTTTAGAAAAACTTATTGCTAAATAATAAATTTTTATTTTTCATCCATTCTAATTACCCTATTAACTCCTTTTACTTTACGTAAATTAGCAATTAATAAATTAAGGTGTTTTGTATCGTGAACATAAACCATAATTGTTCCTTCAAAAATGCCTCCCTCTGTATCAAAACTAATTGAACGCATATTAATGTTGTTTTCGTTAGATATTACTTTTGTTATATTATTTACAATACCTAATTCATCAGTTCCAAATATTTTTATACCAGCTAAAAATGATATTAATTGCTCATTAAGCCATTTAGCCTTTACTACGCGGTATGCATAATTCGAAAGTAATTTTATTGCATTGGGGCAATTAACACGATGTATTTTTATTCCTTCGCCAACTGTTACAAAACCAAAAACATCATCCCCTGGTATTGGATTACAACAAACAGATAATTTATAATCTAGTTTTTGCATATCATCGCCAATAACCAACATATCATCACCTCCCCTAATATTAGTAACTAATTGTTCAATTTTTTTATGAGGGGTTTTTTTAGATGGCTTTACAGGTTCTGTTTTAAATCTTATAAATGCTTTTATTTCTTTATTATCTATGGTGCCAATTGCTGCTCTATAAAATAAATCTTGAGATGATGGTAAATTTAAATAACTACAAAATTCATTTACGTTTTGTAATGTAAAATCTAATTTGTTTCTATAAAATTTTCGTTCTAAAATTTCTTTACCTTCTTCGGCTACCTTTTTACGTTGTTCTTTTAAACAATTTTTAATTTTTGATTTAGCTTTTGCTGTAATTACATAAGCAAGCCAATCTTCTTTAGGTGTTTGTTTTTGACTAGTTAAAATTTCTACCTGATCGCCACTTTTTAATTCGTAATTTAACTGAACTAATTTATGATTAACCTTTGCTCCTATACAATGCTCTCCAACTTTCGTGTGTATTTCAAACGCAAAATCTAAGGCGGTTGCTCCAACCGGTAATGTTTTCATATCTCCTTTTGGAGTAAAAGCAAACAGCTCATCGCTAAATAAATTGAGTTTAAAATCATCCATAAACTCTAAAGCATTAGGGTCAGGATTTTCAAGCATTTCTCTTACGCGATGTAACCAAGCATCAAAATTATTTTCGCGTTCATTACCATCAGTTTCTTTGTATTTCCAATGTGCAGCAAATCCATTTTCAGCAATTTCATCCATTCTAACAGTTCTAATTTGAACTTCAACCCACTTACCATCAGGCCCCATAACTGTAGTATGTAAACTTTCGTAACCGTTGCTTTTAGGTGTGCTTATCCAATCTCTTAAACGTTCGGGGCTTGGGTGATAAAAATCTGTTATGATAGAATAAACTTTCCAGCAATCAGATTTTTCTAAATCGTATGGCGTATCTATAATTATTCTGATAGCAAATAAATCATAAATTTCATCAAACGCTACATGTTTGTTTTTTATTTTGTGATTAATGCTGAAAATTGATTTTGGCCTTCCATAAATTTTAAACTTAAAGCCTTGTTCAGTTAAAATTTCTTTTAAAGGCTCTATAAATTTAGCAATGAATTTTTTTCGCTCTGGTTCAGTTGCTTTAAGTTTATCCGAAATATCGTTATAAGCAGAAGAATCGGTATATTTTAACCCTAAATCTTCTAACTCCGTTTTAATAACATTTAAACCTAAACGGTGGGCAAGAGGAGCATATAAAAAAAGTGTTTCACTTGCAATTTTAATTTGTTTATCACGCTTCATGTGCTCTAGCGTGCGCATATTATGTAATCTGTCTGCTAACTTAATTAAAATAACTCTAATGTCTTCGCTCATGGTGAGCAAAACTTTTCTAAAATTTTCGGCCTGTATAGATGCAGTAAAATCAATAACGCCAGATATTTTAGTTAAGCCATCAATAATTTTACAAACCTTTTCGCCAAACAAACCTTTAACATCATCAAGTGTTAAATCTGTATCTTCAACTGTATCGTGTAATAAAGCACAAACTATACCCGTTGTACCCAAACCAATTTCTTCGGCACAAATTTGAGCAACAGCTATAGGGTGATAAATGTATGGCTCGCCACTTTTTCTTCGCATGTGTTTATGCGATTCAACAGCTACATCAAATGCTTTACGGATAATTTTTTTATCCTCATCTGATAATTCTCTTTTACTTGATTTTATTAAAGCTCTATACCTTTTTAAAATTTCTTTTCGTTCTGCTTCTAAATCTATTTTCATTGTGCCAATAATTTTACAAAAACACCATTACATTATTTTGATTTTGTTAGTGCAGATAATTCTTTTCCAATTCCAGTAAACGAAACTATGTTTAATGGAAATTCTAAAAACACATGCAAAAAGCTTAACAAAAATAATACTTTTAAACCCAAATTGTAATCGTACAAATAAAAAGCTACCGAAGCTAGCCATAACGCAATTGTAATTATTAATGTTTTTTTAGGAACTAAATGCCATTTAATTACACTGGTTTTAGAAAACCAATTTAAATAATGATATGTGTATGCAAAGGCTATAAATCGCATAATTACAAAGCCTGCATTACTAGTAAATAATTCGCTAGTGTTTTGTAACTTTTGCAATCCAAAAAATTTTATTAACTCAATGTTTAATAAACTAAAATTTTTATAACTTTCTTTTGTAAAATTACTTACGTTATAAAACAAACCTTGTGGTTGTATTAAAAAAATAGCGCATGCACAAATTATTAAAACAAAAACAGACAATAGGCCTGGTTTAGATTTTTCTTTAAGAACACCATATAACATAAACGCCCATGTAAAAATAAACACATGAATTATTGTGGGTAAAAAAATTGCAATCCAAGTAAAATAATTATCAGTATTGTTAATAAACTTAATGGATATTATTGCTAATAAAATAGCGGCAAATCTATATAGCCAATCTTTCATAAAAACAAATACAATACTAAGTAGTATAGATATAACAGTTAGGTGCGCTAGTAAATAATAATTTTTAGGCATATGAAAATTCCACCATACAATAATAACACTTGCTATTACTAAAAATAAAAAATCGTTTTTTCCTTTTGTGAAATAATTTTTTTTATGAAGCCAACCAATTTCGGTTAAATAATGTAATGGGCCAAGTACCGCATATGAAAATAAAAATAATTCGAAGGGTATAAAAAATGATACTATGCAAGACAAAATAATTAAACCAGTGTTAATATGATGGATACGTGCAGAACTCATTTTTTTGATTTTGCTTTATTTATGCTGTAATCTTTAATATAATCAGTCCATTTTTTAGTTTTATAAGAATTACTATTATAGAAATCTAAAATTGGCTCTAACTGTTGTGGAGATTGATAGAAGTTTAATACTTCTATAGTTTGAAGTTTTTCATCTAAAATACACATTGCAGGAAAACTTAAACGATTATTGGTTAATTTTAAAACAATATTGTGTAATGGGTAATTATTAATTAATTGTTTATAAAACTTTTGTTTTTGAAAAACAATTGTGTCGTTACTTTCTGCATTAAAATTTACAACATAAAAATTTTTATTAAGGTTTTTTGCAATTTCAGGATCAAGCAATGTTGTTTTTTCTACAACTTTGCAACTGTTACAAAAATTTGAAGTTATATTAATTAAAACTTTTTTAGGTTTTATTTTTTGTAATTTCTCTAAATCTGCTATTTGATAAAGTTTGAGAGGTGCTTTTTTAAAATTAGTATCGGTAAATGTTCTGGTAAAATTTAAATTAAACTCATCAAAAATTCCTGTACGCCAAACATTTTCAATCATAAAAACTAATAACGGTTGTATTTTTGTTTCATCGTAATAACCTTGGGTTAATAAATTATATTCAAAATTATTTGTTACAAAAAGCGTACTTGGATAAGTTAAACTTTGTCCTAAAAATTTAATTGTTAATTCATGTGGTGTGCGTGGGTCTTTGCTTAAAGGTTTATAAATTTTACCATTATACTCTATTGTATCTTTTGTTTCGGCATTAAATTTAATTGGGTAAAAATTTTGGTTAATATATGCTGCAATATCTTTATTAGAATATGTACTTTTCATCATTGTTTTACACCAACCACACCAGTCGGTATAAATATCAATTAACAAAGGCTTAGGAAAAGTTTTGTTTTTAGCTTGAGCTTCTTCAAAGGTTAACCATTCTACTAAACCATTTTCGTGTTGTGCAAAACTTAAATTTATGTTTAAACAAAAATATAAAACAATAAAAGGTTTAAATAAATATTTCATTTCTTATTTTATTACCGTTATTAATCTGTTCTAATTTAATTGATTTAACATTAAGTTAATACACTTTAGCCGTTTTTTACTTACATTTGTACTAACAATTTTAACTTTATAACTATGATTAAAAAATTACTTTTAACAACTTTTATTGGGCTTGGACTAAATTCAATTGCTCAAACTACATCATTTTCATTAATGTATCATTTTCCTGCTGTAACACCATCAACAGGCGTTGTTGATCCATCTCCTACCCCTACAGCTGTTGGAGTTACTAGCGGGTCATATAATGCAGTAGGAACAGGTTCAACTCCTAGTACATCAAATGTATTTTCGTTTAATGGTTGGGGAACTGGTTCTGCACCAGGTGGTACTACTGCTCCAAGTGCATTTACAGGGACAATTGATCTTGCTAAGTACTATGAAATTGTTTTAACGCCACAAGCAGGTTATTCTGTAAACTTAACTTCAATGAGTTTTGGTGCTTTTCGTTCGGGAACTGGAGTTAGAAACTGGGCTGTAAGAACAAATAAAGATAGTTACGCAACAAATGCGGCAGCTTCATACACACCATTAAATGCTGCGGCTAGTCATTCTGTTCCTGTAATTTCAGTAACTGGTGGCAATACATTTTTATGGAATGATGATGCGCTTACTACGGGTGGTCCATCTTATGCAACTAATAATATTTGTAATGTGTTGTTTAGTGGTGCAAATTACACTAACCAAACTACACCTTTTAACATTAGAGTTTTTGCTTGGAATGCTGAAGCAGGGACAGGTACTTTTAGAATTGATACTGTTGTAATTAATGGTAGTTCTACATTTAGTTTAGGTACTGGTTTAAATAAAGTTAGCCACGATTTAAATGCTAAAATACAGTTATACCCTAATCCTGCAATAAATGGTGTTGCCAATATCAAAATTACAGATGCAACTGCTACAAAAATTGAATTAATTAATACATTAGGAAGTGTTATTGCAACTCAATTAATTGGTAAAGAAAACGATATTCAATTAGATGTTACAAATTTACCTGTTGGTACTTACTTTGTTAAAGTACAAACAACCGAAGGCACTAAAACTGAAAAACTAATTATATCTAAGTAACTAATTGTTAACACATTAAAAAAAGCGATAATTAAAAAAATTATCGCTTTTTTTGTTAATATGTATGAGTTTTTTAAAAAAAAGACTATCTTTGCAGTCCTTTTAACAAAAAGATGGGAAAAAGTCCATATAAAATACAATTTGGAGGTTTACCCATAGGCATACATGAGTATGAGTTTGAAATAAAGGAAGCGTTCTTTAAAGACATTGAAAATTCTGAAATTGAAAAAGCTAACATTGTTGTAAATGCTATACTTACAAAGCAAAACAATTTGTTAACGGTTAATTTTGAAATTAATGGCACCGTTGGTATTGCTTGCGATAGATGTTTAGCTGATTTTGATTTTGAAATAGAATCAACTGAAAGTTTAGTAATTAAACATGGTAACCCAAATGAAAGTACAGATGAAATTTTAGTTATTCCTGAAGGGATAGATGAATTTGATTTAAAACATTATTTGTACGAGTATATTACCTTGGCTGTACCAATTAGAAAAGTACCTTGTGAAGTTGATGATGTGCTTTACAAATGCGATAAAGAAACTTTAAAGCGTTTAAATGAAGTAAGCACCGATGTAGAGAAGAATGAAGATGTTGAATTAACAAACCCCATGTGGGAACAATTAAATAAAATAAAGTATAACAAAAATTAAAATAAAAAAACAATGCCTAATCCAAAACGAAAATTGTCGCGTTCTCGCAGAGATTCTCGCAGAGCAACATACAAAGCGCCAAGTATGACAATAAGCAAAGATGCTACAACCGGCGAAGCACATTTAATGCACCGTGCACATTGGTTTGAAGGAAAACTATACTACAAAGGAAAAGTAGTAATGGAAAAAGCTTCGAAATAATTTAAACAATTAATTATAATTTAAAAAAGCAGAACATATGTTCTGCTTTTTTTGTGTTTAATTTTTATCCCATGTTTTTGTATTTATCAAAAGTGTTTCGCCTTTTTTTTCTTGATACAAAAGAAACAAAAAATCAAGACTGTGAAATATTTTGTTGTGAAATTTATGCATCGCCAAGCCAGCGATTTAAGCCTGCCTTGTTGGCAGATAGGCGCTTCGCGAACAGCCAAAATCGCTTTTGCACAGGCAAAACTCCTTTTGGCTTCGCTTATTTCACTAACAAAATATTTCAAGGTCGCACTTATGTAGCCGCCTAGTGTAATTGGTA
>JAIUNM010000029.1 GCA_020162035.1 Bacteroidota bacterium | reverse complement strand
TAATAACAGATAATGTTTTAACAATAGGCGCGCAAGCACCAGCAGGAGTCATAATTAAATCAACTGTACCGTTTTGGCTAGTAATTAAAGTTGTATTAGTAAAACTAGGCGAAGCAAAACCAGGAGGAATAGTAATTGCACTCGAAGTCCAAGTGTAAGGCCCTAAACCTGGAGGCGCAGTAATAGTAGCACCAGCAGCCCCACAAGTAGGAATTAAAATACTGTTTGTTCCAGCAGGAAATAAGTTACCGTTACCTACAATTGTCATTGGTTGGCATAATGCATCAAAATATACGTAACCTAAATGTCCGCCTAATGCGCAATCAACGGCATATACGTCTAAGGTTACATTATTTCCAATATATGGCGATAAATCAATAGATGAAGGAACCCAAGCAGGGTTATATGAATAAAAACCATTAACAGCAAAACCTGGAGCTGCGGGACCACAAGCAGTACCAGCAGCAACTGAAATGTTAGGACAAGCCAAAACTGTTGAAGTTCCGCTTGTTGTGTTTGTAATAGTTACTTTAATACTAAAGCCTGGTTGATCGCAACAACTGTGACCAGGATTTTCTATCACTGCTCTATAGGCGTAACGGAAAATAGCATTAGTAGGTGATGCTAAGTATGTTTTTGATAAACGAATAACTTTTGCTCCTGACGAAGCATCATTTAATCTTAAAAAACAATTACCTGCAGGTTGTGATGCAGATGTGGCAGCAAAATAAGAACTAATTACATTATTTGGCGCAACCATTAATGGATCAGTTACAGGAGCGTTAAAAACAGTATAAGTTGATGCAATTCCAGATGCAGAGGGTGAACAAAAGTCAGCTGTGAAATCTTGAAATAATGTCCAACCACCTATTGCACCACCAATTTGTGGGCCAGGACTTGAAGCATTATCTTCAAAATCTTCATTGTTACAAGCACCAGAGCTAGGCATTGCACTTGTTTTGTTAGCTGAAGAAAGAGGTGTAATAGTGCTTATTTGTTTAGTATAAACAGTTTGCAAATTATATTTTTCTTTTATAAACGAACGTTTTTGCTTATACATAAACACTTTAAATTCTTCGCCATAAAGCCCAAACTGTAAAGCATTTGATTTAGCAACTTGTTCATCAAAACCACTAATGGAGTCGCTAGTAAACACATAAGATTTTAATGCATTTAATTTAGCATTTTGTGCATTTGAAGTTTTAGTAAAACAACAAAATACAGCTAATGCAATTGTTAAATTTTTAAAATTAATTTTCATTTTTGTAAATGTTAAGGTTGTAAATGTAATAATTTATAACTTAAAACATAGTGTTTTCATATAAAACTTAATTTTATTACTATTTTTTTTAATTAACATTTAAATTTTATAAGACAATTGTTAAAATTTTACTAAATTTGATAATTATCATGTTATGAAAAAATTAATTTTACTTTGTTTAGCTTTTAATTTAGCCTATACTGTTAAAGCTCAGTTGGTTTATAAAGATGTTGCACCAATTTTTTATAAACGCTGCACAAGTTGTCATCATGCAGGGTCTAATTTTTATAATTGGACTACGTTTAGCTCTACAAAACCTTTTGTATCAAGCATTATGGTAGATTTAAATACAGGTAAAATGCCACCATGGAATGCAGATACCTTGTACACACGTTTTCAGCACGAACGAATAATAACCGCAAGTGAAAAAGCAAAAATTATTAATTGGATTACGCAAGGTGCTAACGCAGGAGATACAACACTTGCTCCGCCACCACCTACATATAATAATACGTATGAGTTAATAGGAACACCAGATTTAGTTTTGAGTATTGGCCAATTTACAAGCACAGCAACATCGAGTGATAAATATTATTGTTTTTCAATTCCATCTACATTAACACAAGATAGAGTAATTAGAGCTATTGAAGTTGTGCCTGGGAATAAATCAATTGTACATCATGCTGTTATTACGGCCGATTCTACTGGAGCCTACACAAGTGATTTAAGCGGGAATTGCTTTAGCATACCAGGCAATGTTGGAATTGGAACTTATGCTCCAGGTACCGCAGCAACTGTTTTTCCTGGAGATTTGCCAATACGAGCAGGAGTTGTATTAAAAGCCGGAAGTAAAGTTATAATCCAAATGCATTACCCTAAAGGAAGTGCCGGACAAGTAGATAGCACAAAAATCAGATTATTTTTTTATCCTCAAAACATAACAAATTACAGAAGAATTTATGTTGCTACGCCTTTGCAAAATTGGAGCATGATTATAAATGCAAACACTACTAATACTTATACAGCTTATTATCCTTCGGCTTCAAGCAATTTAACATCAAGTCTTTCGGTATATGCATTAATGCCACACTCGCATTTAATATGCAAAACAATGATTAATTATGCTTATGTGCCAGGGGTTGATACAGTTAAGTTAATTAAAATTAAAAACTGGGATTTTCATTGGCAAGATTATTATAAAACAAAAAAATTAATTAAAGTTCCTTCAGGATACAGATTATTTTCAAGCCATACTTTTGATAATACAAGCAGTAATCCACACAACCCAAATAACCCACCTCAAACTATTTTAGCTGGAACAAGTACTGATAGTGAGATGTTATTTGACGGCTTAATGTTTATGGCTTATCAACCTGGCGATGAATTGGTTGATTTGGAAGCTATGTTAGCAGCAGATACCTTATTGGTAGGTGTGAAAAAAAACAAATTAGATTACAAACCCATAACAATAACAACTTTCCCAAATCCATTTAACGATAATATTACGTTTAGAATACCATTAAAACAAACAACAGATGTTGAATTAAATATTTATGATTTATTAGGCAAACAAGTGTTTTATAAAAAACTAATCAATCAAACCGAAACTTCTGTTGATTGGCAATGGAATGGAAAAACGAATTCTGGAGAAAGTTTAAACAAGGGTATATATTTATTTAAAATTAAAACAAATCATTACTTAATTGAAAATAAAGTTATTAAAGAATAAGCATTTTATTATTGTTACTGTTTAGGTTAATATTTTTAAGCATATTGTTTTGCGCCTGCAAAAAAAGTAGTTTTAAAAAGATTTACGGAACAGTAAATACCGATGGTTTAAGCTCTAAAGAAGGCATTATGGTTGTGTTAAGGTACTGGATGCCAGCTGCTGCACCCAATAATCCTTATTTTTACGACACCGTTTATACTGATAAAAACGGAGGATATAAATTTAATATTATAAAAAGACAAATGTATGAGCATGAAGTAATTGTTGAGCAAAAAGGCTTTTTACCTTTTAAAATGAATATTGATTATCAATATTTACCATATGACATTAATCTTTTGCCTTGTGCCTATTATCAAATTAAATTAAAAAAACTTACAAACTCTAGTAACAAAATCTCTATAAGTGGGCCAAACATATACATGAGTATAAACGATACTAGTACTTTTGAAAAAATTATACCACCTTCAGTAATTGCACCCAATTTTAAATATAATTTATTTTGGAGTATTACAAATAAAAATTTACCATTAAGCGCACAAACGCCAACTAATATAAACACTACTTTTAGTGTAAGTGCTAGAGATACTTTAACTTATAGTATTGAATATTATTAATTAGTTTCCAAAATCAGACATAAATTTAATGCGTAACATTCTTATTTCTTCTTCGGTATAATCGTTTACACCCAATTCGTTTAAGGCATCATCAATACTGTCACTTTCGCTTTCTTTAAAATATTCAAGCACTTCGTCTTGTTTTTCTTCGTCTATTTCCTCTTCAATAAAATAATTAATATTTACTTTAGTTCCGCTTGCAACAATAGTTTCTATTTCGGTTAAAAGTTCAGGTAATTTTATATTTTTACTTTTAGCCATATCGTAAAGGCTTATTTTTCTATCAATGTTTTGAATAATATAAACCTTTAAACCACTTTTATTTACAACCGATTTTATTACCATATCAGTTGGGCGTTCTATTTCGTTATCTTCAACGTATTTTTTAATTAATTCAATAAAAGGTTTCCCAAATTTAGTTGCTTTACCCGCACCAACTCCACTTATTTTGGTTAATTCATCCATAGTTATTGGATATTGTATAGCCATTTCTTCGAGAGATGTTTCTTGAAAAATTACATATGGAGGAAGAGCTTTTGCTTTAGCAGTTTTCTTAACTAAGTCTTTAAGCATTGCGTAAAGTGTTTCGTCTGTTGCGCCACTACCTGCTTTTCCGCCAAGCATAATATCATCATCATTATCGCTTTCAGCATTACTGTAATCATGATCGCGAGTAAATTTAATGCTTGTAGGTTTTTTTAAGAATGCATGCCCTTTTTCGGTAACTTTTACTAAACCATAGTTTTCAATATCTTTAGCTAAATATCCATTTACAATTGCTTGTCTTAATACAGCCAGCCAAAATTTATCATCTTTTTCATCTTCAATGCCCTCGCCCCAAGTTTTAAGTGTGTTATGTTTGTATGTTTTAGCAGTAGCAGTTAAAACGCCCATTAAAATATTATTAATGTCTTTTACTTTATGTTTTTCTTTAGATTCAACTACGGCTTGTATTGCTAATTGCAAATCCTCTTTAGCTTCAAATTTTTGTTTAGGATTACGGCAATTGTCGCACATTTCGGAGCATTTAGTTTCGTTAAATTCTTCGCCAAAATAATGCAATATAAATTTTCGTCTGCAACTACTTGTTTCAGCAAAAGAAGCAGTTTCGCTAAGCATTTGTTTACCAATTTCTTGTTCAGCAACTGGTTTGTCTTTCATGAATTTTTCTAATTTTATAATATCATCGTAGCTGTAAAACGTAACGCAATTTCCTTCGCCACCATCTCGGCCAGCTCTTCCAGTTTCTTGATAGTATCCTTCTAATGATTTTGGAATATCGTGATGAATAACGTATCTAACATCTGGTTTATCTATACCCATTCCAAAAGCAATTGTAGCTACAATTACATTTACATCTTCCATTAAAAAACCATCTTGCGTTTTAGCGCGTTCTTTTGCATCTAAACCAGCGTGATAGGCCTGTGCTTTAACTCCATTTACTTGTAATGCTTGAGCAATTTCTTCAACTTTTTTACGGCTTAAACAATAAATTATTCCGCTTTTACCCGAGTTTTGTTTAACGTATTTAATTATTTCTTTTATAACGTTTTGTTTTGGCCTTACTTCATAAAACAAGTTGCCGCGGTTAAATGAAGATTTAAATAAAGTAGCCGACATCATTCCTAAATTTTTTTGAATATCTTGTTGTACTTTAGGTGTAGCTGTTGCAGTAAGAGCAATTACCGGAACTTTTCCAACGGCATCAACAATGGGGCGTAATCTTCTATATTCAGGTCTAAAATCATGGCCCCATTCAGAAATACAATGCGCCTCGTCAATAGCAAAAAAAGAAATTTTAAATTCTTTAAAAAAAGTGATATTCTCTTCTTTAGTTAAAGTTTCGGGGGCAACATATAATAGTTTTGTTTTACCAGAAAGTACATCTTTTTTAACGGTAGCGGTTTCTCCTTTATTTAACGATGAATTTAAAAAATGCGCAATACCACTTTCGTTACTAAACCCTCTTATTGCATCAACTTGATTTTTCATTAAAGCAATTAATGGAGAAACAACAATTGCGGTACCTTCTGACATTAACGCAGGTAATTGATAACACAAACTCTTACCCCCGCCCGTTGGCATTATTACAAAAGTATCTTTGCCATCTAAAACATTTTGAATAATTTTTTCTTGGTTCCCTTTAAATTTATCAAATCCAAAAAAATTTTTAAGAGTGTCTTGTAATTCGTGTGTTACTGTTTCCATTATTGTATAATTTGTTTCAAAAAAATGTATAATTACTATATAAAGATATACAATAATTTTTTTAATAAACAAGTAATTTCTACTCAATTGGGTAAAAATTAGATGATTTAAGGTTATTTAGTGATGTATTTTTTTTAACAGTATTAAAAAACCACCTTTTATATCAATTTGAAAAAAGATTAATTTAATATTTTATGTAATTTCAAATTCTTTTTGACAAACTATGTTTTTTTCGGTACGTAATTCTATTAAATATTTTCCTTTAGCTAAGCCATAAATTGGCAATTTTAAAGGCATTTTTTGATTTGCACCTGCTCTTAAATATTGTTTAATGATTTTTGAAACCTCTTCACCTTTATTATTTAATACATGCATAGTTGTGTATGATTCTTGTGGTAATGAAAAATCTATTTCGCCTTTTAAATTTAAAGGTATAGTTTCCATGTTGCCAGAGGCGTAATTAATTGTTTTTGTTTCTAAAATGTACCAAGGGATAGGTTCTCCTTTTAAGCCAGCAACAAAATGCCTTAATTCTACTTGTAAACTATCATTACCCCCAGTTATATTTGCTGTATTTTTTTTATCGCTTATAGCCCAAATAGCTTGTTGTTCGGCATTTGCATTATAATTTCTATTATTTAAAAATTGTGCTAATTTATTTAGTGCATAGTCTGATTTAAAATTAAACGTATAACTATCACCAGAGTTTGGCGCAGATTTACTGGCTTGACAGCAATACCCTTTAATTTTTTTAGTTAAACTAGATTTTCCACCCAAAACAAAAAATTCTTCTTGAATGACAAGAATATCTTGTCTTTCATCTATTTTAGAATCAAATATTAAACCAGGTTCAAGTTGTACTTCTATACTATCATTAGTTAAATTTGTAACAGTTAATTGCATGCATTTACCTTGGTAACCACCAACATTAATTGATTTTGCATTAACAATATTTGCTTCAATAGCTTTTTTAAAAGTTAAAATTGTTTTGCTATTTGCGCTGTAAACTATAATACAGCTTATAAAAAATGCGAATGCTTTCATAATTACTTTTTTTAATTGTTAATACTTGCGATTACTTTAATAATTAATAAATCACTTTTTTGTTACAGTTTATTTTTTGTATTTTTCAAAAAAATTTAATCCATGGATAGATTTACAGGTTTAATTGGTATTGTGCTTATTTTTGCAATTGCATTTTTATTATCAAGCAACCGTAAAGCAATTAATTATAGATTAGTTTTAAGTGGTTTAGGATTACAAATCTTAATTGCAATTTTAGTTTTAAAGGTTAGTTTTATTACCAATTTTTTTGCGTTTTTAGGTAGAGGCATGAGTAAAATAGAACATTTTGCTACTCAAGGCGCTCAATTTGTTTATGGAGGTATAATGGTTGATACCCACGATGGCTCCATGAGTTCATTTGGTTTACAACATACGTTTGTTTTTGCGTTTAGTGTTACAGCTACAATAATTTTAGTGTGTGTTTTAGTTGCAATTTTTTATCAATTAGGCATAATGCAAAAAATTGTAGCTATAATTGCTAAAGGCATGAATTTTATTATGCGCGCAAGTGGAGCTGAAGCATTGAGTAATATTGCAAGCGCATTTGTTGGCCAGGTTGAAGCCCAAGTAATGATTAGGCCTTATTTATCTACAATGACAAATTCAGAACTTTTAAGTAGTATGGCCGGCAGTATGGCTTGTATTGCCGGAGGGATTTTAATTGTTTATGTAAACATGGGGGCAAAAGCCGAATACTTACTTACAGCTAGTTTAATGGCTGCGCCTGCAGCAATTGTAATTAGTAAAATTATTTTACCCGAAACTGGCGAACCTGTAACTAAGGGTACAGTTAAATTAGAAGTTAAAAAAGAACATACTAATTTAATTGATGCTATTAGCCATGGCGCAAGCGATGGCATGAAAATATCTATTAATGTAATTGCAATGTTAATTGGATTTATTGGCTTAATAGCTTTAATTAATTATTTATTAGGTTTTATACATTGGACTGAATTAGTTAATGGAAACTACCAAACCGTTAGTTTGTCTTTAGATTATATTTTTGGTAAATTGTTTTATCCTATTGCTTGGTGTATGGGCGTGCCTGCTGATGATGTACAACAAGTAGCAACTTTAATGGGGCAAAAATTAACTATAAATGAGTTTGTTGCTTTTGATACTTTAACGCATAAATTAGCTAAACCTTTAAGTGAAAAAGGTTTAATAATTGCAAGTTTTGCAATTTGTGGTTTTGCTAATTTTAGTAGTGTTGGTATGCAAATTGGAGGTATTGGTTCATTAGTTCCAGAACGTAGAGCAGATTTAGCTAAACTTGGGATAAGAGCATTAATAAGTGGAACTTTAGCAAGTTATTTATCTGCAACAATTGCAGGGATGCTTATTTAATAAATAATTAAGTAATGAAATATATAGGAGTATTTTTTTTAATTTCATTACTCTGTAAATCACAAAACACTGATTTAAGATTATTGCAATCTATTAATGCAAAAAATTATCCAACTTGGGATGAAGCAATGAAAGGAGTTTCGTTTAGTGTATATCCTGCAATGCCAGTTACAGTTGGTGGTATTTGGATTAATGGATATTTAAAAAAAGATTATGAGTTAAAAAGAAATGCTTTTAAAAGTGCATCATCTATAGGATTAGCGCTTGCAGTAGCCTCTGGCTTAAAATATGTTGTAAATAGAACAAGGCCTTATAACGATTATCCTAACGAAATTATTAAACGAGATGATGCAGGTCCATATTCTTTTCCAAGCGGACACACTACAGCAGCTTTTAGTACAGCAACAGCTTTAAGTTTAACTTATAAAAAATGGGAAGTTATTGTGCCATCAATTTTATATGCTGGTTTTGTAGGTTATTCAAGAATGCGTTTAGGAATGCATTACCCAAGTGATGTTTTAGGAGGTGCTGTTATTGGTGTTGGCAGCGGTTTTTTAGTTTGGCGCTTAGATAAAATTATAAGAAAAACTCAATCTTCTAAAAAAAGTAAAGAACTATCGCCATAACTTAAAAAACGATAATTGTTTTGTAAAGCATAATTGTAAATTAATTTCCAATTTGAACCCACGATAGAATATACTAAAGCTAATAATGTGCTTTGTGGTTGATGAAAATTAGTAAATAATGCTTTTGCAACTTTTAATTTATAAGGGGGTGCAATTAAAATACTTGTTTTGCAAATTAACTTGGTTAAACTATTTTGAATTAACCAGTTTTCTAAATATTTAAAGCTTTCTTTATAATTAATAGTAGATGTTAGTTCATATACTTCCCATTGTTTTAATTCAAGTTGACTAAGTGTAATAATATTGTTTTTAGAAATTTTTAATCCCATCCAATATAAAGACTCTAAAGTTCTTAACGAAGTTGTGCCAACGGCTATAATAAAACTTTCTTTTTGTAATGAACAAATTAAATCTAAATCAACATCAATCCATTCGGCATGCATTAAATGATTTTCAAGAAATTCTGATTTAACGGGCATAAATGTTCCTGCCCCTACATGTAAGGTTACATAGTTTACATTAATGTTGTTTTTTTGAAATTGTAAAAAACTATTTTCAGTAAAGTGTAATCCTGCGGTTGGCGCGGCTACCGAACCTTCTGCTTTTGCATAAAGAGTTTGATAACGTTCAGAATCAATTAACTCGGATTCTCTTTTAAAATAAGGAGGAATAGGAATATTACCAAATGTATTTAAAATTTCTGCAAAACTTAAGTGATTTGGTTCCCAATTAAACTTTACAATTACCTTTTCGTTAATAAATTGACCTTTTGTAGCTATTAATTTAATGTTTTGATTAGAAAGTTCGAGTGTATTATTTTTCCACTTTTTTAAATTACCAATTAAACACAACCATTCACTTGAATTTGTTTGACCCATTGCATTTCCTACATCAACAGTATTACCAAATGGTTCTAAACAAAATAGTTCAATTTTTGCGCCGTTACTATTTTTAAATATTAAACGAGCTTGTACAACTTTTGTGTTATTAAAAATTAAGGTAGAATTTTTTGGCAAATAGTTATGTGCATTAATAAATTGCTCATCAGTAATTTTATTTTTAGAGTAAATAAGTAGTTTAGAATCTTCTCTATTAGTTAAGGGTTTATTTGCAATTTTGTTAAATGGCAAATCGTAATTTAACTCATTTATATTTATTTGCTTTGGATTCAAAAAATAAATTAATTTAAGCAGAAAGCATTTTAATTATTTTTTCTAAATCTTCTGGTGTATCTACGCAATGACTTTCGAAATTTGTTTGAACACATTTTATTTTAAACCCATTTTCTAACCATCGCAATTGCTCTAGCGATTCAACAGTTTCTAATTGAGTTGGTTTTAAGGAGCTAATTTGTTTTAAAATGTTGCTTTTATACATATACATTCCAACATGTCTTTGATATTGAAAATTAAGGTGCCATTCTTTCTCATTTTTATTTTTTATAGCTGGAATAACACTTCTGCTAAAATACATGGCTTCGTTATTAGCATTTAAAACAATTTTAACTTCACCTTTATCAAATAATTCATCGTAGGTTTTACATTTAATCATTTGTGTTGCAATTTCAGTATCTCCATCTGCTATTTTACAAAGCTCATTTATTTGTTCGGGGTTTAACATTGGCTCATCGCCTTGTATATTTATAACATAATCAAAATGTTTTGCGTAATTACAATAGGCTTCATAACATCTATCCGTTCCGCTCACGTGATCTTTAGAAGTAATAATTGTAGTAGCTCCAAATTCTTTAGCATGAATTTCAATCCTTTCATCGTCAGTGGCAATAATAATTTCGTTTATTAATTTAGCCTTTTTAGCTTGCTCATAAACCCTTTGCAACATAGATTTTCCGTTAATGTTTATTAGGGGTTTCCCAGGAAAACGACTAGAAGCATATCTTGCAGGAATTATTCCAATAACTGACATAAAAAATGTAAAATACAAATTTACAAAAAAACAATTTGTTAATTTTGTGTTTTAAATACTATGTTAAAAAAATCCAGTTTTATAATAGCTGCTATATTAATTTATAATACTGCATTTTCACAAACAAAAAGTTGTATTCATTTATTAAGCCAAATGAATGATAGTATTAAGAAAATTAACACGTTAAAAATGCACATTTATGCTATAGAAAGAGTTGAAAAAAGTTATTTAAGTGCAAATTCACAAATAAAAATTAATAGTAGTCCAAGAAAATTATATTTTATTAATCCTAAAAAAAAGCTAGAAATTTTACATGTTCCATCTGAAGGAGATAAAGCAATTGTAAAACCAAATGTTTTTCCATATGTTACAATGCAATTAGACCCTCATGGAAATTTAATGCGTAAAAACCAACATTACACTATAAATGAATTAGGTTTTGAGTTTATTTCTAAATCAATTGCGTTTACTATTAATAAAGATAAAGAAGGAGCAAAACATTTTAAATACCATGGTAAAATTAAAAAGAATGGTGTAAATTGTTATTTTATAGAATATGAAAACCCACATTATACTTATGTTGATTATACAGTAGGTAAAAAAGAAACAGTTACAAGTTTATCTTATAAGCTTTGTGTAAACGATTATTTAGTTAGGTATAAAAATGATTTGATTAACGATTTTGGCTTTTTAAAAGAAGGAAAAGTAATAAAAGTACCCACATTGTATTGTAAAAAAGCAGTTGTTTATTTAGCTGAAAACACATTGCTTCCAATAAGTTTAAGCTTATTTGATGATATTGGTTTGTTTGAAAGCTATGAGTTTACAAATATTGAAATTAATCCTCACATTAAAGACGAAGAATTTACTACAAAATTTAAATCTTATAAATTTTAAAAACAAAAAAGCTATTTCGATATGAAATAGCTTTTTAAAAATTTTGAATTTATTTTTTTATTTAAGAGGCTTCATAACCTCTAAAGTAAAGTCAAGTAATACTTCATCTGCTGCTCCACCACCTTCAATTCCATACTCTGAACGAATAATTTTTGTTGAACCTTCAAAACCAGCTACATTAAATTTACCATCAGCGCCCCAATCTTTATCTTCGTTACCTGCATAATTAAAAGGAATGGTAACATCTTTAGTAACGCCTTTAATTGTTAATTTGCCTTTTGCTATAAATGCATATTTTTCTCCAGCTTCAGCTTTAACAATTTCAGAAGCTTCAAAACTAGCTTTTTTAAACTTAGCAACGTTAAAGAAATTTTCTTTATCTTTTAAATGTCCATCGCGCATAGAGTTTTGCGTTGTTAATGATGTCATATCTAATTGAATAAAAATTTTAGGTCCAGTTGTGTTTTCAAGATTTACAAAACCACTATCAATCATAATTGTTCCTTTAGTATCTACTAAAATATGTTTTACACTAAAGTTAACAGAGCTATGAGAACCATCAACATTGTAATTTCCTTTTAATTCATTTACATCTTTAACGTTAGCGTTAATAATACTATCGCATTGTGCTTTACTGTTGCAAGTGTATTCTTTACCGTTAATATTACATTTAATAACTTCTTCAGTAATCATTTCTTTTTTACAGCATTCGCCACCTTCGGCTGTTACCGCAATATAAGGAGCAATAACTAATGAAACGATAGACATTAATTTAATTAAGATATTCATTGAAGGGCCTGATGTATCTTTAAATGGATCACCAACAGTATCTCCAGTAACAGATGCTTTATGTGGCTCAGATTTTTTGTAAAACGTTTCACCATTAATTTGAACACCTTTTTCAAATGATTTTTTTGCATTATCCCAAGCGCCACCAGCGTTATTTTGGAAAATACCTAATAACACACCTGAAACTGTTACACCAGCTAATAAACCACCTAACACTTCTGGGCCAAAAATAAATCCAATAATTATTGGAGTAATAATAGCAATTGCCCCTGGCATCAACATTTCGCGAATTGACGCTTTAGTAGAAATTGCAACACATTTTTCATATTCTGGTTTTGCTTTATATTCCATAATTCCAGGAATTTCGCGAAACTGACGACGAACTTCTTGAACCATGTCCATTGCTGCACGCCCTACCGCTGCAATAGCTAAAGCTGAGAAAATAAATGGAATCATTGCACCAACAAATAAACCTGCTAATACAGGAGCTTTGTAAATATCAATTGCAGAAATCCCAGCAACTCCTACGAAAGCTGCAAATAATGCTAATGAAGTTAATGCCGCCGAAGCAATTGCAAATCCTTTTCCTGTAGCTGCTGTAGTGTTACCTACTGCATCTAAGTTATCTGTACGTTCACGCACTTCTGGAGGTAACTGACTCATTTCTGCAATACCACCAGCGTTATCAGCAATTGGCCCAAAAGCATCAATAGCTAATTGCATAGCAGCAGTTGCCATCATACCCGCAGCAGCAATTGCTACACCGTATAAACCTGCAAAATGATACGAACTCATTATACCGGCTGCTAATACTATTGTTGGAACAACAGTAGATTCCATACCTACTGACAAACCACCAATAATATTTGTTGCATGACCAGTAGCAGATTTTTGTATAATTGAATTTACAGGGCGTTTACCCATTGCTGTGTAATATTCAGTAATCCAACTCATAATTGCACCTACAATTGAACCAATTAATATTGCAATAAAAACACTCATGCTTGTAAACTCATAACCACGTAAACTTAAAGTATCAGGTAGCATCCATTTTACTAATGGATAAGAAGCAACAACAGTTAAAACAATTGAAATAATGTTTCCTAAATTTAAAGCGTTTTGTACAGAAGCTTTTTCATTACTAACACGAACAAATAAAGTACCAATTATAGAGAAAATAATTCCTAAACCAGCTATTACCATTGGTAATAAAATTGGAGACAAACCACCAAATTTATCACCAGCAGCATCAATTTCTTGGCCTAATACCATAGTAGCTAAAATTGTTGCAACATAAGAGCCAAATAAATCGGCACCCATACCAGCAACATCTCCTACGTTATCACCTACGTTATCTGCAATTGTTGCAGGGTTACGAACATCATCTTCAGGAATTCCAGCTTCTACTTTACCAACTAAATCAGCACCAACATCGGCAGCCTTAGTGTAAATTCCACCACCAACACGTGCAAATAAAGCAATTGACTCTGCGCCTAAAGAAAAACCAGTTAATACTTCAATTGCACGTTTCATTTCTTCGCCTGTAACAGGAGTTCCTTCAGCAAACATTTTATAGAATACAATAAATAAACCTCCTAGACCAAATACAGCCAAACCTGCAACACCTAAGCCCATTACTGTACCTCCAGTAAATGAAACTTTTAATGCTTGTGTTAAACTTGTGCGCGCAGCTTGTGTAGTACGAACATTGGCTTTAGTAGCAACACGCATACCAATATATCCAGCAACAGCAGAAAATACAGCACCAATAACAAAGGCAATTGCAATTAACCAATGAGAGTGAATTTCTCTACCATTTACTTCGTGTACTGTACCAGACCAACCTAACAATACAGCAGCAAATACTACAAAATATGCTAAAATTTTCCATTCAGCTTTTAAAAAGGCCATTGCACCATCAGCAATATAGCCAGCTAATTCTTTCATGTTGGCATCTCCAGCATCTTGTTTGCTAACCCAAGCACTTTTAATTGCCATTACAACTAATCCAACAACTCCTAAAATAGGAACCAAGTAAATTAAATTTTCATTCATAATATTAAATTATAGGGGTGCAAAACTAAACAAATAATGTTAATTAAAAAAATATATATAACATTTATAATCAGATAGTTAATTATTTTCAGTTTATTTACTTCTGTTATAAGTAGTGTTGCTTTGTAAATAAATTTAACATATAAAAAAGACCAAGGAAAAATAGTATTTTCACAATTTAATAAATGGAAAATTACGATTTAATTGTTATTGGTGGTGGCCCAAGCGGCTATGCAGGAGCAATGCGAGCAATTGATTTTGGCAAAAAAGTGCTATTAATTGAAAAGAAAAAAATTGGTGGCGCAGGCGTATATAATGGCGTTTTGGCATCAAAAACATTATGGGAACAAGCACTAAAAGTTGCATCTATAAGAGAATTAATTCCTGATTACGAAGTTAATTTTAACGATATTTCTAAAACTGTAAATGAAGCTGTGTTTGAACGCAAAACACAAATGACAGTGCATTTACAATTATTACAAAAAGAAAAAAACCGTTTATTTTATTACGATAAAGGGTCTGCTTATATTGTTGATAAACACACAATTCAAATAACTAAAGATGATGGTACTAAAAAAACAGTATCAGCTCAAAACATTTTAATTGCAACTGGTAGTCGCCCCCGAATACCTAATAATATTAACGTTGATGAGCAAACAATTATTACAAGCGATGGAATTAAAAACTTAAATAGTTTTCCTAAAAGTATGGTTGTGCTTGGTGCTGGTGTAATTGGTTGCGAGTTTGCAACAATATTTTCGGCATTTGGTACCACAAAAGTTAACCTTATTGATAAGGCAGATAGAATTTTACCTTTTGAAGATGCAGATATTGCTGATGTTATTAAAGAAAATTTAGAAACTCAAAATGCACATGTTCATAGTGGAGCTTCTTTAAAAAGAATGGAGGCAAAAAATAACGAAGTTGAATATGAGTTAGAATTTAAAAATGGAGATAGCAAAATTTTTAAAGTTGAAAAAGCATTAATATCTATAGGAAGAGTGCCAAATATTGAAAATTTGGGCTTAGAAAATGCCGGAGTTAAATTAAATGAACGTGGTTGTATTTGGGATGACGATACTCAAACTAATATCAGTAATATTTATGTAGCTGGCGATGTTACCACCGAAATGGCTTTGGTAAATGTTGGCGAAAGAGAGGCAAGGCATGCAGTTGTTAGAATGTTTGGCCCAGCAATAAAAACTTTAACCTATAAAAACATTAGTAGTATTATGTTTTTAAACCCCGAAGTGGCAGCAGTTGGAATGAATGAGCAAGAGTGTGTTGCAAAAGGAATACCTCACAAAGTTGTTAAGTTAGATTACACAACTAACGCAAGAGCAATTGCAATGCGAAAAACTAAAGGTTTTTTTAAAATAATAGTTACAAACGATAATGGTATGCGCATTTTAGGTATGCGTGTTGTTGGTGAGCATGCCAGTAGTGCAATACAAGGCGTTGCTTATTTAATACATACCAATCAAGGTATTAGAGAGTTGGCAGATATGATGCACCCACACCCAAGTATTATAGAAGGCGTACAAGAATGTTTAAGAATGTTATTAAACAAATCTATTTACAAACCATACATTTTTAAAGATCGTTTAAAATGTTACACCTGCGAAAATGGAATTTGCACGCCTATTGAGCATTTAGTTTAAATTAACTATTACAAAGTAAAAATTGTAATTAAATTTACATTTAATGAATAAGCGCAGCTTAACAATAGTTTCAATTATATATAGTGTTGCATTAATTGCACTTATTGGATTTCAAGCTCATTGGTTAAAAAAAGATTTTGCACTTAAAGAAGAATTGTTTGAAGATAAAGTATTAAAAGCTTTAAACAACACCTCTAGCACTTTAGAAAGACTAGACACAACAAGTTCATATAAAAGAACTGTAACCAGAACGCAAGCAATGATTAATAAAGGCTCTTTATTTCCCTCGTTGCGTGTTAAAACTGAATTAAGTATTGATAGTAATGGTAAACAAACTATTAAATACATTCAAAAAGACGTTTTATTAGATTCTGCTTTAAAATCAGGAAATGTAACAGATAAATCTTTTATCGAAACTTATTTAAAAAATAAAAGCGAAATTCAAAATTCAACAAGCGATTTATTAAAAGCGGGGTTTCCTACAGGGAGTGATTTTTTTGAAAAAACTACAGCCACAAGTTATTACAATAATTACAAACAAAAAGTTGATACATTTTTATTAGATTCTGTTTTAAATGTAGAAATGCGCAAAAACGGAATTAGAGCAAACTACAATTATTATTTAACTTCTCTTTACCCAGGAAGCCCACACCACAGCGATTTAGTTAAAGCAGAACATATGGCCGATTCGCTTGGTGTTGTGTATAAAAAAAATCTTTCGCCAAGTAACCGTTTTGCAAACCCAGAATATTTAATCTTACATTTTCCTCAACAAGATAAAACCATTTTTAAAGAACTTATTTGGTTATTAATAATATCTGTTTTAGTTATTTTTATTTTAACCTTTTCTTTTTATTATATAATTGCTAGTAGTTTAAAACAAAAAAAATTATCGCAAATAAAAACAGATTTTATAAATAACATGACACATGAGTTTAAAACTCCAATTAGTACAATATCTTTAGCTAGCGAAATGTTAAGCGATACCTCAATTTCTCATACTCCCGAAAAACAAGCTCGTTTTTTAAAAATGATTAGAGACGAAAACAAACGTTTAAGCGTTTTAGTTGAAAGCATTTTACAAACTTCTATTTTAGATAAAGGTGAGTTTAAATTAAAGTTAACCGAACTTGATGTTCATGAAATTATAAATGTAGCTATTAATAATACTCAACTTTTAATTTCGCAACGCAATGGCTCAATAAACACATCGTTAAAAGCCCAGCAATTTAAACTTCAAGCAGATAAGGTACACTTAACCAACATTATTTTTAATTTAATTGATAATGCTGTAAAATATTCTAAAGAAACACCAGTAATAGATGTAAACACATACAACACAGCCGAGGGATTAATGATTACAATTAAGGATAATGGTATTGGAATTAGTAAAGAAAACCAAAGAAAAATTTTTGAAAAGTTTTATAGGGTACCAACTGGCAATGTGCATAATGTAAAAGGGTTTGGGCTTGGTTTAAGTTATGTTTTAGCTGTTGTTTTAAAACACAACGGCACCATTTCTGTTGATAGTGAATTAGGAAAAGGAAGTACATTTAAAATTCATTTGCCTTTTATCCGCAAATAGAATTTTTAATTCAGCTATGATTTACCGCATATTTAGCCTCTTTTTGTTAAATTTAGATAAAAAACAGCCTTAATTAATGTTAATATTGTTAAAAGGCTAATCATAGTAATTAACTTTAAGTAAAATTTTAACAAATATAAGATTATGGAAAATGTTAAAACAAAAATTTTATTAGTAGAAGATGATCAAAGCTTAGGACCATTGTTACAAGAATATTTAGAAGCAAAAGGCTTTGAAACAAAATTAGCTAACGACGGCGTAAAAGGAGCAGACGTGTTTTTTAAAGGTACGTTTGATTTATTGTTGTTAGATGTGATGATGCCAAACAAAGATGGTTTAACCCTTGCAAAAGAAATTAGAGTTGCAGATAAAAATATTCCAATAATATTTTTAACCGCAAAAAGTATGAAAGAAGATGCGCTTGACGGGTTTAACGCAGGAGCAGATGATTACATAACAAAACCATTTAGTATGGAAGAGTTATTAGCACGTGTTAACGCAGTTTTAAGACGTACTAATAAAGTTAGAAGTACCGAAAGCGATGAGGTTAATTTTAAAGTTGGAGCGTATTCATTTAACTCGCAAAAACAAATTTTACTTATTAACGGTAACGAACAAAAACTTACAACAAAAGAAAGTCAATTGTTGCGTTTGCTGTGCGTTCATAAAAACGATGTGTTAGATAGAAATTTTGCATTAAAAACAATTTGGCAAGATGATAATTATTTTAATGGCAGAAGCATGGATGTTTACATAGCTAAATTACGTAAGTATTTAAAAGACGATAATAAAGTTGAAATTATTAATATTCATGGTAAAGGATTTAAACTTTTAGTAAACTCTTAATTAAGCAAAATATATTTTTAAACTTAAGCGGTTGTTTTTAATAAATAGCCGCTTTTTTATTAATTAACAGTATAGCTTGGCGATGTAATTATGTTAGATTTATTACCAGCCCTATCAACCATAAACATAGAGTATTTGAAAATTTTAATTGTATCGCTACTTCTATATTGCGTTAATGGAATATAAATGCTTCCTTTTATGGGTTTGTTTTTTAAATCTAAATCCTTAGGGTTTCTTACGCTTGTTGTAATTCTAAATGTGTCTTTTAAGGTTGAACCATCAGGAAAAATTAAGTTTGTAATATAGGGGTCGTAATTACCTGTGGCTTTATTATAATAATAAAAAGAGCAAATAAAATTTGGAGTAGGATTATCTTCTGGCGAAAATAAATTACCATCGCCATCTTCATAATCTATTAAAAAACTACCCTTTGCTATGGTAGTGTTTTCTGTATTAAATGCAATAAATTCAATACTTGGTACAGGGTCTTTTGATGGACGCTTTACACAACCAACCAAAAACATTAACACCAATAATGATAATAAATACTTCATTGTATTTTAATACCTAAATTTACAAAAGTTTTAAGAGTTGAGCAAATTGTTTAATCAAATTTCAAATATTTTTAACATTAACTCAGATATAGTGTTTAATGAAATTGCCATAAGCATTTTTAATTACCAATACCAAAACAATTTATTTTACAATAAATGGGTAAATCAACTTAACATTAACCCTAAAAGCGTAAATACAATTCAACAAATTCCTTTTTTACCAATAGAATTTTTTAAAACCCAGCCTATATATTGTGGTAATCAACAAGCTGCAGATGTTGTGTTTACAAGCAGTTCAACCACAAATGCAATACCTTCACTCCATTATGTTAAAGATGTAAACCTTTACAAAACAAGTTTTACAAAAGGGTTTGAGTTGTTTTTCGGAAATCCAAATGAGTATGTAATTCTTGCGCTATTACCCAATTATTTGTCGCGTAAAGGCTCTTCATTAGTTTACATGTTTAATGATTTAATTAGCCAAAGTAAAAACAGCGATAGTGGTTTTTTTTTAAACGAAATTGATAATTTGATTACTGTAATTAATAAATACAAAAACACAAAACAAAAAGTATTATTACTAGGTGTAACTTACGCACTGTTAGATTTGTGCGAATTAAACATAACTTTAACCAATAATTTTACTGTTATGGAAACCGGTGGCATGAAAGGAAACCGACCAGAAATGTTAAAAGAAGAATTACACAACCACTTAAAATTAAAATTTGGAATTACTAAAGTTTATAGCGAGTATGGTATGACCGAGCTTTTAAGCCAAGCCTATTGTTTAGGAGATGCTACTTTTAAATGTGTGCCTTGGATGAAATTTTTAATTAGAGATGTTAACGACCCATTTTGTTATTTGCCAAATAATAAAACAGGCGGGATAAACGTTATAGACTTAGCAAACATGCACTCGTGTAGTTTTATTGCCACAAAAGATTTAGGACGATTAAATAATAATAATTTAGAACTTTTAGGTCGTTTTGATGATAGTGATGTTAGGGGGTGTAATTTAATGGTTGCTAAATAGTCGTCCCTCAAATAATCTGAAAGCATTGATATTAGAAAGCTTATTGAAAAAATATGGTATAAAAATCTGCCGAAAAAAAAACTTATTTAAAAAGCGGCAGATTTGCTTAAACCAATTATGCCATTATAAAATTTAGTGTAAAAGTCT
>JAIUNM010000028.1 GCA_020162035.1 Bacteroidota bacterium | reverse complement strand
ATACCTTGGTTTGAGGGAGGAAATAATGTGGACTTAACCGTAAATGGCAGCAATTATGCTGGCACGTGTAATAATGTTGATTTTATTTTAAAATCAAACAACGTATCTACCATTTATAATAAACCCAGCGGTTCAATTGGGTTTGGTGCTAATTTTACAAGTAACCCTGGCGACCCTTTACAATTTATATTTAGTAATGGCTTAACACGATGTAAAGGAAATAATGCTTACGGCGGCCCAATGTTTGTGTTTAATGGCCCAACAAGCCCAAATGGCGATTGGGGTGTAGAATATACAGGCGGCACAGCAGTAGCTAACAGCGGTTTAAACTTTTGGAAACCCTATGGCAGCACCAATGCCAATAACAACATATTATTTTTACACGATAATAATAAAGTGGGCATTGGAACCGATAATCCAAGCGCGCGATTAACTATTGATGCTTGGGCAGATGATGGTGTGAAAATAATGTGTGACCCAAATAAAAATGCTTTTGATGTTTTTAATAAAATAACTGGTAAAACAGAATTTAGGATAAAAAGTAATGGTGAAACTTATGCAAGACATATGAAAATAATGATTACTAATTTTCCTGATTATGTATTTGAAAAAAACTATAAACTTCCTAATTTATATGAAATAGAAGAGTATTATTTAAAAAACAAACGATTACCCGAAATGCCTTCTGCCGCTGAGGTTGAGCAAAATAATTTAGACCTTGGCGAAATTAATAAACTATTAGTTAAAAAAGTAGAAGAAATGACCATTTTAATGGTTGAAATGAAAAAGGAGATAGATAGCCTAAAAAAAACTAAATAGTTATGGATAGAAGAAAAATATTTTTTTGCTTTATTATCTTACACATTAGTTTTTGTTTTTTTGGACAGGGTGATACTGTAAGTTTTAATGGAATTAGAGGATTAACAAATTATGTTTGCCAAAACATTAAAAATAATCATCCTGCCATTAATTTTTTTAAATACCATTTAATTTCAACCGAAGGAAATATTTATGATTGGTATAAAGGCAAAAATGATGGGAATGATTCTTTAAACTTTATGTTATCATACCTAAGCGCAGTTAACGACATTGAAGTTTCAAATATGAATGATAATGATACAACAGTTAGTTATACCCGACTTACAAAAAATATGATTACTACCCTGCAAGATGGATACACACCGCTTAGTTTTGCTTTTATGGAATATGAAGATTTTAAGGATTCAACTATTCAGCAAAATTTGATTGGATGGAGTAATAATCAATTTACAGAAACGCTTATTAATGGTTATTACCCATTTGTAAAAAAGCGATTTTTTATAGGCTCTGCTTTAAATCACGTTATAAAAAGTCCCGATTTAAAATTTATTTTAAAAGAAAATCTAATAGTATCAAATTTAAAAAATCAAATTGATTCTGTATTTGTAAATTTTAATGATTCTAATGGTTACAGAAATATTACATTTGATGAACCAATTAATATTAGTTATACAACAAAAGGATTAAAAGAATGTATTTTGAAAATTAAAAGTAACAATCAATTTTATTATTCTACTTTTCAATTTTTTGATTCGACTGATGTAAATCTTCAAAACAAAATTGCATCAAATGCAACTGAGCCGGATGAAGGTCCAAACTCAATTTCAACAACAAATTCAACTGGTCAACTAATAAAAGGTAGGTATGCAAAGTGGTTCTCTCCATGTAATACTACAGGAAAACTTAGAAAGCCTTACTTAATAGTTACTGGCTTTAATCCTGGTAATGGTAAACAGCTAACCAAATTTGATATTTATCCAAATGACATTCAAGTTAATGTGAATGGTACTACTATTTCTATTCCTGTTACTATTGGTTGGCGTGGCACTTTTTATGAAGCATACAATGGTGTATTTTATAAGCGGATTTCTCCCGTTGAAATCGATAATTGTACTCCTAAAATTCTTGGAGTACCTGTCCCAAATTCGGGACCATTTCCTAATGAAAACAATTATCTAGATAGATTAAGAGATGAGGGGTATGATGTTGTAATTTTAATGTTTGATAATGGTACAGATTTAACACAAAATAATGCTGCTTTAATAGCTGGTATGATAAACGTTATAAATGCTGAAAAATTTGCAAATGGTAGCTTTTTTGAAAACGTAATTTCGGGCTATAGTATGGGTGCCGTTAGTACCCGGTTTGCCCTAGCTCAAATGGAGTCAAAATATAAGGCAGGTATTGGCCCTCATCATCATTCAAAATTGTGGGTAAGTATTGAGGGTGAGTATCAAGCAGCAAATGTGCCTTTGGGCTTACAATATTTTATAGATTTTCAAGCAAATCCTAACACTGCGTTACCTTCATTTTTTGGATATGTAAATGCTAATCAAACACTGGCCGATTGGGTATGCAGAATAAGTGCTAATATAGCACAATCCTTTAATCAAAACCCAGGTGCTTTTCAGCTTACCGCTTTTACTACTGCTAGCCCTAATGGACCAACTACACAACGCAACAACTTATTAAACGATTTTAATAATTTAATGGGTACGTTTAATGGCTATCCTACTTTTTTAAGGCGTGTAAGTGTTGCAAACGGAAGTAACATTAATTCACAAACTCAACATAGCAGTGATAAGATTTTAGATACCAAATTAAAATTTAACCCTTTTGGCGATAGTTTTACAGCCAGCGATTGCCAAGGCTCTTACACGGTTTTAAAACCAGTTTCTGAAAAAGTAATGACTGCAAGATGGTGGGGAAGCAATAACACCCAAAACATTTTTGATGCTAATGTTTTTATAAATGCAAACTGGACTTGGATGCAAAGGCAGTGTGTTAGCGGGACTATTTTTGGTGTGCCTTATTGCACGTGTGTTGGTCCTTATACTTGGAGTGGCCAAGTAGCAAATGTAGCTAGCCAACACGTTGCAAAACCCACTGTAACTAATAATTACGACGACCCCCCAGCTAGCAGTTTAGGCGCACAACTGGAATTATACGAAGGTAGTGCCTATAGATTTTATAACAATTGGTTTGCCGGTAATGCATTTGCTAACCATGATGATAAGCCACACGCTTTTTCGCCAATTATTAGCACACACGATATAAAAAACCCTATTACTGGCTTACCGCCTAGTAATTTTACCGGCTTAGATAATGCGCCTGGTGGATTGAACTTATTAAATGTTCGCCCATTAACAGATCAACTACCAGAAGAGTCTAACAAACGTTTTGGCTTCCCTCATTTATCGTATCCAACAAATCATTACCAAATTACACCTTTTGATGGTATTTTTGGCATTGGAATAAATAATGCCATAAGTACCGTCTGCTCTAACAATTTACCATTTGCTAAGCCTGATAATCAATTTCATAACGAGGACCCTCAAAAATTTATAGGAGATTATTTAGCAAGGACTGAAGTTGCGCCAACTGATTTATTTTTAACCAGCCGCACCATAGGTGCTAGTGCTGTTATTAATAATGCCTTTGTAGGGAACTATATTGCCGAGTTTGAAGCACGTAATAAAATTATTGCAGGTAAAACAGATATTACTGGTAATTTTAATATTTACAGTTTATACAATAACCAAAATTTTTTACAAGCCAATAACGATTTTAATGTGGCGCCCACCTGCAAATTAATTATACACAGCGGCGAGTTTGTAGAAATGCTACCTGGTTTTGAAGTACCATTGGGGGCCGAACTAGATGCCTATATACAAGCCTATAATTGCGCCGATTTATTATTTAGAGTAAATAATAATGCTGCAAATAATAACAATACCCCACCAAAACATAATTTACCCAACTTAGGTTTTAATTACGATGAACCATTAAACAAAAACCCAAATAAAAAAATAAACAGTTTTTTACTGTACCCTAATCCTAACAACGGTAACTTTACTTGTGTAAACGTTGTAGATGGCGAACAAACATCTCATTTATATGTGTACGATGTAACTGGTAAATTGGTACACAGCCAAGTAATAAACAACAATGCACCTTTTGATTTAAACCTTAATCAATTTAACAGCGGTTTGTATTTAGTTAGGGTAATAAACAAAAACAGTAGCGATAATTTTAAACTTAAAATTAATAAATAATGAAAATAATTATAACATTAATTACATGTACTTTATTATTATTTACAAGTTGTAAAAGAGACACAGTAACAACCCATGATATTAAAGGCATGGTATTTAATAATTGTACCGATAGTGGCTTGGCTAATGTAACTGTTTATTTGCAAGATAATAAAGGTTTAAATTTAAGTACCCTAAGCGATGTTAATGGTAATTTTGTATTTAGCGGTGTTAAAATACATAGTAGTGATAAATATAGTTATGGTTTAAATATCCCAAGTAAAAGCGGTATTGGCGCTACAACTTTTGAATATGCTGGATTTAATGGTGAGTCTGTTAATTTTAGTCCAAATGAGGCAGATGAGTTTTTTAAACTCAAAGTCACACCTAAATATTTAAATTTTCAAGTTTTTTGCAATAAAAGTATAATCACCAATGCAAATGACTCAATTCTTTTTTATTGTAGTAATTATGTTTTTCATAAAAATGTGCCGTCTGCTAATTATCGCTGGGGGGGGGCTATGGTATTGGTCAAAATAATGTGGCTTTATATGAAAATGGGGCAGGAAATTATCCCATGGGTAAATACATTATTGATATCGATAAATGGATTAGCGGAGTTCATACAACCAGCAAAGACAGTATTTATTTAGGCTGGGGTGCTATAAAAACACATACAATTAATTGGTAAGTTAATTATGGAGTTACTACCTTAATATGGACACAAAAGTTAAGATTATCTGCGCTAACTTTACAAGATGAAAAGAGTAAACAGCCATTACAGTTTGGAATTTAAATTACACGCTGTAGAATTAAGCAAACAAAAAACTTAACGCATAATTTGGGTTAAAATTTCTTCAACAATAGTTCTGTTGTTTAATAAGCGCGGCACTTTGTATTGACCGCCAAGTTTATTATTGTTTTTAAGCCATAAATAAAAAGTTTTTTTAGGAATTTTTTTGATTATGGGTTCATGTAAAACATAATTATTATAACGTTTGGCTTCGTAATCGCTATTTTGAATTTTTAATTCTGTGTCTAATAGTGTTTTAAAAAACTCAAAATTATTTGGTTCTTTTTCAAATTCTATTAACCATTCATGCGCACCACTGCTTTTATTCATAAAAACTGGAGCAACTGTATAATCTACAATTGTGGCTTTTGTTTTTTCGCAAGCAATTTGTATAGCTTTATCAGTATTGTGTACCATAAGCTCTTCGCCAAATACATTTAAATATTGTTTTGTTCTTCCGCTAATTTTAAATCTGTACGGGTTGGTGCTTGTAAACCTAATAACATCGCCCAATTGGTAACGCCATAAACCTGCGTTGGTTGTTATTACAACAGCGTAATCGCAATCTTTTTTAACTTCGCTTAAAGCAATTGTTTTTTGGTTTGATGCAGTGTTTGCATTTTGGTTTACATCAATAAATTCATAAAAAATACCGTAATCTAACATTAATAACATTTCATCACTTGTGGTTTGATCTTGTATTCCAAAAAAACCTTCGCTTGCACTATACAATTGCATATAGCTTAATTTGGGTAAATCTAGCAATTGTTCAAATTGTTGTTTATATGGGTTAAAATTTACCCCCCCATGAAAATATACTTCTAAGTTTGGCCAAATTTCTTTTATACTACTTACGTTTTTTAAATCTAATATTCTTTTTAACAATACTAACATCCAACTTGGTACACCCGCCAAGCTAACAACGTTTTCGTCTTTTAAACTGTTTGCCATTTTCTCTAACTTAGCTTCCCATTCGTCCATTAAAGCAATATCAACGTTTGGCGCTCTAAAAAAATCGGCCCACATAGGTAAATTTTGAATTATAATAGCGCTAACATCTCCAAAGTAAGAGGTATGCTTATTAAAATTAAATTCTTTAAAACTTCCTCCAAGAGCTAAATTTTTTCCAGTAAATAATAACGTATCTTCATGGTTGTTGCAGTGCAATGCAATCATATCTCTACCCGCATTGTAATGGCATCCATCTAAACTTTCGTTACTTACAGGTAAAAATTTACTTTTATCTGTTGTTCCGCTACTTTTTGCAAACCATTTAATTTCGGTATGCCATAAAATATTTTGTTCGCCTTGGCGTGTTCTGTTAATTAAATGCTTTAAACTTTCGTAATCGTTTAAGGGTACTTGTTCTTTAAACTGATTGTAATTTTTTATTTGTTTAAATTTATGTTCAATGCCATATTCTGTATTTGAGGCTTCATATACTAACTTAGTTAACCATTCTTCTTGCACATCAATTGGGTATTTAATAAACAATTCAATTTGATGAATTCTTTTTTTCATTATCCAACTGGCAATTGAGTTTAGTATAGGCATTATTATTTACGTTTAGCGTTAAAAAATAATTCTAAATCTTTAAGCGATTTAGTATTTAAACAATAATCTGCGCTAAGCATTCCTTTTCGCGCAGCAAAAACGCCATAATGCATATCTAACAGTCCTTGGGTGTGATGTGCATCTGGATTAATTGAAATTAATACATTTTTATTTAAACAATATGGTATCCAACGCCAATCAATATCTAAACGGTATGGGTGGGCATTTAACTCAATACAAACATTATTTGCGGCACAAGCATCAATTATTTTTTTATGATTAATGGGATAACCGGGCCTGCTTAATAAAAGCCTGCCTGTTGGATGACCTAAAATTGTAGTGTAAGGATTTTCAATAGCTTTTATTAATCTTTCGGTAGCTTGTTGTTCTTGCATTTTTAAATTAGAATGTACAGATGCAACAATAAAATCAAATTGTTTTAAAATTTCTTCGGGATAATCTAAGCCCCCATCGCCTAATATATCACTTTCTATTCCTTTAAAAATTTTAAAATTGGAATACGTTTTATTTAGTTCTTCAATTTCTTTATGTTGTTTTAAAACATTTTCAATACTTAAACCATTTGCATAAACTGCAGTTTTTGAGTGGTCGCAAACACCAAAATATTGATAACCTTGTGCAACACAAAAATCGGCCATTTCTTTTAAGGTATGAACTCCATCGCTGTATGTGGTGTGGTTATGTAGTGCACCTTTTAAATCAGTATATTCTATTAACGTAGGTAAATTATTTTGTTGAGCAAGTTCAACTTCGTTTAACCCTTCGCGTAATTCGACATCAATGTAAGGTAGTTCTAATGCTTCATAAACTTCTTCTTCGCTAAAAAAATGGGTTGTGGTTAAACTTTCAAAATTAATTAGTTTTAAATGTTTATCGGTACTACTTAGTTTTACTAATTCATAATAAAACGTTTCGGGCTTACATTCAATGTAATTAATTGGTAAGGGGCATAATTTTTCAACTTCGCTATAATCTGTATTTAAATCTGCATCAATTAACAATTCAACTTTTGTAATAATTTCGCATTTACGAGCTAACTCGCCAACGCATTGTATTTGCAATTCGGGTTGTTGATTTGTTATTACATCAATTAGTTTTGTAATAAAAAAATTAATAGTTGCAAAATGAAATTTATTTGAATTAGCTAATTTAAAATCTATAGCTTGTTTAACTGCTGTTTGTGTTTTTTCGCCAAAGCCTTTAACCGTTATTAATCTATTTTCGTTACATGCATAAAGCAATTCGCCTATACTTTCAATTTCCAATTGTTGCCAAAGTAATTTTACTTTTTTAGGCCCTAAACCTTTAAGGCTTAACATATCAATAACGCCAGCAGGGGTTTTATTAATGAGCTCTTGCAACTCTGGGTTTACGCCAGTTTTTAAAGTATCTATAATTGTTTTTGCTATGCTTTTGCCAATACCTTCAATTTTATTAATGTCATCTTCTGTTTTACCTTCAAAATTATACCTTAATTTATCTAGCTTATAAGCAGCATTTGACAAGGCTTTTATTTTAAAAACATTTCCATCGTGTAAGTCGAGCAATTTTGCTGTTAATTCAAGCGATTCAATAACATCCATTTAGGCAAATTTAAATTTAATATATTCAAACGCCAATTAATTTTTTAGCAAAGTATTTTAAGATTTAGTTTTGGATTTCAATAATTTTTGTAAATTCGTTCCCCTAAATATACCCTACGTTGTAAGTAGGACAAACATTATGATAAAAATTACATTACCCGATGGTTCTGTTAGAGAATTTGAAAAAGGAACCACATCACACCAAATCGCATTAAGTATTAGCGAAGGTTTAGCTAGAAACGTATTAGCAGCAAAAGTTAACGGTCAGGTTTGGGATTCGACCCGACCAATTACAACCGATGCTAGTTTACAATTGTTAACATGGAATGATAATGAAGGCAAAGAAACCTTTTGGCACAGTACGGCACATTTAATGGCCGAAGCCTTAGAAGCTATTTACCCAGGTAGTAAATTTGCTATAGGGCCACCAGTTGAAAATGGATTTTATTACGATATTGATTTTGGAGACAAAACATTTTCAATTGATGAAGTTGAAAAAGTTGAAAAGAAAATGATGGAATTAGCATCAACAAAAAGTGATTATGTGCGTAAGGAAGTAAGTAAAGTTGATGCAATTAAATATTTTACCGAAAAAAACGACCCATATAAATTAGAATTAATTGATGGTTTGCAAGATGGGAGTATAACATTTTACACACAAGGTAATTTTACTGATTTATGTAGAGGGCCTCATATCCCAAATACAGGGCATATTAAAGCAGTTAAGTTGTTAAGAGTTGCTGGCGCATATTGGCGTGGCGATGAAAAAAATAAACAATTAACTCGCATTTATGGAATATCTTTTCCAAAAGATAAAGAATTAAAAGACTATTTAGTTTTATTGGAAGAGGCTAAAAAACGCGACCACCGCAAACTAGGTAAAGAATTAGAATTATTTACCTTTAGCGAAAAAGTTGGTATGGGTTTACCTTTATGGTTACCTAAAGGTGCAGCTTTGCGCGATAAGTTAGAACAGTTTATGCGTAAAGCCCAACAAAAGGCAGGCTATTTGCCGGTTGTTACACCTCATATTGCACAAAAAGAACTTTATGTTTGTAGTGGACATTACGAAAAGTATGGAGCAGATTCTTTTCAACCAATTAAAACACCACACGAGGGCGAAGAGTTTTATTTAAAACCAATGAACTGCCCGCACCACTGCGAAATTTATAAAGCATCACCAAAATCTTATAAAGACTTACCAGTAAGGTTAGCCGAATTTGGTACAGTTTATAGATACGAGCAACATGGCGAGTTGCATGGATTAACTCGTGTACGTGGGTTTACTCAAGATGATGCACATTTATTTTGTAGACCAGATCAAGTAAAAGAAGAATTTTGTAAAGTTATAGATTTAGTATTGTATGTATTTAAAGCTTTAGGTTTTACTGAATATACAGCGCAAATAAGCTTACGCGACCCCGAAAATAAAACTAAATATATTGGTACTGACGAAAATTGGCAAATTGCAGAAAATGCAATTATTGAAAGTGCTAAAGAAAAAGGTTTAAAAACTGTAACAGAATTAGGCGAAGCTGCATTTTACGGACCAAAATTAGATTTTATGGTTAAAGACGCCTTAGGTAGAAAATGGCAATTAGGAACCATACAAGTAGATTATAATTTACCTGAACGCTTTCAATTAGAATATACAGGAAGTGATAATCAAAAACACAGACCAGTAATGATACACCGTGCGCCATTTGGTAGTTTAGAGCGTTTTATTGCCGTTTTAATTGAACATTGTGGAGGAAATTTTCCTTTATGGTTAACACCCGATCAATTTGCTATTTTACCAATTAGCGAAAAATACAACGATTACGCCAACCGCATTAAAGATGAATTAGCTCAAGTGGATATAAGAGGCTTTGTAGATGAGCGTAACGAAAAAATAGGTAAAAAAATACGCGATAATGAAGTGAAAAAAGTACCATTAATGCTTGTAGTAGGGGAAAAAGAAGAAGCCGAAAATAAAGTTGCAGTTAGGCAACACGGAAAAGGTGATGTAGGTGTATTTGGTATTGATGAATTTATTAAATTTGTAAATGAAATCATACAAAACGATTTTAAAAATAACTAAGTAATAACATAAAAACGGAGGTTACCATTAATCATTTTAAAAAACCATTTGGCGGACCAAAGCCAAACACAACAACAAACACAAACACAGGGCCAGTAAAACCTGGTGAAGAAAAACCGGTATTTAAAAGACCTAAAGGCTTAAAAGAAGGGTTTAGAAGACCTGGAGTTAAGGAAGAACAACACAAAATTAATGAACGTATTTTTGCTAAACAAGTACGCGTTGTTGGCGACGGAATTGAGCCAGGTATTTTTTCTGTTGCAAAAGCTTTAGAAATGGCTCGAGAACAAGGTTTAGATTTAGTAGAAATTGCACCAAATGTTGATCCTCCAGTTTGTAAAATTGTTGATTATGGTAAGTTTTTATACGAACAAAAGAAAAAAGCAAAAGAAGTAAAATCTAAAGCAAGTAAAGTTGTAATTAAAGATATACGCTTTGGCCCACATACCGATGACCATGATTTTAATTTTAAGAAAAATCATGCCATGAAATTTTTACAAGAAGGTTGCAAAGTAAAAGCATTTGTGTTTTTTAGAGGAAGAGAAATTGTATTTAAAGAACAAGGTGAAATTTTATTATTACGTTTTGCAAGCGAACTTGAAGAATATGGCAAAGCAGAACAATTGCCTGTTTTAGAAGGAAAAAAAATGCAAATGGTTTTAGCGCCTAAAAAAGCAAAAGGATAATTTTTTATATTATTTATTACCCGAAATTTGCCAGGATAGAGAATTAAAATTTATATTATTGGTATTATGATATACGTAATTAGGATAGACATATAAGGTAGAATTGTTTACACTTACAGTACCAGCATTAATTGTATTATGCCCACTATAGGGTGAATCATAAAATGAAGCATTTATAGTGCTGTCTGCATAAAACGAAGTGCCATATTGCGACACGTTATAAACACTTAAAAAAGTGCCATAATCACCACCAATTGTTCCTCCAGTGCTTGCTCCACTCGTAGTAGTAGTAGTAGTAGTAGTGTCTGTAGTGCTATCCTTTTTCTTACACGCAAAAAAAAAGCACTATCGCAATTAACATAGCTGATAGGATTATATTTTTCATAGTTAATTTATTATTTGAATATTTGGTTTTGTATAGCTACATTTATCTATAAAAGAATAATTTTTACCTGCTACAACTTGTGTGTTATAACTTACAAGTTCAATTTTAATAAAACCTCTATTTCCTTGTATTAGTGGCGAAAAAATAGAAGGATTTATTTTTAATTCGCTAGTATAGTTTGGACTTTTAAATGCTACAAAGTGTCGGTTGCTTAACTGGTCACTATCTGCAATAGTTACAATTATACTATCACAATTTGTAATATTTCCAATTGATATTTTTAAAGTATCGCTTTTCTTTAGGCTATCAGGCAATAAATTAGGCACAAAACTTATATTAGGTGCAACACCATTGTAATTAAAATTCATATCTGGTATATAATTTTTACCTTTTACTATCCAGTTTTTCAAAGAAAAATTTAAAGTATTACACTCATTATCATTTTCGTTATCATCATCGTGATTTGAATTATTATTTACTTTTTGACGTTTAGAATAAATTTTTGAACTACCATTATATTTTAATTTTACCCCATTATATCTTACCCAATTAACTTTGTCTATAGCATTTAAATTGATAGAAGTGGTTGGCGTTTGAACAAAATAACACACTACTGAGTTATTTGTCTTATTTTGATTTTGTTCGTAGTAAGTACCCTTATCATGAATAAAAACGCCACTAATTAAAACTGTATTTGTATCTTGAGCAAACATTGTACTAGCAAATAATGCCAGAACTTTTATAATATTATATTTTTTAGTAATCATATTAAATTACACTTTTATTCTTTTACTATTTTTTGAGTTCTACTTACCCCACTAGTAGTTGTAAATTTTATTAAATATATACTTGATGGTAGGTTTGATAAATCAATTGCCGCACCACTTCTTTCTTTTCCTAAATAATTATCACTGAAAACTAGCTGACCTGATAAAGTATAAACATTTATACATGCATATTCATTATCTGTTAATGTAAAATAGATGTGAACTTTTTCTTTAGTAATAGTTGGCTTAACAAAAAATTCTTTTGAATATTCAGGATAAGCCTTTATCATAGCATTTTCAAATTGTTGCTCTTTGGTTATTGGTAATTCATCAATTAAGTTAGTTTTAACCTCATTCGTTGCCGTGCTAGTTATTTTTGTTTCTGCAGGGTAATTTACAAAATGTGGTTGTGTATCTATTGTTGGTTGAAATGCACTAGAGTTGGTTCTATAAAAACTTCCATTATCTGTAGCGCAAGTATTTGGTTGAACATACGCATGCACACCACCATTTGTTGCGCCAGTTTTTATCTCAGTGCCTGGGCCAAAGGAAATACTTTTACCTGCTAAAAAATAACCCAAATTGCTTACTGGTTGAAAAATTGTATTTTCAGTTTTTATTGTTTCATAACCTCTGTATATTGTATTTTGTGGTGCGTTACCTCCATTTTTATTTACATAAATATGGCTTAAATCTTCCATATTAGTACCATTACCTTTTTGTATTTGATGTATGTAATACAAATTGTGATAAAATAAGTAATCTAATGCAGGAAACTCACCTGTTTGCCTTAATAAAGGATTTGGCTCGCCACCTCCATCACCAGCTGGTGGTATTCTTTGCCTAGAATGCTCTAGCCTATCAGAACCGCTCCATTCTATTTGTGTATAAGGTGTACTTTCATTAGGTAAATAATAAACGTTATCGCACGGCATTACATCTAACAAATAATCAAAACTATATTTTGTATTTGGAACATAAACCCCACCATACAATACCTTTCTTAATAACGGTGCATGATCAATATCACTCTTAAAGGGGAGTGTAGGATATGAGTTTACCAAAATTGAAGTAGAGGTATCATTGTAATAAGCACCAGGAATTACGGTATAAACAATTGAAGAAACAATATTCCATACCCAGCCAATGACAACTCCTAACCATCCTAAAACAGGAACTTGCTGAAGTGCATTTACAACAGTATTTACAACCACATCAGGGCCACTAGCATAATCACAATTACATACTGCTTGCAGTTGGGCTACATGTAATCTATTATCTCCATTTCCTGGCAATAATGAACCTGTCATTGTTTCCCATTGCGTAACTCCGTCAGTAATCGAATGTGTGTTGTGATAATTATAAGATGAGGATAAAGGGCATGCCCTGGGGTAAAACCCTAAATTAAACTGACCAGACCCTCCCCAATTGTTTCCTCTTATTACACAACCTGCTTCAGCCACTGCGTAACTTGACCAAGTAAGATTATCCCCCATGTTGCCATTTGCATGATTAAATCCAACGGGATTACACGTTACAGGGTTTTTAATTTTCCAGCCATAAGATGGGACAGTAGAACAAGTACCACCATTTAAATTTTGTGAATATCTCATGTGATTTATAATTCTATCTGTAATATTATCTGCCTCAGTAGTAAAATATACATTGCTATATGAACAATAAGGAAAGGGTGTGTAATTATAATTAGCATTGTTATCTACAAATTTTTTTACTAAAGCCAAGCCAACAAATAGTGAATAGGCTTGGTCTTGAGACATTTCTGGTATGGGTCCATCATGATCTGATAAATAATCATGAGTTAATCTCCAATTAAGCCAACCCTCTTTACTTGAGTTAACCTTATTAGCACCTGCCGTAAAATCAGACATAAAGCCCTTTCCTGGACTATTGCTATTTAGTGAATTACCATTGCTATAATAGTTAAAGTGATTATAATTATTATTTACAAAATTAGCGTCCACATCATCTCTCACAAAATAACCATTTAAGGTAGGTTGTCCATCAAAAAAAGTTTCACCGTAATAATCCAATCTATTTATTGCATTTAGTGCACAAAAAATTTCATAACTCACCTTATCTACACTTTGATTATTTTGCTTTAACAAATAATACTCCATAGCCAAAGTCCCTATATAAAATCCCAAATAACTCGAAGCATCGCCCCAATCCATTTTGCAATTTACATCATCACTAAAATTTAAGAACGGATTTTCTTTTCCTCTTCTTTGAGAAGGAATACTTTCGCCTGGGTTTAAGCCCACCTTCATAAAATCATTGTATAATCGGCTTTTGTAATACCAATATTTTTGATGATTTTCTAAGTCACTTTGCGCCTTTATAATATTATAATTGAAAAATAATAATACTATCAAAAATAACAACATAGTTTGGTTGTTATTTTGGTTCAAACTGTATTTCATAAGTTAAATTATTTACAATTTTTTTAAGTTTTGTTATTTTCCCAAGTTCCAATCTAATTATTTCCCAAGGCGCTTCGTTTATAAATATGTCTTTTTTTATGAGCATAGGATAAGCTGTTTTGTCCCAATAAAAATTATATTTAAAATCTACACATTTTCTGTTTCTAGAATAATTGTAAATATAAGAGTAGCTAGACCCAAAACCAGTAGACTTTATTCGATAAACAATTGAAATCGAATATTTATATCCTTTACTTTCACGCTCCACCGAATTATCCTGAAACCTTAGGTCTCCAATTTTCATAGATGTAAGATTAGTATCAATATAATAATTTAAAGCGTCTAAACTATCTATGCCATTTACTTTATAACCTGTTAATCTGTAGCTTCCTAAAAATATATCTATATTCTTTTTCTTTTTAAACCAAATGGTATTTTCAGGGTATTTTTTACACCCATAAAAAATTATTACCAAAAGAAGGATAAGTATTTTATGTAGTATTTTCAATTTAAATTATTTTATTTTTTGTTTTAATTCAGTATTTTCAATTTCAAGTTGCTTAATGCGTTTTTCTTGCTCCACCACGTGTAAATATAACTCCTCTATTTTTTGTAATAAGGTTGCGTCCATTCCAGCTGTGTTAATTCCTTTTTCTTTTACTTCTTTTTCGCTTGGTACATCAGGTAAATGTTTATTAGTTTTATAAAATTGTTCTACTTCACTTAAAGGCATTAATTTGTAATCATTACTAAAAACAAAATCAGCCCATTTAGTGGGATCAACAACTACTAACTCTTTACAAGCAATTTTACCCCAAAACTGATACTCTGCATTTGCATGAACATGTGAGCTTTGGAGCTTTTTGGCTCCAAAATAAGCATTGCCATTGCCAGTTATTTTACAAGTTGTTAAATTACCAGAGTTACTGTAATTTTCAATTTCAAACATACTTAAACTTCCATTCCAAGTTCTTGCTTTAATAGCTTTACCATTATTTACATGCATTTCTAAAGCAATATTGTTAATTGCGCTGTTAGCTGTGGTAATACCATAAGTTGAGTCGCCAATTTCAACGTGCCGCATAGCACTTAAAAAATTACCAACTTTTACCTTACCACCACCATTTGCTAATGTTGTATTTAAACACAAGCCAATATCTCTGCCACAAAAATAATTTAAAAATAATGCATTAATAGTTTGGTTGTTTTGGTCGGTACCCGATGTTTCAATATATCCACTTCCATTCCAATCTGCCGTAAATAAACTTAAACTGGCATTTACATTACCATTAATTGCGTTTGAAATATAGCCGCCATAATTTTGTAACCAATACTGGTTAGTTTGAGGCGCCGGGCAAATTGGATTATTAGGTATTACAACTGGTACACCAGGTATTTTACCAATTTGCAAAAAACTTTGGTTGCTAGAGTTTGTTCCTAAAAATTTTAAACCAATGTTGTTTCCAAAATTTAAACCTTGGTCGGCGTTAATTATATTTTTAAATGTTGCTGTATTTGTAACCGTTAAAGCACCATTTACTAAAACATCTTTTTTTACTACAATATCTTTTTCGGCGGTAATGGTTTTGCTTGCAACAATTTCGTGTGCATTTACAACATTAATACTTGTTAGAGTATCCATTACTTTTAAATTATTAGTAGTAAAAGTTGTTGGTGTTTGTGCACTTAAGTTTAAGCCAAATGCAAACATAATAAATGTTTTAAGCCATTTTGTTGAGATTAGCGGGGGGGGGGGTATTCCTTTTTAAATTTAACGCTGTAAGCATATAATAGTGTTTTAAATTTATATCAAAGTTAATACAAAAATTAACAAAAGCAAATAATTAACATTTAAAATTAAATTTATAAACTAAGCTTTTAAATAAAATTAAAAATGTTTTTAATAATAAAATTTACTAATTCCTTATATTTGTTTGCTGCTTTAAAACCTTTTAATTGTATAGGTTTAATTTAGCTTAAACTAATTTGTAAATGAAAAAACTATACATTGTTTTATTTTTAATTTTCTCTCTTCAACTATTTTCTCAAAATAATGGAGTTGTAAAAGGTTTTGTATATGATAAAGAAACCGGCGAACCTGTAACCTTTGTAAATGTTTATTTTAAAGGTACTACAATAGGCTCTAATACCGATTTAAATGGATATTTTACAATAAATAGAATTCCACCCGGAGATTATACCCTGCTAATAACCAGTTTTGAACACGATACCATAAAAGAAAAAATTACCGTAAAATCGGGTGATATACTTCAAAAAAAATATTTCGCTAAAAAAGGTGGTAAATTATTAGATGAGATTGAGGTAAGTACGGCTGCCGCAGATAAAGTAGAAAAAACATCTGTTTCTGTACAAAAAATAGACCCCATTGTAATTAATAAATTACCAAGCGTTGGCGAACCAGATATTGCACAGTATTTACAAGTTATTCCAGGTGTTGCCTTTACTGGCGACCAAGGCGGACAATTATACATAAGAGGTGGTTTACCCGTTCAAAATAAAGTGTTGTTAGATGGTTTGGTAATTTACAATCCGTTTCACTCAATAGGTTTATTTTCGGTATTTGATAATGATATTATGAAAAATGCCGATGTATTTACTGCAGGTTTTGGTGCAGAATATGGCGGGAGAACATCTTCTGTAATGGATATAACAACCCGCGATGGTAACAAAAAAAGAATGAGTGGTAAAGTATCGGCTTCAACCTTTGGCGGAAAAATGATGTTAGAAGGTCCGCTTAAAAAATTAAAAGAAGAAGGAGGAGGCTCTAGTTCATTTGTGGTTTCGGCAAAACATTCGTACTTGCCAAAAACCTCTAAAACACTTTACAAATACGCAAATGCAGATGGTTTACCTTTTTATTATACCGATATTTATGCTAAAACTTCATTTAATAGTGGCTCAGGAAGTAAAATAAATTTTTATGGATTTAATTTTAGCGATAGAGTAGATTTTAGTAATATAGCACAGTACGGTTGGAAAAATAGAGGTATAGGCTCTAACTTTTTACTTTTACCAGGTAATGCCGATTTTTTAATGGAGGGTAACTTTTGTTACTCGTCGTATGATATAAATTTTAAAAACCCATTAGTAGAAACCGACACTAAAAAAAGTTCAATTAATGGTGTTAACACAGGTTTTAATTTCACAAAATTTGTAGGCAGAAACGAAATAAAATTTGGTTTTGAAGGCTCAACCACAAATACAAACTATGAGTTGCAAAACCCATTTGGTGCAGAAATTAAATTAGCAAAACAAACCATTGATTTAGGCGCATATATTAAAACAAAAATAATTGATAAACATAAAAAAATTGTTTTTGAACCGAGTTTTAGAACTCAATATTACGCTACAATAGGCGTGTTTTCGCCCGAACCACGCGTTGCTTTAAAAATAAATATTATAGAAAAATTAAGATTTAAAGGCGCCGCTGGTTTATACAGCCAATCTTTATTAAGCGCAAATAGTGATAGAGATGTAGTTAATTTATTTTATGGCTTTATAAATGCACCCGATAATACAGATATTTCAAAAACGTATTTAGATAAAAATGGTTCAACAAAAACAGTAAACTCTTCTTTACAAAAAGCTAACCATATTGTTGCAGGCTTTGAAATTGATATTGCCAAAGGTTTAGATTTGAATATTGAAGCCTATCAAAAAAACTTTAACACAATTATTAATGTAAACAGAGATAAAATTTTTAACGATAACGATTTAAATGCAAACCAACCAGATGAGTATAAAAAAACCTTTGTAATAGAGCAGGGTAGAGCAAGAGGATTTGATGTGCTTTTAAAGTACGAACGTAAACAATTGTACATTTGGGCAGTTTATTCATTAGCATTTAACGATAGATGGCAAGGCAATAACACAACAGGACAAATTTTAAATTACCCTCCAAATTTTGATAGAAGACATAATGTTAATTTAGTAACATCTTACACTTTTGGTAAAAAGAAAAATTGTGAGTTTAATGCGCGATGGAATTTAGGTACAGGTTTTCCTTTTACTCAAACACAAGGATTTATACCAACATTTAATCCTGCAGGTAATGTAAATTATAATTTTAATACCAATAACCCAAATTTAGGGTATATACCCGCAACACTTAATGGCGGTAGGTTGCCAGATTATCATCGTTTAGATTTAAGTATAAAATATAAATACCATTATACCGAAAAAGCAACTTTTGAAATTAGTGGTGGTGCTACAAATATTTATAACCGTCAAAATATTTTTTATGTTGATAGGTTTACATTTAAACGAATAAATCAATTACCAATTTTACCTAACCTTAATTTAACACTTTCATTTTAATGGCTTTTAAAATTTATACCAAAACGGGTGATAAAGGTCAAACCTCTTTAATTGGAGGAACCAGATTGCCAAAACAACATGTAAGAATTGAAGCTTATGGCACGGTTGATGAATTAAATTCTTATTTAGGTATAGTTAGAGATACAATAACAGAAAAGGAAACAATTGATTTTATTATTTATATACAAGATAGGTTGTTTACAATAGGCTCGCATTTAGCCGCAGATCCTGTAAAAAATAAAATGACTTTGCCTCCAGTTTTTGAAGAGGATATTTTAGCTTTAGAAAAAGCAATAGATATTATAAATGCAAATGTGCCCGAAATGAAATCGTTTGTTTTACCTGGTGGACATATTGCTGTATCTCATTGCCATGTTGCACGTTGTGTGTGTAGGAGAGCCGAACGAGCAGTTTTAAGATTAGCCGAAAACGAAACAGTTGAAGAAATACATTTTAAATACTTAAACAGATTATCTGATTATTTATTTATGTTAAGCAGAGATTTAACTCACAAACTAAACGTTCAAGAAATTCCCTGGAAACCCAAACATTAATCTGAGATTCAGTGCCTAAACGTTCTACTAAACTGATTGTGATTTTTGAAGTTTGCCATTTTTATATTTATTTAATTGTTACATTAAGGTTGAAGTGTTAAAATCAAATCAACAACACAAAGGTAAGTGGGTAAAAAAATAAAATTTTGTAACTAAATAATTAAGCACATTTATAATTAATTGTAACCGTTTGTAGTCGATATAAAATATTGATTATAAATAATTTAATGATGTTTTAATGTAATTGTTAAAAATGATTTTATTTTGTATATTTGCTTATATACATAAGTTATAGGCAATTTTATGAAAACACAACTAAGACTAATAATTATTGCTGTATTTTTATGTTCGACCTTTATATCAAAAGGACAAACAACTATGCCTATTTCTGTTTACGGAGACAACGATGGCTCAATGTATTGGACTGGAACAATAGCTTTTTCTGCGATTAACTTGACAACAACATACTTCAACATAAAAAAGCTACATAAACACGACAAATATAGAACTAACGCAATCTTTGGTGCAATATCAGGGGCTGCTCAGACAGCTCTTGGAATTTCAAATGTTAATGCCAAATATAATAATGCATATATACCGACTAGTATTAATATTGGAATTGGCATGACAACTTTAGTTACAAGTATTATAAGACTTGCAACTAAAAATCCACCGAAAGAAAACAATGTAAGTCTCAATCTTATTTATTTACCTGACTATAAAGAAAATTCCTCAATAGTCGGTTTGACTTTTAAAAAACAATTTTAATAAAAACTGCCTATAACAGCACCTACAACTCAGGCGTACAGACATCAAAGCATTTGCAAAAATTCAAGGTCGCTCCGCGAATGTTTTTTCATTTTGCAAATGTCCAATAAACATTTAGCTTTGTTAATACCATTTCGGCAAGACTCGGTTTCAAGTACGCCCCAGTTGTAGCCGCAATGCGTTAGCAGGCATGCTTTTAAACCTATTGTGAATAATGTAGTCAAATAGATAATTTAATCATCTTTAATATGAATAGGGTTATTTTTTACTTATCATTTATGCTTATTGCTAATGCAATTAAAGCTC
>JAIUNM010000027.1 GCA_020162035.1 Bacteroidota bacterium | reverse complement strand
TGATGTAACAACCAAAGGACAAGGACAATTAAATGTGTTTGCAAACGATTTAAGTGCAGGCTTATACCTTTACACACTTATTGTTGATGGACAAATTATTGACAGTAAAAAAATGGTTAAGGAGTAATTAGGACTTAAGCAATTTTTAAAAAAGGTGTTCAGTTTATGCGCACCTTTTTTATTTAAAGTAAACTAACACGAATTATTTTTTATACTATTCTAATTTATTTAAATAACTCGCTCAACATTTCTATAATTAAAAACAAAAGTTCAAACAACACATTAAAGAAAGATGTTTAGCTCTCTTTATTAATTAAACCAATGATAATTTTATTGCATGACCTTCTTTAGTTTCAGCTGAATGGTAAATTAAAATTTGGTTGTCGCTAATGGTGTTAATCAATATTTCATAGCACTTGCCATTAAAAAAACAGGTTTCTACTTGTCCTTCTATATCTGCAACACCACTTTTAATTATCTTTAATTGATTTGGGCGAATAACTTTTTTTGATTTTAATTTGGTTTTAATGTCATTAGGGTTAAGTATGCTGTATGCGCCTAATAATCCAGCTAACTTGGTGTTTTTAGGGTTATAATATACATCTAAAGTATTTCCAATTTGATTTATTTTGCCATTATCTAAAACAGCAACTTCATCTGCATACTTTAATGCTTCTTCGGCTTGGTGTGTAATTAATATTACCGATGTTTTATTTTTTTTAACTTCTTTTAAAACAAAATCAAAAAGCTTTGTGTTTAGTATTGCATCTAAATTACTAAAGGGCTCGTCTAACAACATTAACGGGGGTATAATTGCAAGTGCGCGCCCAATTGCAACTCTTTGTTTTTGTCCCGTAGAAAGAAAGCGGGCTTTTGTGTTTTTTAATACTTGTAAATCTAACAGCTTTAATAATTTATTTACCCTTTGTTGCTTGTATTCGTTAGTATAGCCTATTAGTTTGTCTGTAATGTTTTCTTCAACCGTGTGGTTATCTAATACATAAAAATCTTGGCTAACCAAACTCATGTTTTCGTTACCAGGTATTAAATTAAACGCTGGGCCCAACACGCGGGTGTTATTAAATTTAATTTCGCCATCAATTAAATCTACTAAACCATAAATACATTTAATTAAGCTTGTTTTACCGCTTCCGCTTTTACCCACTATTGCTAAAACCTTGCCCTTTTCAAGCGTTAAGTTTATTGGGCCAACTCCTTTAAAATAATTTTGATTAGGGTAATTATAAAAAACATTTTTAAGTTGTAACATTAAACTAAAGTACAACTACACAAAACAATAAATGTTCTTTTCAAATAATATTATAAAACATTAGTTGTTTAAAAACTAATTTTTAATTATTTCTTTAATGTCTAAAATAATTTTTTTAGCTAGGTTTTCGGCTGTTGTTTGAGTTTGGCTTTCGCTATAAATTCTTATAATTGGTTCGGTATTACTTTTACGTAAGTGCACCCATTCTTTATCAAACTCAATTTTTACACCATCAATTGTGTTAATGGGTTGTTTTTTATATTTGTGTTCAATTTCTTGCAAAACCTTATCAACATTAATTTCTGGGGTTAATTCTATTTTATTTTTACTTATAAAATAATTTGGATAACTTTTTCTTAGTACAGAAATGGATTTTCCAAATTTAGCTAAATGAGTTAAAAATATTGCTATTCCAACTAAAGCATCGCGCCCGTAATGCAATTCTGGCAAAATAATTCCGCCATTTCCTTCACCACCAATAACGGCTTTTGTTTCTTTCATCATGTTAACCACGTTAACCTCTCCAACTGCGCTTGCCGAATATTTACCGCCCTGTTTTTCTGTAATATCTCTTAACGCGCGCGTGCTGCTTAAATTACTTACAGTATTGCCATTTTTATGATGTTGTAAAACGCTATCGGCAACTGCAACAAGCGTGTATTCTTCGCCAAACATTTCTCCGTCTTCGCAAACTAAAGCTAATCTATCAACATCGGGGTCTATACTTATTCCTAGATGAGCTTTGTTTTTTATTATTGCTTTACTTAAATCAATTAAATGTTCTGGTAAAGGCTCGGGGTTATGAGCAAAATTTCCTGTTACATCGTTGTTTATAGAGGTTATATTGTTTACACCTAAACTTTTTAATAATTGAGGAACTGCAAAACTTCCACTACTGTTTATACCATCTACAACAACATTAAAGTTAGCTTTCTTAATTGCATCAATGTCAACATAAGGTAAGGCTAAAACTTTATCTATGTGTTTTTGTAAATAATTTTTATCTATTGTATATGTACCTAAATTGTTTACATCTGCATAATTAAATTGATTATTATCGGCAAGTTGTAAAATTTCTTTGCCAATTGCATCGCTAATAAACTCTCCTTTTGCGTTAAGTAGTTTTAGTGCATTCCATTGTTTTGGGTTATGGCTAGCAGTTAATATAATTCCACCAGATGCTTTGTAATCAACAACAGCCATTTCTACAGTTGGTGTTGTGCTTAAATCTAGGTCAATTACATCTATACCCATACCAATTAATGTTCCAACTACAAGTTGGTTTACCATAAAACCACTAATTCGTGCATCTCTACCTATTACTACTTTATTTTTTGTTTTTGGGTTTGAGTTTATTACCCATTGTGCGTATGAAGATGTAAATTTTACAACATCTAAAGGAGTTAATCCTTCATTTGGTGCACCACCAATAGTTCCTCTTATTCCGCTTATACTCTTTATTAAAGTCACAATTTATAATTTTATAGATTTAGTATTAGATGAAAATTTTATTAATCGGTTTAATTTAAACTAGCAACAAAATCATCAAAAAGATATCGACTATCATAGGGTCCAGGATTTGCTTCGGGGTGATATTGCACCGAAAAAACATTTTTTCCTTTTAGTCTAATTCCTTCTATTGTGTTATCGTTTAAATTAATGTGAGTAATTTCTATGTTTTGATTTTTTGCTACATCATCAGCATTAACTGTAAATCCGTGGTTTTGAGATGTTATTTCGCTTTTGCCAGTAATTACATTTTTTACAGGGTGATTAATGCCTCTGTGGCCCGCGTGCATTTTATAAGTACTTATTCCTTGGCTTTGAGCAAGTAGTTGATGTCCTAAACAAATACCAAAAACAGGTAATCCTGTATTTACAAGTTCTTTAACTAAAGCTGTTTGTTGTGGCATTACACCAGGGTCTCCCGGACCATTGCTTAACATTATACCATTAGGTTTGTATTCTAAAACATCTTCTAGTTTATTGTTCATTGGAAACACTTTTAGGTAACAATTTCTTTCGGCTAGTGAGCGTAAAATGTTAGTTTTAATTCCAAAATCAATTACAGCTACTTTGTGTTTTGAGTTTTCGTTTCCAAAAAAATAAGGAGTTTTTGTGGCTACCTTGCTTGATAGTTCTAAACCTGCCATGCTTGGCACTGTTTTTAATTTTGCTTTTAATGCTTCTACATCTAATGTTTCAGAAGAGATTATACAATTCATTGCGCCTTTATCCCTAATATACCTAACAATTGCTCTGGTGTCAACATCGCTAATACTTACAATGTTGTTTTCTTCAAAATAAGTTTGTAAATCTTTTTGAGCGCGTGGACGAGAATAGCCGTTGTTAAATTTTTTACAAACCATTCCTGCAATTTTAATTCCGGTGCTTTCAACCTCATCGTTTTCTATACCATAATTACCAATGTGGGGCGTGGCCATAACAATTATTTGGCCGTAATACGATGGATCTGTAAAAATTTCTTGGTAACCCGTCATACCTGTATTAAAACAAATTTCGCCCGTTGTGGTTCCAATTTTTCCGGCGGCTTTTCCTTCAAACACTTTGCCGTCTTCTAATACCAATAAGGCTTTAGGTTTGGCTGCATACTTAATTTGCATAATTTTTTAGATGTATTTTTCTAAAACACAAAAGTGCAAATTTTTTTGTTGTTATTAAGCTAATGTTAATTTGTTTTGAAAAACTTAATTTCCTTACCTTTACAAACTTACTATGCAATTTGAATTAACTACAGATTATTTAAATAAACTGCAAGATGCCATTGCGAGTAAAAACCAATTGTTTATAAAAGAACAATTAAGCGAACTTTATGCTCCAGACATTGCTATTATAATAAATCAACTTAATGTTGAGGAGGCTTCATATTTATATGAATTAATAAATGATGAATTAGCGGCAGATGTTTTATTAGAGTTAGACGATGATAAACGCGAGCAGTTGTTATCAACCTTTAGTTCAAAAGAAATTGCCGAACAGATTGATAACATGGAGAGTGACGATGCTGCCGATGTTATAGCGGAATTGCCCGAAAACATTCAAGAAGAGGTTTTAGCTCATATAGAAGATATTGAACAAGCAAGTGATATTGCCGAATTAATTAATTACGAAGAAGGAACTGCGGGGTCTTTAATGGCTAAAGAATTGGTGAGCGTGTACGCTTTTGAAACAGTAAGCCATTGTATTGAAGAAATAAGAAAACAAACGGATAGTGTTGATGTTTTATATACCATTTATGTAGTTGATAATAACGATAGGCTAATTGGTGAACTTTCTTTAAAAAAATTAATTATATCTCATCCATTAGCTAGAGTAGAGGAGATTTATGAACCCAACATACAATCTGTTAAAACCTCTGCAACAAGTGAAGAGGTGGCCGATTTTATGCGTAAATATGATTTAGTGGTTTTACCAGTTGTTGATCAATTAAACCGATTAGTTGGAAGAATTACAATTGACGATGTGGTTGATGTAATTAAAGAAACAGCCGATGAGAATTTGCAACGCATGAGTGGTATTAGTGATGATGTTGACACAAATGATAAACTATGGGTTTTATCAAAAGCCCGTATCCCTTGGTTGTTAGTGGGCATGTGCGGCGGAATAATTGGCTCGAGAATAATAGGCACTTATGAAGAACAATTAAAAATTCACCCAGAAATGGCGTTTTTTATTCCTTTAATTGGTGCTATGGGCGGTAATGTTGGTGTGCAAAGTAGTGCAATAATTGTTCAAGGCTTAGCAAACAACACGTTGCTGGGAGATAAAATTGGACCAAAATTATTAAAGGAATTAGGTGTTGGTTTAGTAAATGGCATAATTTGTTCGGTTTTAATTTGGGCTTATGCATCTGTTATTGAGGATTGGAAATTAGCCGCTACGGTTAGCGTTGCTTTATTAACTGTAATTATTTTTGCATCGTTTTTAGGAACATTTGTTCCGTTAACAATGAATAAATTTAAAATTAATCCAGCATTAGCAACAGGCCCATTTGTAACAACCCTAAACGATATTATTGGAATGACAATTTATTTTTTGGTAGGCCGTTTATTGTATGGTGTGTTTTTATAAACTGGTATTTAATCCAATGGTAAAGCCATGTCTTATGTTGCTCCCAATACCATATCCCATAACATAATCAACTCTTAAAACCCTAAAAAGGTTCTCAATACCAAAATTAATTTCGTAATAATTTTTTAAATTGTTACTAGTTAAATAGTGTGCACCAACAACCTCTTGTGCTTTTAATTTTTTAAGCAATGGAATTTTATTTATTATAAACCCGTTAAAATGATGTTCCGCATGAGCTTCAGTAAACCATTTATCCGCACTAAATGTGTAATAAGGCAATAGTCTATAGCTGCTTAAATAATCGTTTGTGTTAAATATAGTTTGATTGCCCAAAAAATATTTAAAATCCATAAAAAATAATTTAGCTGTATTTAAATAAGCCCCCCCTCTTACCTTAAAACCTAGTCTTCCAAACAAGCCCATATTAATCACATCAGAAACACTTGCTGTTGCTAAATCATAATTTGCAATGGTGTTTAAAATTGGAAATGCTTTTTTGTATCCAAAACTTAATCGTGGATATTTACTTCCGATAATAACTTTTTCTTTTGGTGTGCTTACGTATTTTTGTTTAAATCGAATAGATAACATTATATCGGCAGTATAGGCTCTGTTTGTAACAAACATTGAATCAAAATTGTTTTCATTTCTAGGATCGTTGCTTGTAAACAATTTATTTTTATCATCAATAAACAAAACATCGCTTGTGTTTTTTAAAGCCTCTCTTTCTACATACTTGGTGTTAGCCGATAAATAAACACCGTTAATTAATTCTGTAAAATAATTTATTTCTGCTCCGCTTTCTTTAAATAACTTCATAAAATTTTCGTTAACAAGTAAAGAATATGCTGAATTAATTAATGGAGCAATAGGATTTTGTTGGTTGTATTGCTCGGCTATCGATTTTAAACGTACACCAACTCTTGAGAATTTTTTTTGATTGAAATAATAATTATAACCTAACTCTCCTCCCCATAAAAAATTACTAAAACCATATCTTACTCTACCATCAACATTGTGTCTGTTTAAATTTTCATACGTTTTATTAATATTAAACTGATAGCTTAAGTTTAAACCCTCAACCGTATTGTATTGAACGCCGCTAGTTATAATTCCTGGTAAATTTATTGTGAATTTGTTTTTTGTTTTGTGGTAGGTATAACCTGTGAAAAAATTAGAGAATCGGTATTTATTGTGTTTATTATCAACGGAGTCTTTGTACGCATCTGTACTTTTTATTTTTTCTACGCTATCTTTTTTGTTATAGTCTTTAATTTCTTCTTTGGTTAAAGGTGTTGGTCTGTTTTTTAACCAGTATGTAGAATCTTTTTTGTTTGCACTATCTTGAATTACTAAAACCTCACTATTAAAAAAATTGTTGTTTAATATAGGATTGAATTTATAGTTTTTTACAAACGCATTAAAATATCCATTCACAATTATGCCCATAAACTTAAAAGAAAAACTAAAATTATGATTAACTGGCATCCAAACACTATCGCCTAGTATAGGCGAATGAAGCTGTTTAATAGTTAAGGTATCAACATAATTTATTTTTTGGTCTTTTGTTAGTTTTAAGTCTGCGCCAGTTAATCGCCAAGTTTTATCTTGTATATAAATAATTCCACTAAAACACGGGTCGGTACTTCGTTTTGGTTTAACAGCAATTTTATTTATTTTTTTCCCATCTTCAAACAAACTATCTAGCAAATAAAATTTATAATATAAAAACGCATTATTATTAAGAGGAGAAACAATGGGTCTATCGCTTATTTGCCCGATATTAATTAAGTTTTGATTAAAATTAAATTGCATTTGAGAGAGTTGATTAAAACTAAATGCTTTATTATCTCCGCTAACTTTACTACTATACATAATTTCTTTTTGAAAATTAGGTTTTTTATAATAGTAATAACTTTCGCTTTCGCTTAAATAGATTACGCCAAGTAAGGTACTATCAAATTTTTCGCCACTTGTAATTTTAATTAATTTTTTAAATTTTTCGGGCATGTTAATTAGCCTTTGTAAACCCTTTATATAACTTTGGCAAGAGTATTCTTTAACTAAGTTGTTATAATATTTTTTCTTTTTAATAGCTTTGCGAATTATAGGATACGAGGGGTCTTCACCTGCTTTCACTATTATTTCGTTTAGCGCAACCCCCGATGATTTTAAATCAACATTTATAATTTGGTTTTCGTTTAATTGAATGGCGCGTTCTGTTTTATTAAAACCAACATATTGATATACTAAAGTGTGTGTGCCTTTACTTAATTTGAGTTCGTAATTTCCGTCTTCGTTACTTATAACCCCATGAGATGTTCCTTTAACAACAACAGTTACAAAGGGTAACACTTCGTTGTTGTTTGTTGTTTTACCTTTTATAATAAATGTTTGTGAATTACAATTTAATGCAACAAAAAAAATAAAGATTAATAAAAGCTTAAGGTTTTTCATTAATAGTTAAATTAATTTTTCTTTTCAAAATTTAATAAAGCATAGCTTAATAAATTAGCCCCCATTTTTAAAGCTTTTTGTCTGGCTTCTTCGCTGTCGTTGTGTATTTCTGGGTTTTCCCAACCATCACCTAAGTCACATTCAAAGTCGTAAAAACAAATTAATTTGCCTTTTAAAAACAAACCAAAAGCCTGTGGTGGTTTTTTATCATGTTCATGTATTTTAGGTAATCCATTTGGAAATTCAAATTTTTGGTGAAAAACAGCATGCGAATTTGGAATTTCTATTAAATCTAATTCAGGAAACACTTTTTTTAATTGTGGCCTTATAAATTTATCCATTCCGTAATTATCGCTAATGTGTAAAAAACCACCCGCGCTTAAATAATTTCTTAAATTTTCTGCTTCCTGAGATGAAAAAATAACATTACCGTGCCCGGTCATATGAATAAATGGATAATTAAAAATGTCTTTACTACCAACATCAACAATGGCTTGTTCGGGGTTAATATTTGTTTTTAAATTCGTATTACAAAATTTAATTAAATTAGGTAACGATGTTTCTAAATTTGAATACCAATCGCCTCCACCGTTATATTTTAATAAACCAATTTGGTAGGAATAAGATGTATAACTTTTAAAACCTAAACTTAAAATTGCAAGTAACAAAACTGCTAATTTTTTCATATTCAAAAATAATTAAATTATTAAACAGTTTGATATTTTAAGAATAATTGGATTATTTGTTTGGCTTCCATTACATCGTGCACTCTTAATATTTTAGCACCATTTATTAATGCAATTGTATTTAAACAAACAGTACCGTTTAAAGCAGTAACGGGGTTAGTGTTTAATGTTTTATTAATCATGCTTTTTCTTGAAAGACCCGCCAAAACAGGAAAACCCAATGGATTAAACTTTTGTAATTCTTTTAATAATTTAAAATTATGTTCAATTGTTTTACCAAAACCAAAACCGGGGTCAATTATTATTTTATTAAAATTTAAATTTTTTAATTGAGATGTTTTGTTTTTTAAAACCGCATATACTTCTTCAACCACATTTATATATTCGGGGTTTACTTGCATGTTTTGTGGTGTACCTTGTATGTGCATTAAAATATAAATAACATCTAGTTTTGAAATGGTGTTAAACATTTCATTGTCAAAATTACCCCCACTAATATCATTAATTATTTCAACGCCTAAATCAACTGCGCGCTTGGCGGTTTCGCTATTGTATGTATCAACACTTATAAATGTATTCGGAAATTGTTTTTTTAATTCAATTAAGGTTGTGTGTAAACGTTGCCACTCTTCTTCAAAATTAATTAAAGGTTCTCCAGGTTTGGTAGATGCGGCGCCAACATCAATAATATCAGCTCCTTGTTCAATTTTAGATTCAACATCGCGCATAACATCTTTAACCGTACTGTATTTATTACCATCATAAAAACTATTTGGGGTTAAGTTAATTATCCCCATAATTTTTGGTTCGTTAAACGATAAAATTTTACCATTTACAGTATATGAATTTGTATTTATTTCAGTATTTTTGATTCCCATTACTTATGCAAAACACATCGCAACAATACGATCAAGCCATTAACAAATGTAAAGATATATTTTTAAAAAAAATGAAAGATTATGGTACGGCTTGGCGTAATTTAAGACCAACAAGCCTTACCGATCAAATTTTTATTAAAGCACAACGCATTAAAAGTATCGAAGAAAAAGGAACACAAAAAGTAAACGATGATATTAAAGGCGAATATGTTGGCATAATTAATTATTGCATTATAGGGTTAATTCAACTTGAGTTAAAAGACGACATTAGATTAGATATTCCGTACGAAGAGGTTGCTGTTTTATATGAAAAAAACGCCTCAAAAACTAAACAATTAATGTTAGATAAAAATCACGATTACGGCGAAGCGTGGCGCGATATGCGAATTAGTAGTTTAACCGATTTAATATTAATGAAAATTTTTAGAGTTAAACAAATAGAAGACAACAAGGGCGAAACCATTATAAGTGAAGGGGTTGACGCTAATTATATGGACATGATTAACTACAGCGTTTTTGCTTTAATTAAGTTAAGCTAATTTTTTAGCTTGTTAAAAAATGTTAGTGTTAATTTAACATTTAACTACAAGTGTTAATTTTGTTCAGAATTTGAAATCATTCATTAAATACGTTTTATTAATTGCTGTTTTTGTTGGTTTGCAATCTAAAGTGTTTGCTAACACCTTTAAAGTATATAATGAGGGCTTAACCAATTCAACATTTATATTAAAGTCTTTAAAACACATTGATGATCAAACCATACCCAATTTTAATATTTTAATAGATGTTGAGTTTGATAACGAAAACGAAGATTCTTTATCTAAAACTATTAATTTACCACTGTGTAACTATTTTGTTTTAAATCTAAATCATAATAATGTTGTATTAACTATTAGTAAAATAAAGCCTTTTACATACCTTACAAGTGCTTTATTAAATAAAATATGTGTTTTTAGAATTTGATAACTCATTAAAAGCTTTTGCTTTTATTCTTATAAGTTATTAATTCAAAAAAACATTTATGAAAAAAACAATTTTAAATTTTTCTGTACTATTAAGTTTATTATTCACTGGCTGTAAATCTCATAACGAAGAAAAAGAAGAAGAGGTTCAGTTTATTGCAACATCAGTTTTAAAAAAAGACACAGTAGTTTTACGAAACTATGTTTGCCAAATTCGCTCTATACAACACATTGAAGTTAGGGCTTTAGAAAAAGGCTACCTACAAAACATTTATGTTGATGAGGGGCAGTTTGTAAAAAAAGGCCAATTAATGTTTCAAATTATGCCTTTAATTTATCAAGCAGAATTACAAAAAGCTCAGGCAGAAGTAAGTTACGTTGAAACAGAATATCAAAACACAAAACAATTGTTTGAAAAAAATGTTGTTTCGCCTAACGAATTAGCTCTAGCAAAAGCAAAACTTGATAAAGCAAAAGCAGAACAGGCATTAGCCGAAACACATTTAAAGTTTTGTGAAATTAAAGCGCCTTTTGATGGTATAATGGATCATTTTCAAGCGAGGTTGGGAAGTTTAATAGACGAAGGAGATTTACTAACCACATTATCTGATAATAGTAGTTTATGGGTTTATTTTAATGTACCCGAAGCTGAATATTTGAATTATAAAACTCACGCAACCGACGAAAATTTAGTTAAAGTAAATTTACTTATGGCTAACCATAAAGTTTATGATCACCCAGGTGAAGTAAAAACAATAGAAGCAGATTTTAATAACGAAACAGGCAATATTGCTTTTAGGGCAACCTTTCCAAACCCTAATGGTTTACTAAGGCATGGCGAAACGGGCAATATAATAATGCGAATACCCGAAGAAAAAGCCATTCTTATTCCTCAAAAAGCAACGTACGAAATTTTAGAAAAAAAGTTTGTTTATGTTATTGATAAAAACAAAACAGTTCACTCGCGAGAAATAATTATTGATTCTGAAATGCCAGACTTATACGTTGTAAAATCTGGGTTAAAAGAAAACGAAACTATTTTATTAGAAGGAATAAGAAAGGTAAAAGACGGCGATAAAATTACCTATAAACTCGAAAAACCTGAAGATGTATTTTCAAAATTAAGTGTTTACGTTGAGTAATTAACCTTTAAAACAAACACACATGTTTAATAAATTTATACAAAGGCCTGTATTAGCAATTGTTATATCTCTTGTTATAATATTTTTAGGAGGCTTGGCCATTAAAACACTTCCTACATCACAATTTCCAGAAGTTGCGCCACCAGTAGTTATGGTTAGTGCTTCTTACCCGGGCGCTAGCGCAAAATCGTTAGCAGAATCTGTAATTATTCCTCTTGAGCAAGCAATTAATGGTGCTTGGGGTATGCGTTACATGACCTCCGATGCAACAAGTGCGGGTGAAGCAAACATTCAAGTAATTTTTGAACCAGGTACTGATATTAACCAAGCGTTAGTTCAAGTTTCTAACAGGGTACAACAAGTAACTAATCGTTTACCAATATTAGTACAACGCGAAGGGGTAATTATTACTCCAGTAATACCAAGTATGTTGATGTACGTTAATCTTTACAGTAAAGATAAAAACGCCAACATGAAATTTTTATTTAATTATGCTGGTGTTAATATGGTGCCAGAGTTGCAACGTATTAATGGTATTGGGCAAGTTAGAATTTTAGGAAGTAGGCAATACGCAATGCGTGTATGGTTAAACCCCGATAGAATGCGTGCTTACGAAGTGTCGCCCGATGAGGTTATGGAGGCTTTAAATAACCAAAGCATTATTGGTAAGGCCGGTCGTATTGGAAGGGGAGATGGGAAACAAGCCGAAGCGTTAGAATATGTGCTAACTTATAGCGATAGGTTTAATGATCCAAAACAATATGAAGATGTAATCATTCGTTCAAACGCAAAAGGAGAAAATTTAAGACTTAAAGATGTTGCAAGAGTAACTTTAGGAAGTGAGTATTACGATATTTATTCAAATATGAATGGTCACCCATCTGCAGCATTAGTTTTAAAACAAACATACGGAAGTAACGCAAGTGAAGTAATTGAAAAAGTAAAAAGCAAACTGGAAGAGTTAAAAAAATCTTTCCCAGCAGGAATGGATTATGAAATAAGTTACGACGTTTCAAACTTTTTAGATGCATCTATAGAAAACGTTATACATACATTACGCGATGCGTTTATTTTAGTTGCGTTGGTGGTATTTATCTTTTTAGGCGATTGGCGCTCTACTCTAATTCCAACTCTTGCCGTACCTATTTCTTTAATTGGCGCATTTTTTTGTATGAAAATGTTTGGTTTAACTATTAATATGATAACCCTTTTTGCTTTAGTGTTAGCTATTGGTATTGTTGTTGATGATGCAATTGTCGTCGTTGAAGCTGTTCACGCAAAAATGGAAGAAGAACACTTGTCTCCATACGCTGCTGTTAAAAAAGTATTAGGCGAAATTAGTGGGGCTGTAATTGCAATTACACTCTTAATGGTTTCGGTGTTTGTCCCCGTTTCTTTTATGACTGGCCCTGTAGGAACTTTTTACAGACAGTTTTCAATTACAATGGCTTCGTCTATAGTATTATCAGGCGTTGTGGCTCTAACGGTTACTCCGGTATTATGCGCTATGATATTAAAAAACAATCATGGTAAACCTCGTAAAAAAACGTGGATGAATCGCTTTATCGATAGTTTTAATAGAGGTTTTGAAAAATTAACAGGAAAGTATGTGTGGCTATTAAAATTAGTTGCCCATAGAAAACTTGTAACTGTAGGCTTGTTTGTTGTGTTTGCGCTTGGAATAGTTGGCATTAGCAGTAGTTTACCTTCTGGCTTTATTCCTAGCGAAGATCAAGGAATGTTATATGCCATTATTCAAACTCCTCCAGGCTCTACATTAGAACGAACAAACGATTTATCTAATAGATTGGTTAAAGTTTTAAATACAGTTGAAGGAATAAAATCAGTTTCATCAATTGCTGGTTACGAGGTATTAACTGAGGGTAGGGGTTCTAATGCGGGTACTTGTTTAATTAATTTAAAACCTTGGTCAGAAAGAAAACACTCGGTACACGAAATAATAGAAGAGTTAGAACAAAAAGCAAAAGAAATTCCTGGTGCAACTATTGAATTTTTTGACCCTCCTGCTGTACCTGGTTTTGGTGCTGCTGGTGGTTTTGCATTACAATTGTTAGATAAAACAAATAGCGGCGATTATAAACAACTAGAAAAAGTTACTAATGATTTTATGAACGAAATGCGTAAACGCAAAGAAATTACAGGTTTGTTTACGTTTTTTAGCGCAAATTACCCTCAATATGAAATAGAGTTTGATAATCAAGCTGCAATGCAAAAAGGAGTAACTATTGGTAATGCAATGAATACACTTTCTATTTTTGTTGGTAGTACTTACGAGTTAGGTTTTATAAAATATCAACGTTTTTTTAAAGTGTTTGTACAAGCATCGCCCGAGTTCAGAAAACTTCCTACTGATATTATGAATTTGTATGTTAAAAGCGATAAAGGAGAAATGGTTCCTTTTTCTGCTTTCATGAAAATTCATAAAAAACAAGGCGCTAACGAAATTAACCGCTACAACATGTACAATACTGCTGCAATAAGAGGGGGCCCTGCTTCTGGCTACAGTAGTGGCGAAGCAATTGCTGCTGTAAAAGAAGTTGCTGCCAAAACATTACCACATGGTTTTGATATTGATTGGGCCGCACTTTCTTACGACGAAACACGTAGAGGGAACGAAGCTATTTATATTTTTATAATAGTATTGATATTTGTGTATTTTGTTTTAGCCGCACAGTACGAAAGTTTTATAATTCCTTTAGCTGTTGTGTTTTCTTTACCTGCTGGTGTTTTTGGTTCGTTTTTAGTAATTAAAGGCATGGGTTTAGCAAACGATATTTATGCCCAGGTTGGTTTAGTTATGTTGGTTGGTTTGTTGGGTAAAAACGCCGTTTTAATTGTTGAATTTGCAATTCATAAACAAAAAGAAAGCGGCATGACTGTTTTAGCCGCTGCTATAGAAGGCGCAAGAGTAAGGTTTAGGCCTATTTTAATGACTTCTTTTGCTTTCATTGCCGGTTTAATTCCACTAGTTTATGCTCATGGAGCAGGAGCAATTGGTAATAAAACCATTGGAGGCTCTGCTTTAGGAGGCATGTTGTTTGGAACCATTTTTGGCGTAATTATTGTCCCAGGTTTATACTATATTTTTGGCTCAATGGCGCACGGTAGAAAACTAATTAAAAACGAAGATGATAGTTCGTTAACAGAAGATATTGTTCATCAAATAGATAATTTTCCTCAATCACATGAAAATGATAATCATTAAAAATAAAATTAAAATAACACTTTGTGTTTTAGCTTTAGCTTTAGCTTTAATTCAAACGTCGTGTATAGGGCCATCTATTATAAATAGAACAGAAAACAAAAAAGTACCTGTTAACTATGGCTCAAACAATTCTGATACAATTAATGTTGCTAACATGAATTGGCGCAAGTATTTTAACGACCAAAATCTTATATGTTTAATAGATACTGCGCTTAAAAACAATCAAGAGTTAAACATTGTTATGCAAGAAATTAATATTGCAAAAAACGAAGTTAGAGCAAAAAAAGGGGCTTATATTCCAATGTTAGATGTAGGTATTGAAACAGGAGTTCATAAACCCGGAAAATATACGATTGAAGGAGCAACAGAAGAAGCAAACGATATTGTAACAGGGAAAAAAAACCCCGACCCAATGTCTAATTACGGATTTGGAGCTAACATTTCTTGGGAAGTTGATATTTGGGGAAAATTAAGAAACGCAAAAAAAGCCGCTGTAAATAAATATCTTGCAAGTATTGATGGTAAAAATTTTATGGTTACTAATTTAATTAGCGAAATTGCTAATTCATATTACGAACTATTAGCGTTAGACAATCAATTAGAAATATTAAAAACGAATATAAAAATTTACCAAAACTCTTTAGAAATTGTTAAACTAGAAAAAATTGCTGCCCGAACTACAGAGCTTGCCGTTAGAAGGTTTGAAGCTGAGGTTCTTAAAAACCAAAGCAAACAGTTTTATATTGAACAAGAAATTATTAAAACAGAAAATGAAATAAATTTTTTATTAGGTCGTTTTCCTCAAAAAATTAATCGCGACACAACCAACTTTTTAAATTTTCAATTAGATTCAATACATTCTGGTGTACCAACACAATTGTTAGAAAACAGGCCCGATATAAAACAAGCAGAACGCGAATTAACCGCTACAAAATTGGAAGTTAAATCTACTAAAGCCGAATTTTATCCTGCGTTAAAAATAACAGCAGGAGCAGGTTACGGCGCATTTAATCCAAAATATATTATCGAAACACCTTTATCAATTGTATATAATTTAGCAGGAAACCTAGTTGCACCTTTAATTAATAGAAATGCAATAAAAGCTAATTATTTTAACGCAAGTTCAAAACAATTACAAGCAATGTATAATTACGAAAGGTCTATTTTAAACGCACATGTTGAAGTTGCTAATCAAATTTCAAATATTGGAAATCTTAAAAAAAGTTTTGAATTAAAAGCACGCCAAACACAAACTTTAACAGAATCAATAGAGATTTCCAAAACTCTTTATAAATCTGCAAGAGCAGATTATATGGAAGTTTTATTAACACAAAGAGATGCTCTTGATTCTAAAATTGAATTAATAGAAACAAAAAAGCAACAATTTCACGCAAGGGTTAATTTATATAAAGCCCTAGGTGGTGGTTGGAAATAAAAAACAAATTAACTAATTAGTTAAAGGCAGGAAATAAAACATCTGCCTTTATTTTTTTATATTTGTTTAAAGAAGTAATTATGAGCTTTCCAACAGATATTGAAATTGCACAAGCAGCAAAAATACAGCACATTAAAACAATAGCAGTAAAACTAAATGTAAACGAAGACGATTTAAATTATTATGGCAAATACAAAGCCAAATTACCTTTGCATTTAATTAACGAAGATAAAGTAAAACAAAGTAAATTAATTTTAGTTACAGCAATTAATCCTACTCCCGCAGGCGAAGGCAAAACTACTGTATCGGTAGGATTGAATGATGGTTTAAATTATATAGGTAAAAAATCAATTGCTGTTTTAAGAGAACCATCTCTTGGCCCTGTGTTTGGTATGAAAGGCGGAGCAGCGGGAGGTGGATATTCTCAAGTTATTCCAATGGAGGACATTAATTTACATTTTACCGGAGATTTTTCAGCCATTGAAAAAGCAAATAATTTATTATCAGCATTAATAGATAATACTATTCAAAACAAAAAAAGCAATTTAAACATTGACCCACGAACAATAGTGTGGAAACGCGTGATGGACATGAATGATAGGGCTTTACGACATATAACTATTGGTTTAGGAGGAACTCAAAATGGAATTCCGCGCGAAGATGGCTTTAACATAACGCCAGCATCTGAAGTAATGGCAATACTTTGTATGAGCACTAGTATTAAAGATTTAAAACAACGTCTAGGAAATATTTTTGTTGGTTACACCTTTGATAAAAAACCAATTTTTGCTAAAGATTTAAATGCTGAAAACGCAATGGCTATATTGTTAAAAGATGCACTTTGTCCTAATTTAGTTCAAACCCTAGAAGGCAATCCTGCTATTTTACATGGAGGACCTTTTGCAAATATTGCTCAAGGAACAAATACAATTTTAGCCACTAAAATGGGATTATCTTTAGGAGATTATGTAATAACCGAAGGTGGGTTTGGCGCAGATTTAGGAGCAGAGAAATTTTTAAATATAAAATGTGGTTATGCTAATTTAAAACCTAGCGCAGTTGTTATTGTTGCAACCATTAGAGCTTTAAGGCATCATGGCGGTGCGCAAAAAGAAGAGTATAATACACCTAACGTTGAGCGAGTTGCTACCGGGTTTAAAAATTTAGAAAAGCATATAGAAAACATAAAAAAATTTAATTTACAACCCGTAGTTGCTATAAATTATTTTCCTAGCGATACAGATGAGGAAATTAATTTAATTAAAAATTATTGCGATAAATTAAATGTAAAAGCGGTTGTTTCTAAAGCGTTTGTAAATGGCGGAGTGGGGGCTAGCGAATTAGCACAAGCAGTAGTTGAAGCAGCAAATTTACCTAACAATTTTAAACCTATTTATGATTGGAATGATAATATTGAAAATAAAATAGAAACCATAGCAAAAGAAATTTATGGGGCAGATGGCGTTGATTATAGCAATAAAGCTAAAGCACAAATTAAAACAATAAACAATTTAGATTTAGATAAATTACCCATTTGTATGGCTAAAACACAAAAATCATTATCAGATAATGAAACAAAAATTGGGCGACCTAACGGTTTTAGGGTTACAGTTAGAGAGTTTGAATTTGCAGCAGGGGCAGGCTTTGTTATTCCTATTTTAGGTGATATGATGCGTATGCCAGGCTTACCCAATACGCCAGCATCAGAAAATATGTTTATTGATGATAATGGTAAAATAAGTGGATTAAGTTAAAATTTAACGTAAACAGAATTTCATTTATAATTCAAATAGAAAGAATTAAACGCTTAATAAATAATGCAGTTAAAAACGGAACATCGTTAGAAAAGGCATCACATCGTTATTACGATTTAAGATTGATGCTTGATGCTTGAAATATAATTAATTATTGAGTAAAATTACCCAACAACTTCTTCCATATAAGCTTCAATAGGCGCACAACTACAAACTAAATTTCTATCGCCATAAGCATTATCAACACGTGCAACACTTGGCCAAAATTTATTTGCTTTTACATAAGGTAATGGAAATGCTGCTTTTTCGCGACTGTAAGGCTTATCATAATTATCTGCAATAATTAATTTTGCAGTATGTGGAGCATTTTTAATCACATTATTTAATTTATCAGCTTTGCCATCAATTATTTCTTGTATTTCTTTTCTAATAGAAATCATTGCATCACAAAAACGATCTAATTCTGCTTTATTTTCGCTTTCAGTTGGCTCAACCATTAATGTATTTACTACAGGAAACGCAACCGTAGGCGCATGAAAGCCATAATCCATTAAACGTTTAGCAATATCTGCCACTTCAACACCGCTTGCCATTTTAAAATCATTACAATCTAAAATCATTTCGTGTGCGCATCGGCCTTTACTACCAGTATATAAAATTTTGTAATGGTCTTTTAAAACCTCTTTCATATAATTAGCATTTAATATTGCGGTTTCTGTTGCTGCTTTTAAACCATCAGCACCAAGCATTTTAATATAACCATAACTAATTAATAAAATTAAAGCGCTGCCAAACGGAGCAGAACTTACAGCGTGTATTCCTTCTTTTCCGCCTGTATTTACTACTGGGTGCGAAGGCAAAAACGGCACTAATTTTTCAACTACACCAATAGGTCCCATACCTGGGCCACCACCACCATGGGGGATAGCAAATGTTTTGTGTAAATTTAAATGACAAACATCTGCACCAATGTTTCCAGGGCTTGTTAAACCAACTTGCGCATTCATATTAGCGCCATCCATGTAAACTAGCCCACCGTTATCATGAATAATTTTTGTTATTTCTGTTATACCCTCTTCGTAAACTCCGTGTGTGCTTGGGTATGTTATCATTATACAACTTAGGGTATCTTTATATTGTTCAGCTTTTGCCTTTAAATCAGCAACATCAACATTGCCTTTTTCATCACATTTAGTAACAACAATTGTCATGCCTGCCATTGCTGCGCTTGCGGGGTTAGTGCCGTGTGCAGAAGAAGGAATTAGTGCAACTACTCTTTTGTTATCACCATTTGCTAAATGGTATTGGCGAATTACCATTAAACCTGCATATTCGCCTTGTGCGCCAGAGTTTGGTTGAAAACTCATTTTTGCAAAACCAGTAATATTACTTAAATCTTTATCAAGTGTAGCTATCATTTCTAAATAGCCTTGCGCTTGATTTGCAGGAACAAAAGGATGTATGTTAGCCCACTCAGGCCAAGTTAGAGGTAACAATTCAGATGCCGCATTTAATTTCATTGTACAACTTCCTAGCGAAATCATACTGTGTACTAACGATAAATCTTTATTTTCTAAACGTTTAATGTAACGCATCATTTCGCTTTCGCTATGAAACGAATTAAAAGTAGGGTGCGTTAAATAAGAAGATTGACGATTTAAGCTTGATGAATTAATGAGTTTTGAGGAAATAATTTTATCTAATGCAACATTAAAACAAGATGCAATGTCTTGTAAGTCGCTCCAGTCTGCTGTTTGATCGATAGAAATTCCAACATGTTTATCATCAATTTTTCTAAAATTAATTTCTTTAGATTCGGCAATTGCAATAACTTTAGCGGCATCGCAATTAACTACAATGGTGTCAAAATATAATTTTGTGTTAACTGTTAAACCAGCTTTAGTTAATGCGCTACTTAAAGTAAAAGCGTTATTGTGAATTTCTTGAGCAATAGCTTTTAAACCATCAGGCCCATGGTAAACCGCATACATACTAGCCATAATAGCTAATAATGCTTGTGCTGTACATATATTACTTGTTGCTTTATCGCGTTTAATATGTTGTTCGCGTGTTTGTAAAGCCATACGTAAAGCTGTGTTCCCTTCTGCATCAACACTTACACCAATAATACGACCTGGTATTAATCGTTTATAATCGTCTTTACAAGCAAAAAACGCAGCGTGCGGTCCGCCATAACCTAAAGGCACACCAAAACGTTGTGAGTTGCCATAAACCACATCTGCCCCCCATTCGCCAGGAGGTGTTAATAATGTTAAAGCTAATAAATCAGAGCCAACTGCAACTTGAATATTTTTTTCTTTACAAGAATTTATATAAGCTTGGTAATTATTTGCTTCTCCATTAATATCAGGGTATTGAATTATAGAACCAAAAAAAGAATCGTCTAAATTAGTATTAGAAATACTTCCAACTACAACCTCTATACCAACAGGATTACAGCGTGTTTTAATAACATCAATTACTTGAGGAAAACAAGTTTCGCTTACAAATAATTTATTAGCGTTTATTTTTTGTTTTTCTCTACTACGATTGCTATAAAACATAAATACCGCTTCAGCCGCTGCTGTTCCCTCATCTAACAAACTTGCGTTGGCAATTGGCATAGCTGTTAAATCCATTACCATGGTTTGAAAATTAAGAATAGCTTCTAATCTACCTTGAGCAATTTCTGCTTGATAAGGCGTGTATGCTGTGTACCAACCTGGATTTTCAAACACATTACGTTGTATTACTGCAGGTAAAATGGTGTTGTAATAACCTAAGCCTATATAACTTTTAAATACTTTATTTTTTTTACCTAACGCTCGTAAATGTTTGTGGTATTGAAACTCAGTTAACGCCGAGCCTGTATTTAAAGGGTTTTTTAATCGAATATTAGTTGGCACGGTTTCATTAATTAACTCTTCAATTGATTTTGAACCAATTTTTTTAAGCATTAAATTAACTTCCGTTTTACGTGGACCATTGTGGCGATTTACAAAAATATCGTTTGACATAGATTGAAAAATTGAGTTACAAAATTAATCAAAACAATGTAGTAAAACCCGTTTTAAGAATGTATTTTTAATAAATTTTTAACTTTTTAGACAATAAAATTTAATAAGCCTGATTTTTATCAGACAAAAAAACAGAATTAACTTCATTAATATCTAACTGTTGAACGGTACTCACAGGAATATTGCTAATATTTAACCCACCAATTTGCACCCTTATTAACCTTTGTACATTAAAACCAACAACCGAAAACATTTTACGCACCTGCCTGTTTTTACCTTCGGTAATTGTAATTTTTAACCATGTGTGTGGCCACACATAATCTTCATAAAACATTGTTGGTAATTCGTTTTTAGAAATAATTTCTACAAAGCAAGGTTTTGTTTTGTAAATACAGTCTTTACCTTTTAATTTAATATCAACGCCATTTTGTAATAAATTAATAGCTTTTTGAGTAATATTGTTTTTAACGCGCACTAAATATGTTTTGTTTATTTTTACTTCAGGTAGCAATATTTTTTTGTAAAAATTTTTATCTGTAGTTAATAGCAATAATCCTTCTGTATCATAATCTAATCTACCAACAGGCATAACATTTTCATCAAACTGGTAATCAAGTTGCTTTAATGTGTTTAAACCATATTGTCCTTTAAACTGACTTAACATTGATTTTGGTTTATTTAAAACAAAATAGGTGTACATGTTTAATTAATGTTTATTAATTTTAGCCAAATGCTAAAGTACATTAATATTGTTTTTGTTTGTTTATTATTTTCTTGTTCAAATAATTCAAATAAACAAGAAAACTTAATGCAAATAACTTGGACAAATTCAATAGCCAATATTATACACAGTAATTGTACACCATGTCATCGCCCAAATCAAAGTGGGCCGTTTAATTTGTTAAGTTATTCAGATGCTGTAAAGAAAGCTAAACTAATAAAATTTGTAACTCAAACAGGTTATATGCCGCCATGGCCAGCAGATGCAAATTATACGCATTTTGTAGGCGAACGTATTTTAAACGATTCTATAAAATTATTAATTAAAAAATGGGTAGATGAAGGGTGTAAATATGGAGATAGTTTAATAACAATAAACCCGCCTGAGTTTAATGAATTTTCAAATTACAGAAAACCAGATTTAATAATTAAGCTAAAAGAAGCGGTTAAAATTAAAGGCAATGGAACAGATGCATTTTACATTATAAAATTTCCTTATCAAATAGATAAAGACACAATAGTTGACTTTGTGGAGTTTGTGCCTCAGCAACGCAAATTAGTACACCATGTAAATGGCCATTTAGTTTCTTATGATGAAAACAGAAAATTTAATTATCAAAATGGAGTACAAATAAACGTTGATGAAACTAAAAATTTATTGAGTGTTTATAAAGAAATGAATATACCCTACATTGATAATTTAGAACCTCAGTTCCCAACTCTTACACCAAATACAGTTTATTATTTGCCTGGCTATTTACCACCTAATTACCCTGATGAGGTTGGTGGGTTTAGGTTAAAAAAAAACGGAATGTTTTTATTAAACAATATACATTATGGCCCAAGCTCTAAAGACTGTGAAGATAGTAGTTACTTAAATGTTTTTTATAGAAAAACTCCAATTAAGAGAGCAATAAAAGAAACACAATTAGGAACTTTTGGAGTATCAAAAATTGAACCTGCTTTTTTTATAGAACCAAATGTTATTAAAACATTTACTACACAATTAACTTTAACACAAGACATTTCTTTGTTATCTGTAAACCCTCATATGCACTTAATAGGTAAATCTTTTTGGGCATTTGCGTATTTAGGTAAAGACACCATTCCATTAATAAAAATTAATAAATGGGATTTTAAATGGCAATATTATTATACGTTTATAAATCCATTAAAAATCCCAAAAAATTACACTATAAAAGTAATTGGCACGTTTGATAACACTAAACAAAATCCAAACAACCCGTTTACTCCGCCAAAATTAATTACTAACGGTAATGGGGTTGAAAGCATGAAAACAACTGAAGAAATGTTTCAATTTATTTTTACTTATATGCCCTATAAAAATGGCGATGAGAATATTAGTTTAGAAAATTAAAACGAAATAAATTCTCAGTGATTTTTTTAAATAAAACGAATATTCAATGTGCTTTAGTATTACCTAATTGGGCTTATTTTTTTAATTTCATAGCATAACGTTTATCGCCATTAATTATATTAAAACTAAAATTTAAATTAAAATAATTGTAATAAGGCATATCGTATTGAACGCCTGGTCGCATACCAAACTCAAAACCCATTACACAACCCATGTTATCCCACTCAAAACCCAACCTATAACCTAAAGGGTTTATTTTTGATGATGTTGCTGTATATGAATCTCCGTTAACTTCAATTTTATTAAATGTAGTGTTGCCTAACAAAACATCAACATAAAATCTACGAGAAAAATGTTTATAGTACCTCCAACCCTCCGACGAAACGGTAGATTTAATAACTCTTTTAAAAACAAAACCGGCATATAAAACATTGTTAATGCTGTTTGTTCCATAAGTTGCTCTTTGCGGTTTTAATTTTTCCCCATTATCGTTTGTAAACACAACATTTCCTATCTCTGAAGTATCGGAAGAAGTAAAAAACATTCTGTTATAATTTATTAAACCAAAGTGTATCCCTTTTTGTTTTCTTTTTTTTACGAAAGCTTTAAACGATTCTGTATAACTCGTATTACCATTTACCCATTCAGAAGTGGTTACTTTAACAGTGCCATTATCTTTAATTTTGTCAAACATAAAACAGTCTATGCCCCCCTCTAAATAATTACTGAATTTAACATCTGTTTTGTTTAACACGTAATTCTTGTTCGTAATAAAAGCATACTTTGATAAACTTCTTCTATAACATATATTGTAACCAATTTTTTTTGCAATTACCCCCTCAACCGTTGCTCCTACTTGTGGGGCCATTGCATCTAAACTTAATAGGGTTAATGATATTTTAAATGGACTTAATTTGTCTGTATAGTCAATAGCTGTATAGGATACTTTTTCTTGTGAAAAAGCAATATTATTAATTAGTAAAAGCAATGTATATATAAGCAAAAATCTTTTCATAATAATTAAAACAAAAATATTTTTGAGCAATAAAAAGCACAATACCACTTTAGTAGTAATTTTAAATTATTTACTATTTTATAAAATTTGTAATGTATTTTAGTAAAATAAACGCATTAAAAAATATTTTAATTAATTTAAATAAACATTACCTGTGTTATGCTTTGTTTGTGTTTTTACTTAAAACTCATGCAATTAACATTAAATACATAGATAGTATTGAGAATGTTTACCGTACATCAACTAACATTAAACAAAAACTAAACTGCCTTTATGTTTTAACTTTTGAAAAAGGTTTATATAACCCCAGAGAAGGGTTAAAGCACGGGAATCTCTTGTTATCTCTTTCAAAAAAAAACAACGACAGTTTGTTTATTTATAATGCATACAATGGCATTAGCAATTGCTATGAAATTATGATGATGTATGACTCGTCGTTATTTTATAACGAGCTCGCGTTTGATTTAGTAAAAAAAAGTAACAAAGCAAACATGTTGTTTGTTTCTTATTGCAACTTTGGTTACTGCCATAAAAAACTTGGCCATTACAATTTAGCTTTACAAAATTACATTAAAGCAGCAAAATATGTTTTAAAAACAGCAGAACATAACCCACGATATTATTATATAGGAGAACTATATATGCGTGTAAATAATATTAATAAAGCTAAAGAAATCTTATATAAAGGGTTAAGTGTTGCTAACACTAGATCAGAAGACAAAGAATATTTTAAAAATATTTTATATGGCTATTTAGGAACTTGTTATGAAAAATTAAACCATCAAGATTCTGCATTTTATTTTTTACACAAATCAATTAACGGTTTAAAAATTTATAACACAGACACAATTTCATTAGCAAACGCAACAACATTTATGGCAGATGCTTTTCTTACATTTAAAAAACATGACTCTGCAATTTATTATTATACTCAAGCTCAATTTTTATACAATAAGTTAAAAAATATACCTTTAGAAAACTTAATAAAACTAAAAATCAGTTATTCAAAATCTTTAACAAAAAGATCTTTTTCTAAAACAATTAGCAACGAAATAACAGAGATTACAAAAAGTTTAACAGTTTATAATTCTAATAACGATTTATTATTAGATGTTTATAGTCTCATTAACAAAACATACGAAAACATAAATGAATATAAATTAGCTTTGTGTTACACGCGTATAACAGACAGTTTATCACAGAATATTTTAAATAGAGAAAAACAACTAATGTTTCTTGATTTTGAAAAATCTTACATAACTTTAGTTAAAGAAAACAGAATTAATGAACTTAAAAAATTAAACCAAATTAATAAACTAGAATTGTTAAATAAATCAGCAAAGTTTAACAAATTTATTTTAATTTTTATTTTAACAGCTATAAGTTTTTTAGTAATAATATATATTGTTATTAATTACAATAAAAAAAGAAGAATATTTACAGACACAGTTCATAAACTTAATCTACAAAATTTAAAACAAAAACAACGAATGCGTATATCTAAGGATTTACACGATGATATAGGATCTGGATTAAACAAAATATTGTTTTTAGGAGAAAAGATTTCAAAACAAAATTTAACTCAAGAAGAAACAAAATTATTAATTGATAAAATTAAATCTAAAAGTAAACAAGTAATTTTTGACATGAGAGATATAATTTGGGTTCTTGATGATGATAACCTTCAACTTGAAGCTCTAATAGCAAAAATTAGAGAATATTCTTACGACTTTTTTGAAGAAAAAAACATTAATTTAAATTTCATTTCAAACATAGATGAAAATCAGAATGTAAAATCAATTCAAGTTGCTAGAACCCTTATTTCAATTATAAAAGAGATTTTAAACAACATTTTAAAACACTCAAATGCCAGTAAAGTAACCATAGATTTTCAAAAAGTAGGAGATATGTTTTCTTTTATCATTACGGATAATGGAAAAGGTTTTAATGAAAACATAAAATACGGCAACGGGTTAAAAAACATGAAACAAAGAGCCTCAGACGTTAATGCTGATTTAAATATTGAAAGTAAACTAAATTTAGGAACGAGAATAACATTTATAATAAATTTAAATAAATGAAACCCTTATTAGAAAGTAAAATTAAAATTGCTATAGTTGAAGATGATCTTGAAATTTTAGATTATATCGTTTCATTATTAAAAGCAGATAGCAACATTGAAGTTGTTAAAACTTTTGAAGAGTATAACACTGCGTTTAATACAATCCCTAACTTAATATTAGATGTTGTTGTTGTGGATATTAATTTACCAGGACAAAACGGAATCGAATTAGTAAAAGCACTAAAACCTAAAATACCAACTATTCAATTTATTATGTACACGTCTTTATTTGATGCAGAAACTGTTTTTTCTGCATTAAAAGCAGGAGCAACGGGCTACATAACTAAAGAAACACAGCCTGATAAATTAAGTGATGCAATAAAAGATGCCTTTAAAGGTGGAGCCCCAATGAGCTCTGATATTGCAAGAAAAATAGTAAAATCTTTTCATGAATTTGAAAATAAAAGCACTAATGTACAATTATCAAAACGCGAAAAAGAAATCATTAATATGTTATCGCAAGGCTTAAGATATAAAGAAATTGCAGATAAATTATTTTTAAGTACCGAAACAGTTAGAACCCATATTAGAAATATTTATGATAAACTTCAAGTTAATTCAAGAACTGAAGCTTTAAATAAATATTTCTAATTTTCTATTAAATTATTCTTTTACAAATTTTATTTTTTTACTTGTGTTTTTTAATTTAATTTCTAAAAAATATGTGCCGGTAGAAATTGATTGAATATTAAAAACAACACTTTCGTTGTTACTTATTTTTTCAACTTCTTTGTTTAGTATTAATTTGCCGTTTGCATCAAATAACACAAACTGTACTTTTTCATTTATGTTTTCGTTTGTGTTAATATATAATACATCTTTAGCAGGATTAGGGTAAACAGCAAAATAGGCATTGTTGTTTAAATTAATACCAGTACAGTTAACTACTATTACCGAAATAGCTTGCTCAGCAGTACAACCATTTGGCCCTGTACCAATACATGTATAGGTTTGCGATGAAGATGGTGTGTCTGTAAAAGTACTTCCGCTAACATTGTTTGGAATCCATGAATAGCTTGTTGCACCACTAGCGGTAAATGTTAACAATGCCCCTGCACAAATTTGTTGATTATTTGGTCCCGCAGAAACTGAAGGCAACCCTAATACTGTAACCATTGTTGTTTTTGTATTTACACAACCAGCTGTTGTTCCAGTTACAGTATAGTTTGTATTAATTGTTGGTGAAACATAAATTGTACTTGATGTAGAACCCGTATTCCATAAAAAACTACTTGCGCCTGACGCTGTAATAGTTGCTGTTTTTCCACTACAAACAGAATAAGATGAAGATAAAACAACCGAAGGATTTGTATTAACCATAACGGTTTGCGTACTTACACCTCCACTTCCAATTGTATTTGTTGCAACCATACTAACTGTGTAAATTCCAGAACTTGAAAAGGTTATGTTTGGATTTTGAGAATTACTACTGGCTATTGTAACTCCTGCACTCGGGCTAACGCTCCAACTCCAAGAGGTTGGTGTGTTGCTTGACGCATCGTTAAATGGCTTAATTTGATTAACACAAATTTGTCCAGTAAAATTAAAATTGCTTACAGGGGCTGCAAGCGTAGGAACTGTACCCACTTCGTAAACCCCTCTACCATAAGTTGCTGCCCTTAACAATCCTGTAGCTGCTGGAGAAATTTCTAAATCATTAATGGGTGTATTTGGTAATCCTGTGTTGTAAAGAACCCAATTGCTTAAAGAATTGTCAATATAATAAACACCTACATCCATCCCAACATAAATTCTATCATTACTTGCGGGTTCATAAGCAATTGCATTACATGGTAAATTTGGCAAATTAGATGTAACATTTGTCCAGGTTGTACCACCATCAATAGTTTTAAACACTTTATTGGGGGCACTATAACCACTTAATGTAACCCACACAATGTTTGGATTAGTTGGATGAATTGCAAGATTAGTTAACGCTGCGCTGCCTACAGGTACAGTTGCAGTAACGTTTGTCCAGTTTGTTCCAGCATTTGTTGTTTTTCTTATTGAACCAGTATGTAAAACATAAATTATATTGTTATTTGATGGAGCTATTGCAAATTCTACTATGTTCCCGCTCCCTCCAGTAGCTGTTAATCCTGTAAAACTAACCGCCGAGTTGTTAGAAACATATAATTGTGCTCTTCCAGAATAATACCTTGTTGCTACACTAGGGTCTTGTTTAATTGGTGTAACCCATGCGCCACTTTGTGAAGGACTATAAGTTGAATATGTCCATGAAACTCCTCCATTACTAGAATATGCGTGGTTTCCGCTTGGATTACTTGCAATTAAATAACTGTCATTTGTTCTATCAATTAAACAATCCATTCCATCGCCAGCTAAACGAGCAATGTATGATGAGCCTGTGTATAAATTAGAACCATTGTCTTGATGACCAGTAATAAACCTATTTGGTGTTAACGCAGAACAACCTATTTTATAAATTTGAGCAATATTTCTTTGTGCAGTTATATCTGTCCAACTTGTACCTGTATGATAATATGTTCCTCCATCATTAGTTGAATAAACTACTCCATCTGAACGATAATCTATATCATGAACATCTGCATGAACATAGGGTGGGCTAGAAGATATACTATTCCAGCAACCTATGTTTGTCCAACTAGAGCCACCATTTAAAGACTGCCAATGGTTTACTCCTCCAACTATTATTTCATCTTGGTTGGTTGGAGATGCAGCAATTGCCAAATCATACCAACCTTGTCCGTTACCTGTTGTGCCAGCACAATTATTAGCTAAAATATCAGGCGTAGAAGACATTAAACTAAACGTAACTCCACTATTAACAGACCTGTAAACTCCTTGAAATCCATTATTAGAACTTAAAGCTGAAACAACATAAACATAATTTGGGTTTGCCGCAGTAACGGCTAAGTTTTTTCTAACCGAACCAGTAGTACTAATACCAGAACTTATTACAGAAAATGATACACCGCCATTTGTAGATAAATAAAACGATGTGCCACTTGCATAAACAGTGTTTGCATCACCAGGTTTAAAATCTAAATCGTAAGTATTAATGGTATTAATTTGCGTCCAACTTGTTCCACCATTTGTAGTTCTCCAAACACCATTGCTTGCAGCAGCAAGTAGTATTAAAGGGTTAGTTGGATTAATAATTAATTTACGAATAACCGCGTTAGTAACTAAATTAAAAGTAAGTGTTGTTGCCGCCCAAGTTGCACCACCGTTAGTTGATTTATAAACTCCAAAACTAGGTGTGTCTTGTGCATAACCATCTCCGGTTGCAATGTACATTATTTGTGTGTTTGTAGGATCTACCACTAAATCTGTACAACCTATGTGTGCAAGTGTTGAATTTAAAATAGTCCAAGTAGAACCATTGTTTGTGGTTTGCCATAAACCACCAGCTGGCGAACCAACCCAAAACGTATTTAGTAAAGTTGGGTGAAAGGTAATAAAATTATCTCTTCCGGCTTTACGAGGTAAACCGTTATTAGCAGAGCCCGTCATGGCTCCAAGTGGTCCTACAAGAGACCATGTAGTTGTCGCCATTACAGATGACGATGAATTAAATTTATTTGCAGAATTTGTTCTTGTATATTCTTCAAAATTTAAAGCAGATTGTTTTAATAACGCTAAATTACCTGATGGATAAACGCGAGGCGAAGCATAGTTTTCCCAACGTTTAAAAGCCTTGTAACCATTGCCTTTTCCGCTAATGTCTTTATCTTGAAAATAACTATTAAACGCATCTTGTATTTCGTACAAGTTTGCATTTGGTTTATTCATTAATTCAACAAAGTTTTGTGCTTTTGTGTTTATTATTATTAACACAACACAAAATAAAGACCAATAAAAATTTTTCATAAACTAAATTTGGTAAATCTAATTTATAAAAAATTTATAATTAAACAAAATTTACAAATAAGTTTAAGCAACATGCAAATGATTAATTTTTGCTTTGCTTAATTTATTTATAGCATAATCGTATGTTATTGTAAATTGTTTTAATTTTTCGTTACTCGGCACATCAAACATTACATCTAACATAATGGCCTCGCAAATGCTTCTTAACCCACGCGCCCCTAATTTATATTCAATAGCCTTATCAATTATTAAGTCATAAACTTCTGGTTCAAAATCTAATACACAACCATCTAACTTAAACAAATGAATGTATTGTTTTATTATTGCATTTTTTGGCTCGGTTAATATGTTTCTTAAAGTTTCTTTATTTAAAGGTTTTAAATAAGTTAATACAGGTAAACGCCCAATTAATTCAGGGATTAAACCGTAACTTTTTAAATCTTGTGGGCTAATGTATTGAAGCAGGTTGTTTTTATCAATCTCTTCTTCGTTAACACTAGCGCTATAACCAACGGCTTGCGTGTTTAATCTGTTTGCAATTTTTTTCTCAATACCTTCAAAAGCCCCTCCACAAATAAACAATATGTTTTTAGTGTTAACCTGTATCATTTTAGCGTCGGGGTGTTTACGTCCACCTTGTGGTGGTACATTTGCAACAGTACCTTCTAGTAGTTTTAAAAAAGCATGTTGTGTGCCTTCTTTTAAATCTCTTGTTATACTTGGGTTATCTCCTTTTCTAGATATTTTATCAATCTCATCTATAAAAACTATACCTCGTTCAGCGGCTGCAACGTCATAATCTGCGGCTTGTAGTAAACGTGTAATTACACTTTCTACATCTTCGCCAACATAACCGGCTTCGGTAAAAATTGTAGCATCTGCAATACAAAAAGGAACATTAAGCATTTTAGCAATAGTGCGCGCTAATAAAGTTTTTCCTGTTCCAGTTTCGCCAACTAAAATTAAATTACTTTTATCAATTTCAATATCGTTATTTAAGTTTTGAGCAACATGATTTATTCTCTTAAAATGATTATAAACAGCAACACTTAATACTTTTTTAGCATCATCTTGACCTATTACATACTCATCTAGTCCTTTTTTTATTAAAGCTGGTTTTAACAAATTTAATGAGGTTTGTAGTTGTTGTTTTTGATTGCTTGCGTTATCTTCTTTAATTAAATTGTAGGCTTGGGTTGCGCAATTTTCGCACACATGACCATTAATTCCAGCAATTAATATTTTAACGTCTTTTTTTTCGCGGTTACACAATGTACATCGCAAGGTTGTTTCTTTAGCCATGATTAATTGCTACAAAATTAATTAAAAAAGGAATGGTAAATACAAGTAATTTTTATTCAACAATTAAAAATTCTGTTCTTCTGTTTTTAGCTTTACCAGCTTCAGAAGTGTTATCAGCAATAGGTTTAGTAGAACCGTAACCTTTTGCTGTAATTCTTTTTCCATCAACTCCAAGTTCTTCTAACATCCATTTAACGCTATGAGCACGGTTACTACTTAAGGCTTCGTTATCTTTTTCTTTACCCACATTATCTGTATGACCTTGAATTTCGATATTCATGTCTGGGTTTTCTTTTAAATAATTAGCAAATGATTCTAAAACAATTCTACTTTCTAATTTTAAATCTGCACTATTTGTATTGTAATAAATATTATTAATTACAAAAGATTTTCCAGCTTTCGCATCACTTACATCTAAAGTTACCTCTTGTATTGGTGCGCTGTATGTCATTTCTTTTGTGCTTATTATTTTAGAATTAAACGCAACACTATCTTTTTTTACAGTTATAATTAAATCGTCTTTACGTTTTAAGTTAACAGCAGCCATATATTGCCCTGTTGTACTATCTACAGTTGCGTAAGTTTTTTCTTTAGTTACAGTGTTTTTTATTTCAACTACAGCACCTGTAACTGGCGTTCCGTTATCGTTTTTAATATCACCTTTAATAAATGCAACTGCTTGTGGGCGGGCTTCTTTATACAAATCAAAACTAAACAAATCGTATCTTCCTATCCCTTTACCACTTACTTTACCCTCATCAAAACTAAAAAAGTATCCTGTTTTGGTGTCGCTACTTACAAAAAAACCTGCGTCATCTGTTGTTCCGTTAATGGGAGAGCCTATATTTTCTGGTTCCATCCACTCACCTTTTTCATCTTTCCTTACATAAAAAATATCTTGTCCGCCAAAACCATAATGTCCGTCACTGCAAAAATAAAGTGTTTCGCTATCACTGTGTATAAATGGTGTTTTTTCGTGCCCTTTAGTATTAATTTTTGGACCTAAGTTTTTAGGTATACTCCAAACTCCAGTTTTTGGGTCCTTTTTAGAAACGTATAAATCCACGCCACCGTAACCACCGGGCCTATCGCTTGCAAAATATAAAGTTAAGCCATCAGATGCAATAGAGGGTTGGCTATCCCAATATTTTGGATCATTAATAAAAGGACTTATTTTGCGTGGTTCACTCCAGTTATCATTATCATTATCGCTTACATAAATATCTACATTTGGTTGCGCGCCACCTTCGTTACGCATAATAGCTAAATATAAATGTTTGTTATCTATTGAAATTGAGCATCCTCCTTGGTTATCGTCTGTTGTATTAAACGGAGGGAGCATTGGTTCGCCAGCATTAAATTCGCCAGATTTTGTTCTTTTAGACAACATAAACGTTTCTTTTTCTTTATCAGAAGTGTAAACTTTATTCGGGTCTTTTATTGGCATTTTTCTTATATAAAAACACCATAGATCATCGGGGGTTACATAGGTTAAATACTCGTCGCGTGGTGTAGAAACCCCTTTAACTACAGTAGGATTAAAGGGAACATTTTTTTTCAAACCTTTTTCTTTTTTGGCAGATTTTACCATCATTTTTGCTTGATAAATTTCAGCCTCGTAGTCTTTAGGAAACTTAGACATATCTTCATCTTTAAAATTGATAAATTTTTCAAGATATTTTAACGCACTATCGTTTTTAACTTCTTCATAATACGCAAAGCCAATGTAATAATAGGGGTCGGAATGAATTTGCGGACACGAAGCAATTGCTTTCATAAAATAGGGAATTAACGGTGTAAACGATATGTTTTCTAGTTTTGCTCTTACAACCATTTCTTGAGCCATATATAAATTAGCTTCTGCAAAATCGGGCTCAATTTCTAAAGCTTTCATAAGCATTTCTATACGCTCAGGCTTTTTGTATTTCTTTTTATCTTTTGCTTTTTCGTATAGTTTTAATGCTTTTTTATCTATGTTTTCGTTACACAATTTTGAATTTGAAGGTTCGTCGTCTTGTGACAATAGCGGAAAACTAAAAATTAAAACAAACAAAAATAGGGAAATGTGCCTCATTATATTTTATAATTACGTTTGTAAAAATACGTTACAACACTTGTGCCATTATTACTAATTAAAGCTTTTTACTAACATTTTTGTTAATTTTTGTCCTTTTCAATAATTTTTTTAGTTTTTTGCCATATAAATGAGTGAATAGTAGTTTGTGGTTATTAAAAATCAAACAAAAACCACTTAAAGTTATTAATATTGTATTAACAAATTTTATAAATTATGAAAAAGATTTTGTTACTCATTTTTGTTTTATCTCTTGTAATAGGGAAATCACAAATAGATTCGTTAGAAGGATTTAATTATAGCCATGCATATGAGCACACCAATCACTTAAAAACTCAACAAGAAAAAGATGAGTTAATGGATGGGATTAAACGTAATTGGTTAAAGGCTAAATATAAAATGTTTCCGCCGCCACCATTTAATAATTCTGTACAAAACCTAGGTTCAAAACCTATTGGTGGAGGTAACAGTACTACCTTTCAAGGAGCGCAACCTGCAGGTTGTACAAATATAGATTTTGAAGCAGGAACAACAGCAGGGTGGACAACTACAGGCGCAGTACAATTAATGACTGGTGGTACTGACGTTTATGGTGGGTTCCCGCGTGTTTTCCCTGGCGGAGGAACTACATCTGTAAGGTTAAGCCACGACTGGTCATTATCAACCTCTGGGTTTGGAACTGGCGCAGGATGTTTTTGTACAAACTCTACTGCGTTTGGTAACTTTTGTACTTCGGCAATTTCGCGTGTAATACCAATTTCACCATCAAACAATCAATTAACTTTACATTTAGCAATGGTGGTTTTAAATTATCCACATACTCCTTCTTCAGCAGCTTATGTAAAAGTTGACATTTTAGATCAAAACAATAACCCTATACCTTGCCCTGCTTTTAAAGTGTACTATGCAAATGGTGCTTTTCAAGGATTAAATGGATTAAACCCCGTTGTAGGTACAACAACTACTGGGTGTACAGGAACATGGCCTACTTCAATATTACCATGGACATCAATTAACGTTGATTTAAGCCCCTATAATGGACAAAACATGACTTTAAGAGCAGAGGTTAAATGGTGTGGGCCACAATGTGATTGGGCTTATGCCTATTTAGATGCAGATTGCGGTAGCGTTTTATCTGGCTCATTAACCCCCGTATGTACTGGCACACAGGTGTGTGCTCCAGCAGGTTTTGCATCATATACCTGGACGGCACCAGGCGGAGGCGTAGTAGCATCAACCCAATGCTTTACACCAACCATAGGCGGAACAT
>JAIUNM010000026.1 GCA_020162035.1 Bacteroidota bacterium | reverse complement strand
TATTTTCTGTCATTAAAACGCCTGTGTTAAACCAGTTTCTAATTCCTCCTGTAAACCCAAATGACCCTGTTGTATTATTACCATGTATATGTAAATGTGCTTTAGGTGCAAAAATAGGAAAAGCGCCTGGCCCTAATTGAGGTGTAAAAACACGACCCAGGCCAATCCAATGCCCACCTTGGTTAAATGCACCACTGGCTGCACTGCCTGTATATAATTGCGCAGGATTATTATCTATAAAAATATCTTGGCTGCCTTGCACTCCTATTTTTAAAGCTATATTGCTAGTTGCATTAGAACCGATAAAACTATTGGCTGCAGTTAAAGGTGGAGCATTATTACCGCCCAATTGCCATTGAGCCTTTACTGTAATTGATAAAATTACAAATGAAAAGATAAATTTTGATTTCATGTTTTTATTTTATTAGTTGTACATAATTATGTTTTTTGAATTTTTCTCCTTCTTCTTCTCCTTCAATGATGTAAAAATAAGTACCGTAAGGTAATATGTTGTTTGATAAATTTTGGCCCCTCCATATTGTGTTTTTATCGTTAGTTTTAAAAACTAAACTTCCCCATCTATTAAAAACTTGAAAATTAAATTTTGATAATTCAAATTTTGAGAAATCAAAAAAATCATTATAACCATCATCGTTTGGTGTAATTGTATTTAAATCAAAATTTACAATTGATTGACTTGAAGTTTCGCAACTTATTAATTCAACATTATCAACATAATAATAAGAAAAATCAAATAAAGTATCTTTGCTTCCATCATTCACTTTATTGTATATTGTGTTTGCATCATTTGAAAAATTACCAATTACCAAAATATTTTCTTGACCTTTTGATATAAAATTAGAAGTTAAATTTTGCCAATTTATTTTATCTAAAGTAATATTTTGTGAAAGCTCAATTTTATTTAAAGGATTTAAAATAGGTTGATCGAGGTATAGAGTGTCATCAAAAAACCCTACACTTATATTATTTGAAGCATATCTGCAACTATCAGCAAGACTTATTTTTATGGAGATACAATACTTTTGATTAATTTTTAATTTCTGTTTTAATTTCACAGCGACGTACTCTCTGTAGTTACTTGTAACTTTCCAATATGAAGTTATTCCTGCATAAGCTTTACCAAAAAATGAATTTTGAAATCCAAAATAATTTTGAGGTACAGAAAAAAAACTTCCATAATTACAAGCGTTAAAATAATCACTTGAAACTTTATTAGGATCAAACCAATTTAGGGAAAAATTTATTTGACCCCCAGAAGTAGGACACATCAAAGTATCCTCAAAGCTCCCATTAGGTACTAAGTTTTGTTGCGCTTTATATGTGTAGTTTATTATCAAAAAGTATATAATAAGCTTTATTTTTTTCATATAACTAATTTACAAAAATTAGCTTTGTTTAACAAATGTATTAAAAAAATTTAATATCGGTCAATTGAGACCGAATATATTTTTTAAGATAAAGCCACTTTTGGTGTGTGCGAAATAAAAAACAAACTTTAATACTTAAACGAATTGGGTTATTGTTTTTTAAACAAAGGCAACTTAAAATGCTATCTCGCACACAATTAGCAATACAATTAAATACCGATGAAAAACAGATAAGACGCATAGAAAGCGGAGAAGTTAACTGCACAATGCTTACGTTTTTAAAATTGTGTTATGTTTTACAACTAGAGCCAAAGGAATTGCTAGATATAAAGCTAAATGAAAGTATTTTAAATGATTAATTGTTGCCCCTTATAAAATTTTTAAAGCAGAAAATGGAATTTCAAACAACAAATAGGTAAAATTAATTAACTGTAGTTGAAACAAAAGAACCTGACACGTTTTCAGGGGAATATTTTGTTATTTTTAATTTAACACCTTTATAAATAACAATAAGTGATATTGCCATTATTATATGCGAAATATCTTTATGGTTAAACCAATCGTGCATGCTTAATTTTATACTATGTGTTACAATTGATAAAAAAGAAACTAAAATTCCAGCAGCAATCCATCCACTTCCTTGTTCCTGCTTTTTATGAGATACTAAATGAGCAATTAAAGAATAAGTAAGTACAATTCCAGCATGAATTTTAATAATTAAAAAATTATTTAACCATATACTAATTAAAAGTAAAGTGCTTATCCACCCAATTACAAAATAATTTAGTTTGGTGTTTGATTTATTGTTTGTTGTTGAAGAATAAGCTGCTTTATAGCAATAATAAATAGCAATTAAAGATACTGCATTCATAAAAAACAAAACTACATTAAAAAACTGCAAACCAAATTGATGATGGGTGCCATGGCCTACGCTACCAATTGTGCTACTAATGCCAATTAACAAAAAAAACATACTCCAATAAAAAGCAAGAGATGATTTGGTTTTAAAAATTTGATAAAAACTATACAAACAAACTAAACCTATTATAAAATTGGTAAGTATTGTTATTGGTTCAAAAATTTTTAAACCAAAAAGGTAAATATAAGTGTAATCAAACTGCAAAACAGAAGCACAAAGCTATAAAATTTGCCTAAAATAAAAAATCTCCATTTTGGTGGAGATTTTATATAATTATATATCAATTAAGCTTATTCAGCCGCAGTTTCGTAAAACTTATTAAACTCTTTTACCGATGCAGCAAATTTAGTTTTATCAAATACAAATTTGTCAAAATCGCTCCAAATTTGAGGTTGGTCATTAAAATAATCTTTTACCTCTTTTTTATAAAACATAGTTTTAAATTGTTTAAAGGTTTTTAAATCAGCATTTTTGGGGTCGGCTTGCGAATCTTGTATAAAAAACACACTTTCAATTCCTGGTTCGCCATTTATTTTACCCATAAAACGGTATTCGCAAAAGTTTAAACGCCCTTTAGTTAAATATTCAATATAAACTTCGCCATCATCAAACGGTAAAACAGTAAAATTCCTACCATCAAAACCATAAGCTTTAGCTTTTTTAGTTGTAATGGCCGTAGGTTTTCCGTTACCAATTTTTATACTAAACCCTTTATAAATAGCGGTTTCGTCTTCAGAGTCTAAAGCTATCGTTCCTTTTACGGTATCGCCTTTTTGATTTACATAATAACCTGGCACCATTGTGTTGGCCATTTTTGGTTCTTTACCTTTTTTAGCTTGCCCAAAAACACTAATGGAAGAAGCTATTAATAATGTTAAAGCTATTTTTTTCATAATATCTGTACTAATTACCTTATTAATAAGCAATAAATATACCAAAAAATTAAATTAGAGTAAAAAGAAAAAGGGGTTAGTACCCCTTTTATCATTTTTTAAGAAATATTATAACTAAGGCTTACGCTCTAAAACTTCATCAATCATGCCGTATTCTTTAGCTTCTTGCGCAATCATCCAATAATCTCTATCGCTATCTGCCCAAACTTTATCAAAAGGTTGTCCACTGTGTGTAGCAATTATTTCATAAAGTTCTTTTTTCAACTTTTGAATTTCGCGCGCTGTAATTTCTATATCACTTGCTTGGCCCTCGGCTCCTCCTAACGGTTGATGAATCATAACGCGAGCATGTTTTAATGCAGTACGTTTTCCTTTTGCACCAGCACATTGCAAAACAGCTCCCATACTTGCGGCCATTCCTGTACAAATAGTTGCTACATCTGGCTTAACAATTTGCATGGTATCATAAATTCCTAAACCTGCGTAAACACTACCACCTGGCGAGTTAATGTAAATTTGAATATCCTTTTTAGCATCTACACTTTCTAAAAAAAGTAATTGTGCTTGTACAATATTTGCAACTTGGTCGTTTATACCAGTTCCTAAAAATATTATTCTATCCATCATTAAACGACTAAATACATCCATTTGCGAAACGTTTAATTGACGTTCTTCTAAAATATATGGTGTTAAACTAGATTGTATGTGTGAAGTGTAACTTGCATAAGTTAAACTATTAATACCACGGTGTTTTGTGGCGTATTTTTCAAATTCAGATTGATTAAACATAGTTGTAAAATTTTAAGTGAATATCAAAGTTAGTATATGTAATTGTTTTTTGCAATTAGTTTTTTATGAGTTATAAACTTTTAACGCTAAAAACTTTTTAAACTTAAATAAAAACATTTACTTTTAGTGTTGTAGTATTTTGGAAAACCAATATTGTATATTTAACGGACATGTAGTTAGTATTTACGAGCCATTTTTAGCCATTAATAACAGGGCTTTTAAATTTGGCGATTCTATTTTTGAATCAATTAGAGTTTGTTCTAATAAAATAATGTTTTTAAAAGATCATGTTACGCGTTTAAAATTAGGTATGGCAGCTTTACGCATGAATGTGCCTGCCGAATTTAATGTAGAAAATATACAAGCCTTAATAATACAGTTGTTAAAAAAAAATACACATGCACCAAATGCAAGAATTAGGTTTACTGTATTTAGAAACGAAGGTGGTTTATATTCGCCCGACACAAATGATATTAGTTTTTTAATTGAAACCGAACAATTAGAACAAAGTTACCAGTTAAATTCTAAAGGCTTTTGGGTAGATATTTATGGCGATATAAAAAAACCCATTAATAAATTATCCAACATTAAGCATGGTAGTGCAATGCTTTATGTTTTAGCAGGAGTTGCTAAACAAAGTATGAAATTAGATGAATGTTTTATTATAAATGATACAGGTAATATTTGTGAAAGTATAAGTAGCAATGTGTTTGCAGTTAAAAATGGTACGTTATATACGCCTCCATTAACAGAAGGTTGTGTTGATGGGGTAATGCGGAAACAAATAATTACACTTGCTGCATTAAATAAAATTTTAGTTTTTGAAAACAGATTAACAGATTATATTTTATGCAATGCCGACGAACTATTTTTAACAAACAGCATTAAAGGCATACAATGGATAGGGCAATACAAACAAACGTATTACACCAATAAAATGGCAACATTTTTTATTGAAAAATTAAATCAAATTACAAATTAATATATGTTACAACAAGTTACCCAAGTTTTAGAAAATGCTTTACAAAATTTAGGAATAGAACCTACAACTGCAAAAATTGCCGATGGACAATACAATATTACAAAAGATAAAAAAACTGAAGTTTTAATTGACATTTGGTTACAACACGATAGAGTTTTTTTTCAGGCTTTATGCTCAGTTAATAAAATAAATGATATTAACCGTAGCGAAGTTTTAAAAATGCTTTTAGAAGAAAACCATGGCTTAGTGCAAGCTTGTTTTGCCATTTCGGGTAATGATATTTTAATTAAAGAAACTATTGAAATGACTTCTTTTTACAAAGAAGAACAAATAATAAATACTATACACAGAGTTGCGTATTATTGCGAAGCTTATAGAGAAAAGTGGGGTGTGGTAATAAATTAATGTAATTTAAATAAATTTATTTTAAATTTATATTACTTAACATTTACCATTGTAGAAGCATTATTACCTAATACAGTAGTTGGATTTTGGCCATTCCATTTTTGTATTTTTAAATACTCAATATACAAATTACTTAAAGTTAATTGTTTTCTTTTTATAGCTTCGGCTTCACCAGATGCTTCAATTACGGTTTGTGCAGAATCGCCACGCGCAATTGCAATTTTACGCAAAGCATCGGCAATGGCAACTTGTTTTTGATTTTCGGCAACTTGCACTTCTTGTAAGGCTTTAGTTTTAGCTTCAATAGCACTTTGTAATGCAGGTGGAGGTGTAATATTGGTGCGTAATTGACTTACGGTAAACCATTTTGAAATGCGTTTGTTACATTCTGTAACTATAGAAGCTTCAAACAATTCGCGGTAATTAAAAATACTATCTACAGCCCATTTATTTGCTACATCGTTAACAGAACCAACAATTGCTGTTTTTAACCAACCTTGTTCTACTTCTTTTATTGGTAATCTTAAATTTTGAAACATATCTCCAACAGAGTTTGGGACTAAAGCGTAATTAAAAGAAGGTTTAATTTCCGCACTAAATCCCCCTTTGGTAATTACAACTTGCGCGTTATAATCAATGTGTTGTTGAAAGGTAGGAAATTCGTATAATTTTTCTGTCCAGTTATTAAAAACAACCCAGCCTGTTTTATAGGTGTAATCAGAAACACCTCTATCGTTACCAGTTAAATTTACTTTTAATCCGATATGTCCTGCATCAACTCTATCTAACGAAAAAGGGTTTACAATTGCAATTAGGCCGCCAATTAAAACAATTAAAATGGGTTTGGTAATCCATTTAAAAAATTCAATTTTTAAATTGTAGTTTTTTCTAGTTGAAAAAAGCATACCAATTGCAAAAACTAGTGCAATTAAAAATATGTAAGTAGATATCATGAGTTTGGATTAAGTATTTTAATTAAACATTTTATTAAATAAACTAAATAAAACAACGTTCCAATTATTACTAAAATTGAGAGCGCAGTTTGCAAATAAAAATTTAATGGGCGGTTAATTACATATTCAAAGTAAACACTTAAAATGGTAATTACTAAAATGGTTAATACTACTAATTTGATTGCTGTTTTCATAACTATTTTACCAGCTTGCCCCTTCATGTGCACGTGGTAGGCTTTGCATTTCGGCTAAAATATAACCTAAATGTTCGGTATGTATGCCGTTTTTACCTCCAGTTTGCATAAATGTATTTTCGGGGATATTAAGGTTTGCTGTATTAAATAATTGTGTAATTGTTTGTAGCCATTTTTGATAAAAATCATTTGGGTTAAAACCAATGTTTTGATTAATTACCCAATTTTCAGTTTCATCAACTTCAAATAATTCGCCTGTAAAACGCCACAATTCGTTTATTGCGTTTTGTGCTTTTAGGTTGCTTTCTTCTGTACCTAAACCAAAGCGTTTAACCCAATGGCTTGTGTGCCTATAATGGTAGGTAATTTCTTTTATACTTTTTGATGCAATGCCTGCTAAAACCTCATCGTTACTAGTTGTTAAAGCTTGGTATAGTTGTAAATCAAAACAATCAATCAAAACTTGCCTAATAATTGTAAAAGCATAATCGCCGTTTGGCTGTTCAACTAATTTTGTATTTAAAAATTCTCGTTCCGAACGGTGAAATGCTAAAGTATCGTCGGTGTTTCCTTTATTTTCGAGTTTAGCGGCATGTTCTAATAATAATTTACTTCTTCCTAAAATATCCAAAGCCATATTGGTAAGTGCCAAATCTTCTTCCAAAAAAGGTCCGTGGCCTGTCCATTCGGTTAAACGTTGCGCGTTAATTAATGAATTATCGGCTAATCTTAAAATGTATTTAAAATGATGATTCATAATTACATGTGTTTAATTGCATCAGGCACTTGGTAAAACGTAGGATGGCGAAATATTTTATCGTTTGCTGGTTCAAAAAAAGAACCTTGGTCATCGGGGCTACTAGCAACAATGTGTTCAGATTTTACAACCCAAATTGCTACACCTTCCATTCTTCTAGTATATAAATCGCGTGCGTTTTGTAAAGCCATTTCTTTATCAAATGCGTGTAAATTACCGCAATGTACAAAAGGTTGACCTGATTTTTTTTGTACGAAAACTTCCCACATAGGGCCTTGAGAATCTGACATTTTATTTGTTTTTTTAATTAATTAAGTTTAAGCTGCAATTGTTTCGTTTTCTAATTTTTTAGCATATGCAGTGGCTGCAGCTCTAACCCACTCGCCGTTTTTATGCGCACTAACTCTTGCATTTAAACGTTCTTTATTGCAAGGACCATTGCCGTTTATAACGTTTTTAAATTCAACCCAGTTAGGTTCGCTAAAGTCGTAGCCGTTTTTAGCCTCATTCCATTTAATTTTAGCATCTGGTAATTGTAAGCCTAAATATTCTATTTGAGATACTGTTTGATTAACAAAACGTTGGCGCAATTCATCGTTAGTTTCGCGTTTAATGCGCCATTTAACTGCGTTATCGCTATTTGGGCTTTCTTTATCGGGCGGACCAAACATCATTAAAGTAGGAAACCAAAAACGATTAAGGGCATCTTGCGCCATTTCTTTTTGTTTTGGAGTGCCAAAAGCTAATCTTGTCATAGCTTCGTAACCTTGGCGTTGATGAAAACTTTCTTCTTTACAAATTCTAATCATAGCACGGCTATAAGGGCCATAACTCGTTCGTTGCAACATAACTTGGTTCATAATTGCAGCACCATCAACTAACCAACCAATTGCAGCAACATCTGCCCAAGTTAAAGTAGGGTAATTAAAAATTGAACTGTATTTTGCTTTAGAAGTGTGAAGTGCATCTAACATTTCATCTCTGCTTATACCTAAACTTTCGGCTGCAGTATATAAATATAAGCCATGGCCACCTTCATCTTGTACTTTAGCTAATAAAACAATTTTGCTTCTTAAGCTTGGGGCGCGTGTTATCCAATTACCTTCTGGCAGCATGCCAACAATTTCGCTATGCGCATGTTGAGAAATTTGCCTAATTAAATGCTTACGGTAATTTTCGGGCATCCAATCTTTAGGCTCAATCATTTCATTTTTAGCTAACTTGCTTTCAAAAATTTCTTCAAAATTATAAGTTGACATAATTTAGGTATTAGAGTAACAAATATACTAAATTGTTAGATTTTATCAAACCTACAACTAAAATATATTATAATAATAAAATTTAAGAAACTGAATCCATATTTAATTCATTACCACATTTAAAGTGTTGTTGTGGACAAGCTTTAAAGCCATGCAAGCCACAAGGTTTACAATTTAAATTTTTAACTTCGATAACCTTACTGTTTTTAGATAATGGAGTAAAACCAAATAGGGGAGAAGTGGAAAGAAAAAAGGCGGTAACATTAGCGTTAATTGCACTACACAAATGTAATGGTGCACTATCATTTACATAATTCATTTTTGCATTTTGCATTAAAGCAGTTGATTGAAGAAGGGTAAGCTTTCCTGCAAGATTTGTTATACTTATGTGTTTAGTGTTTGATTTAATAGTTTCGCATAAATTAAAATCGTTTGGAGCACCTAATAAATAAACCGTTGAATTTGATTCTAATTTATTTATTAATTCTACCCATTTGTTAACGGGCACTTGCTTTGTAAACCAAACAGATGATGGGGCAATACAATAATAATTTTCTGTATTGTAAAGTTTAACAGTATTATAATCATTTTGCGATGGGTAAAGCGCAGGGTTTTTAATAGGCTCGTTACAAAAATCATTTATTAATGATGCATTCCGTTCAATTTCATGTTTACCCTCAGTTACATTATGTTTTTGTGTGTAATTAAATAAAAATGAAAATGGATTTTCTTTAAAACCTGCAATGTGTTTTGATTTTGAAAAACCAGCTAACACACCTGAACTTGCAAAACGATGACAATTAATTACAATATCAAACTTATGTTTTCTAATATTTAATAATAGTTTAAATAAGTTTTTAATTTTGTTTTTTTGTTTATCCCAAACTAAAATTTCAGTTAAAAATGGATGATTAACAAATAAAGTTTCGTTCCCTTTTCTTACTAAAAAATAAAGTTTAGTATTTGGATATGCCTTATGTAACTGCTCTAATAAGGCTGTAGCTAATATTGCATCGCCAATAAAAGCAGTTTGAATAACTAATATTTTGTTAAAACTCAATTGTTAATAGCTGAATTAATAGCAAAAGTAACATTTAAATAATTAGTAGATATTTGTTAAGTAAAATTACTTTAGAAATTTGAATAAGGGTAAACTATATTTAATACCGGTAAATATTATTGAATCTCAAAACAACATTCATTTACCCGATTATAATTTTACAATTGTTCAACAACTTATTTATTTTATTGTTGAAAATGCAAAGGAGGCTCGTGCACATTTAAAAAAATACAATTACCCAAATATTCAAAACGCTCAATTATTCGAGTTAAATAAGCATACCGATGTAAATGAATTAAAAACTTTTTTAAAACCTATTTTAGAAGGGAACAATTTGGGCTTATTAAGTGATGCAGGTTGTCCTGGTGTTGCTGACCCAGGAAGCGAAATAATTAAATTAGCTCATAAAAATAATGTAGAAGTTATTCCTTTAGTGGGGCCAAGTTCAATTTTATTAAGCATAATGGCAAGTGGGTTTAATGGACAAAATTTTATGTTTGTTGGTTATTTACCTGTAAATAAAGATGAGAAAAACAAAAAAATAAAAGAATTAGAAAATAATAGCAAAAGAAATAGTATAGCTGTTTATTTTATAGAAACACCATATAGAAACGAAACAATGTTTGAAAACCTATTACAAACATTAAACCCTTCAACAAATTTATTTGTTGGTTTAAATATTGGAGCTAGTAATTGTTTTATAAAATCAAAAACTATTTCTGAATGGAAAACACACTCAAAAATTAACTTTAACAAACAGCCCTGTGTATTTGGCTTTTTTGCAACAAATAACAATTAGAAATTAAAAAAATGTCTATTTTATCTTTTATAAGAAATAAGCACAACTTTGTTTTTAAACTAATTGTTGTATTTATTTTTTCGTTAGTAATAACATTTTTTTTACCAAAAAAAGCTGTAAATTATCATGAGTTAACTGAGTTTGAAGCCATTTGGACATACCCAGATTTAATTTTAGAAGAAGATTTATTAATATCTAAAACTAAAAAAGAAATTGATGATGAAAAATCAGAATTAATTACGCAAGCACCAATTTACTTTCAAGAAAATAAAAATGAATTAACGCTAAAGCTTCAAGAATTTGAAAAATTAAAAACTGAAAATAATTCATCATATCGAATAATTAAACCAATTTTAGATTCAATTTATAAAATAGGAATTATTGAAAGTGTTGAACCAAATGACCTAACAAAACCACTATTATTGTATGATGGTGTTTACGCCAAACAATTAGTTTATAATAATTATTTTACCATACAATCAGCAATAGAATACGCATCTGATAAAATAAATTCAGTTGATGATAAAACTTTATTTCTTAATTATTTAAGTATTATTTATTATAAAAACAATACGCTTACCCAGCACTTTTTAGATGAAAAATTAAATTCGGTTTCATTATATAAATTCGTTTATAGAAAGGGTACTTGTTTAATAAAACAAAATGAAAAGTTAACTAAAAACACAAAGTTTTTAATTAATAGATATATAAATCAACAATCAAAAACTTCGCCAAATACACTAATTAAATTTACATCACAATTAGTTTTGGTAATATTTATTTTAATAATATTAATGGGTTATCTTTATTATTTTCGTAAACCAATTTTTGGAAATAACCAACAAATTATTTTTTTATTAATTATTCCCGTAATTTGTGTATTAGCATTAGCATTTATTACAAAATATGGGTTATTAATTTATTCGTTTCCATTTATGCTAATTCCTATTTTGGTAAGAGTTTTTTTTGATGGTAGAACAGCGCTATTTACACTATTAATAAGTGTATTAATGTGTTGTTTTTTTATATCAGATAAATTTCAGTTTGTTTTACTGCAACTGTTAACTGGCATTTCAACCCTGTTTGTTGTAGCTGAAATGCGTAAACGCCAACAATTAATTAATGCTGCTGTAATTAGTTTAATCATATATTCGGTATTATTTATTTTATATAACCTAGGTTTTGGTAATGTTGAGCTTATTTTATTAAAAAGCTCGTATTTGCCATTTTTAATAAGTACAGTTTTGATATTATTGGCTTACCCATTAATTTTATTGTGCGAAAAATTATTTGGGTTTATTTCCGATTTTAAGTTATTAGAACTTTGCGATTTAAGTCAGCCTTTGTTAAGGCAATTATCGCAAGATGTTCCGGGCACATTTCAACACAGTTTGCAAGTAGCAAATTTAGCCGAAGAAGCCATTTATTATATTGGTGGAAATACTTTATTAGTTAGAACGGGAGCTTTGTACCATGATATTGGTAAAATTAACAACCCTCATTTTTTTACTGAAAATGTTGGAAATTCATATAGCCCCCATTTAGAAATGCAACCTTTAGAAAGTGCTAAAATTATTATTAATCATGTTATAGATGGAATTGAAATGGCTAAAAAGCATAATTTACCCGAATCGATAATAGATTTTATAAGAACGCATCATGGCACAACTTCTGTTGGTTATTTTTTACAATTATATCAAAAACAAAACAATACTTTAGTTGTTGATGAAACGGAATTTAAATATAAAGGGCCAATTCCTTTTAGTAAAGAAACGGCTGTTTTAATGCTTGCAGATGGAGTAGAGGCCGCCTCTCGTTCTTTAAATCATTATGATGCTGTTTCAATTAGCGAATTGGTAGATAATATAATTGATTATAAAATAAAACAAAATCAATTAATAAACGCCGATGTTACGTTTAAAGATATAACTACAATTAAAAAAATATTTAAAAAGCGTTTGTTAAATATTTACCATGCGCGCATTGCATATCCTTCGTCTAATTGATAGATTATTGTTAAAAAAATCACCTAAAAATCATATATTTGTATAGATTAACCATGAAAAAACTTCTTTTTATTCCGCTTTTTGTTTTTGTATTTAGTGCATGTAAGGTATTTAAGTCTAACCAAATGCTTAAAACACCTAAAAATTACGAGTACGATAAATTAGCTGATTCTGTTGCTATTTTAGATTATAAATTAGCTCCAAACGATGCCATAGCCTACAAAGTACTAACAAACGATGGTTTTATGCTAATTAATTTATCGTCAAGCGCTTCAAGTGGAAATAATAATTTAACTTTTTTTATTGAAACAATTGTTCAATCAGATGGCTTTATAAAAGTGCCGTTAATTGGTCAAGTTAAAATAGCAGGATTAACAATACGCGAAGCTGAGTTACTTTTAGAAGAAAAATTCTCGAAACAATACGTTAATCCTTATGTAACAATAAAACTAACAAATAAGAGAGTAATTATTTTTCCGGGAAATAATGGAACTGCAAGGGTTATTAATTTAACTAATAATAATACCAGTTTAATGGAAGCAATAGCTCAAGCTGGTGGTATTCCTGAAGATGGTAAAGCATATAAAGTAAAATTAATTAGAGATAATCCTACCCCTACAAAAAAACCATTGGTATATTTGTTCGATTTATCGAGGATAGAAGGCGTAAAAGAAGGTAAATCTATTGTACAAGCAAACGATATTATTTACGTTGAGCCAAGGTACAGGCCACTAAAAACATTAAGTACAGAGTTAGGCCCATTGGTAACAATTATTACTTCAGTTTTATTAATTTATCAGTTTTATTATTTTAGTAAACGATGATAGAAAATACAGCATCAAGCCAAAGCATAAATCAATTTAAAACTATTAACGATAAGTTAAGTAGTAATTTTGATATTAGTTTAATTACTTTTTTAGCTAATAAAAGTAAGTACATTATTGCTTTATTTTTTGTTGTAATTTTTGTTGGATGTTTTTTTTATTTAAGATACAGCCAACGTGTTTACGAATCAAAAACTATAATTCAAATTAACGAACAAAATACAGCTAATCAATTATTAAAAATAAATGGCGTTAGCGAAAATCAAAATATAATTGCCGAAGCTGTAGAACAAATAAAATCTAAAATATTTTTAAAACGAATTGTTCAAAAATTAGGTTTAGAGGTAGGTTATTTTGCAGAAGGAAGAATTAAAAATAATGAGTTGTACACACAATCTCCTTTTTTTGTAAAAATTAATTTAAAAAATAAATCAAAAGTACTTGATAAAGTAATTGTTGAATTTGCTGATAATTTAAAAAGTGGGTATTTAAATAATAATGGAAATAAAATAAAATTTAATGTAAATGAATGGGTAAAAACCCCTGAATTTGACATAAATGTTTACCTAAATGATAATTATACTTTTGCCGAAAATTATTCGAGCATTAAAGAAAATAAAGCCATGTATTTTCAAGTTTATAATATTGATGAAGTTACAAACATGGTACAACAAAAATTAGATGTAAGATTATTAAATGATTTAGCTAAAACAATTTTAATAAGATTTACAGATAATAACCCTAAAAAAACAACCGAAGTTGTAAATGCTATTGCTGAAGAGTTTTTAAGTTACGATGTAGAAAGAAAAAGCGAAAGCTCAAAAAAAATAATTGAATTTATAGATAATCAATTAACATCTGTTTATAATGATTTAAAGAAAACAGAAACAGATCTCCAAACGTTTAAAAGAGAAAAAAACTTTAAAGTAAATGAAAACAGCAACTTTTTAAACCCAAAACTAATTAGATATAGTAACATAGAAGATCAAATGTTACAAATAGAAATTGAAGAAAAAATTATTTCAGATATTCAAGAAATTATTGCTGCAAATAAAAGCATCGATAGTTATCAACTAATTTCATTAATATCCGGTACCGAATACGAAAATCTAATAAAAGAATCAGTTACAAATATTCAAAAACTGTTAATGGACAAAGAAAATATGTTGTATAAAGTAACAACTAATTCAGAATCTATTAAACAAGTAAATTATCAAATAGAAAATCAAAAAAAACTATTAATTCAAAGTTTAGATGCAGTTAAACAAAAGTACAGAACAAAATATAAAAGTTTGTTAGAAAAAACATCTGCGTTTAAAGACGAAATGTTTCAAAAGCCAGAAGACGAAATTGAACTTTCTAGATTAAATAGAATTTATTCTATTAGCGAAAAATATTACACATTATTGTTAGAAAAGAAAACAGAATTTTCAATTTCAAAAGCAGGATATGTAACTAAAAATATAATTTTAGAACGTGCAGTGCAACAAGGCAATATTATATCACCAATAAAGAAAAATTCGATTGTAATTAGTTTTATTTTGGCTTTGTTCTTATCTATTTGTTTAGTATTTATTAGATACATTTTACACGACAAAATTTACAATTTAAAAGATATTACGAGTTCGTTAAATACTGATGTTGGCTTATTGGGTATAGTTCCTAAATACAATAAAGAAATTCCAGTATCGCAATTAGTTGTTGATAAAAACCCAAAATCTATAATTAGCGAGGCATTTAGAGCAATTAGAAGTAATTTAAGTTTTATTGATAACACCGAAGATAAAAAAATAATTGCAGTTACTTCATCAATTAGTGGCGAAGGTAAAACGTTTATAGCACTTAACATTGCAGGGATTATAGCATTTACAGGAAAAAAAGTAATATTGTTAGATTTAGATATGCGTAAGCCAAAAGTTCATATAGGTTTTGGTGTAACTAACAATGTTGGAATGAGTACTATTTTAACTAACATGAGTGCTATAAATGAATGTATTCATAAAACAACTTTAGAAAACCTTGAATTTATTACTGCAGGGCCTACACCACCAAACCCATCGGAACTAATAATTGGAAAAAAACTAGACGAAGTGCTAGCAGATTTACATAAAATTTACGATTACATTGTAATTGATAATGCGCCAGTTGGTTTAGTAACCGATGGTATTACTGCAATTCAAAAAGCGAATTATCCAATTTATGTTTTTAGAGCAGGATATTCTAAAAAACAATTTGCTCACATTTTAGATAAATTAAAAAATGAAAATAAAATTTCAAAATTATCTATTGTGTTAAACGATGCTGAAATTAATAAAAGAAATTATGGTTATAATTATGGTTATGGCTACGGTTATGGCTACGGAACCGGATATTACACAGATTAAACATGGAATTAATTAATACCCCAATAAAAAACTTAGTTGTACTTCAACCAAAAGTATTTGCTGATGATAGAGGATATTTTTTTGAAAGTTATAGTAAATCAGCTTTTGAAAAAATAGGTTTAAATTTAAATTTTGTTCAAGATAATCAATCTTTATCTAGCAAAGGCGTTTTAAGAGGTTTGCATTTTCAAAATAATCCTTTTGCGCAAGGTAAATTGGTGCGTGTAATTAAAGGCGCTGTTTATGATGTTGCAGTTGATATAAGGAAAAATTCTTCTACCTATGGAAAATGGTTTGGCATTGAATTAAATGAAGAAAATAAAACAATGATGTATATCCCCGAAGGATTTGCGCATGGTTTTGTAACATTAAAAGACGAAACTATTTTTTCGTATAAATGCACAAATGTTTATGATAAAGCAAGCGAAGATTGTATAATATGGAATGATAAAGATTTAAACATAGATTGGAAAATTGAAAAGCCAATTTTATCAGATAAAGATTTAAAAGGTAAATCGTTTAAAAATTTTATTACTTTGTTTGAGTGATTTCAAATTTTGCAATATACTTAACAATAATTTTTATAGGATGTTTTGCGTTTTCTGTTATTATTAACTTTATTTTATTAAAATTTGCTCAAACACTTGGCGTAAGAGGTAAAGATGTTAATCAAGTGAGATGGAGCCCTACAATTAAACCTTCATTAGGTGGAATAAGTTTTTTTATAATTTTTTTATTTGCATTAATTTTAATTTCTCTATCGCCTATTCAAATTTTAGGTAAGCACATTCAATTAATAGGAATATTTATTTCTATAACGCTCGCTTTTCTTATGGGCTTGGCAGACGATGCTTTTAATACACAACCCTTAGTAAAATTAATAACCCAAATTATTTGCGGACTAATTTTAGTTTTATCTGGCAATGGAATTTTAATTTTTGAAAATGTTTTTTTAAATATTGGCTTAACCATATTATGGGTTGTAACATTAATGAACTCAATAAATATGTTAGATAATATGGATGGAATAAGTACAATTATTAGTTGTGTAATTTGTTCATTTGCAATAATTTTTTCAGTTAGAAGCGGTGAAACAAATTCGATTTTATGTTTTTTAAATATTTGTGTTTTGGCTACTTTAATTGGTTTTTTATTGTTTAATTTTCATCCTTCTAAAATGTTTATGGGCGATACAGGAAGTCAATTTTTAGGTTTGTTTTTGGGTTATACAAGTATTAATTTGTTTTGGAATAATGAAAATGTTACCACTTTAATTAATCCTGTTTTTTTTAACAGTTTATTAATTGCATTAGTATTTTGTATTCCTTTAACAGACACAATAACGGTAATTATTAATAGAATAAAGCAAGGAAAGTCGCCTTTTGTTGGGGGTAAAGACCATACAACACACCATTTATTTTATAAAGGAATAACCGAAAAACGAATTTTTATACTTTTCTTAATAACAACTGTTGTTGCTTGCGTTTTTGCTTACCAAATGGTTTTCCATTTTAATATAATATTGTTGTATTTTGCAATAGTTTATGTTTTAGTAGTTTTTGTAACTTTGTACTTAAATACAATTATAAAAAAGTCTGAAAAATAGTTTTATATTTTACAAATTGCAAAATACCAAAATCACAATCTTTTTTTTTGTTGCATTACTTTGTGTTTTTTTAATTTATATATGGTTTAGAGTTTTTTTTGTTAATCCAGAAAAAAATGAAATAACTTATATAAATAATAACGGTGTAGTTATAGGAATTAGTATTCCTAAAAATTTAAACTTTTGTGGCGAACCCATTCCAAAGGATAATTTAGAAATTAAAAAGAGATTAGAAGAATCATTAACAAATACTAGCAAATGGAAAAACAATTCTGAAATAATTTATGGAAAAGTAAAAAGATGGTTTGGAGTAATTGAGCCAATTATAAAAAAATACAATTTACCCCCAGATATTAAATACATTGCAATTGTAGAAAGTCAACTCTCTAATGTTAAATCTTCAATGGGGGCAACTGGCTTTTGGCAATTGGTAGAAAACTCAGCGCAAAATTATAATTTAGAAATTAATGAATATGTAGATGAAAGATTAGATGTTATAAAATCAACCGAAGCCGCATGTTTACATTTTATAGATGCGCATAAAGAATTTAATAATTGGACATTAGCCGCAGCTGCATACAATAGAGGAATAGGCGGAATATCAAATGCAATAAAAAAACAACAAGTAAATAATTATTACGATTTAAACTTAAATACTGAAACTAAAAAATTTATATATAAAGTACTTGCATATAAAACATTAATAGAATCGCCTCAAAATTTAGGAATTAAAAAAAGACACATTAAATACAAAACAAATTATAAGTTTAAAACATTAAAAATTGATAGCTCGATACACGATTTAAAAGCATTTGCAAAAAAAATAAATTGTCCTTTTACAACTTTTAAAATATTTAACCCTTGGATACTTAAAAATGAATTACCTAATCCTAATAAAAAAGTATATCAAATTAGAATACCTGTTAATTTAAAAGCAGATTATAGTGAATATATTAGAGACTTAATTGGTGAAGATGGAGAGCCTTTAGAAAACAAAGATATTTCTCCAAATATTTTAACAGATACATTAAACATAATATACCACACAGTTGCTGCTAATGAAACTTTGGCTGAAATTACCGAGTTTTATGAACAAAATGAGCAAAAAACACGAGACTTAAATGGGTTTAGCCAAAATTATGAGCCAAAAGTAGGAGAAAGGATAAAGCTGGCTTTTATCAAGAATACTAAAAAATAGTTAAAGTACATATATGATAAACAAATTGTTTTATCTTTACATTACAAAATTTTAATTATGAAAAAAATTATTTATTCAGCCGCTTTAATTATAGCTGCACAATTAACTGTATCTGCTCAAGATCATACAACTGCTCCAAAAGAAGCACCTAAAAAACAAACTAGCTCTTCTTCTACAAGCACAAAACATGAAAGTAGCGAAACAAAAACTACTGGAGATTCTAAAAGTGAAGTTTCAAATGCACCTGCGGCAACTTCTAACACAAACGAAGGAACTGCAACACCAACAAAACGCAAAACAAGAATGGCAGTAAACGAAAAAGGAGTTCCTAAATAGTTTAAAACCCTAAATCATTAATTTTAATGGTTAATAGGGCAATATCATCGGGGAAATCAATCTCCCCTTTAAACTCTTCTATAAAAAATAATAAAGCCTGATTTATAAAATCAGGCTTTGATTTTATATTATTTTTTACAATTTCTTTTACTTGTTCAATAGAAATTGATTCATTAATTGCATTAACTGTATCTGTTAAACCATCTGTGTAGCATAATAAAGTAAATTCAGATGTGTAATTAAAAATTTCAACATTAATATTTTGTAAATTTTCTGTTAGCCCAAGCAAAGTTGTACCATTTATTAATTCTAAAAATTTGTTTTCGTAAAATAGAATAGGGGGGTTGTGTCCTGCATTTATATATGTTAACTGTTGGCTTTTAGTATTTAATTTACCAATAAAAAAAGACAAAAATTTTTCGTTTTTAGCATTGTTAAATACGCGTTTGTTTATTTCTAAAACTATATCTTTTAAATTGTGGGTGTAATTTATTAAGCTGTGTAATGTAGCTTGTACATTGCTCATTAACAATGCAGCCGCAACTCCTTTACCGCTTACATCGGCAATACAAAAAATATATTCATGGTTATTTAATTTTAAAAAATCATAATAATCTCCTCCTACATGTTGATGCGGCAAGTATTTTGCCGAAACTTGTAAAATTTCATTATTTGGTAAATTTTCCGGAAAAAGTAAAGCTTGCATACTTTTAGCAAGTTCAAGTTCTTTATTAATTTGCGCTCGTAAAATGCTTTCTTTATAAAGTTTTTTATTTTCGATAGCAACTACAATTATGTTAGTTAAAGTTTGTACAAAAGGTAGGTGTTTTATTGCAGCACTAAGTTCCAGTTTTTCTTGATTTACATCTCCTAATAAAACATAAGCTAAAGGAATTGTTTTGTGATAAACCGGAATTACAATTTCAAAGTTATTACTTAAATTTCCTTTAGAAAATGTAATAGTTTCAATCTCTTTTATTTCGAGTAACTCAGTATCAAAAGCAATCGTATTAAAATTATTATCTATGCCATATTTTAATAAACAGTGCCAATCGTTATCATTTATAAATAATATTAATTTCCCTACCCCTAATCTTTCTTCTAAAATAGATTGGTAAAGAGATAAGAGTTCTGATGTTGATTTGTTGTTGTTAATTGCTTTAGTAACTTCAAGTAAGGCATTCAATTTTACTTCTTGAATTTTTTTTTGTTGATGTATTTTACCCTCTTCGTTCACTATTATTTTATTTCTTCATAATCAACGTAATCCCCTTCTTTATCAACTCCTTTTTTTATTGCATTTGCATTTGAGTTTTTTTTGTATGGATTTTGAGTAGCTGAAGTATTGTTTTGAGATGAATAAACTTTTTGTTTATTATTTTCAACCGATTTAAAAATTGTAATTAATTTATAGATTAACCAAACAATAATTACTGTCCAAATAATATCTCTCATACAACAAAATTAACTTTAATTTATCACATTTTAAGTAAAATGTAACTTCTTAACATTAATTGTTAGCCAATAAAAGCAAAATTTTTTAAAGTTTATCATTTAACTCCTCCCATTTAGAGAGCTCAACTTCTAATTTTTTCTTTAAATCGTTATATTGATTAAAAAAATTAGTGTTATTTACCAGTTTTTCGTATTCATTTGGATTTGCTAATTGTTCATCGGCTTTTTTAATTTCTGATTCTAAGTTTGAAATTAATTCTTCAACTTTTTTAATTTGATTTTTAATTTGTTTTTGTTCAGCTTCTTTTTCTTTGTTTAAATCTACATTTAAAACAGTTGTTTGTTTATTTTCTTTTACTTGTTTTTTATCTAAATCTAATTCATTTAAACGCTCAACTTTTCTAATTTGCATAAATTCTTCAATGTCACATAAATGTTCTTTAACATTGCCATCTCTAAATTCAAATAATCGATTACAAATTCCTTTCATAAAATCACGATCGTGGCTTACCATTATAACCGTTCCTTCATAATCAATTAATGCGCGTTTTAAAATATCTTTACTTCTAATGTCTAAGTGATTTGTAGGTTCATCTAACAACAATAAATTATAAGGTTCTAATAATAATTTACATAAGGCTAATCGTCCTCTTTCGCCCCCACTTAACACTTGAACTTTTTTATCTATATCATCGCCTCTAAATAAAAATGAACCAAGTAATCCTCTTACTTGTTTCCTAACTTCGCCTACTGCAGCTTCATCTATTGTTTCAAATACTGTTTTTTTAGGGTCTAATTTTTCTTCTTGGTCTTGCTCAAAATACCCCATTAAAACACTATGTCCAAGTTGTAAAGTACCCTCAAAATCAACTTTTTTCGCAATCATTTTCATCATAGTACTTTTACCTTCCCCATTTCGGCCAACTAATCCTATTTTTTCGCCTTTAGTAATTATAAAATTAGCATCTTTAAAAATTCGTTTTTCTCCGTACACTTTACCAGCTCCTTCGGATGTTAAAACTATTTTACCACTATGTGCTGGTGGTGGAAAATGAAATTGAATACTTGTATTATCTACATCATCAACTTCTACAATTTCCATTTTATCTAACTTTTTAATTAACGATTGGGCAAACGCAGCTTTACTAGCTTTAGCTCTATTTTTATCAATTAGAGTTTCGTATTGGTTAATTATTCGTTGTTGATTTTTTGCAGCATTTTCTTGTTGTTCTATCCTTTCGGCTCTTAATTTTAAATAATTACTGTAATTTGTTTTATAATCGTAAGTTTTTTGATTTACAATTTCTATTGTTCTTGTAGTAACGGTATCTAAAAATGTTTTATCGTGGCTAATTAAAACAACAGCACCAGCATAGGTTTCCATAAATTCTTCTAACCAAAAAATTGCTTCAATATCTAAATGATTTGTAGGTTCATCTAATAATAAAATATCAGGTTTTTGTAATAAAAGTTTTGCAAGTTCTATCCTCATTCTCCAACCCCCGCTAAATTCAGCCGTTTGCCTGTTAAAATCTTTTCTTTCAAAGCCTAAGCCTTTTAAAATTTTTTCAATTTCTTCATTTTTATTTCCAGCTCCTATAACATCTAATCTTGTGTAAATTTCAGTTTGGTCTTCAATTAATTTCATGTAAGCATCACTTTCGTAATCTGTTCTGGTTTCTAATTGATGATTAATGTCGTGTAATTTATTTTCTAATTTTTGAATTTCTTCAAAAGCAGTTGCAGTTTCTTCCATAACCGTACGGCCATGTTGGTGTATCATGTCTTGTGGCAAATAACCAATTTTACATTCTTTAGGTATAGAAATTTCACCTTTAGTTGCACTTTGTTCTCCAGCTAATAATTTTAGCATTGTACTTTTGCCTGCTCCATTTTTACCTGCTAAACCTATTCGGTCTTTTGGATTTATTAAAAAAGAAATATTATCAAATAAACTAGTTCCACCAAAGCTTACTGTTACTGCATTAACCGAAATCATAATTTTAAAAATTAGCCCATAAAGATAGTGAAAAAATGTGAGTTTTAGCGCAACTTATTAAGTTTAAGCAATTTCTGATTTTATTTTCGATTTATTTTATGGAATTTGTTTTAAGTGCGCATCTTAATCAAAAAGTAAAGTATGAAAAGCATTAACATAAGTATTCCTAAACCTTGCCACGAAGATTGGGAAAAAATGACTAAAAATGAACAAGGCAAATTTTGTAATTTATGTGCAAAAACGGTTATTGATTTTACCCAAAAATCTATTGAGGAAATTAAATCTATTTTAAATAATAATGCAGGCGCTAAATTATGCGGAAGATTTAAAAATGAGCAATTATCTCCACAAAAAATTTACACCATTGATGTTAATTTATTACCTTTAAATTTATCGTTTAAAAAAGCTGTAAAATTGGCTATTTTAGTAGTGTTTTTTAGTACTTTATTTAGTTGTTCAAACCACAATAACGAAAAAATACTTGGCGAAATTTCTACCGATACTACAGAAATTTTAAATACAAACTTTGATACTTTTAACAAAACTATTCAACCAGAAAATAATAACTTAGGAAACAATAAACAAAATGTAATTTTAACTGGCGATGTTGTTGTTGAAGAAAAAGAATTTACAAAAGGTGAAGTTAGAAAGCTAGATGATAACTCATTTAAAGATTCATTAAATAAAAAATTAGAAGATCCAAAAATTAATGTTAGAATGGGGGCAGTAAGTTGTGAAACTAAAAAAGATTAATTTTTATTTAGAACTTCATTTCTTAATTGTTTGCTTGTTTTAGTGCTCCCATCATGGCTCCAGCCTGGTGGACCAAACACATAGCCAAATTTTTGGAACAAATTACATTTTTTGTGTTTTAAATCCTTAAAAATACTTTGCCATTCGTGAAAAACCATTTTTAAAGGGTGATAGGTATTAATATTTGTAGTTAAGCCATATTTTACAGGCTCCTCATCTAATTCTTTTTGAAATGTACCAAATAGTTTATCCCAAATTATTAGTAACATTCCCATGTTTTTATCAAGGTATTTTATGTTACTGCCATGGTGTACTCTATGGTGCGAAGGAGTTACAAATATGTACTCTAACCAACCTAAATTTTTTATGGTTTGTGTATGAACTAATATTCCGAATATTTGAGTGGCACTGTATGCAAAAGCAATATCAATAGCTTCAAAACCAAATAAAGCTAATGGAATAAAATAGATAAACCTATATAATGGTTGAAAAACAGAAGATCTAAAACCAACAGTTAAATTAAACTCTTCGCTACTATGGTGGGTAACATGAGCTGCCCAAAAAAATCTACAATAATGATCAATTCTATGTAACCAATAATATAAAAAATCTTCGCAAAGTATAAGTGCAACCCAATACAATATTGGTGTAGCAGCTAACGTAAAAAATTTATATTGATAAAAGAAGGTAAGAATATTGAAAACTATTACGCGCACTAATAAATCTAAACCCATATTAAGTGCGGTTAAATAAATATTGGAGAACAAGCCCTTGGTGCTATATAACCCTTTGTTTTTTATGTGCGAATAAAAAAACTCTGCGCCAATAACAATAGCATAAATTGGTGTAGAAATTAAAACTAATAAAAAATCGCGATCCATAATTTTTTACAAAAATAATTAAGCTTTTGTAAATAATAAATAAAAACTTACACCATTTGGTTGATTTTGAAACCATACTTTGCCACCAAAACTTTGCATACTGCTATTAACCATTGCTAAGCCTAATCCACTACCTGTAGTTTTTGTTGTAAAATTAGGTGTAAAAAGTTTTTTACTAACTTCTAATTCAATTTGAGGGCCGTTGTTGAAAATTTCTATTGTTATTGTATTTTCAGTTTCGTTAATCAAATTAACAACTATTTCAGGGTTTTTAGTTTCAATTAGTGCTTGTTTAGCATTTTTAAATATGTTGTTAAACACACGCAAGGCTTGGTCTTTATCTCCATTTACAATAATTGAATTTAAATTAATATTAAGTTTAATTACATTTTCGTGTTGAAAAAGCAGAAGAGAGGAATTTAAAATTTCAATCAAATTAATTTTTTGTAATTGAGTTGATGGTAGTTTTGCAAAATTACTAAATTCAGTGGCTATGTTTGCTAAAGCATCTATTTGTTCGATAATTGATGTACTTGCTTTTGTGAAACGTTCTTTAAAATCAGGTTCATTCCCATTTAATAAATGTTGTAAATATTGTAAATTTAATTTCATTGGTGTTAATGGGTTTTTAATTTCATGTGCCACCTGTTTAGCCATTTCGCGCCATGCATCTTCCCTTTCGCTTTGAGCCAATAAATTTGCACTTTCTTCTAATTTTAATAACATGCTATTATATTCTGTAACTAGTTTACCTAACTCATCATTACTTTCCCAAATTATTTGCTCGTTACTTTTACCAAGTGCTAATTTTGCAATTTGTTGTTGAATAATTCTTAACGGTCGAGTAATGTAACCAGCTAAAATAATTCCTGATAAAATACTTATAACAAACAAAATAACATAAACATTTATTAGTGTACTAATTATCCCCGATAATTCACTTTCTAACTCGTTTTGTTTCGAAAAGTAAGGCAAGTTTAAAAAACCAATAATTTGTTTGTTAGCGTTGTATATAGACGTGTAATAAGATAAGTAATTTAATGTGCCTGCTTTTTCATTAACACAAATACCTGAGTTTTGATTTTTTTGTAATGTTTGATTTGCTTCAAAATTAATTAGGTTAGAAGCTAAGCCAAGTTCATATAACCTTGGCTGACTTGTATTAAACATATTGCCACTTGCATTATATAATGTTACATCTGTATTAAATAAATGGGCATATTCTTTTAACTTTATATTTACTAATTCTTTTTGCACATCGGTAAATAATTCTTCGGGTTTATAAATATTTTGTAACTCATTATTAATTGTAGTTGCTTTTTCTTGTAATTGTTTTATGTTTTCGTTTTCAAATTGCGAAATAACTAATTTAGTTGAGGTAATGCCTACAGCGCCTAAAGCCAATAACACAACCAAAATTATAATGCTTTGTATTCTTCTTGTTAATGAGGGTTGAATAAATTGTTTATTGAAAATTAAATTAAACAAAACATATAAACCAAACGAAATTATTGAAATAAAAATAAATGTATAAGAATTGTAAGTAAAAAAATAGGCCCATCCTTTCTTTTTTTCGCTAATAACAACACAAGTTAAATCTTCTGGGTAAAAAAAGTAATGTGTATAATTGGGATTGTTTTTTGTAAGTGTAATAGAATCTGGCTGCACAAAAGGGTAATTAAAATCGCCTAATCTATTTGTGTTTTGTTTATTGCGATAAATGGCAAAATTAATTTGTTTTTGTTTATTGTTTCTTTGTTGCGATTGGTCTAGAAATAAATCAGGAAAACTGCCTAAATCTTCAAATTGTTTAGGTTCAAGTAAAATATATAATTTATAATCATCTATTAGTAATCTTGCAATATACCTAGCATTTTTCTTATATTTTTCAATAAAATACAGGTTTTCAGCTTGAGTACTATCCGATTGATAATTTATTTGATCTTCAAAAAACCCTTCATTGGTTAAAATGCCTTGAGATACTGATAATAAAGGTGTACAATCTTTATCAAACATACTTAATTCAACATCGTACCTGTTAAAATACCCACCAAAAAAATTTTGTTTTATGTATTGTTGTACAGCAATATCGCTAGAAGGTAAAACTTTAATTAAATTATTTAATTTTTCATCTTTTATTAATTTCGATTCTATTAAGCTAAACTCAATTGGCAAATTTAAATCTTGCCTTTCACTTAATTGGTACGAAATTAATTCGAGTTCTTTATTTTTGCCATTGTTAAGATATAAGTTTATGTAACCCGAAGTGATTAACCCTAAAACAATAAGTAAAATTCCATTACTTATAATTGTATTTTGGTATTTTAATAAATGCAAACTAATTGAAATAACAAAAAGTAGTATTATCCAAATTGTTTGATGCCAATTGGAAGTTGGCGCTACCAACATAATTATTAAAGGTGTTATGGCAACAATTAAAACAAAAACAAAAGTTTGTTTAGTGTTGTTATTTAAAATTAGTTTACTTGTTAAATTTATTAAGTAGATGTTACTTATACCAATTAGTGTTATGCTTAGTAATGCTATTAATACTTCTATTTTTAAAGAAAATATATTTAAAAAATCAAAGGATAAAGTAGAGTTGGTAATTAAGCTTTTTAATAAATAATTTAATTCTATAACATTTAAAGAAAGTAACGATAGTAAAAAAATACTCTTAAAAATTAAACTTAGTCGATTAACAATAAACCTAAATAATACACTTAATAAGAGTAAACTAAAAGCATTAGTTAACACATCAAACAAATAATAATTAAATATGTTATTGGCATCGCTATATATTTTTACATCGCAAAAACTACTTTGTTTTATAAATGGTAAAATATCTAAATAATTAATTAACTTAAAAGCAGCTAAAACAATAAAAAACAATAAAACATTAAGCATTTTATAACTACGATTAATGTTATAGAGTAATTGAAAAAGTATTAAAATAAAACTTAATAAATACAAAATAGTAATCCAATTTATGAAAGTAAGGCTACAATGGTAATGGTTAGGCCCCTTTAAAGAAAAAACAATTTTATTATCAAATTTTACATTATTTTGAGTATTAAATTCAAAAACAAAATTTAAATCGTTTGGTATTTGAAGCCAATTAACAAATTCATTTTTTACATAATTATTTTGAATAGAATAATTAGATTTTATTAAAATTAAACTTAAAACGGTTAGTTGTTTTTGTTTTATTTTTTTAAATAAATAATGCCCACCATTAAGTTGTATTATACCAGAATTAGCTTTATTTTGATATGCTAAATAAACTCCAATAGTTGTATTACCATACCATTTTATTAGACTATCGTTTCTAAATAAATAAAGCGCATAATCTTGTTTTGGTGAAAAAATAAAATCTTTTGGAGAGTTTAACAGCGTTTCGCTTTGAACGGTTAAATCATCATTAACTTCTTGTATAAGTTCAGTGGCTTGATTAGCAATTAACTGTATGGGTTTTCGCTGTATAAAATAAGCACAATTAATGCCAACTAATAGCATTAAACCTAATAATAAAAAACGATTATTTTTTAATAGTTGAATTGTAATAGAACTAAGTTTACAAAATAACTAATTTTAGGATATTTTAAGCAATAAAATTATGAAAATTGACGTTTTTTGTAAGTATTTAATTTGTATTTTGCATAGTTTTTAATAAAGGATATTTATAGTATGACACAAGACGCTAAAACAGCTAAACAACCCACTTTTCCTGAGCTAACAGAAAAGTTTAAGTATTTTGGTTTTTTAAACCAAAAAATTGCAATGGTAATTATTGCCATTGTTGGATTTAGCTTTTATATAGGTTCAATTGATAATGAGTACGCCTTAGATGACGGTATTATTATTCATCAAAACGACCATGTTATAAAAGGTGTTGCTGGTATTGGTGGCATTTTAACAAAAGATGCTTACGAAAGTTTTTACCGAAGAATGTGTGCTACAGATCAATTAGCCGGTGGTCGTTACCGCCCATTATCTGTGGTAAGTTTTGCTATTGAACAAGAATTTATTAATCCTTACAGAACTGGTTTGTATCAACAAGTGCAAGATTTAAATGGCAATGGGTTACTCGATAAAGATATGGTTGCTTACACTTCGCCATGCGGAAGACCCGAAAAAAATTACGAATACAACGATTTTGTTGATAAAAACAATAATGGTATGGCTGAAGGGAATGAGTGTTACAACTGTTGGGATTTAAACAAAGACTTTGTAAATCAAACTGAAGAAGATTTAAATGTTGACGGAATACACAACGAAGTTGATTGCCAAGTTTATGGAGCTAAAATGCGCCATTTTAATAACATTTGGACTTACGCCTTAGGCTGTGTGTTTTTATATTTAGTTTTTGCTCGATATTTTTTTCGTAATCAACAAGATTTAGCTTTTTTAGCAGGCTTACTATTTACAATGCACCCTATACATAGCGAAGCCATTGCAAATGTTAAATCGCGCGACGAAATTTTCTCACTCATTTTCGTTTCATTAACCTTTTTATATTCTTTTAAATACATCGAAACTAAAAAAGTACTGGATTTAGTATTGGCTTCGGTTATGTTTTTATTAGCCTTGTTATCTAAAGAGTACGCTATAATGTTATTAATATTAGTGCCATTAGCACTTTACACATTTAACGACAACCAATCTATTTACGATAATTACATGAATACAACTTTTATGAAAAAAATATTTGCAGCAGTTTATATTGGTATAGCAGTTGCGTTTATTCATAAAGGAATTGTAAACCCTTTATTAGGAAGTGAAAATGGAAGCAAATTAATTACTCGTTTTGCCAGTTTAATAATATGGATTGCCGGTACTTATGCCGCATTTGGTTACATTGATAAAAAACACACAAAACTCAAAGCATTTAAATTTGATAAAGATATAATTGCAATTTTAGTAATTATAGGTGGTTTTGTTTTTTGTGCTGGATTAATGCTGTTTTTAAAATATAAAATAGATACAAGTACTAACCCAGAGGCTGCAAAATCGAAAACATTTTGGTTATTCCCGTTTTTATATGTAGTTATAATGATGCTTGGAATTAACCGCACAATGAAAGAAAATAAATTTATTAACTTAATGAGTTGGTATGGGTTTATAATGTTATTTTATTTAGGAATGCGTTTGGTTGCTGTTAAATTAAAACCAGGTGTGCCAGATACAGAAATTTTAAATAACCCATATTTATTAGCTAATGAGCAAGAGCGTTTTTGTACAAAGGCTTATGTATTAATGAAGTATTTAATTTTACAAATTTTCCCTCATCCTTTATCTTCTGATTATTCATATAATACAATTCATTACCGTCATTTTACCGATTGGGATTTCATTTTATCGTTTTTAATTCATATAGGCATGTTGTTTTATGGAATTCATTTAGCAATAAAACGTCACATTATTGGATTCTGTATTATTACTTACATTTTATTTGCATTATTAATTGGTAACGTTTTAATGGATGTAGGTGCAACAATGGGCGAGCGTTTAATTTTCCATTCAAACATTGGCTTTTGTATTGCAATGGCTTATTTTATTTTAAAAGGATTTGATAAACTTAAAGCATTATCATTTTCGGTTAAAAGAGCTGTGTTAGTATTATTGGTTTTAATTATAGGTGTTGGTTATGGCTTTAAGTGTTGGGAGCGTAGTTTAGATTGGAAAAATGACGTTACATTATTTTTAAAAGATGTAAAAACAATGCCACACTCTGTATTAGTTTTAGGTAATGCAGGTGCACGTTGGGTAGATTTGGCTGATACAAAAGAAGTAACCGGCGTGGCATTACAAGGCCAAGAAAACAAACCTTTTAACGATTACAATGGAACTTTAAAAATTACAGATGATGATTTAAAAAAATACAATACAAAAAATAAACGCGAAGCTGCTCTTTATAAAGGGATTGATTTCTTAAAACATGCTATTGAATTACATCCGCGCTATGTTAATGGTTATTTAAATTTAGGATTAGCACATTTTAAATTGAAAAAAGATTTTGAAGCCTTATACTATTGGAAAAATGCTGAGCGTCTTTATCCTAATAACCCATATTTAAGAAGTTACTATACAGTTTACTCTAACGATTTAAAAAACAGAGGTGCTTTAGCTTTTAACCGTGGCAGAATGGATAGCGCAGCTTATTTTTATAATATGGGCACAATATTAGATCCAAATAATGCAGAAGCTTGGTACAATATGGGTGGTGCATTTTTTAATATTGGTCGTATTCCTCAAGCTAAATTTTGTTGGGAACGTGCTTTACAAATTAATCCAAATTATCAAGAGGTTAGAAGAGTAATGCCAATGCTACAACAAGCATTAGCAACAATGGCACAACAAACTAATGTTGTTCCGCAACCAATTCAAAAATAAAATTTAATTTATGTGTTTGTGAGTTTATAGTTTTTATAAACTCACAAACAATTTTTTTGATTCCTTTTGAAAGAAGTTTAACAATAATTTTTTTTAATTAGTCGTCCCTCAGATAATCTATAAGTATTGACATTACAAGTCTTGTTGAAAAAATAGGGCATAAAAAAATATCGAAAAATTAAAAAATATAATTTTTTGAGGATCGACTAATTACCTAACCTTTTTAAAAATTTAGCAACAGCAATGGCTCTATGGCTTAAACTATTTTTTGTTTCTAAGCTCAATTCAGCAAAAGTACTTCTGTAACCTTGTGGTATAAACAATGGATCGTAACCAAAACCATTAATTCCTTTTGGTTCATAAGCAATTGTTCCATTAACAATACCTTCAAAATATTCTGTTTTTTGATTTATAAAACATAATACAGTTTTAAATGTTGCTTGTCGTTTTGTACATTTTTTTAAATCAGTAAGTAATTTAATATTATTTAAATGATCGTTTTTTGGTAAACCAGCATAAATTGCGCTATTAACACCAGGTTTGCCATTTAAAGCTTTTACTTCAAGTCCGCTATCATCAGAAAGTACAGCATAATTTAACTTTTGCTCATTTAATTTTTTTAAAACATAATTAGCTTTTAAAAAAGCATTTTCTTCTAAGGTACTGCCTGTTTCAGGTATTTCTTCAGTAATTCCTACTTCGGCTAAACTAATTAATTGCACAGATGAAGGCAATAATTTTTTTAGCTCTATAATTTTATTTTTATTAGCTGTTGCTAAAACTATTTTCATGTTTTAAATAATTTTTAATATAAGGTTAAGTCTTTTGAGCATTTTAACCAACCCGTTAAACTTACTCTATCTTTATTACAAATTAAAACTTCGTGTTCAATAAAACTTTCAAAAATCACTATTGTGCCCGCTTTTGGCTCAATTTTAAGCGTTTTATTATCCAAATAAATTACTAATTCACCTCCATCTTCATCTCCCCAATTTTCATTTAAATAAGTAATAATTGTAATTTTTCTTTCAGATGAATTATTAAAAGCATCTTTATGTTTCTTATAAAAATCTCCTTTATTATAAACAGCAAAATGAAATTCGTTAGAATTAAGTCCTAAAAAGCATTTTCTATTTAATTGAATTGTTAATTCATTAATAAAACCGAAAAAAAACGCTAAAGTATTTTCATTATTGTCTAACCATACAATTTTATCCGATCGAATGTCGGTATTAATAGTTTTTAAATTATTGTTGCCAATAGATGCTTTTTTAATATTATCTTTTTTTTGGTTAAACGAATCTATTAATGAAGAAATTTCATCTTTTGAAAAAAAATCAGGCGTTATGCTATAACCATTTGAATAAACCTCATTAATTATTTTTTCAATCATATTCATTAGTTGCTAAGATACAAAAACAATTATCTTTGCACTTTTTAAATTGTCAACTTTACAAATAAATAGTAGCCCAAAGTATTTGCTAAAATTAGCATGGCCTGTTATGTTAACACAAATGGGACATATTTTAACCAATATGGTAGATACTATTTTTTTAGGTCAAATTAGTTCAACACATCAAGCCGCGGGTCTTTTAGCTGCTAGTTTATACACATTAGTTTTGGTTTTTGCTATTGGTGTAAGTTATGTTTTAACACCATTAGTTTCGAGCGCAGATTTTGAGAAAAATGATTTAAAAAAAGCATCATTATTTAAAAATTCGTTGGTTTTAAATTTTATAGTTTCAATTTTAAGTTTTGTTGTTTTATATTTTTCGTCGGGTTTATTAAATTATATGCAACAACCTAACGAAGTGGTAATTTTAGCAGAGCCTTTTTATAATGTGTTAATTTTTTCAATGATTCCAGTTTCAATATTTTTTACATGTAAACAATATTGCGAAGGATTAAGCCTTACATTACCTGCTCTTTATATAAGTGTTGCCGGAAATTTAATTAACGTTGTTTTAAATTATTGTTTAATTTATGGTGTTTCTTTTTTTCCTGAGCTTGGTTATATGGGCTCAGCTTGGGCTTCTTTTATAGCACGCTTATTTATGGGTGTATCATTTTTAATTTACATATTTTATTCGCCACTTACTAATTCTATTAAACATGTATATAAACAAGTAAAAATAAATTATATAGATTTAATTCGTCTTTTAAAAAACGGTTTAAATTCAGGAGCACAATTTACTTTTGAAGTTGCAGCTTTTGTAATAGCTGGCTTAATGGCAGGTACATTTGGTAAAGAGGTAATTGATGCGCATGGAATTGCTTTACATTTAGCTGCATTTACTTATATGTTTGGTAATGGAATTGCAAGTGCATCAACAATTGTTACAGGTAATTACATGGCAGAAAAAAATTGGTTACAAATTAAGAATACAGTAAACTCTTCAACAAAAGTTATTTTATTAGGAATGGGAATTTGTGCTTTAATTTTTGTGTTTGCTAATAAATATTTGCCTTTATGTTTTACTCAAAATATTGAAATCGTTTTAATTACATCAAAACTTCTAATAATAGCGGCAATGTTTCAATTATTTGACGGTTTACAAGTTGTATTTATAGGAATATTACGAGGTGTTGAGGATTTTAAATATCCTACAGTAATAACATTATTGGGGTACTGGCTCTTAGCACTACCATTAGCGTATATTTTTGCTTTCGTTTTTAATTTAACTGTTTATGGTATTTGGTATGCGTTACTAATAAGTTTAATTTTTGTAGCTTTAACATTGTATTTTAGAATAAGTGTTTTAATTAAAAGAAACTTAACAGTAAAATGAAGGGATTTCAACTTTTAGTTTTGTCGATTTTAAGCGGTTTACTGCTTGGTTTAAGTTGGTATTTTAATTTAAGTTTTGTTGCTTTTTTTGCATTTATTCCTTTATTGTTAATTGAGGAAAATTTATCCCAAAATAAACTTCAGATTAAACGAATTAAATTGAAGTTGTTTTTTTATTCGTTTATAACATTTTTAATATGGAATTTAATTGTAACCTGGTGGGTTGTAAATGCTTCGTTTGGTGGGGCTTTAATGGCTTTTTTTGTAAATAGTTTACTTATGGCATTTGTGTTTTTAATTTATCATTCAATTAAAAACAAATTAAATACTGTTTGGGTTTTTTTACCCATTTATTTAGCTTGGGAATACATACATACGCTTTGGGATATTAGTTGGACATGGCTTACACTTGGTAATGTATTTGCTTATCACACTAATTGGATACAATGGTATGAATTAACAGGCGTAAGTGGAGGTAGTTTATGGGTATTAAGTGTAAATGTTTTTTGTTTTCAATTATTAAAAAATTATAAAATAAATTCAATTCTTTCTAAACAATTATTACAATTTGCAAGTTTAATAATTATCCCAATAATTTTATCTTATGCTATTTTGTTTATTAGAGTTTCTAATTTAAATACTACTGTTGCTAAAGAAGAATGTGTTATAGTTCAGCCTAATTTAGACCCATACAACGAAAAATTTTACACAGAATTTAACACACAATTTTTAAATATGTTAAGCCAAGTAAGAGGAAAAATTAATTTAAACACAAAATATTTATTATTACCAGAAACATTTATGATTAATGATATGGATGAAACACATATCGAATCATACGAAGAAATTAGATGGTTTAAAGACAGTTTATTAAAATATTTTCCGCAATTAAATATTATAACAGGAGCAAGCACATATAAATTTTATAATTCTAAATTAGATGCAAGTTTAACAGCCAGGTTTGACGAAAGAAATAATGCTTATTACGACATGTTTAATACAGCATTATTAATTAATACCAAAGGTATTCAGGTTTACCATAAATCTAAATTAGTTCCTGGTGTAGAAAAAATGCCATTCCCCTTAATTTTAAAACCTTTAGAAAAATTAGCAATTAATTTACAAGGTACTGTTGGTAGCTTAGGTGTACAAAATGATAGAAGTAATTTAATATGTAATAACAATGTTAGTATTGCTCCTGTAATATGTTATGAAAGTGTTTACGGCGATTATGTAACTGGTTATGTAAAAAATGGTGCAACTATTTTAGCAATAATAACAAATGATGGCTGGTGGGGTAACACTCCAGGATATAAACAGCATTTAAATTATGCCAGATTGCGAGCTATTGAAACACGAAAACAAATAATGAGAAGCGCAAACACAGGTATTTCAGCTAAAATTGATGAATTTGGTACTGTTTTAAATGCAACAGAATATGAAAAAAATGCTGTAATTGTTACAGGTGTAACTTCAAACACAATAAAAACATTTTTTGTAAAATTTGGCGATATAATTTCATATTCAAGTGTAATATTTACAATTTGTCTTTTAGTGTTACAATTTTACTTAAAGCTAAAAATTAAAAAAGCCGTTAAAATTACACTGTCCCAAAAAAGTTAGACACTTATTGTTTGGAATTCCACTCAATAACTTTAAATTTACCTAAGGTGTTTCGCTTTTCTTTTGTCTTGATACAAAAGAAACAAACCTGCCTGCAGCAGGCAGTAAATCAAGACTTCATAAAATTTTGCTAAAATTAAGTTTAATTTTGCTGACGGTGCTAAGCGCTGCGCGAGATGCAACGCCCCGCCTTCGCACAAGCCTACGCTTAAAATCAATCTTAATTTTATAACGCTAAATTTTATGAGGCCGTTCGTTGTCATCGTTCAATTACTATTTTTTTGTTTAAGGTTCCATATTCTGTTTTAATTTGCAGTGTATAAACTCCGTTTGGTAATTCTTTGGTAGTTATTGTAGCAGTGTTGTTTTTAAATTCTAATTTTTCT
>JAIUNM010000025.1 GCA_020162035.1 Bacteroidota bacterium | reverse complement strand
TTGCATTTGTACAATTAATAGTTTAAATTTGATTTAATAAAATAAAAATATTAAGCGTTGCTTAATGTTCTTCTGTATAACAAAACCTGAGAATTTTGCAAGCAGAAGGGCTGTATAAAGCAACACGCCGCACGGCGTGTTCTTTTGTCTGTTACTTTTAATCTTGCAAGGCTCTCTCAGGTGCCAGTTATAATTAGAATGTGCAGCAGAGGTTCACGCCTAATTTTAATAATTAAAACTGTTTTTTGAGCCTGAAAACAAATACATTTTTATGAAAAAAATTATATTAATTTTTTGTTTTTTTTGTTTAGGGTTTAAATTTTGTTTAAATGCTCAAACAGCTTCTACAGATTGTGCAAATAGCCCTACTTTATCAACAGCCACATACACTAATTTATCTACAACAAATAATGTAAGTTGGTATACATTTATTGCAAATTCAACTGTAGAACAATTTACACTAGTTAGTAACAGTAACAATTCTTTATATAAAATTTATAAAGTAGAAGTTTATACGCAGCCTTGCAATACAGGAATACTGTTAGCAAAAGATTCTTTAACAGATTTATCAGACTCAATTCTAACCATATCTTTAAATCAGTTAAACCCAGCTAATAAGCTAAGAATTAAAATCTATAGAGAGTCGATAAACCATGAACCTTCATTTTTTTCAATCACTTTTAAAGCACCAGAATTTTGTGGATTCAGTTGGTCAATTTCTCCACCTAATTTAATTAGTTACAACCCATTAAATTATACATATTATTATGATTATTACCATGCATGTTTAAAAGATAACGTTACAGGCGCCCCTATAAATACAAGTTTATGGCCAAATAGTTTTGATTGCATTGCAAATATCACAACAGGTTGTAGTAATACTTCAGAATCGTTTGGTGTAATTTATATTTCATATAGTCCTGTTTCTTCTGGTAATCCGGGTACTTGGCTACCAGGCAATGTTCCAATTGTTATTTTTTCAAATGTCGCAGGTACTACATATACTACACAAATTACACCTACTGGCACACTAGCATTAAGCTTAAACATTATAGGAGCAACAACATATACAATTTCAACTTTAATAAATTGCGATCCTAGTTCAATAACGCCAAATTCATCACCTGAAGATGTTGAATTTTGTTCGTGCAATAAATTAATTGTAAATGTACAACCTTTTCAATGTAATATTAATGTTCCTGCTCCGCTTTGTGCTAACCAGCCATTTTGTTTTGGAACAACAAATCAAATCCCTTATTCATCAGATTACACTCTGGCTGGCGGTCTTAACATAGTTCAGGCAGTTCCAGTTGGTGGAGGTATACCAATTAACGCATCTACTATAACAGCAAGTAGTAACAACATTTGTTTTAATTCAGGGTTACCTGCTGGTACATACAATTTAATTAATAATTCTTCACTTGTCTATTTTCATAATACTAATAGTTCATTAAATTATACTTGTGTATGTACAAATACTGTACTAATTAATATTAATAACCCACCAACCGGACCAACAACAATAATTGCTAACCCTACAAACATTTGCATTACAGAAAGCGCAACATTAACGGCAAATTCAACAGGAGCAAATAATTATATTTGGCAACCCGGAGGTGTTAATAGTCTTTCAATAATTGTTACACCAACCTCATCAACAACATATTCTGTAATGGCATATGCAGGAACATGCCCTGGACCAACTGCTCAAATAACTATAGAACCTCAAAACTGCTGCAAATTCCCTAAAAACAATGGGTTATATTTTAATAATGTTACTTTAGTACCTCCTTTTACCTTTGGGGCTACACCTTGGGCATTGTTAACATCAGGCGGAACGTATAACAGTATAAGCATTAGTGTGCCTACAGGTAGTAATATTAACAATGCTAAGATTGCAGTTACAGGCTCGTTAATTATTAATGTCAATAATTTAACCTTTAACAATGGTAATTTTATTTTTACCGAAGCAGCTCAAATAAACCAAAATGGAAGTAATACAACATTAAACAAATGTTATTTGCGTGCCTGCGAAAAAAACTGGAAAGGCATAATTACAACTAACGTATTAAATATTACAAACTCTGTTATAGAAGATGCTCAATACGCTGTTTTTGTGCCTGCCAACACTATTGCGCACCCCGGTTTGTTAGTTAACAATACCCTGTTTAACAAAAACCTAAGTGCTGTATTTGTTTTAAGTCGTAATTTTAATGCATATAACTTTAGCGGTAATATTGTAACCAGCAGGCAACTATCTAACACTCTTTATGATTTTACAAGCACAACACCTTGGCAATACATGAGTGGCTTAACTACTTTAGATTTAAGTACAACCCCAACTGCATTTTTATTAGGCTCAACAGTATTAGGTATTAGCAATACCATAAGAGGCCAGTATGGCGTGCTATTAGTAAATGCTAACGATTTAACAACTTCTAACGGTGTTAGTGTGGGTAATACACATGCAAGCCCTGTAATTAAAGCCAACCGCCGTTGTGTTTACGATAATTTAAGATTTGGTGTTTACGCACTTGGTAGTAAATTAGCAGTTATAAATTCGCATATACAAAATATTTATGGTGATGGCAGTAATCCTGCCACAGCCTCAGCATATTTAGAAAAATCTAAAGCCGTATTTGGTTACTCTGGCTCAGGGCCAGTGCCTGCACGTTATACAAATACTGTACACGTTTGCACCAATGGAGTATTAGCAACTAACCAAAGCTCGTTTACTGTTGCAAATAATAGCTTTAATTATGTAACTAATTATGCAAACCATATTTACAATATAAATTATGCAAGTTCTTTTATTTATAACAATACAATAAGTGATAATAACTTTACACAATGTAATTACGATTTGTATGCTTTTGATAACCGAAGAATTAACTTAAGTTTTCAAAACAACACCTCTACATTTACTTTACCAACTATTAAACCTAAAGCTAATTACTATGTATATGTAAACGAAATTAATAAACCCGCAGCAGCCTATTACGAAATTAAGTTAAACAGCCCTTTAAATGGTAAACAAAATGGCTTTAGTTTTTTAAATGTGTATGGTGCAAAAGTGGTAGATAACGATGTAAACATTATACCACCGCCTCCAAGTGCATTTAATGCTAATATTGCCTTACAAAATACCGATTACAGCGAGTTTTTAAACAACAACTTAAACGTAGTACCTAATGCCTTAAGCTCGTTTAACAATTACGGTATTTTAACCGATATTAGTGCAAACAATTTATTTTGTGGCAATAACATTATTAACTCGGGTACCAGTTTAAAATTTCAAGGGCCAAGCCCAAGCCGTGTTTACAATAACAGTTTAAACAACAACCCTGGCAACCCTTGCCAGTTTGGTATTTGGTTAGACCAATTTGCAAACATTGGCCCCATTACCTTTACAACAGCTTTAGGTAACCTTACTGCCAATAACGAGTTTGGCGATTTTAGTTTTGCCGATACCTACTCTCAGTTTAGTAGTATAGGTAGCACAATAGATTACCAAGGTGCAGCTAGTGCAGGTAATATTTATTACCCGAATGTTAATTTAATATCTTCACCTGCAAGCTCGTGCACTCCAAACCCAAACTCTTCGGTTGGTTTTCCAATATGTAATAGTACATTTTTAGCATTTATACAAAATTTAAGTGCAGGGGTGCCACCTTTTTTAAATGGTTTATTAAATTTTGGTGCCAATACCACCAACGCCAACGCCATGGCGCGTAAAAGTATTTTTGAGTTATTTAAAAAAGGTAGTTTTAATACAGCCAGTTTAAGCAATTACAACAGTTTTATGAGTGCCAATGCCAGTGCCAACACGGGTAAATTTTATACAATAGATAGTTTAATTTACAATTATGCTCTTACCACTAACAGTTTAAACTTAGCGCAGATGTTAAGTCAAAATACAAGTGCTATAGCAACCAACACGGTAGAGCAAAACCAAATTAATTTTAATGCCATTTACTACAGTTACTTAACTAACCCGGCAAGCATTACTCCTGCACAATTTACTAGTTTACAAAACATAGCGCAAATGTGCCCATTTACAAATGGTACCAGCGTTTACCAAGCCCGTGCCGTATTGCGTTATTTTAACGATAGCACTTATTACACTAACCCCTGCGAGTTTAATTTACCTAGTGTAGCTGGTAGTGGCAGTAGATTGGGTAGTGTATTAAATGAAAAGGATAAAGAAGTAGAAAACATGGTAACAAAAACACAATTATACCCTAATCCTGCTAATACTGAAATTGAAATAAAAACAACATTAAATAATGCTACTATAGAAATTTACAATATACTTGGGCAGTTAATTTTAAAATCTAAATTAACTAATGATACAAAGTTAAATGTTACAGAATTAAAAACCGGTACTTATTTTTACAACATATTAAGTAATGGTATAAAAGTAGAGGCAGATAAATTAATTATAAATCATTAAGTTTTCGTTTTGTGAGTTTAATAAAGCAAATAAATTTTAAAAATAGGTTAATTTTTTTTAGCCTATTTTTAATTTTTAAAATTACTACTGCTCAATTAAATTTAATCGTAAATCCAAGTTTTGAAGACACTATACAAATACCTACAAATCAAGGTCAATTTAATTTATGTAAAAATTGGATAATTTCATTCGGAACACCAGAATATTTTTCTACTTTTTCGCCTACAACAAACACAATATTTTCTAATTGTTTGGTTAGTATCCCAAAATCAGATTTTGGATTGCAATATGCCAATGAAGGAAACTATTATTCAGGTGTTGGAATGTTTTATTTTCCAAGTTGGGCCGGTTATTCTAAGTTTTCAGTTTATTTTGAATTGCTTGGTGGTAAATTAGTTAATCCGCTTAATCCTAGTCATGTTTACAATTTTAATCTATATTATAGTAACGCGGAAATTTCAAAATATATAAATAATCAATTATCAGTTTATTTTTCGAAAGAAGCTTACCAACTAAACACTGGAATTTTTAATCCAAATAGTCAAATTTGGTATGATACAACTATAAATTGTATTACCCCTCAAATAAATAATGATACAACTTTGTTTTTAAATTCAGATACAGTTAATTGGCATTCTTTTGGAGGTTGTTTTATTGCAAAAGGAGGCGAAAAATTTATAACAATTGGTAATTTTAAAGATGGGAAATATCAAAAATATTTACCCTTAGCCACTAATTTTACCCCTAGTCCACAAAGTAATAACAATTCCGAATATTCTTATTTATTTATTGATGATTTATCCTTATACGATATGGGTTATTATAGTGGCACAATTAAAGTTAAAAAAGATACAGCAATTTGTAATGGTATTGCATACACAATTGGTAATAATATTAAAGATAGCAGTACTATAAATTGGTGGCCACCAAATGGTTTAAGTTGCACCAATTGCCCAAACCCCATTGCTAACCCAACAGTTACAACAAAATATTATGTTACTAAAACATTGTGTAACTATATAAGTAAAGATAGCATTACAATTACTGTACACACTCCCACAACAACAGCCAATGCAGGTGCAAGCCAAACCCTTTGTTTAAACGAGCAACAGCAATTAGGTACTAATGATGCAAATGCTTATAGCACTTACACCTGGCAACCTTACCAAAACTTAAGCTGTTTAAATTGTGCGCAACCCTTTGCAAACGCTGTTGGTAACATAACTTATACCTTAAGCCGGCAAGAGTGTAGCAGCATAACACAAAGTACCGTTAACCTTACTTTAGATGATTGTGAGTTACTTTTACCACAAGGCATAAGCCCCAATGGCGATGGTTTAAACGAGCAACTGCAAGTAATTGTACCCAATGCCCAAAGTGCTAAACTTACTGTATTTAACCGTTGGGGCAGCGAGTTGTATAGTGTAAGCAACACCAAACCAGCAACAAACAGTAAATACCCTTTAAGTATAGAGTTAACTTGGGATGCTAAAGCACACAAAGGTTTAATATTAGGCAATGGCATTGTACCAAGCGGCACTTATTTTTACATTGTAGAAGTAACCCAAAACAACGGCACCAAAAAAGTGTATAAAGAATTTGTACAAGTGGTTTATTAGGTGTAATAAGTATTAAATTTTTTAAAATACTTTCCTTTTAAGTTTTATGTTTTTTTTAAACTTTATAAACTAGTAAATTGTTATCTTTACTATAATGGAAATTTTTTTACTGTTAGTTGTTATAACATTAATTATTGTTTATCAATTTAAAAATAAGTCTAAAATTAACTTATTGCAAACAAAGTTAGATGAGTTTAATTTAAGAATAAAGTTACTACAACAACGGCTTGAAGAAAAAAATACAACTGTAACTAACGTATCTAATCAAGAAAAAGAAATTACAAAACAAGTTATTGAGGAAATTAAACCAGTTGAAAAAGAACAACCAATTATTGCCGAAGAAAAAATTATAGAAAAAACAGAACACACTTCTTTTGCAGAAACAAAAACAGAACAACAACAACAACAACAACAACTAACAAATACAATTGCACCAATTAAAAAAGAAAATTGGTTTACGAATTTCAAGAAAAATAACCCTGATTTAGAAAAATTTGTTGGCGAAAATTTAGCCAGTAAAATTGGAATTGGCGTACTTGTTTTGGGTATAGCATTTTTTGTAAAGCTAGCTATTGATGAAAATTGGATTAATGAAATAGCCCGAGTTGGTATTGGTTTATTGTGTGGAGGTATTTTAATTGTATTAGCGCATAAACTTCAAAAAAAATATAAAACATTTAGTTCTATTTTAATTGCAGGAGGCGTTTCAGTTTTTTATTTTACAATTGGCATTGCGTTTCACGAGTATCATATTTTTTCTCAAACTGTAGCTTTCCTTATAATGATTGTAATTACACTATTTGCAGTATTTACATCAATACTCTACAATAAAATAGAATTAGCTGCTTTGTCGTTAATAGGAGGTTTTGCTACACCAATTATGTTAAGCACAGGAGGGGGCAATTATAAAATTTTATTTAGTTACATTTTAATTTTAGATGTAGGAATGCTTGTATTGGCCTATTTTAGGAAGTGGCATTTAATCAATATTTTATCATATTTATTTACTATTATAATTTATGTGGGTTGGCTTAAAGCCGATTGTTTAAGCGCACCATATCCACCATACAAGGGCGCACTATTTTTTGGAATGATATTTTATGTGTTATTTATTATAATGAATTTAATAAATAATTTAATAAAAAAACTACCATTTAAAGCAATAGATTTTTCGATTTTACTTGCCAATAGTTTTGTGTTTTATATAAGTGGTATGTTAATTTTAAATAGTTACCATGCCGAGTGGAAAGGTGTTTATACCATAATAATGGCACTTATAAATTTAACTTGCGCATTTGTAATATTTAAATTAAATGGAGCTGATAAAAAATTACTTTATTTATTATTTGGTTTAACCTTAACTTTTGTAACGCTTGCAATACCAGTTCAATTAAACGGTAATTACATTACTTTATTTTGGGCTTTAGAAGCCTTATTGTTATTGTATTTAGCTCAAAAATCTTCTATAGTAATATTTAGGTTTGCTTCATTTATAATAACAACATTAATGCTATTTAGTTTGTTTATGGATTGGATTCAGGTATATTCTGGAAACAATTATAATTACGAACCTTATAAACCCGAATCATTAAAAATAATTTTAAACAAAGCTTTTATTACAGGAATAATATCAAGTGTTTCGTTTATAATTAGTAGTTTATTAATTAAAAATGAAACTGAAAAATTAAAATATTTAGGAATTGTATTTAATCCAAAAGGTTACAGAATTTATTTAAAAATTTCGGCAGTTTGTTTGTTGTATTTAACAGGTTTTTTAGAGGTAATTCATCATTCGTCTAATTATTTTTATTCGGCATACACAACCAGTATAGTTACATTTTCTTACCATTTAATATTTTTTAGTTTGCTTAATTTGCTTGTAAAATCAAACAGTTCAAACGCAATTAAATTAATTAACTTTATTTTAAATTATATTAATATTGGTTTATTTGCATTGCTGTTTGCTTGGTTTCCTTTAGCTGAAATTAAAGTTTTTACATATAATGGTATTCATTCGTACATTGGATTTATTATGCATTATTTTAGTTTAGCTTGTGTTGCATTTATGGCATTTAAAATGTATAAAGTAAGAACAGAGTCAAATACGCCCATTGCAAACATGAAAATTTTAAATTCTATTTTATTAATTACATGTATAGTTTATTTATGCAGTATTGAACTTACTTTACACACCTTAAAATTAAGTGTACAACCACTTGAAAATGTATATGATTTAAATTTGAACTTAACTAAAAAAATTGAGTTTGATAAAATAAAAATACTTTCGCATAAAGTAGGTTACCCTATTTTGTGGGGGTTAATTGCTTTTGTTACCTTGTTTATCGGAATGAAAAAACAAGCAAAAATCTTACGAATTTTAGCTTTATTATTATTAGGCATTACGTTGGTTAAACTATTTACATTTGATATAAGCAATGTATCTAAAGCAGGAAAAATAATTGCATTTGTAATACTTGGTGTTTTATTATTGATAATTTCATTTATGTATCAAAAAATTAAAAATTTACTTATAGATGATAAAAATGAACAAACCGAAAGTAAAATTGAAAACTAAGTTTAAACTTATTTGCTTAGTTAGTTTTATTATTGTTGTGTTAATTAATAATGTAGTTGCACAACAGTTTAAATACAAATCTGCTCTTTCTACAATTAGTGTATCTAGTCTTTATAAAGTTGAGTTAAATCCTTTGGTTCAAAATTATTGTTTTTCAAATTATAAAGATTTAAGAGTTGTAGATAGTGGAGGGAACCAAAAACCCTATGTTATTTTAAGCGAACCAATTTTAAAATCAGCAAATGATTTTATTAAATACACAATTGTTTCGCAAAACCATTTTAAAAATTATACTGAAATTGTAATTGAAAATCCAACAAAAGAAAAAATTTCAAATATAGCTTTTAACATAAACAATTCTGAAGCATTAAAATTATGTACAATTGAAGGGAGTGATGATTTAAAACAATGGTACAGTATTAGTAAATTACAAACGCTTTCGTTAAGTTATAACGAGCAATACACAAACCAGTTTAAATGTTTATATTTTCCGTTAAGCAATTATAAATATTTTAGGTTGCTAATTGACGATTGGTCATCTGAGCCTTATAAGGTTAATTCTGCCGGATATTTTAAAAATTCTTTAATATCTGGTAAATTAAACAAAGTTGCAAATTCATTTCAATTATCAACTAATCAAAAAATCACTACACTAAAATTATCAATTTCGGGTAATCAAAGTGTGCAGCAATTAGTTTTTAAAATTTCGCAACCTCATTTGTTTTTGCGTAAAGCTTCTATTTATTATAAAGAAAAAATAAAAGTTGCTAAACAAATAGAAACAGAACAAAAACAAATCATTAAAAATTTTACTTTAAATTCTAATGAGCCGTTAATTATCGATATTCCTGAAACTCAAAAAAATGAACTTTATATAGATATTGAAAATGAAGATAACGAAGCATTACAAATTGATAGTGTAATAACTAATCAATTAGCACGTTTTTTAATTTTTGACGCAGCACAAAATCAACAATACTTTTTAAAATGTGGGAATGATAGTTTACAATTACCAAACTATGACATTGCTAATTTTGTTAATGGAAGCCCGCAATTTTATCCTGAACTTAAATTTTCAAGTTTTGAAAAAATAGAAATAGTTTCTGAGGTTAAAAATAAACAACCTCAATTTTTTGAATCTAAACTATTTATTTGGATAGCAATTTCGGTTTGTTCTTTAATTATTGGTTTGTTTTCAATAAAAATGATTAAAAATTTAAAGTAGAAATAATTTAATAATTATATAAAGCTTGTACTGCTAAATCGTAACTATTTAATCCAAAGCCTGATATTGAACCTTTACAAACAGGTGCAATTAAACTCGTGTGCCTAAATTCTTCACGGGCAAATATATTACTTATATGTACTTCTATAACTGGAATACTAACTGATGAAATTGCATCTCTTATTGCAACAGAAGTATGAGTATATGCCGCTGCGTTTAATATTATACCATTGCATGTTACGTCAAATTCCTGAATTTTAGTAACCAATTCTCCTTCTATATTACTTTGGAAATGGTTAAAAGAAATTGTATTGTATTTCTGAATTAATTCCTTATAAAATTCGTCAAAACTTTTAACACCATAAATGTTTTTTTCACGCGTTCCTACCCTATTAATGTTAGGACCGTTAATTATGGCTATTTTAAAGTTATGCTCTGCCAAATTTGTAAAGTACTTTTTCATGACTCCATAATGCGCCTAAAAAAGTTTTTTTATCGTGGTATGGAACATTAAATTCTTGCGCAGTTTGTTTTACTATTTTAGAAAGTTTGCTATAATGAATATGACAAATATTTGGAAATAAATGATGTTCTACTTGATGATTTAAGCCTCCAACTAACCAACTAAAAATTTTATCGCGAGTACCAAAATTCATTGTTGTTCTTAATTGATGAACAGCCCAATCGTTTTCTAAATTTACACCATCTGCTGCAATTGGAAATTCAGTATCAGCAACAACATGCGCTGGTTGAAAAATACAAGCTAAAACAAAACCTGCAACATAATGTACAGTTAAAAATCCAACAACCCAGTTTAAAAATGTCATGTTTGGTACTGTAAAAAATGGTATTATCATATAAGCGAAATAAAGAACTTTTGATAAAGCAATTATAAAAAACTCTTTAGATAAAGTAGAGTTTGCAGCTTTTACATGTCCGTTTTTATTGTATCTAAAAATTTGACGAAAATCTTTTGTTGATGTCCACATCATAGTCATCATACCATAAAAAAACCAAGCATAAATAAATTGAAAACGGTGTATGAATCTTAATTTTGAATGTGGTTCAAATCTCATAAAGCCTGGAGGAGCAATATCCTCATCGTGTTCGTGCACATTAGTAAATGTATGATGAATTACATTGTGTTGTATTTTCCAGTTTGTAGCATGGCCACCAAGCATATTAATAGTGTAACCAAAAATTGTATTTATTGTTTTGTTTTTACTGAATGAACCATGGCAAGCATCGTGCATTACACATAAACCAATTCCGGCCATAGATAAACCCATTAATGCAGCTAATCCCCACCAAGCCCATTTACTATCAAACACATTAAAACACAATAAAAAGTAAGGGATAAAATACATTGATATCATAAACGCAGTTTTAAGATACATGTTTAGGTTACCAGTTTTACTTATGTTATTATCTTTAAAATATGCATCTACACGTTTTTTAAGTTCAGAGTAAAATTGCCTATTTGAGTTGTTGAATCGTAGAATTTTTTTAGCTTCCATAGTTAGGTTGCAAATATAAAACTTTTTAATGAGTTTTTTGTTTTAAAAGTAAAGCCTATGTTTTTAATTACTAACAATAAATGTTTGAAAATCAAACTTATAGAACGTGTGTTTTTCGACATACACTGATATAAATCATTTAAACTTATAGTTTAATACGTTAAATAAATAAAATGAAAATTAAGAAAAACTAAGATGTTGTTTTTTTCTTTTTAAACCAAATTTGTAAAAGCGTTTTTATTTGATTTTTAAATATAAAAGCTAACAAAATATAGGGTATTGTCATTAAATACAAAATGCCTGAATTTAAACCTCGTGCAATTGCTCTCGAGTCTGATTTTAACGAACTTTCTGCAGCGGCTTTACACATTGCGCATTGCGCTGTTAAATCAATGTTAGAGGCAATTACAAAAAGTATTATAGATAAAACTATTTTTTTGTTAAGCATAAATGTTGTTGCAAATTTACTTAATTAATTTTGTTATAAAATAACTTTAACAAATTATACTCAAATAATAATTTCAAAGTTATTAAAACCAACCTTTTTTCTTTTTGCCTCCAACTCCTAAAGCGCCTAATAAACCTCGAGTTAATTCTTTAAAAATTGTTCGTCCAACTTGCCTTACCATTGTGTTTTCGGTTGCTTTTTCTATTATAGATTTTTCTGGTTTTGATTTTGATGTTTTTGGTGTTTCTGTTTCAACATCTTCTTCACTTTTATTTGCTTTTTCTTCTAAACGTTTGTTAAATATTTCGTAAGCGCTTTCTCTATCTACAACTTGGTTGTACTTATCTAACAATTTACTTTTCGAAACAATTTCGTTTAATTCATCTTGAGAAATTACACCAATTCTACTACTTGGAGCTTTTAAGTGAACTGCCGCTAAAGGAGTAGGGATACCTTTTTCGTTTAGTGCAGAAATTAATGCTTGGCCAATACCTAAACTGGTAAGCAATTCATCTGTTTTGTAAAATTCTGAAATTGGATAATTTTCGGCAGTTTTTTTAATTGCTTTTCTATCTTTTTCAGTAAAAGCTCTTAAGGCATGTTGCACTTTTAAACCCAATTGAGCTAAAACAGATTCAGGAACATCGTAAGGGTTTTGAGTTATAAAAAATACACCAACGCCTTTACTTCTAATTAATTTTATAATACTTTCTATTTGATCGAGCAGTGCTTTACTTGCTTCATTAAAAATTAAATGCGCTTCATCAATAAATACACATAATTTAGGTTTTTCAATGTCTCCAACTTCAGGAAAAGTAGAATATATTTCGGCCAATAAGCTTAACATAAATGTTGAAAATAATTTAGGTTTATCTTGAATGTCTGTTAATCTTATTATTGAAGCAATGCCTTCGCCATTTTCGTTTGTTCGTAATAAATCATTTACTTCAAAACTTTTTTCGCCAAAAAATTGTTCAGCACCTTGACTTTCAAGTTCAACTACTTTTCTTAAAATAGTACCTAAACTTGCTGTAGAAATATTTCCATATTCTTTCTGTAAATCAGATTTTCCATCTTCACTTGCAAATTTTATTAATGCTTTAAAATCTTTTAAATCTAATAGCAATAAGCCTTTGTCATCTGCATATTTAAAAAGCATTGCTACTAGTCCGCTTTGTGTTTCGTTTAATTCAAGTATTTTACTAAATAAAACAGGTCCAAACTCACTTACTGTAGCGCGTAATTTTATTCCAGAACCTCCGCTAATACTCATTAATTCAGATGTTGTTCCTTTGGCAGCATAAGGAATTCCGATTAAATTATGCCTTTCTTCAATTTTAGCATTTAATGCGCCTGTTTTAGAAATTCCACTTAAATCACCTTTTAAATCCATTAGCAATACAGGTATTCCTGCGCTACAAATACTTTCTGCTATTATTTGCATAGTAACTGTTTTACCTGTACCTGTTGCGCCAGCAATTAAACCATGTCTGTTTAATGTTTTAAGTGGAATTTTAACTTGGGCTTCTTTAATTGGAGATCCGTTTAAAATGCCTGCTCCTAATGTAATTGCATTACTGCTATTGTAGCCTGTAATAATTGATTGTGTAAAATTATCTTGTAAGCTCATCTTTATTTATGTTTTAAGTTTTTTTGAATATAATTACTAGTTGGTAATAAACTTTCTTGAATACGTTTGGCGTATGTTATACTGTCTATAATTTCTTTTTGTTTTAATTGAAGTTGTTCTTTTTGTTCTTCTACTTCAAGTTTTTGTTTATTAATTATGTTGTTTTTTTCAGCCAATTCTAAATTAGATTTTCTTTTATTTAAGTAAGCTTTAGATATAAATAAAGTTGAAATTAATACAATTGAAAAAATAATTAAATAAAAATACTTTAACTTTTTCTGAAAATTAATTTCAATTTTTAACAGATTTTCTTTTTCTTTATTTTTTATATCTTCAATTTCTTTTTGTTGTTTGAATTTATAATTCATTTCGTTTTGAAGTAGCTTTCTTGTCATCCCTTCATTAAAGATACTATCGTTTAATTGATTATAAGCTACTAAATAATTAAAAGCATTTTCGGTTTGATTTAAAAGTTCATATATTTTATATAAATTTTTATAAGCTTCTTTTTGTTTGGTTAACACATTTGTTTTGTTTGCATATTCTAATTGAAGTAAAAAGTTTTCTTTTGCTTCAGTCAAATTATTTATTGAAAGGTAATAATTTCCAATTCCATTGTAACACTCACATATACCTTCGTAGTTCCTTAAAGAGTCTTCGATATGTAAAGCTTTTTTAAAATTTTCAAAACTGTTTTCAGGTTTACTTTTTAAAAGTAAAAATCCTAATTTAATTAATGAATGGGATAAGGCAGGCCCATAAGAAGATTTTTTATTTATAATAAGGGATTGGTTGTAATATTTTAATGCACTATCATTTGTTTTGTTGTTGTAAAAATCTGCAATAGCATTTAAAGCTATTGATGCACCTGCGTAATTTTTAACTTCTAATTCTAATTTTAATGCTTTAAAAAAATACTCTAAACAAACAGGGTCTTGTTGATTTAAAAAAATTTCACCTATTTCTGTTAAACTATTAGCATATCTTTTTTTCTCACCTAATTTGTCTTTAATTATAGATGATTTTATTAAATAATTTAATCCTAAATCTAAATGCCCTTTCCGCACATAAATACTTCCTATGTTATGATGAAACATTGAAATTTTTAAAGAATCTTTTGTTCTTTCTGCTATAATTAAAGCCTTTTTATAATATTGTAAAGCTAAATCTAAATTGCCTTTAGCTCTGTTAAGCATTCCTTTATACCCAAAATAATCTGCATAAATTTTCTCTGATTTGTTTTTTTTAGCTAAATTATATAATGTTCTAATATTATTTTCTGCATCAGAATATAAACCTTGCCTTATTTGATAAAATACTAAAATTGTTAGTTTTTTAGATTTTACCGAGTCATTTGGTGCATTATTAATTAGGTTTATTAACGAATCAACATTGCAATTAGATTTTAATGAAATGCTATTAATTAACAAGCAAAGTGTAAAAACTATTTTAAATACTTTAAACAAAACTTTAGCAAATTAGTTAATATTACTAAACAAAAATAGTAAATATTGTTTTTAAAATGAGTAAGTTATATATTATACCAACTCCAATTGGAAATCTTGACGATATTACTTTAAGAGCAGTTAAAATTTTAAATGAGTGCGATTTAATTTTAGCTGAAGATACAAGAACTAGTAGCTTTTTACTTAAACATTTAAATATTCAAAAGCCTTTAAAATCATACCACCAACATAACGAACATAAAATTTTAGAAGAACTAATAACTGAATTAAAAAACGGAAAAACAATTGGATTAATAAGCGATGCAGGTACACCTGCAATAAGCGACCCCGGTTTTTTACTTGTGAGAGAAGTTATTAAAAATGAAATAGAAGTTTGTTGTTTACCTGGTGCTACTGCTTTTGTTCCAGCTTTAGTAAATAGTGGTTTTCCTTGTAACGAATTTAGTTTTTATGGTTTTTTACCTCAAAAAAAAGGAAGACAAACTAAACTTAAACAATTAAAAGAAGATCATAAAACAATTATACTTTATGAATCTCCGTTTAGACTTATAAAGCTATTAGAAGAAATAAAAATATTTTTAAGTGATGATTTACAAGTTTGTGTTTGTAGAGAATTAACAAAAGTTTTTGAAGAAATTAAAAGAGGTACACCTTCAGAATTAATTAATTTTTATACTCAAAAACCTCCAAAAGGAGAAATTGTAGTTGTTATTGAAAATAAATCCATAATTGAAAATAAAAACCCGTAAAATTATGAGTAGAAAACTTAAATTTGGTGCCCCTCCTGGAACTTTACATTATACAGGTGTTGCAAAAAATGAAAGAATAAAAATTTCATTAATTGAGTATAACGAAACAGAATATATTGAGGAAGAATTTTACGATTTAAGTGATTGTTTATCTCATGTTAAACCAAATATGGTAAAGTGGATAAACGTTGAGGGGGTTCATAAAACAGAATTAATTGAAAAAATAGGTAAACTTTACAATTTACATTCGCTTACGTTAGAAGATATTGTGAATGTTGATCAACGCCCAAAATTTGAAGAGTATGATAATTACCTTTTAAGTATAATGAAAATGATTGTTTATAATGAAGAAGTTCATTCTGAACAATTAAGCATGATTTTATTTGATAACACAGTTATTTCTTTTCAAGAACCAAATGGTGGCGATGGCTTTGATATTGTTAGAAATAGAGTTAGAAATAGCAAAGGAAGAATTAGAAAGTTAGGCGCAGATTATTTATTTTATTCGTTAATGGATGCTGTAGTTGATTGTTATTTTCATGCTATTGAAAAAATAGGAGATAAGGTTGAAATTTTAGAAGAAGAAATAATGAACTCGCCTAAAAAAAGCACATTAATTGAATTGTACGAATTAAAACGTGAAATAATATTTTTAAGAAAACAAGTTTGGCCTTTAAGAGATTTAGTTGCAAATCTTATTCGTTCAGAAAGTTCATATATTACAGATAATACGCAATTGTTTTTGCGCGATTTACAAGATCATTGTACCCGAATAATAGATACAGTTGAAACCTATAGAGATTTGTTAAGTGGGATAATGGATATTTATTTAAGCACAAATGCAAATAAAATGAATGAGGTAATGAAAGTGTTAACTATTATGAGTAGTATTTTTATTCCGGTTACATTTATTGCAGGTGTTTATGGTATGAACTTTGAAAACATGCCCGAGCTTAAAACTCAATATGGATATTATTTTACTTGGGGCATAATGCTTGCAGTAATTATTGGTTTATTAATTTATTTTAAACGAAAAAAATGGATGTAATATTTGGTTTATGTTTAGATAAATTTAAAAGACGTAAGTATTCTAGTTTTTACATCTGAATCTAATGCTTTACCATTTGTTTTTATTACAATAACTTTTGTTGTATTGGGTTGCCAAATAAATATTTCATCTGCAATTCCCATATTTTGATTTTTGCCTTTGTATAAATCACAATTTATTTTTATGTTTTTGCTTGATATTATTGCTTTGTAACCATTTCGTATTGTGTAGGGTATAAATTTTGTTGTTTTCCCCGTTTTTTTAAAAACAGAATCATTTCGAACAATGTAATTATGTTGAATTACAATTTCTTGTAAACTGCCTTTATATCGTTCTACGTAAAACACTACGCTATCAAAACATTTATTGTAAATCTTACCTTCCTCGCTTGTTGATGGTATTGCTACATCAACTCTATATTCATCTTCTGTTATTGGTAAAAAATTCCAAACACTTGGTAAATCAAGCTTAAAATTGTTTGCATTGTCTTTTTGCGTTCTATAATTACTTTGCGATTGTAATTGAGAAATAATTAAAAAACTACTTATAAAAAATAAAATCCTAATCATTCTTGCTTGCCTGCTAGTAAATACATAACTGCCATTCTTACAGCAACACCATTTTCAACTTGATCTAAAATTATAGATTGATTTGAGTCTGCAACATCACTTGTTATTTCTACCCCTCTATTAATTGGACCAGGATGCATTATTACAATTTTTTTGCCTAAGTTATCTAGAATTTGTTTGTTTAAACCATATAACATACTGTACTCGCGTAATGATGGGAAAAATTTTATATCTTGTCTTTCAAGCTGTATTCTAAGCATATTAGCTACATCGCACCATTCTAAAGCTTTTTTTAAATCTAATTCAACTTCAACACCTAATGAAGTAATGTATTTTGGTATTAATGTTTGAGGGCCACAAACTTTTACTTTTGCTCCAAGTTTTTGTAAACAAAATATATTAGAAAGCGCAACACGCGAGTGTAAAATATCTCCAACAATAACAATTTTTTTATCTTTTATACTTCCTAATTTTTCGTTAATTGAAAATGCATCTAATAATGCTTGTGTTGGATGTTCGTGAGCGCCATCGCCTGCATTTACAATTTTTGCATTTACTTTTTTAGATAAAAATATTGCAGCTCCAGGGCTAGAATGTCGCATAACTATCATATCTACTTTCATCGCTAAAATATTGTTTACCGTATCTACTAATGTTTCGCCTTTTTTAACAGATGAATTAGATGCCGAAAAATTTATAACATCTGCACTTAATCTTTTTTGTGCTAATTCAAACGATAATCTTGTTCGTGTTGAGTTTTCAAAAAATAAATTTGCAACTGTAATATCTCTTAATGATGGTACTTTTTTTATGGGTCTATTTATTACTTCTTTAAAATTTTGAGCTGTAGAAAGGATTAATTCAATGTCATTTTTTGTGATATTTTTAATTCCTAATAAATGTTTTTGACTTAAATAACTCATATTTATGTTTGTTGTAAATAACGTTTTTTAATTATGTTTATATGATGCTTTGAGTGCCCGCTAATAAAATACCCTATGCTTAATGGGGTAATTTCATATGAACCAACCTTACCAATTTCAACTAAATTTAAATTTGTAAATGATTTAAAAAGACCAATAGTATTTTTTCTACTTGCGTCAAAATCATTTAATATATCGTTTATTGTTAATTGATTTAGTTCTGCGTTTGCGGCATAATCATCTTCATTAAAAGGCTGTAAAATTTGTTTGTCTTTTCTTGCAATATGTAAAGCGCGAAAAGCTAAAGTTCTCTCACAATCTATAATGTGTTGTAAAACCTGTTTAATTGTCCATTTATCTTTATCATAAGCAAAATTAATTTTATCAATAGGTATTGATGTGATAAATTGTTTGCTTTGTTTCAAATCATTTTCTAAAGCCTCAATTACATTTTTTTCTTCAATTAAGTTAAAATAATGTGTGTAATATGAAGGATATGTATTTTCTTTAGGAAACATTATTTACTTAAAAGGGTTATTCTATCAGTTTTTGTTAGTTCTTTCCAATCTACCTTCACATTTTGCGTTTCTATACTGTCAATTGTTATACCAACATATTTAGCTTGTATAGGCACATGTCTTGCAAATCTTCTATCAACTAATACTAATAATTCAACATCTTTTGGTCTGCCAAAAGCTAACATGGCGTCTAATCCTGCTCTTATAGTTCTTCCTGTAAACAAAACATCGTCAATAAGAATTACGTTTTTATCTTCAATAATAAAATCAATGTTTGTTTTGTTTGGTATTAATTCTTTTTTTCTAAAATCATCTCTATAAAATGTAATATCTAAATCGCCACATTTTATATTTTTTTGTTTTAAAATTTTTTCTAACTCATGTTTAATTCTTTTAGCCAAATAAGTACCTCTTGGTTGTAAGCCAATTAAAACAGAGTTTTCAAAATTGTTGTGAACTTCAATTAATTGATGGCATAATCTTTTAACAGTAATATCAAATTGATTTTTTTCTAATAAAATTTTAGGTTTCACAGTTGTTGTTTTCAATTACTAAATATAACAACTATAAGGCTTTTAAAAACAGAAGAATATTAAAATTTTAATAACAATTTTTTATGAAGATTTTTAACCTAATGTAAATTTTGAGTTGTATTTTCAGAATCTAAAAGTAAGGTTACAGGCCCATCATTAATCAATTGTACTTGCATATCGGCTCCAAATACACCTGTTTTACAAGGTTGGTTAAGTTGCGTATTAAGTTTATTTATGAAATAATTGTAAAGTGGTATTGCCGTTTCTGGCTTTGCGGCTTCAATAAATGATGGTCTATTACCTTTTTTAGTATCAGCAAATAAGGTAAATTGACTAATTAATAAAATAGAACCATTTATTTGGTTTATATCTAAATTCATTTTGCCGTTTTCATCGCTAAAAACCCTAAGTTTAACAAGTTTGTTTACTAAATAATCTGCATCTTTTTCATTATCATTTTGATGTATTCCTAACAAAACTAACAAACCTTCATCAATTTTAGAGTGTAATTTTGTATTAATTGTAACTTGTGCTTGGGTAACACGTTGAATAATAGTTCGCATATTTTTTTATCTTTACAAATTAATTAAATAAGTTTTAATAATTAAAATATTAATAAAATGAAAAAATTGGTTTTTATTGGCCTAGTTTTTATGATTCTGACATCATGCAAAAAAGATAATAAAGAAAGTGAAGACACAACACAACAAACAAGTCCTACACCAACAAACAATTGCCCAACCTGCGAATTTCCTGATACTGCATTTACAGCAACTGTAACAGGACCAAAATTAATATTTAAATTAAAGTTAGATAGCACCCAAGCAAGGTTAAACAATTTAGCACAAACGGCAACAATTGCTCCTGGTAACGCTGCGCAATCACCAAAATTTAATGGCATTAGTTCGCACTATGTTGAGCTGGCTTTTAATGATAACACTGCTGTTGGAGCAGGTAAAGTATTGTATCGTGCAGATGAAACAACCTGCGGTGGAGCTAACGCTATTGTTTTTTGTAAATCTACCGTTGTAAAAAACAACGAAATATTTTTAGAGGTGCCCTTAAGTTCAATCCCTGCAGGTTCGTATAAATGGGCTCGTGTAAGTTTAGCTTATCAAAATTATGATATTAAAATTAAAACTACTTCTGCTGGAGTTATTGACGGAACAATAGCATCGTTTGTTGGGTTTAATACATACGTTACAAAATATAAAATGAAAGGTGCTGTAATGACCCCTACAGCAAGTGGTGGCCCAGGTAATAAACTGCAAGGATATTGGGGAATGTACACAAATGTTTTAGGTGTACCTTATAAGTTCGACGGCAGCTCATCAATTACAACTGTTGTTAATCCTATAAATGCAACCTCACCAATACCAGCGGGTAGTTGTTTAGTAACGGGTTCATTTGTAACAACAGCAAATCCTTCGGTTAGTGCACCATTAGTAATTACTGGTTCTGAAACAAGTGATATAACAATTACAATTTCTCTTAGTACAAATAAAAGTTTTGAGTGGAAAGAAGTTACTGCCGATGGCTATTTTCAACCAGATGCTGGAGAAACAGTTGTTGATATGGGTTTAAGAGGAATGTTAGCTAAATATTAAATAGTTTATTTTGTCATCTTTCCCATTTTTAAACGAACCTATTTTTAAATTAATTAGCGCATGCGCCAACGAATTTCAAGTTGATGCATATGTTGTTGGGGGGTATGTGCGTGATTTTTATTTAAATCGTCCATGTAAAGATATTGATGTGGTTTGTATTGGTAAAGGAATTGAATTGGCTGAACAATTATTTCAAAAATTAGGTAACGAAGCGCATTTAAGTACCTTTAAAAATTTTGGAACTGCTCAAGTAAAATGGAATGATTTTGAAATTGAGTTTGTAGGTGCCAGAAAAGAAAGCTATGACCGAAACTCCAGAAAACCTTTTGTTGAAAATGGAACATTAACAGATGACCAAAATAGAAGAGATTTTACAATTAATGCATTAGCAATTGGTTTAAGTTCTAAAAATTTTGGAATATTAATTGATTCGTTTAATGGGATAAACGATTTAAATAATAAGCTAATTAAAACCCCTTTAAACCCTGATGTAACATATAGCGATGATCCTTTAAGAATGATGAGGGCAATTCGTTTTGCTTGTCAATTAGATTTTACAATTCATGTTGATTCTTTAAACGCAATTTCAAAAAATAAAAACAGAATTAGCATAGTATCTAAAGAAAGAATAGCAGATGAGCTTAATAAAATTATTTTAAGCAAAAAACCATCAATAGGCTTTATACATTTACTACAAACAGGTTTGCTAGAAATTATTTTTCCGCAAATGGTAAAATTATTAGGAACTGAAACCATTAACGGATTATCTCACAAAGATAATTTTTACCATACTTTAGAAGTGCTAGATAATACCGCTAAAAAAAGTGATAATTTATGGTTACGATGGGCTGCAATTTTACACGACATTGCAAAACCTGCAACCAAAAGATTTGAAGAGGGAAAAGGGTTTACTTTTCATGGACACGAGGATAAAGGTGCCAAAATGGTTCCTAAAATTTTTACCGATTTAAAATTACCGTTAAACGAAAAAATGAAATATGTACAAAAACTAGTACAACTTCATTTACGCCCAATAGTTTTAGCAAAAACAGAAGTTACTGATAGCGCAGTAAGGCGATTACTTTTTGACGCAGGTGATGATATAGACGAATTAATGCTTTTATGTGAAAGCGATATAACAACAAAAAACCCTAATAAGGTAAAAAAATACCTTTCTAATTTTGAAATAGTAAGAGTTAAATTAGTTGAGTTAGAAGAGAAAGATAAATTACGTAATTGGCAACCCCCAATAAGTGGCGAAGAAATTATGGTAATGTTTAATTTACCGCCTTGCAAAAAAGTAGGCGATTTAAAAAATGCTTTAAAAGATGCCATACTTGATGGCGAAATTCAAAACAATAAAGAAAGTGCAATTGATTTTTTAAATAAATTGTATAATTCTAGTATAAATTAAAATCCAGTACCAAAATGTACAGTGCTTTCACGTTTCATTGGTTGAATTGTACAAACTGGTATATTACTAATATCAACAATTTGTTGAGCAACAGTACCTGTAAACATTTCACCAACATTTAAACTTGGCTGATTCATAATCATAATTAAATCTGCTTCAATTTTATTTGCATATTCAACCACTGTTTGAGCAACATCTTTAGCAGGAATACTTTTATTTGTACACGAAATACCTTTACTTTTAATAAATTGTTTTACTTGATGGGTATAAGCCAATAATTTATTTTCATAAACATCATCTTTAGGATCAAACACGCCAACAACTCTTATACTTGCGCCAAAAAATTGAGCAAATTGTATTGCAATATCAACTTTTTCGCGTGTTTCCATTGTTAAATCTAAAGGTAAAAGTATGTTTTCGCAACCATCTCTATGCTCTGTTCCTCTAATAGTAATAACAGGGCAGGGTGATTTTCTTACTAATTTACTTGCACTTGAGCCAATTATGTTTCTAAATTTCATATGGCTTTCAAGCCCAGCTATAATTAATGTAGCTTTTATTTCTGCGGCAACTCTGTCTGTTTCTTCATATATATCACCTTTAACATTCATAAATTCAGTTGGAACGCCACTTTCTTGTTCAGTTTGCTTTGTTAGTTTATTTAAAGCTTCGTAACTTTCATTGCCACTTTTTTCGTAAACGTGTAATAATACAAGTTTAGAATGTGTGTATTTTGCCAAATTATAAGATTGTTTAATGGCTGATAATGATTGTTTTGTGAAATCAATTGGGATTAAAATAATACCTCTTTCTTTTATTTGCATAAATTAAACTATAAGAGAACAAATTTAACAATTTCAACTGATTTAACAAAATTCTGTTATTTTGGTGGTTTCCAAACTTTTAATTATATTTGCCCCTCAATTTTTAAAAATATAAACAATGGCAGTTAAGATTAGACTACAAAGACATGGAAAAAAAGATCAAGCTTTTTTTCATATCGTAGTTGCGGATGGTCGTGCACCACGTGACGGAAAATTTATTGAAAAATTAGGAATTTATAATCCTAATACAAACCCAGCAAGTATTGATTTAAATTTTAATCAAGCTTTAAGTTGGTTATTAAAAGGTGCTCAACCCACAGATACGGCAAGAGCAATTTTATCTTACAAAGGTGTTTTAATGAAAAAACATTTATTAGATGGAGTTAAAAAAGGTGCTTTAACTGAAGCCCAAGTTGAACAAAAATTTAACAAATGGGTACAAGATAAAGAAGGTAAAATATCTAACAAAAAAGATAAATTAAGTAGTGATAGCAAAACTGCTAATGCTAATCGTTTAAAAGCTGAAAAAGCTGCAAATGATGCAAAAGCTGCAAAAATTGCTGCAAAAGCAACGCCAGCTGCAACAGAAAACACTGATGCTGCAGCAACAACTGAAGAAAACGCTTAATTAAATTTAAATTTATTTTTCAAAAAACCGCTTTCGAGCGGTTTTTTTTATTTACTTGCTTTCATATTTATGTACAAGTTAATTGCAGATAGCGGATCTACTAAAACCGATTGGGTATTGTTACGCGATAAAACAGTTGTAAAAACTGTAAATACTATAGGGTTTAATCCTTATTTTCAAACCAAAGATCAAATAAGTTTAGAAATAGTAAATAATTTAAAGCCTCATATTCTAGAGTTTCAAAATTCTATAACAGAATTACATTACTATGGCGCAGGTTGTAGCACATTTGATAATTGTACTATGCTAGAAAATGTACTTACGCTTAATTTAAATATCCGTAAAATTTTTGTTCAACACGATTTATTAGCAGCGGCTAGAGCACTTTGTAAAAAAAATGAAGGTATTGCATGTATTTTAGGAACGGGCAGTAACAGTTGTTTGTATAATGGAAAAACTATTTTAGAAAATGTTCCATCGGTTGGTTATATGTGGGGAGACCATGGAAGTGGGGCGCAAATAGGTAAAACATTAGTGGCATATTATTTTGACGGAAAATTAGACCGAAATTTAAAACATGAGTTTGAATTAGATGGTTACGATAGAGAAGAAATTTTAAATAATGTTTACAAAAAAAATATGCCAAGTAAATATTTAGCATCGTTAAGTAAGTTTGTAAGCAAGCACATTAACCATCCGCAAATAGTTGAAATAGTTTCAGTTTGCTTCGATTCATTTTTTAAAATGCAAATTAATCAATACACAAATTCAAAAAAATTTAAAGTTAATGTTGTTGGCTCTATAGGATTTATTTATAAAGATATTTTAACTGAAGTTGCAAATCAAAATGGTTATGAAATTGGGCTTATAATTAAATCTCCAATAGAAGGATTAATTGGATTTCATTCAAGCAAATGATATACATAGTAATTGCATTAACCGCATTATTTGCATCATTTTTAACTTTTTTTTCAGGGTTTGGTTTGGGTACAATTTTGGTTCCTGTTTTTGCAATTTTTTATCCTGTGCCTATTGCATTAGCACTAACAGCTGTAGTTCATTTACTTAACAATATATTTAAAATAACTTTAGTTTTTAAAAATATTAATTGGGCAATTGCATTAAAATTTGGTTTACCTTCATTTTTTGCTGCATTGTTTGGCTCGTGGCTTCTAAACCAAATAAGTAATTATGATTTAGTTATTCATGTTTACAAACTATTTAACCATAGTTTTCAAATTACTCTTTTAAATTTAATTGTTGGGGTTTTAATTATTTTATTTTCAATTATTGAAATTTCAAAAAAAATATCTAATCTTAGTTTTAACCAAAATTATTTAATTTTAGGTGGCTTACTTAGTGGTTTTTTTGGAGGTTTAAGCGGGCACCAAGGTGCTATTAGAAGTGCTTTTTTATTTCAATTAAATTTAGATAAAAAAGTTTTTATTGCAACAGGCGTATTTGTAGCTTGTTTGGTTGATGTTGCACGTTTGTTTTTTTATAATCAAAATATTACAATGTCAAATAATTTAAATTATAGCTTAATATCTGTTGCAGTTATTTCTGCATTTTGTGGCGCTTATTTTGGTAACAAATTATTTACAAAAACAAGTGTTACTTTTTTTAAATGGTTTGTTGCTCTATTTATGTTTATAATGGGTTTGCTTATTATCAGTGGAGTTGTGTAAATATTTACTTATAAAATCCACTTGCATTTATTTCTTCCCAAACTTTTTCTGGCACAAAAAATCTAATATCTTTATTTGCTTTTATTGCGTTCCTTATAAATGTACTCGAAATTTCAATTAATGGAGCATCTAATAATTTTACATTTTTATGAGTATGGAATATGCTTTTTATTGAACCAGGCCTAGGATAAACTAATAGTTTGTGATTTTCTAATATATACTCGTAGTTTTTCCATTTATTAAAATTTTCAAGATTATCTTCTCCTAAAATTAAACTAAAATTATAAGTAGGGTATTTTTCTTTTAAATGCGCTAATGTGTTAACTGTGTAGCTTGGTTGTGGTAAACTAAACTCAATATTACTACTTCGCATTTTTGGATGGTTATTTATAGCTAACTCTACTAAATGCAAACGATTATTTTGATTTAATAATTGTGCCTTTTCTTTAAATGGATTTTGAGGACTTACAACAAACCAAACTTCATTAAGATTTGCAAATTCAGTAAAATAATTTGCTAATGCTAAATGTCCAACATGAATAGGATTAAATGAACCAAAGAACAATCCAATTTGCATTATTACTGTTGTTTGTAGTTATTATTAATCCAACACTGTATTAAATCTAATTGATTTTGTGGTAATTTTGGACCACCTAAAGGCATAATGCTTGGTACACCATCAAACGCTCGAGCTTTTAATTTTCCATTTTCACCTATGGCTTTTACTTGAGCGTAAGTTGTAAAATCTCCACCACCACCTGTACTCGAATGGCAGCCAGAACTACTAAGCCCACAACTTGTAGCAAAAATTGGTTGTATGTGCTTGTTGTATGTAATTGTGTCGCAAGCTCCAGGTTGAGGGGCGCTAGGTTTTTCAACTAAACCCACTTGTTTGTCGCAATTATAAAAAAACAAACAAATTAATAAAATAAGAAGAGCAACCGCATTATTTTTCATTTAATATTCCTAAAATTTTAAACTAATATACAATATAATTTGTATTTTTATATCATTAGTTTATTGAAATACGTATTATAATGAAAAAAATTTTCACTTTAGCTCTATTTTTAGTTATTGGTTTAGCAAATGCACAAGAAGAAACAACTAACAATGCTAAGAAAAAAGATAAAAAAACAAATGCTGTAACGGATGTGGGTGATGCAGCAAAATTTGTATTAGCAAAACAAAAAATGTATGGTGGTTTATTTATTTCGGCATTAAATACATTAATGGAAATAGAAAGAAATTCGCCAAACGACAGTAAAATACTTTATTATATTGGCGAATGCCATTTCGCTCTTAAACAATACGATAAAGCAAAAGAAAAATTAACTAAAGCAATAGAAACGAATACGAATTTTAATCCTCGTACTTATTTAACTTTAGGTAGAGTGTATCAACTCGAAGAAAATTTTGATTTAGCAACAGAAAATTTTAAAAAATTTATAGAAACACCAAACGTTCCTAAAGAAGAAATTGCAGAAGCAAATACATTTAACAGTCAATGTATTAATGCTAAAACGCTTATGGCTTCTCCTCTAAATGTTGATGTTATAAATTTAGGTCCAGAAATTAATTCAACATATGATGATAAAAACCCATGTGTAACCGCTGATGGCAAAAAATTAGTGTTTACAAGTAGAAGACCAAAAACAACAAACTCTGAAATAGATGTAGAAGGTGATGGAAAATATTTTGAAGATATTTATATTACAAGTGTTGATAGTTTAACTAAAACATTTGGTAAGCCAGTAGAAGTGCCAGGTTCAATAAACACACCAGCACACGATGCATGTACAAGCATTTCGCCAGATGGTAAACAAATATTTTTATATAAAAATGATTTAAAAGATAAAGAAAGTAGAGGAGGAGACGTATTTGTAAGTAAAATTAGCAATGGTAAATGGCGTACACCTGAACCTATTGGTAAACCAATTGCGAGTTCGTATTGGGAAGGTGGCGCATGCATATCTAGTGATGGAAAAAAATATTTTTTCACAAGCGAAAGAGATGGGGGCTTAGGTGGAAGCGATATTTGGATGGTTGAACGAAAAAATAAAAAAGAATGGGGAAAACCTGTTAATTTAGGTAGTAATGTTAATTCAGAATACGATGAAGCGGGTATGTTTTTAGCGCCAGACGGAAAAACTTTGTTTTTTTGTAGTAATGGTCCTAACAGTATGGGGAGTTACGATGTGTTTAAAACAGTTCTTGAAAACGGTACTTGGAGTAAACCAATAAATTTAGGTTACCCAATTAACAGTTCTGCTAAAGAAGGACAACTAACAATTAGTGCCGATGCTAAATTTGCCTATTTAAGTAGCGATAGAAAAGGTGGTTTAGGTGAAAGTGATTTATATAAAATAGATTTAAAAGATTACGCAATATTAGAAAAAGATGGTAAAAAGAAAACTTCTAATGGTTTAAGTATTTTAAAAGGTGTAATTAGAGATGGTTATGAAGGTTATGGATTGCCAGATGTTGAAGTGGTATTATCCGATGAAAAAAACAGTGTTGTTGCAAGTACAAATACAAACGAAAACGGAGAATATTTTTTTACCTTAAAAGGAGGTGATTATACACTAACAATTAAGAAAAAAGGTTTTAAAGAACAAACAGAAAAAATTAATTTAGCTCAAAGTACAACAGAAACTATTAGCTTAGAAAAAGGTTACTTATTAAAAAAATAAATTATTTATGATTGAATTAAATCAAATTTACACACACGAGTTTCAATTTTCGCAAAAAGAAGTTGAACAATTTGCTCAAGTAACTGGCGATAAAAATCCAGTGCATTTAGATGCTGCATATGCTGCAACAACAATGTTTAAAAAACCAATTATGCACGGTATGTTAAGCGCTTCTTTGTTTAGTAAAGTGTTTGGCACATTATTTCCAGGCGAAGGAACAATTTACTTAAAACAGAGTTTAAATTTTTTACGCCCAATGTATGTTGATACAACTTACGTTGCAGTTTTTACTGTTAAAGAAATAGTTAAAGAAAAAAATCGTGCAATTGTTGAAACAATAATTAAAGATAAAGCAAATGATACAATTTGTACAAGTGGTGAGGCTACTGTAATGAATGTAAATAAAATAAAATAAATTTTTATGGATAAATCAAGCAAAAGAATTGTACTAGTAACTGGCGCAACTGGTGGTTTAGGTACAGCAATGTGTAAAAAATTATTAAAAGATGGTTTTAAAGTTGTAGGAAACTATGTAACACAAGAAAAAGCTGAAAAATGGACTAAACAAATGAATAGCGAAGGTTTTCATATTGATTTATATAGAGGAGATGTTAGTTCGTATGAAGATGCTGGTAAAATGATTAAAGAAATTGAAGATAAAGTTGGGCCTATTGATACGTTAGTTAATAATGCAGGTATAACACGCGATGGGCGTTTAGCTAACATGAAAGTAGAAGATTGGCATGCTGTAATTAATACAAACTTAAATTCCGTTTTTAACTGTACGCGCCAAGTATTAAACGGAATGATAGAACGTAAATTCGGGCGAATTATAAATATTTCGAGTGTTAATGGGCAACGTGGGCAATTTGGCCAAACAAATTATAGTGCAGCAAAAGCCGGTATGCATGGTTTTACCAAAAGTTTAGCTATGGAAGTAGCTAAATACGGAATTACAGTTAATACAATATCTCCAGGTTACATAGGCACAGATATGGTAATGGCTGTACCCGAAAAAGTATTAACACAAATTGTAGCTCAAGTTCCAATGGGTAGGCTTGGTGGTACACACGAGGTAGCGCATTTAGTAAGTTTTTTAGCTAGCGAAGAAACAAGCTTTATTACAGGTGCAAACTATAGTATAAACGGTGGACAACACGTTTACTAAATTTTTTATTTTTTTCTTATTCGTTACAATTTAAAGCAGTAATTTTGCAAAATGCAATTTTCTGGTAAATCTGTAGCTTTTCATACACTTGGCTGTAAATTAAATTTTTCAGAAACAAGTACAATTGCACGTTTATTTTACGAAAAAGGTTTTGAAAAAAGAGATTTTTCGCAACCAGCAGATGTTTATGTAATTAATACCTGCTCTGTAACCGAAAATGCAGATAAAGAATGTAAAAGTATTGTTAAAAATGCTTTATCTCATAACCCAGATGCTTTTGTTGCTGTAATTGGTTGTTACGCTCAATTAAAACCACATGAAATATCTAATATTGAAGGCGTTGATGTAGTTTTGGGAGCTACCGAAAAATTTAAATTACTTAGTTATATTAACCTCTCACAAAAACAAACACATACTCAAGTACATAATTGCGAAATTAATGATGCAGATTTTTTTGTTGATGCATACAGCGTAGGAGATAGAACTAGAAGTTTTTTAAAAGTGCAAGATGGATGCGATTATACTTGTACGTTTTGTACAATTCCACTCGCTCGTGGAAAAAGTAGAAGTGATACCATCGAAAATGTAGTAACAAACGCTAATAAAATAGCACAAAGCGGTGTTAAAGAAATTGTGTTAACAGGCGTAAATATAGGTGATTTTGGTTATGGCAAATATTTAGATGCTGAAAAGAAAAAAAAGAAAACTTATACATTCTTAGATTTAATTAACGAATTAGATAAAGTTGAAGAGATTGAGCGTTTCCGTATTTCTTCTATCGAACCAAATTTATTAAAAGACGAAATAATTGAGTTTGTTGCTAAATCAAAAAAATTTGTACCTCATTTTCATATTCCTTTACAAAGTGGTAATAACGAACTTTTAGGATTAATGAAGCGCAGATACCAGCGCGAACTATATACCGAAAGAGTAAAAAAAATAAAATCATTATTACCAAATTGTTGTATTGGTGTTGATGTAATAGTTGGTTTTCCTGGCGAAACAGAACAACATTTTTTAGAAACTTATCAATTTTTAAATGAATTAGATATAAGTTATTTGCACGTTTTTACTTATAGCGAACGGGTAAACACGCCAGCAGCAGAATTTAAAGGAACTGTAAATATTGCTGAAAGAAAAAAACGTAATAAAATGTTGCGTGTATTAAGTGCAAAAAAATTAAGAGCATTTTACGAACTACATAAAGGTAAAAACGAAGTTGTAATTTTTGAACACGAAAATAAAAATGGTTTTATGTATGGTTTCACTTCTAATTACATTAAAGTTAAAGCTCCATTTAACGAAAATCTTTGCAATTTAACTACAAATGTAAAACTTAACGATTTTGATGAGGAAGGTATTATGCTTGTTGAAATAATTTAAAAAAATTATTTCTTTATTTTATCAGGATTATCACTTAAAAAAGCTTTCCAACCTGTATAATTTTTTTTAGAATTTCCTAAATTTTTATTTTGGTAATAATGACACATGGCCGCACCTAGGGCATCAGTTGCGTCTAAAAATTCTTGTTCTTTTTTAATGCCTAATGTTTGTTGCAACATAGCTGCAACTTGTTCTTTACTCGCATTTCCATTTCCGGTAATACTCATTTTTATTTTTTTAGGTGAGTATTCTGTAATTGGAATATTTTTACTTAAAGCAGCTGCAATTGCAACACCTTGCGCCCTCCCTAATTTAAGCATACTTTGTACGTTTTTGCCAAAAAATGGAGCTTCAATTGCTAACTCATCAGGTTTGTATTCTTCAATTAAACCAATTGTTCTTTCAAAAATTTTTTTTAACCTTAATGATAAATCGTCGTATTTTTCTAATTTAATTACACCTAACCCAATTGGATTTACTTTGTTATTTGAAATATGAATTAATCCATATCCCATAATAACTGTACCTGGGTCAATTCCTAAAATAATTCTATCATTTAATGGCATAATTAAGTAAATTTAAAGCAAATTGTTGAGTACAAAAAAAATAATTTATACCTCTTTAAAAATCTTATTAGGATTAGCATGTTTAATAATTTTTTATTTAAAATTAAAACCTCAATTTACCACAGAAAATATTTTTTACATTAAACAAAATGCATTAAGTAAAACCGGAATTATTTATCTAGTTTTAGCATTATTACTTGTGTTTTTAAATTGGGGAATAGAGGCTTTTAAATGGCAAAAAATTACTCAACAAATTGAAAAAATAAATTATTCAACTGCATTTAAGAGTGTTTTATCTGGTGTATGCTTAGGGAATATTGCACCAGGCAGGGCTACAGAATTTATAGGTAAAATATTTTATTTTAACTCTAATAATAGACCCGCAATAACTGTATTACATTTTATTAATGGCTTATTTCAATTAATTATAACTGTTTTTTTTGGTTGTTTAGCCTTAACCTATAATTTTAAACATTTCAACCAAAATAATATTTGGATTGCAAACTTATCAATTGCACTTTCTGTAATTGTAATAATTATTTTTATTTGTTCTTTAATTTATTCAAATTGGCTTTTAAATTTTATTTCTAAAAAAATACTTAAACAATCAATTACACAGTTTAATTTTGTAATAAGTAGGCCTTTAATTTTTCAATTACTTTTTTTATCAGTAATAAGATATTTTGTTTTTTGTTTACAGTTTTACATTGTTTTAATTTTGTTTAATTTTCAAGCATTAACTTTATCAATATTTTTTAGCTTAGCTCTTTATTATTTGTTTACAACTATTATACCAATGTTAAGCTTTATAGAACCAGTTATAAGAGCAACAATAGTTTTAATTGTATTTTCAAATACAAATTTTAATTCAATAGAGTTAAGCTTAACTGCTTTAATTATTTGGTTAATTAATATTATTTTTCCTAGTATTATTGGTTACGTTTTTTTAATAAATAATAAATTTCAATTTAATTTAGTTAAACAAAAATGAGTGCATTTATAATAATTATAGCAATTGTTTATACTTTGTTTTTATTATTTATTTCAATACAATATTTAAATTATTCAACTATAAATTATTTTGAATTAGAAAGTGAAAAACCAGTATCAATTATTATTTGTGCACGAAATGAAGAAAAAACAATTGCTAAATGTTTATTAACTATTTTACAGCAAGATTACCCTAAAAATTTAATTGAAATTGTTGTTATAAATGATGCAAGTATAGATAATACAAAAGAAATTGCTGAAAAAATTTTAAAACATCACAAAATACAATATCAACTAATTTCAAACCAAATAAAAATTGGTAAAAAGAAATCGTTATCAAACGCAATTGAAATCTCTAAAAACGAAATTATTATTACACGAGATGCAGATACATTTACAAATTCAAAAATTTGGCTTTCAAATCTTGTAAATTTTCATATTCAAAAAAATAAAAACTTTGTTATTGCACCTATAATGGTTTCAGATAATATAGGTTTACTTTGGGCTTTACAAGCAATTGAAACAAATATATTAACTGTAATTTCTATTGCGTTTAATAAAATTAAAGCTCCATTTTTATGTAATGGTGCAAATTTATTATTTACAAAAACTTTATTTCAAAATGTAAATGGTTATAATAGCCATATTGAAACTGAAAGTGGAGATGATGTACTATTTTTAGAAGATGTAAAAAAAAATAATTTAAACACAATCGGTTTTTTAAAAAGCAAATCTTCTATTGTTTATACTTATCCGCAAAAAACATTTTTTAAATTAATTGAGCAAAGGTGTAGATGGGCAAATAAATTTAATGTAAATCCTAATAAAATTAACTTAGTACTTGGTATATTTATTCTTTGTGTAAATGCAATTTGGATTTTTGCATTTATTCAGTCATTTTTCGTCTTAAAAAATCAACATTTAGGCTTAATTTTTATTTTCTTAAAGCTAATTATTGATAGTTTATTGTTATTTTTAGCCCTACGTTTTGTAAATAATAAAAATTTAATTTGGTATGTTTTGCCTATTGGTTTAATTTATCCAATTTATGTTTGTATTATTTCAATAACAAGTATTATATTTAAACCAAAGTGGAAATAACAAGTGTTTTTTAAGAAAAAGAAAATAGATTTTGAATCAGACTCCCTTTCTGTTATTACTTGGAAAAGGTTTAAAAGAGATAAATTAGCAATGCTTGGTTTGTTAGTTATTTTTGCTACAGCTTTAATTTCTATTTTAGGTTATACTATTTGTCCAGATCCTACGCCTTTTGCTAACGATCAAAAACCTGAGCTAAATATTAAAACACCTGGTTTTGTCGCCAAATTTTTAAAAGTAAATAAAAACGAAAAACCAATCGAAACCAACATTTTTAAGGAAATGTTTTTAGGTAAAACATACAATTATAACTCTTATACCGTTTACAATTATTTTTTTAAAGGAGATATGGTTTTGGTTGAAGAATATACCGGAAATACTGAAAAAAACAACGGAAGCATTTCAAAATTTAATTTAGCAGATGTGGTTTATCATTTAAACCCAAATGTTAAACCAAGCTACGACACAGCAAAAGGTACTATTACCTTTACCGATTATAAAAATGAAGTTTTTACAAAATCGATTAAAGAATTAAGAACTCAATTAGCTACAGAACATTTAACTGAAAGAAAATATTTTTTAGGAACAGATAAATTAGGAAGAGATTTATTAAGTAGATTGTTAATTGGTACTAGAATTAGTTTAGGTGTAGGCTTAGTTTCTGTTTTAATTTCGATAGTTATAGGGATTTTACTAGGAGCATTAGCTGGTTTTTACAGAGGTAAAATTGATGCTGCAATTATGTGGTTAATAAATGTAGTTTGGAGTTTACCAACTTTACTTTTAGTAATTGCTATTACCTTAATTTTAGGAAAAGGTATTGTTCAAGTATTTATAGCCGTTGGGTTAACAATGTGGGTTGAAGTAGCACGTATTGTACGCGGACAGATTTTAAGTATTAGAGAAAAAGAATTTGTAGAAGCGGGTAGAGCTTTAGGTTTTAAAAGTATGCGTATAATTTTAAGGCATATTTTACCTAATGTAATGGGGCCAGTTGTGGTTATGGCTGCCAGTAATTTTGCATCGGCCATTTTAACCGAAGCTGGCTTAAGCTATTTAGGTATTGGAGCACAACCACCTGTTCCTAGTTGGGGCGAAATGACAAGCACTCACCATGGATATATCTTAATGGATAAAGCATACCTTGCCTTTATTCCAGGTATTGCAATCATGATTTTAGTGCTTGCTTTTATGCTAGTTGGTAATGGTTTACGCGATGCTTTAGATACACGCTCAATGGACGATAAGCCCATTGCATCAACTTAATAACTTATAATTTATTTACTTTTAAATGCACTCAATTATAGAACAGTACTTAAAAAGCAATGCGTTTAGTAAATTAATTGGCATGCAATTTACTATTATTAAACCAGGCGAAATTAAATACCAGTTAAATGTAACCCCCAACCATTTAGCAACTCCAAACGCAGCCCATGGCGGACTAGTTAGCGCACTTGTTGATGGAGCATTAGGAGTTGCCGGACTTAGTTTGGTTTGCAGCGATAATAAAGTAGTAAGTACAGTAGAGTATAAAATAAATTTTTTAAAACCTGTAACTTTAAATGATGTATTAATTGCACATGCAAAAGTATTAACTTCTGGTAAACGTATTTTGATAATAGAATGTGAAGTTTTTACAAACAATAACAATAATTTGGTTGCCAAAGCAATTGGCACTTTTAATGCATATGATGCGGTTAAAGCAGGTTATGTGTTGTAAATTAATTGCGATTTAAATAACAGTTTATTTTTCTTGAAGTTTTTGTAATACTTTATGAATGTACGATTCTGTTGTTAAATGTGCATTTTGAATCTTTTTTGCATATCTTATACTATCCATAACCTCTTTTTGTTTTTCCTCTACTAATTGTTTTTGTTTATTTATTAAATAATTTTTTTCTTCCAGACTCACATTTATTTTCTTTTTTTGTAAATAACTTCTAATAGACCATAAAAGAAATAACACGAGTAAAATAGCACTTATTATAAATATATTTCTTTCTCTATTTTTAGTTTTTATGTCTTTTTCTAATTGTAGGTTTTTTATTTTACTAATTTCTATTTCTTTTTCTTGTTTTTGAGTATTGTACAATTTTTCAAGTCTTGCACTTTCTTCTGATATAGAAGAATTGTATATGCTATCTTTTAAATTATATGCTCGCTTTAAATACGAATAGGCTAAATTGTTTTTTTTCATTTTATCGTAAAGTCCATAAAGCCCAGAGCATGATTCGTAAATTTGCTTAATTTGTTTTGATTGAATGGATAAATTGTAAGAAATTAAATAATATTCTTCTGCTTTTTTAAAGTTACCTATTTCTAAATATAATTCAGCTAAATTTCGAAGCGAATTACTTATACCAGGAAGGTTATCGTTTCCTTGTTTTAATTTTATAGAAGATTCAAATGCATTTATTGCTTTATTATATTCTTTTCTTTCTTTATAAAGTATTCCTAAACTATTTAAAACTATAGCTTTGTTATTTGAATTGTCAGTCTGTTCTGCAATAACATAGGCCTTATTAAAATAGTAAATTGCTTTGTCAAAGTCACCGTTGTTTCTATATAAAACCCCTAAATTTTTAAAAATACTAAAAGCACTTCTATTTAAATCCGAATCTTTTTTATCAACTTCATTTAATTTTTCTTCTGCTTTTTGCAAATACGCAAATGCTTTTTCTTTATTTTTTATTTCTTTAAAAGTTATGCCAATTCGTTCTAATAAAATACATTCCCTTGCTGGGTTTCCTTCAACTTCTTTTAATTTATTAATTAATAAATTTATTGCAATGTTAGATTGGTTTAAACCATTATAAATACTAGTGAGTCTTTTAATTGACGAAAGTTCATTTTTAAAGTCATTTAATTTTTCATAATTTTCTAACGCAAGTTTTTCATATTTTAAAGCAATATCTAATTTTTCATTTCTATAAAAGTAAAAAGACTTTGCAGAGAGTAACGCTGAATATTCGGCATTTACACCTTTAAAAAAAATTAAAGCATCGTTTATTTCTCTTTCAGCTAGTAAACTGTCTTTTTTATACAATTCAATTACATGTGAGGCTATAAATTCTCCCCGCAACGTGTCGGGTAATAATTTTATTTCTTTTATAAAAGAAGTAGTTTGGCCATAGGCAGAAAATTGTAAAGTACTTAAAAAAAAGGTAATTAACAGTTTGCAAGAATAAGTTCTGAATAACATTTTACTAATGTATAAATAAATTTTTAGTAGTTTAATTTACCCTAATTTGTTGTCCAACTTTTAAATAATATCTTTTGCTAATACCATTTAATTCCATTAATTGTTTGGTGCTTAAACCATATGTACTTGCAATTAAATGCCAACTTTCGCCTTTTTCAACAATATGTATAAAAGCATTACTCGGAAAAGCGCATAAACCTTGTTTGTTTTTTTTAATAGTTATGGCATGGTGGTATGTTTTTGCTTGAGTAAAAGAAACAATTGTTGCAGGGTTTAATGCATGCCCTTTATATCGCATTTCAAAATGTAAGTGGCTTCCATGGCTTCTACCGGTATTTCCGCCCAATCCAATAGTTTGTCCACTCAATACTATTTCGCCTTCTTTTACTTTAATTTTATGCAAATGTGCGTATACAGTTTCCAAACCGTTAGGATGCATAATAATTACAACGTTTCCAAACCCACCTTGTTTTTTTGCTACTCTAACTTTACCATCAAAAGCTGCATTAACCTTATCGCCTTTATTTAAATCAATGTCAATCCCTTTATGCATACGTCCATCGCGCCAACCATAATTACTAGTAACTACACCTAAAATTGGAATTTTAAAAAAACTGAGGTAAGCGTTTTCAATTTCTAAATTAAAGTTTAATGGAATACTATCCAATGAAGTAAGTGGAAATAAAAGTTTTTCATCGCTTGCTGAATAAAAACTAAGTTCTGCTAAATCTAACCTACATACCTTAACAGAATCAGTTTTACTAGTCCCTAAAATACTAATTAAATAATTTAATTGATTAACTTCTGCTGTGCTAATGTTTTCTAAATCAAGCACTGAGTCTATCATTAACACCAGCTTTTTTTTGCTAATATATTTGTATTTAGATTGTAAACTGTCTGTTTCTGTAAAAGCATATAAACCATTACAAATCAACACAAGCAACATTATGTAAATGTTTTTTTTCAAAATAAAAGTACAATATATAAATTCATTTTGAATATTGCCAATTCGAAAAAATAATTATTCCTAATTAATGTATATTAGAATGAATTGATTTAATAATAGTAATTATTAAATTTTAAATAGGATTATGCTTGATTTACAACTATTAATAACATTGTTATTTTAATTAAAAACAGCTTTAAAATGGAATATCTCCTAAGTTGTAATTTGTATTAGTATTGTCTTTATTTTGCCCAGTATTTCCTGTGTTCTCCCTCTTTTGTAAAATTTGATACATCTCAACATTTATTTCGGTAATGTTTTTTTTATGCCCTTCTTTATCTTGCCATTGGCGGGTTATAAGCTTTCCTTCTAAATAAATTTGCATGCCTTTTTTTAAATATTTTTCAGCTGTTTCAGCCATAGTTCGCCACATTACTATGTTATGCCACTCTGTTTGTTCGGTTCTATTGCCGTTTTTGTCTTTAAAAATTTCACTAGTTGCTAAACTAAAGCTTACTCTAGCAACGTTCCCCTCTAAATACTTTATTTCTGGGTCTTTCCCTAAATTTCCTATTAAAATTACTTTATTTATACCTGCCATAATCTTTAAATTTAGCACATTTACAATGGTATCGCAAGTATTTTTACTAACATTATATTTAAAGTAGCACTTTAGTCTAACAAAAGAGCCAATCCGTCTTAAATATTAAAAAAACACACTTTAAACATTGCTAAGTTTCAAAAAAGTAATACCTTTGCGACCCGTTTTTTGGTATAGGAGAGAGATTAAATAACAAGAGGAGAGAGGATATGAAAAAATATTTTCAAAAAAGATTAAAAAATATTTGGAGAATAGAAAAAGAGTTATTAATTTTGCACCCCCGTTTTGAGGGATTGAAAAAAGAGGGTAAGGGAAAAGGGGAAAAAGAGTAGAAGAATCAAAATCTTTAGCGATAAAGAGAGAAGATATAAAGAAGACGTTCATTGACAGATTGAGGAATTAAAATGATAGCAAGTAACTCGCTATAAATAGAGATATATTATAGGAGGTTGAAGGAATTAAACAAAACACAAAATTATAGCGATATAATTTACCCCGATAGAGGGATGTCTAACAGACATTAAGATTTCCTAAGATAATGAAATGAGCAATAGCGAATTTTATAGAATTTTCAGAGATGAGAGTTCATAATTTTAGAGGAGTCAAACTTTTTTTTACAATGGAGAGTTTGATCCTGGCTCAGGATGAACGCTAGCGGCAGGCCTAATACATGCAAGTCGAGGGGCAGCACGGTAGCAATACTGGTGGCGACCGGCGCACGGGTGCGTAACACGTATACAATCTGCCTTTAACTGGGGCATAACCTTTCGAAAGAGAGACTAATACCCCATAATAGTAGAGAAGGCATCTTCTTTATTTGAAAGCTCCGGCGGTTAAAGATGAGTATGCGGATGATTAGCTAGATGGTGAGGTAACGGCTCACCATGGCGACGATCAATAGGGGATCTGAGAGGACTACCCCCCACACTGGTACTGAGACACGGACCAGACTCCTACGGGAGGCAGCAGTAAGGAATATTGGACAATGCTCGCAAGAGTGATCCAGCCATGCCGCGTGCAGGAAGACGGCCCTATGGGTTGTAAACTGCTTTTGAACTAGAGAAAACCCCCCTTCGTGAAGGGGGCTGATAGTATAGTTAGAATAAGCATCGGCTAACTTCGTGCCAGCAGCCGCGGTAAGACGAAGGATGCAAGCGTTATCCGGATTCATTGGGTTTAAAGGGAGCGTAGGTGGATTTGTAAGTCAGTGGTGAAAGCCGGCAGCTTAACTGTCGAACTGCCATTGATACTGCGGATCTTGAGTATGGTTGCTGTGGGCGGAATATGACATGTAGAGGTGAAATTCATAGAGATGTCATAGAACACCGATTGCGAAGGCAGCTCACAAAGCCATTACTGACACTGAGGCTCGAAAGTGCGGGGATCAAACAGGATTAGATACCCTGGTAGTCCGCACTGTAAACGATGATTACTCGCTGCTAGGAGGTAACTTTTAGTGGCTAAGCGAAAGCGATAAGTAATCCACCTGGGGAGTACGCCGGCAACGGTGAAACTCAAAGGAATTGACGGGGGCCCGCACAAGCGGAGGAGCATGTGGTTTAATTCGATGATACGCGAGGAACCTTACCAGGGCTTGAAAGTTAGGGAATGATTTTGAAAGAAGTCAGTCAGCAATGACCCGAAACTAGGTGCTGCATGGCTGTCGTCAGCTCGTGCCGTGAGGTGTTGGGTTAAGTCCCGCAACGAGCGCAACCCCTACCATTAGTTGCCAGCGGTTCGGCCGGGGACTCTAATGGAACTGCCCGCGCAAGCGGAGAGGAAGGTGGGGATGACGTCAAGTCATCACGGCCCTTACGTCCTGGGCTACACACGTGCTACAATGGCTATTACAGAGGGCTGCTACACAGCAATGTGATGCTAATCTTCAAAAATAGTCTCAGTTCGGATTGGGGTCTGCAACTCGACCCCATGAAGCTGGATTCGCTAGTAATCGCGCATCAGCAATGGCGCGGTGAATACGTTCCCGGGCCTTGTACACACCGCCCGTCAAGCCATGAAAGCTGGGGGTATCTAAAGTCGGTTGCCGCAAGGCGCTGCCTAGGGTAAAACCGGTAATTGGGGCTAAGTCGTAACAAGGTAGCCGTACCGGAAGGTGCGGCTGGAACACCTCCTTTCTGGAGTCATCCCTCTTAACAAAGGGTTTTGTAGAAGCCTTTACCTAAACAGTTACTTGTTATTATTTTAATTCCGAAAATCTAAAAAAAAGATTACAACCCAAAAACAAGAGCCCAGTAAGGCTTTAACAAAGGTGAAAGGATAAATTTAAAGTTTAAGATAAGAAGTTCAAAATTTTGAATTTTAGATTTTAAATTTTGAATTAAAAAACAGTCCCGTAGCTCAGTTGGTTAGAGCACTACACTGATAATGTAGGGGTCAGCGGTTCAAATCCGCTCGGGACTACACAGTAAGTTTTTAGTAAACAGTTTTAGTTTTTAATAATTAGTATTAAAAACTAATCACTAAATATTAAAAAATGCGAAGCTTAAATTTTGGGGGATTAGCTCAGCTGGCTAGAGCGCCTGCCTTGCACGCAGGAGGTCATCGGTTCGACTCCGATATTCTCCACCAAAGGATGGAATAATAAACGACTAGGGTTCGACCCTGTCTGCCGAAAGGCAGGTCCGATATTCTCCACCAATTCTTTAGAGATAAAGAAAACGTTCATTGACATATTGAAAAAAAGACACGAGATTTAATTAAACTGTAAAGGTTTACTTAAATTTAACAACAGATAGATGAAAATCTATTAATTGTAAGAAGTGGAACATCAACCACTTAAAAAAAAATGACTTTGGTACAACAGAGCAAAAGCTGTGTACCTTGCTTATCAGGAAACTGATAACAAACAGAAAGTAATTAAGGGCGCATGGAGGATGCCTTGGGTCTTAGAGGCGAAGAAGGACGTGATAAGCTGCGATAAGCTTGGGGGAGTGGCAAATACACATTATATCCCAAGATTTCCGAATGGGGCAACCCTATATATCTAGCAATAGAAGCAAACGCTCTGAACTGAAACATCTAAGTAGGAGCAGGAGAAGAAAATAATTTAATGATTGCGCAAGTAGTGGCGAGCGAACGCGCAAGAGCCCAAACCATAGTAATTACGGTTACTGTGGGGTTGTAGGACTACAATGTGGACTTAAGAGTTATAGTGGAATAGGTTTGGAAAGGCCAATCACAGAGGGTGATAATCCCGTACACGACATAACTTTTATACCTAGTAGTATCCTGAGTACTGCGGGGTCGGAGACGCCCTGTAGGAATCTGCCAGCACCATCTGGTAAGGCTAAATACTCCTAAGACACCGATAGTGAACTAGTACTGTGAAGGAAAGGTGAAAAGAACCGCAAACAGCGGAGTGAAATAGAACCTGAAACCATGCGCTTACAAGCGGTTGGAGCCCTTACGTGGGGTGACAGCGTGCCTTTTGCATAATGAGCCTACGAGTTACACTTTACTGGCAAGGTTAAGCCCTTCAGGGGCGTTAACCGAAGCGAAAGCGAGTCTGAATAGGGCGTATAGTCAGTAGAGGTAGACGCGAAACCTTGTGATCTACCCATGGCCAGGATGAAGTTGGTTTAACCGCCAATGGAGGTCCGAACCGATAAGCGTTGAAAAGCTTCCGGATGAGCTGTGGGTAGGGGTGAAAGGCTAATCAAACTGGGAAATAGCTCGTACTCCCCGAAATGCCTTTAGGGGCAGCGTAGAGGTTAAGTTTAATAGAGGTAGAGCTACTGATTGGATGCGGGGGAAGCGATTCCTACCAAGTCCTGACAAACTCCGAATGCTATTAAATATACTCTGCAGTGAGCCCGCGGGTGCTAAGGTCCGCGGACGAGAGAGGGAGAACTCAGACCAACAGCTAAGGTCCCTAAATATAGTCTAAGTTGATATAACGTGGTGCGATTGCATTGACAGCCAGGATGTTTGCTTGGAAGCAGCCATTCATTTAAAGAGTGCGTAACAGCTCACTGGTCGAGCGATTGTGCGTGGATGATACTCGGGCATCAAGACTATTACCGAAGCTTTGGGATTGTAGCAATACAATCGGTAGGGGAGCATTCTAACAACGTTGAAGGAGTTGCGTGAGCGCTACTGGAGTGGTTAGAAAAGCAAATGTAGGCATAAGTAACGATAAAACAGGCGAGAAACCTGTTCGCCGAAAGACTAAGGTTTCCTGAACAACGATAATCGGTTCAGGGTTAGTCGGGACCTAAGGTGAAGCCGAAGGGCGTAATCGATGGACAACTGGTTAATATTCCAGTACTAATACCACTGCGATGGAGAGACGAAGGCGTGTAAACTCAGCGAACTGACGGAATAGTTCGTTTAAGCCCGTAGGTTTAGGGTGTGTAGGCAAATCCGCACATCTTCTGAAAGGTGAAAGTACCTTGAGTCGTCAGACAAGAGGATTGAGTCCAAACAAACTTCCAAGAAAATCTTCTAAGCTTCAGGTGGCTATTACCCGTACCGCAAACCGACACAGGTAGTTGGGTAGAAAATACTAAGGCGCTCGAGTGATCCGTGGCTAAGGAACTAGGCAAATTAACCCCGTAACTTCGGGAGAAGGGGTGCCAGCAGCAATGCTGGCCGCAGAGAAATGGCGGTGGCGACTGTTTAACAAAAACACAGGGCTTTGCAAAAACGAAAGTTGAAGTATAAGGCCTGACACCTGCCCGGTGCTGGAAGGTTAAGAGGAGAGGTCATCGCAAGAGAAGCTTTGAATCGAAGCCCCAGTAAACGGCGGCCGTAACTATAACGGTCCTAAGGTAGCGAAATTCCTTGTCGGGTAAGTTCCGACCTGCACGAATGGTGTAACGATCTCCGCTCTGTCTCAGCCACGAGCTCGGTGAAATTGTGGTATCAGTGAAGACGCTGATTACCCGCAACGGGACGGAAAGACCCCATGCACCTTTACTATAGTTTAACATTGATTTCGGGTAAGTGATGTGTAGGATAGGTGGGAGGCTATGAAGTAGTGGCGCTAGCCATTATGGAGCCAACGTTGAAATACCACCCTTTACTTACTTGGAGTCTAACCCCGCAGGGGGGACATTGTTTGATGGGTAGTTTGACTGGGGTGGTCGCCTCCGAAAGGGTATCGGAGGCTTTCAAAGGTTCGCTCAGTACGCTTGGTAACCGTACGTAGAGTGCAATAGCATAAGCGAGCTTGACTGTGAGGCCGACAAGCCAAGCAGGTACGAAAGTAGGATATAGTGATCCGGTGGTTCCGCATGGAAGGGCCATCGCTCATAGGATAAAAGGTACGCTGGGGATAACAGGCTGATCCCTCCCAAGAGCTCATATCGACGGGGGGGTTTGGCACCTCGATGTCGGCTCGTCACATCCTGGGGCTGGAGAAGGTCCCAAGGGTTCGGCTGTTCGCCGATTAAAGTGGCACGCGAGCTGGGTTCAGAACGTCGTGAGACAGTTCGGTCCCTATCTG
>JAIUNM010000024.1 GCA_020162035.1 Bacteroidota bacterium | reverse complement strand
AACCAACACTCCAAGCACAGGCGGAGTAATAACCTGTTTAAATTCAGCCATAACATTATCAACCACAGCTAACACACCGTTGTATAATATAACATGGAGTGGACCGGGGGGTTCAAGTATATCCTCACCAAACACATCATCAACAGGTGTCACAAGTACAAGTGGAGGTAACTTTACGGTTAGTGTACTAAATACACTTAATGGTTGTACTTCAACCTCAGTAATAGCTGCAAACATTAATACAACAGTAATTACACCAACAGCATTAGCATCGCCAAGCGGTGTTTTAAACTGTACAAATACAACAGTTGGTTTAACCGGTAACCCATCATCAGGTGTTTCATATTTATGGAGTGGTCCATCGTCATTTACATCATCATTACAATCACCAACAGTTGCAACAGCGGGTGTATATACTTTAGTAGTTACAAACAGTTCTAACGGTTGCCCAAGTAGTGGCACAACACGAACAGTAACAGTAACACAAAATATTGCTATACCAACTATAACAGCAGGTACATCGCAAACACCAACATTAGGTTGTGGTTCAAGTTCAGTAGTTGCTATAAGTGTTAGCGTTAACCCAGGAGGCTCAGCAATTAATTGGACAAGTGGTGGAGGTGGTTTTATAGGCGCAACAAACACCGCAACCGCAAATGTAACTACCCCAACAACATACACCGCAAATGTTACACATCCAACCTCAGGTTGCGTTTCATCAATGGTATTTACAATTAGTCCAAGTTCTGGAGCATCACCAGTAAGTGCATCTGCAACATCAGGAACGGTTACGTGTACAAGTACACTAGTAACATCTGTATTAAGCACAACAGGTACGGTAAGTTCTTATAACTGGTCTGGCCCTGGTGGAGGTATAGTGGGTGCAACCAACACAGCAACAGTTAACGCTCAATTAGCAGGAACTTATACGTATAATATTACATTTAATAACGGTTGTTCAGCAAGTGGTAACTTTGTGGTAACAGCAAATAATGCGCCTGTTAGTCCTAATGCAACATCAAGCAATTCGGTAAATTGTAATAATACAAGTGCAACCATTACCTCGGTTCCTAGCCCAACAAGTAGTGCATATACATACAGTTGGAGCACAGGCGCAACCGCTAATAATATTACAGTTGCACCAACATCAAATACATCTTATACAGTAGTAGTAACAAATACAGTAAATGGCTGTAAAGGCACACAAGTAGTAACAGTAAATGCAAGCACTGTAGTACCTACTGCTGTGGCATTATCACCTGGAGCATTTACTTTAGCTTGTTCGCCTCCAAACACAATATTAACAGCAAGTGCTACAGGCGCAAGCAGTTACAGTTGGTCGTCAAGCACAGGAACAATAGGAGCAACAACAAGCACTCTAAGTGTAAATGCAGGAGGAACATATAGTGTATTTGCAGTTGGAATAAATGGCTGTAAATCTGCAGCACAAGTATCAACCATTACACCGCCAGCTGGTGCGCCGGTTATTACATTAAGTAACAATAATCCAAGTATAACTTGTTTATCAAGCAGTCCAAGTGTAAGCGTTACAGTTACGTCAACTGTTCCGGTTAGTTCTTACACATGGGGTCCTTCTTCTGGCATTGTAGGCAGTGCAAGTAGTAGTGTAGTTACATTTAGTGCCGCTGGTACATATACAGGGGTAATTACAGCAACAAATGGTTGTCCTACCAATACAATTATTACAGTAAGTACTGCCACAACACCGCCAAGTTTTGTAGCAGGTACTGGTACAGCACAAGCATTATCTTGTACAAACACATTAGTTACAATTGCTCCAAGCTTTACACCAAGTAGTGCAAACTTAACTTACACCTGGTCAGGTTTAGGAATTGTAGGTTCATCAAACAATAGTAGCGTACAAGTTAACCAAAACGGCACATACAGTTTAACCGTAACAAACACATTAACAGGTTGTAGCAGCACGTCATTAACAGTAAATGTAAATGGCACAAGTGCTGTGCCTAGTTTATCTATAGCATCAAGTAGCAGTGTGGGCATAAGTTGTGTCCCTGGCACAAGCACAGTTACTTTAACAGCAAGCAGCAATGCATCTAGCCCAACTTATAGTTGGAATACAGGAGCAACATCAAATACTATATCAACTTCAACTGCGGGTATTTATACTGTTGTAGTAACTAACACGGTTAATGGTTGTTCAACTACACAAACAATTAATGTAAGTAATAATATAACTGCTCCTAGTTTAACTGCGGCCGCTCAAGGACAATTACCTTGTGGTGGTGGAACAACAACTTTAAATGCAATAAGCACATTAAATGTTACATACAATTGGTTAGGTACAGGAATTGTGGGTGCAAATAATTTATCGAGTGTAGAAGTAAATGCTGCTGGCATTTACACAGTTGTGGTAACTGATTTAACAACAAATTGCAGTTCAACACAAACTATTGCAGTTAACTCTAATTCTGTAGCGGCATCTTTTACTACAAATACAATTACTGGCCCTGCGCCATTAAGTGTAAACTTTAACAATACAAGTACTGGTGCAACAAGTTACACTTGGTCGTTTGGTAACAATCAACCGGTGAGTAATGATGTAAATCCAAGTAATACTTTCCCGCAAGGTACATTTACAGTAGTGTTAGTGGCGCAAAATGGTGCTTGTACAAGCACTGCAACTATTGAAATAAAAGTGTTACAAGGTTTAGGCGAAGTGCCTGAAATATTTACACCTAATGGCGATGTACACAATCAGTTTTTTGAAATTAAAGGTTTAGAAAGCTACCCTAAAGCAACCTTACAAATATTTAACAGATGGGGTAATATGGTGTATAGCCAAAACCCTTACGATAACAAATGGGATGGTAAACCAAACCAAATGAGCTTAGGTAAAGATTTATTACCTAGTGGTACTTATTATTATATCCTCGATTTAAAAGTTGATGATATTAAACCTATGAAAGGTTATGTTCAATTACAGTATTAGTTTAAATAGCCGAGTTTACACTCGGCTATTTAAATTTTATATAACTATTAATCGTTTTGAAATTTAAAAAATCAAACTAAATCGATTTCGTTTTTAAGTTTAGTTTTTGTAACAAAATTCACTCATTGGAATTATAGTTTTGATAAATAATATAAACTATTTTTAAAATAAATATTTAGATTAGTAAAAAATTAGTTATGCAAAAATACCGAGCGATTATTATTGACGATGAAGAAGACAGTAGAAGTAATACAAAAAATATGTTACAGAATTACTGCACAGAAATTGAAGTAATAGCAGAAGCTGCAAATGGACCAGAAGGTAAACAAAAGATAATGGAACATAAGCCACATGTTGTTTTTTTAGACATTAATATGCCAGGCATGAATGGTTTTCAAATGTTAGAAGGCATTTACGAAAGAGATTTTTGTGTAATCTTTTTAACCGCATATAGCGAACATGGAATCACAGCAGTAAAAGCAGGGGCTACTGATTATTTATTAAAACCATTAATGCTAAGTGAATTACAAGGTGCAATAAGAAAAGTTGTTCAACATTATGAAAGTAAAGGTAATGCAAGCCATAATGCAAAAACAGACGGAGATAAAAATTTAGTTTTAATTAATCACAGTAAAGGTTTTACGTTGGTGGATTTTAAAGATATTATATGGTTAGAAGCAAGTGATAATTACACAAATTTATTTTTAAACGGACAGAAAAAAATTGTTGCCAGTAAAACATTAAAAGAATTTGAAACAATTTTACCTGATAGTGAATTTTTTAGAATTCATCGCTCAGCATTAATAAATGTAAATTACGTAAAGGAATATAGCAATAACGAAGGTGGTGAAGTTATTTTAAGCGATGGAACCCATGTACAAGTTAGTAAAGCCAGACACCAAGACTTTGCTGAATTTATTAGAACAAAATCGGTAACACCAAAGTAATTGTTTTTATTTAAATTTCTAAAATTATTTTTCATCAATTTTTGGTGATTAACCAAAAACAATTAAACAGAAATCTATTAAGAGGGAGAGTTAAATATTATTTATATTAAAGACTAAATCTAACCTAAAAAATATTTAAGTTTAATAAATTAATTGTTAATTGTGTTGTAACAATGGCGCTAACGCTGTTAGATTTAGAGCAAAAATTATTTAATCCATTGTTGTATAAAATCTGATCTAGAATTTGACTCATAAAAAAATCCGTAACACAAATGTTACGGATTTTTTATTCAATTAGATTAAATGTTACTCATCATCTTCTTCATCGTCAGTCTTTTTATTTCCGCCAGGTTTTGTACCACTTGGTGTTTTTGGAGCATTAGGGTCAACAAAATCCCAACTTAAGATACTAAAATCTGTTCTACGATTAACTTCGTGTAAAGCTTCTTTTTCTTGTTTAGTTTTTGCTTTACCAATAACATCATCTTTTATTAATAACATAGTTGCACCATAACCTTTTGCTTTTAAACGATCAGGGTTAATTCCTTTATCTTTTACTAAATAATCAACACAACTTTGAGCACGAGCTGCCGATAATGTCATATTTGAAACTGCTTTACCACGACTATCTGTATGAGAACTAAGCTCAATTACAGTGCTTGGGTTATTTTTCATTACTTCAAACAAGAAGTTTAATGAATCTTTAGCCTCAGGGCGTAAAGTTGCTTTACCTAAATCGTAAAGAATTTTTGGCATACGAATTTTTGGAACAACTGGTTTTAATTCAAAATCAGCAATAAAATCTTTTGATTTGTCTAAACCAACAGTTGTAATTACACGAGTATCTTTACTTGCTAAATAACCCATTGTAAATGTAGGAGATGTAGATTGTTTACTAGTTTCTGTTGTAATAGTGTAAGTAACTTTTTCTTTTAATTTAAAGTTGTAGCTACCATCTTTAGAAGTATTATACTCATTAATGGTTCCATCGCTTCCAACAATTTTAACTTTTACATTTGAAACTAATTCGCCTTTACCTTTAAATCCTTGTAATTCATCGCCTGCGCTTAATCCTAAACCTTTAACATTAAATGTTAATGGAGGTAAGTTAAAACTCCAAATATCATCACTTCCTTTACCACCATCGCGGTTAGAAGTAAAGAAACCGCGTTGCTTTTTACCTTCAAAAATAATTGAGAAATCATCAAAACTAGAGTTAATAGGATATTTTAAATTTTCAACTGCTTTACTAAATTTACCATCTGCGCCTGCTTCTGCAACAAAAATATCTAAGCCGCCCATCCCTGGGTGAAAATCTGAAGAGAAATATAATTTTTTTCCATCATCACTAATTGTAGGATACATTTCATTTCCTTCAGTATTAACTGCTGGTCCTGCATTTACAGGTTGACCCCAAGTGTTAGACTTTACATCAAACGTACATGACCATATATCTAAACCACCATAACCACCACTTTTACGTGAAGTAAAAAATAAAACTTTACCATCTGCACGTAAGCATGGGTGACCAAAGTTTACTGTATCATTATTAAAAGGTAATCTTTCTGCATTTCCCCAAGTGCTACCTTGTTTTTTAGCCATATAAACTCCACATTTTGCTTGCTTATTACTTTCTTCAGGGCAACGTGTAAAGAAAATCATATCACCTTTTTTACTAATCCATCCAGCACCTTCGTTTACAGGAGTAGAAATAGATGGAGGTAAAATTGTTGGAGTACTCCATTTACCATTTTTGTCCATTTTAGTTTCCCATAAATCAGAGTGGTTTGTACCTAAGTTAACTTCTGCAGCTCCTAAAGCTCCTTCTCTACGAGAAGTAAAAGTAATTGTTTGATATTTTTTATCACTAAATGTTGGCGCAAAATCACTCTCTTTAGAGTTAATTAAAGCCATGTTTTCGATTTTATAACGTTGTGGTGTATCTTTCCATTGTTGAGCTAATTCGCAAGATTTTACTCCTAAGTCTGCTCTTTTTGCATCTCCACCTTTAGTTTTATAGTTTTTATATTCAACAATTGCCTCAGGGTATTTCATTTGAACTTTTAATACTTCAGCTAATTTTAAATAAACTGTAGGATCATCAAAATTACCAGCAATTGCTTTTTGGAAATAGGATTCAGCTGATTTGTAGTCGTTAATTTCTTGACTAGCAACGCCACTTTTAAACATAATTAACGCCTTTTTATCTTTTGGCGCACTTGCATAAACTTGCTTGTACATTGTAACTGCTTTGTAGTATTGCTTTGCATCAAACGAAGCATCAGCTTTCTTTAAAGCCTTTTGAGACAAACCTGTAGTTGCTAAAGTAGTAACTGCAGCTAGGGTTAAGGTAATTTTTAAAGTGTTTTTCATACTTTATATCTGAATTATAATCGGCTAATATAAGAATAAATAATTAAATGTTAACAAAAATTAAATTTTTTATATAAAAAGATAAAAAATGTCCAAATTTACACAACTTATGAGCGGAATTTATATACATATACCCTATTGTAAAAAAGCTTGTAGTTATTGCGATTTTCATTTTTCGACCAACTTAAATAATAAACCTGAATTAGTTAAAAGTTTGTTGCAAGAAATAGATTTAAGGCATAATTATTTAAATAACAATACGTTACAAAGTGTTTATTTTGGCGGAGGAACTCCAAGTTTATTAAGTTTTGATGAACTTTTTCAAATTTTAAATAAGATAAAACAGTATTTTAAATTTGATAACGCAATTGAAATTACACTTGAATGTAACCCAGATGATATAACAGAAGAAAGTTTAAACAATTGGTTAAAATTGGGGATAAATAGATTAAGTGTTGGATTACAAAGCTTTAATAATGATGAATTGCTTTGGATGAATAGAGCACACAATGCAGAACAAAGTTTAAATTGTATTGAATTTGCCAAAAAAGCAGGCTTTAAAAATATTAGTATAGATTTAATTTATGGGAGTAAATTTCAAACCGAAAACACTTGGTTAAGTACAATAGATACGCTTTTAAAATTAAACATTCAACATGTTTCTGCTTACAATTTAACAATTGAAAATGGAACTTTGTTAGGAAATGCATTAAAAAAGGGGAAAGAACCACCTATTAACGATGATTTTTGTGCTTGGCAATTCGAAAAATTAAGCGATAAGTTAACTAATGATGGATTTGTTCATTACGAAATTTCGAATTTTGGTTTACCTAATTTTATTGCAGTTCACAATTCAAATTATTGGAAACAAAAACCTTATTTAGGTATTGGCCCTAGTGCACATTCGTATAATTTAGATAGTAGGCAATGGAATGTTAAAAGTAATGCCAATTATATACAAAGTTTAAAAAATAAAAAACCTTTTTTTGAAATTGAAACTTTAAGTATTGAAAATAAATTTAATGAGTATATTTTTACGGGGTTAAGAACAATTTGGGGCTGTAATTTAAATGATATTAACTCGCAATTTGGAGAAAAATATTTAGATTATTGTAAGTCAGTTTTAACAAAACATAAAGAATCTTTTATTCAAAAAGAAAATAACTTTAGTTTAACAACTTCAGGACGATTAATTGCTGATAAACTTGCTTCAGAATTTTTTTATTTAATTAAAAACTAAGCTGTTCCTGTTTTACGAACTCCTGCAGTTTTTTTAACTCCTGCACTTGTTTTTGTTTTTACATTTGAGTTAGATGTTGATGCTTTTTTAGTTTTATTTTCAGCAGCAACTTTTGCTTTTGCTTTTTCGTCTTTAGTATCTTCAGTTGATTTTTCTTCTTTTTCTTTTAAATTACCAGTAGTTTGTAAAGTATTATACCAAGTAAATAATTTACGCATGTTACTTACATAAACTCTGTCTTTATCGTACTCAGGCAATACACTAGCAAAGTAGGCCTCAATGGCTTTATCATCAGCTTTATTATCAACTGCAACTCCACCTTTTTCTTTAGTAAAAATATTGTGCATAATGTTTTCAATAGGCATATCTTCGCCTGTTGTAAACATACTGATATCGCTTAAAGTAGAAACTTTTGTAGAAGCATAAACATTTATACGTTTTTTATCTAACAAACCTTCTACAATAATTCCGTTTTTGCTTTGCGCAATAATTTTAAATAAACCAGGCTGACCTGAAATAGAAATAATACCAGTTAAATCAATCATTTTTAAAAAAATTAGAACAGCAAATATACTTAATTTATATAAAATACCAAAACTTAACTTAATTGAAATTGTACATACTTAATATCTTCGCCTTTTTCTGTAAACAAAGTTTCGTAATGTGTTTTAATTTCAATTAACTCAGCTCTATTATTTGGGCAATTTTTATATAAATTATTTGTTTCCCAAATAATTGGTAATTTATTTTCATTTAAAGTTTCTAAGGTAAATTCATACAAACTAGTGCTATCTGTTTTTAAATTTACATAGCCATTATTTTTTAAAAAACGTTTGTATCTGTTTAAAAAACGTATGTGCGTTAAACGTGCTTTTGCTCTTGTTTTTTGAGGTTGAGGATCAGGAAAAGTAATCCAAATTTCATCTACTTCATTAACATCAAAACAATGATCAATAAAATCAATTCTTGCTCTTAAAAAAGCAATATTATTTAGCTTTAATTCTTTTGCTTGTGTTGCTCCTGTCCAAATTCTATTACTTTTAATATCTACTCCAATATAATTTTTGTTAGAATTATTTTTTGCTAAACCAACGCTGTACTCACCTTTGCCACACCCTAACTCTAAAACTATAGGATTATTATTTTTAAAAACGGTTTTATGCCACTGTCCTTTTAAAGAAAAGCCGTTGGCTAACTCATTAAATAAAAAAGTAAAGCAATTAGGTAAATTTTTATACTCATCAAATTTTTGAAGTTTACTTGGCATGTTTAAAAATGCAAATGTATTATTTGTACACGATATTTACTGTAAAACTTTACAAAATTTAAGTTTTTAAACTAATAAAAAAAATTAAATTTGTTATACAGTATTTTTACTATTGAAAAGCATCTTTAAATATTCATTAAAAGTTTATGTTTGTGTTTTACTAACAGTAAATTGCTTTGCATGTAATAACGAAATTAAAAATATTACAGACCCTGATACTTTAGTTAATCAAAAAATTAATTTACCAGATACTTATTTTATAACTAATTATTGTAATAATGTAATTGGTTACTGCAATCCTAAATCTAACATAAACGAAAATTATATTTTTGATAAGCAGCTATATCTTAATAGAGTAGATACTTTAGCGCAAGTTATTTTTTGGCGCCAAATTATGAATATGCACCAAGATAGCAGTATTATAAATATTGCGCGCAATAGAAAAATAGTTGCTAAAATTCATAATAAAGAATGGACCAAACTAAATGATAGTTTAAAAGCAAAATTTAGAGATAGTGTAAAACTTAATTTAGGATTGGATAGCACAGATAGAATTTTATTAACTACAGGGAAAAAATTTTTTTATGATTTTGACAGAACCTCAAACCATTTTAACCAAGGCATAAATAGTTTTGTTGATAATGAAGTTGACCCTTGGTATGCGCAAGCTATTCTATTAATAGAAAGCCCTAATAAGTTACAAAAAAGTAACGCTGGTGCTTATGGCCCTTTTCAGTTAATGAAAGGAGTTGCTCGAATGTATGGCTTAAAGGTAAACAGAAATATAGATGAGCGTGCAGATTTTGAAAGAAGTGCATACGCGGCAAGCAGTTTAATTAAAAAAGTATGCGTTCCTAAAGCTCACGAAATATTAACTAAATTTAATATTACAAATCAAAACGAAAACGAATTGTGGTTTAAGTTATTAGTTATGCATATTTATCATGCAGGTTCGTATAATGTAGATAAAGCACTTGAATCGTTTAATCCAACCGAAGGCAACATTAATATTATTTATAATTTATGGCAAGCCCGTACACATCGTTTTAAAAGCGCATCGCAAAATTACTCACAACTTGTATTAGCAGCAATGCTAGAAATGAACGACAGAAGCAAGGTTGAAAACAAAGCATTAAATTAATGTTTTAAAATAAATTTTAAATATTAATTAACGTGTCTGAATCTATAATTCATCTTAAAAAATTAAAACAACTTTTGCAAATAGAACGTGATGAAGATTTTAAGATTTATCAAATTGAATTTTTAAAAGCTTCTATCGAAACAAGGCGAAAAAATGGTGTAACATGGTACCCAATTAAAATAAACTCTGAAGAGCTTGGGTATGCAGATTATTTGCAATTAGAAATTGAAAGAACATCTCATATAGATTTACCTCATCAGTTTAGTAGTGGAAAAAACATTAGTTTATTTTCAAATCAAAATACAAATGAACATGTTGAAATAAGCGCAACTATAAAAGCTTCTTTTAAAAACAAATTAAAAATAATTGTACATACCGATGAGTTGCCCGATTGGTGCTATGATGGTAAATTAGGCATTAATATTCAATTTGATGAAAACAGCTATAACGAAATGCAGTTGGCTTTAGATAGAGTTATAAAAGATCAAAACTCACGTGTAGCTGAATTAAGAAAAATTTTTTATACATCAATTACTCCTAATTTTACTAACGAATCCGATTCGATTTTTATTCAAAATTTAAATCAATCACAAAATAAAGCAATTAAAAAATCTTTAGCGAGTAAAGATGTTGCCATTATTCATGGCCCACCGGGTACAGGTAAAACAACAACATTAGTTCAGGCAATAAGAATTTGTACGCAAACCGAAAAACAAGTTTTAGTTTGTGCTCCTACAAACACTGCGGTAGATTTGCTAACCGAAAAGTTAAAAGAAATTGGTGTTAATGTTTTAAGAATGGGTCATCCTGCTAGAATTTCTGAAGAATTAATAAATACAAGCGTTGATGGACAAATTCAAAATCACAAAAATTACTACGAAATAAAAAATTTACGAAAAAATGCTGAAGAGTATTTTAAAATGGCGGGTAAATACAAACGTGTTTTTGGTAAAGAAGAAGCTCAGCAACGCGCATCATATTATAATGAAGCGAAAACCTGCTTAAAAGAAGCACGTTTAATAGAAGATTTTATTGTTGATGATTTATTTAATTCTGCTCAAGTTATTTGTTGTACTCCTGTAACTTCTGTAAATAAACATTTAAATAAAAAAATATTTAATACTTTGTTTTTTGATGAGGCTTCACAAGCACTAGAACCCTTAGTTTGGATACCTTTATTGAAATGTAACCGAATTATTATGGCGGGCGACAATCATCAATTACCACCTGTAGTAAAAAGTTTACAAGCTCAAAAAGAAGGCCTTGCTATTACCTTGTTAGATAAATGTATTAATTTTAAAAATGCAGTAAGTTTATTAAACAGGCAGTATAGAATGAATACGCCAATTATGAAATTTAGTAATGCGTATTTTTATAATAACGAATTAATTGCTGATGAAACTGTAAGTACACAATTGCTAATTAATGATATTAATGAAGTTAATAGTAGCTTTAACTCTCCAATTGAATTTGTTGATACAGCAGGTTGTGGCTTAGAAGAAAACCAGCACCCAGAAACATTAAGTAGTTACAATATTGGTGAAGCTAATTTAATTTTTAATCATTTTTCGCAACTTATAAATTGGTACTCTAACTATAAACAAAATGATAAATTAACTATTGGGATAATATCTCCTTATAAAGAACAAGTAAATTGGTTAAAAGAAAACATAAAAGAAATTTCCATTAATCATTTGCACATTGAAGAATTAAGAATTAATACAATTGATGGATTTCAGGGGCAGGAATGCGATGTTATATATATTAGTTTAGTGCGTAGTAATTCTGAACAGATAATAGGATTTTTAAATGATATACGAAGAATGAATGTTGCTATTACACGAGCAAAGAAAAAATTAATTGTTGTTGGAGATAGCGCAACATTAAGCGTAAATAAATTTTATGAATCTTTTATTAGTTATTGCGACGAGAATAAATTTTATAAAAGTGCTTGGGAATTTTTAAACCTTTAAAAAAACAAATAGTTAAGTATTACATAAACTACTAAATTTAATAAATGAATAATTTAGAAATTTTTACCAAAAATGATTTAAAAGCACTACTTCGTACAAGAGAAGGAGAAATTAAAATAGGAGAAACAATAAAATTTTGCGAAAGTAATAATTGGGAAAATGAACTAAAAGCATCAAAAGCTCAATTTGTAATTTTAGGAATACCTGAAGACATTGGTGTACGAGCAAACTTTGGAAGAGGTGGAGCACATACTGCTTTTAAACCTGCGCTTGATAGTTTTATAAATCAACAAAATAATTCTTATTTATTAGGCGAAAATTGTTTTGTTTTAGGTAATATTTTTGTTAATGATTTAATGGAAAAAAGTAATTTACTTAATTCTAAAAACAAAACCGATATTGATGAATTACGCAAAATGGTAGGAACAATTGACGAAAGAGCAACGCAAGTAGTATCATCAATAATAAAATTAAATAAAACGCCAATAATAATTGGCGGAGGCCATAATAACGCTTACGGCAACATTAAAGGTTGTTCAGTTACATTAAATCAAAAAATAAATGTAATTAATTGCGACCCTCATAGCGATATTAGGGCGTTAGATGGAAGGCATAGCGGTAATGGATTTAGTTATGCTTTACAAAATAATTATTTAAATAAATATGCTGTTTTTGGCTTGCATGAACAATACAATAATGCCAATTCGTTAAATCAATTTATACAAAATTCAAATTTATTTTTTTATTCATTTGAAGATATTTTTATTAGAGAAAAAACAGATTTTAAAACTGCATTAAAAAGGTGTATTAATTTTGTGTCTGATAATAAATGTGGGTTAGAGATAGATTTAGATGCTATAACTAATGTGCCAAGTAGTGCTAAAACAAGTAGCGGTATTTCGCAATTACAAGCAAGGCAATTTATTTATCAATGTGCAAATAATTTAAAACCATTATATTTACATATAGCCGAAGGTGCACCAATTTTATCACACATTAAAGCCGATAATAAAACCGGAAAATTAATTGCTTACTTAATAAGCGATTTTATTAAAGGTTGTTTAGACAATGAAATGGAATAAAAAATATACCTATCAAATTTTAGGTCCTTTGTTAGCTTTTTTAATTTGGAATTTTTCAGAATTAGATCCAACAAATGTTCAAGTTAGTTTAATGGCTGGCATAGCTGTTTGGATGTGTGTATGGTGGTTTAGCGAAGCTGTTGATTTAGCAGTAACAGCATTAGTGCCAGTATTAATGATGCCAATTTTAGGAATTGCGAATGTAAAAACAGTTGCACAACAATATACAGATAGTATAATATTTTTATTTATAGGTGGCTTTATGCTTGCCTTTGCAATAGAAAAATGGAATTTACATAAACGAATTGCGTTAAAAATATTATCAGTAGTTGGGCATTCGCCAGCAAGTATTTTACTTGGAGTTATGTTAAGCACTTATTTAATTAGTAATTGGATAAGCAACACAGCAACAACCATGATGTTGTTTAGCGCAGTTTTTGCACTTATACAAGAAACAAAACATTACATAACTAAACATCAAAAAAAATTTGCAGCTGCAATGCTATTAGGTTTAGCATTTGCCGCAACCATTGGCGGTATGGCAACCCCTGTAGGCACACCACCAAACATGTATTTTTTTAAAGCATATAAAGAAGCTTTCCCTCATTTAAATGATTTAAATTTTTTAAGTTGGAGTAAAATTGGTTATCCAATTTCAATTTGTCTTTTTCTAACAACATATTTTTGTTTGTATTTATATTTTATTAAAAATAAAGTTGAGTTAAAAATAGACAAACATCATTTTAAAACTAATTATAAAAATTTAGGTAAAATGTGTTATGAAGAAAAATGGGTGTTTTCGCTTTTTATTTTATGTATTATTTTATGGTTTACACGAGCTGATATTAATTTTGGAACTTTTAATTATAAAGGCTGGAACAATATTTTTCCAAAAAATAAATTTGTTGATGATTCAATAGTTGCAATAATGGCCGCGTTGGTTTTGTTTTTAGTTCCCAGTAAAACTGATAAAGGAAAAGCACTGTTAGAATGGGAAGATGCTAAAAAATTACGTTATGATATAATTTTGATGTTTGGTAGTGGCTTTGCTTTAGCTTATGGTTTTGAAATTAGTGGCTTAAGCAATTGGCTGGCTGATACTTTGCATTTATTAAGCAACGTTCACCCATTATTTATAATATTAGGAATTTGTATCATTACAACAATTATTTCAGAATTTGCATCAAACATTGCAAGTATTCAACTAGCAATTCCTGTGATGCTTGCTTTACAAAAAGATTTAAACTTACCCCCTTTGTTATTAATGATACCTGCAACATTTGCAGCTTCTTTAGGGTTTATGTTACCTATTGCAACTGCAGCAAATACAATAGTTTTTGGCACCAAACAAATTGACATTAAAGATATGTTTAAAGTTGGATTTATTTTAGATGCAATTGGCATATTAATTATTACTTTTATGTGTTACTTAATGTTAAGTTAAAATGATTATTGGTAAGCAAATAGAAAAACAATTTAATGATTTAAAAATTTTAAAAGGAGTTGATTTAGAAATAAAACAAGGTGAAGTTATTAGTATTGTTGGATCCTCTGGTGCAGGAAAAACAACATTACTTACTATTTTAGGAACTTTAGACAGACCCACTTCAGGAGAATTAATCATAGACAATCAATCTGTTTTTAATTTAAACGACACAAAATTAGCTGCTTTTAGAAATCAAAATATTGGGTTTGTTTTTCAGTTTCATCAATTATTACCAGAGTTTAATGCTTTAGAAAATGTTTGCATACCAGCTTTAATTGGTAAAAAAAGTAAAAAAGATGCCGAAAAAAAAGCAACTGAAATTTTAGAACTTTTAAATTTAAAAGATAGATTAACACATAAACCTTCGGAATTAAGTGGTGGCGAACAGCAGCGTGTTGCAGTTGCTCGCGCATTAATTAATCAACCAAAAGTAATTTTTGCCGACGAACCAAGTGGCAATTTAGATAGCAAAAATGCAAAAGAGTTACATGAATTATTTTTTAAACTTAGAGATAATTTTAATCAAACTTTTGTAATTGTTACTCACAATAACGATTTAGCTTTAATGGCTGATAGAAAGCTTGAAATGAAAGATGGAAAAATAATTTCAGATTAATTAAAATAATTCCTTTATACTTTTTAATAAATTAGCTTCAATCTCTCCAAAAATTAATCCTCGTCTTTCGTAAACACGTTTATTTGTTTCAACTAATTTATCTAAATCATAATTTTCAAATCCACCTGCCCCACCCCAACTAAAATTAGGAATATAAGTTGTAGGGAAATCACTACCAAAAACATTTGCTCCAACACCAACAACTGTACCTGTGTTAAACATTGTATTAATACCGCTTTTGCTATAATCTCCCATCATTAGCCCACAAAATTGCAAACCTGTATCAACCATTTTTTGTTGTAAATAATTATATAATTTAACTGTACCATAATTATTTTTTAAATTGCTATTATTTGTATCAGCACCTAAATTGCACCACTCGCCTATTACACTGTTTCCTAAAAAACCATCATGCGCTTTGTTACTATAACCAAAAATTACAGAATTATTTACTTCGCCCCCAACTTTACTGTGCGGGCCAATAGTTGTTGCGCCATATATTTTTGTAGAAAGCTTTAATGCACTATGTTCTCCTAACGAAAAAGGTCCACGAATAACAGAACCTTCCATAACCTCACTATCTTTAGCTAAATAAATAGGGCCTGTGTTCGTATTAAAAATACAGGCTTCTGCCTTTGCTCCTTTTTCTAAAAAAATTAAATTTTTATTCCCAATTACTTTATTTGATTCACTTAAAGGTTCAGATTTTTTATTATGAGTTAATAATTCAAAATCGTTATTTAAAGCAGTTGCATTTTTTTGAAAAATATCCCAAACATTTTTTAAAATTAAAGGTTCATTTTCTAGTTCAAAAAATTGACCATTTTTATTTATATAATTTTCTTTTGTTCCAAAATATGCAATTACAATATTGTTATGTTTTAAACCTTCGTTACTTTTTAAATTGATAATTTTTTTAATCAATTCCTTATCAGGACAAAGGTTAGATGTTATATACAAAGCTTCGTTTCCTATATAATTAGGAAATTTTTTAGATAAAAAATTTTCACAAACAAGTTCAACATTAGTTTGTAAATATTTTTCCCATTTTTCTTTAATTGTTAAAATACCAATACGTAATTCGCTTACAGGCTTGGTAAATGTAAATGGTAAAAAATTTTTCCAAGTATTATAGTCATCAATTAATACAAATTTTTTCATAAAAAATTACAACAAATTTACAATTGTAAATATATCATTTAATCCCAAATTAATTTTGCATTTACTGCCTTTAACATGGTTTGGGCTTTTAATATGCATTCTTCTAATTCTTGTTCGGGGTTGCTTAAATTTGTAATAGCTCCTCCAACAGAAAAAGATAATTCATTTGTTTCTGAATTATAAAACAAACTTCTTATTACTACGGGTAATTCAAAATCGCCATTAGGTTTTACAAACCCAAAAGTTCCACTGTAATAATTACGTAAAAAACATTCTGATTCATCAATTAAATTCATTGCGCTTTGCTTTGGAGCTCCAGTCATACTAGCCATAGGAAATGTTGCATCTATTATAGTTTCAAAATTAATTTTATTATTAATTTGGCAATTAACAGTTGTAACCATTTGATGAACTGTTTTAAAACTTTCTATTGCATATAGTTTATCAACCTTTACGCTCCCTTTTTCAGCAATTACAGATAAATCATTTCTGGCAACATCAACAGCCATTACATGTTCAACTTTATCTTTAACGCTATTGCTTAGTTGTGTTTTTAATTCTTCATCGTTATCTATTGTATTTCCGCGTTTAATTGTGCCTTTAATTGGTTTTGTTATTAAATAATTGTTTTCATTTTTTAAAAACAATTCAGGGCTACAACATAAAATATATTCGTTTTTTATTTTTATTAAATAGTTATAAGGCACATTACTTAACTTAACTAAATTATTAAAAACAGTAAGAACATCTAATTCTTTAATAACTGCTTTAAATTGGGTACAATAATTTATTTCATAAATGTTGCCTAACTGTATTTGCTGTTTTAAATCTCTAATTTTAGATAAGTATTCGTTTTTAGAAATTATATTAGTAAAATTAATTTCTTGATAAACGTTATTATTAGGTAATTTAATTAATTGTGTGTTTTGTACTTCAAAATAATTAATTGCAATTTTATTTTTTTGTGGATTTTGATAGGGAATAACAACTAAATTAATTTTATTTTTTTTTAATTTTTGATTTTTGTAAAGCGTATGTAAAAAAAAACATTCATTTTTTAAATTATTTTTTTCTATAACCCATGTGTCTATTTTGTCTATTACATTCAATACCTAAATCGTTTAAGATTGTTAAAGTTTGTTTTACATTAAAATAAAGTGTAAATTTAATATATAAATTAAAGGTAGGGTTATTATGAAAAAACAATTCTTAAGTTTATTTTTTGCAACAACATCAATTATAGTTGTTGGACAAAACGTTGCCATAAATGGTACTGGTGCTGCACCAAATACAAGCGCAATGTTAGATATTTCTTCAACCAATAGTGGACTATTAATACCTCGAATGACAACTGTCCAGCGCACTGCAATTGCTACTCCTGCAACAGGCTTACGAGTTTATGACACAACTACAAATACACATTGGTTCTTTAATGGTGTCGTTTGGGTTGAAATGCTAGATGGAAATTTAGGTTGGAGAATAACAGGAAATGCTTTAACGAGTTCTGGAATATTTGGAAGCACTACAGCACAAGATGTAAGATTTTTCAGTAATAATATTGAACGTGCTAGATTAATTTCAACTGGCGAGTTTGTTGTTAATAACACCACAGCATATAGCGGTGATCTTTTCTCTGTTTATTCTAGTGGGAATCAATACCCAATATCTGCATATGTTACAGGAGCAAGTCCAGTAATTGCAGGTACTTTCTCAAATAATTCAACATCAAATTCAGCAATTGGCGTTTTAGGTTCAATAAATAGTGGAAACGGAACAGCAGGAGTAAGAGGTATAGGTAGTTTAACTAATGGCAATGGATTATCAGGAATTGGACAATCTTCAAACGGATTTGGTTTAAGAGCTTCAAGCACAAATGCATCAGGGACAGGTGCTGTAGTAACTGGCAACAATGGGCCTGGCTCATATTTAACTACAGGGACTGGCTTATGTGCAATGGCAACAACTGTAGCAGTTTGGGGGAGAGGAAATGATGCAACTCAGGGAATTGGAGGGATTTTTAGTGGAAATAACCAAGGTGCAACCACTTTAGCTGGAGGGGTTGGGGCAATTGGAGTTGCTCAAACGATGGGAGTTGCAGGTATTTCAAACTCAGCTACAAATGGCATTAATAGATCAGGTGGTTATTTTGATACAAATGCTGGACAATCTTATGCTTATGTTGGCGCAAGAACAGCAGGAAATGTAAATAGAAAAATTGAAGGGAATGGAACAGTGAACACTACTGTTAAAGATTTAAATAATAATTTAGTTGTATTATCTGCTCCTGAATCACCTGAAAATTTATTTCAAGATTTTGGAGTTGGTAAATTAGAAAACGGAAAAGCGCATATAACAATTGATCCGATTTTTACAAAAAACATTGTAGTTAACGAAAAACATCCAATACAAATTTTTATTCAGTTAAAAGGTGATTGTAATGGTGTTTTTGTAACTAACGAATCAGCAACGGGTTTTGATGTTATAGAGCTTAAAAACGGAAAATCTAATGTAAGATTTAGTTATTTTGTTTCCGCTAATAGAGCTGATGAATTATTAGATGATGGTACAATATCACCATATTCTAGTGAAAGATTTGCACCAGCTATTGGGCCACAAAAATTAATAAAATTAGAATCAAAAGATTTAAAAGCTGAAAATTTAAATAATTAAAAAAAATGAATTCAGTAAGAAATATCTTTTACATAGTTTTAATTTCTAAAGCAGTATTTGCACAAGGTTTACTCAATAATGGTGCACGTATTGTGTTTGCTGGTACTGCTCAAATTTATATTGATGGCGCAACAGGAAATTACAGTAACACTGCAGGTGGTTTAATTACACCAAGCGCTTCAAGCAGTATTACTTTATTAGGTAATTGGATTAATAATTCAGCAAATGTTGCCTTTAATACAGATGGTGGTGGTGTTATTTTAGCAGGCGCTAACCAAAATATAGGTGGCTCAAATCCAAGTGCTTTTTATAATTTAAGTTTAACTGGTAGTGGAACAAAACAATTAACAGTAAACCAAAACACTGTTGGGGGTCAAGCAACCTTTAATGGCATATTGTCTCTTGGTTCTCGCCCATTAGATTTAAATAGTAATACACTAAACATTACTAATCCAATTGTAGGTGCAATTACTCAAACTGGTGGTTATATAATAAGCGAAACAAATTCAGCTACAAACCCAAGTGTTGTGCGTTGGTACGTAAGAACATCTACTGGCTCTCACATTGTTCCTTTTGGCACTACAGGTGGGGTTGCTATACCATTCACATATAATGTTACAACTCCAATGGGTGTAGCCAGCGGTAATGTTGAATTATCTACAAGACCAACAGCTTTAAACGACAATCAACCATGGACAAGTGGCGTAAGTTTTATGTTTTGCCCAAATAATGGCACAAGCGCAAACCCTTGCGCTATTGGCTCTGTTATTGACAGATGGTGGCAAGTAAACAATAGCAATCCTGTTACAGCAGATTTAACTTTTACTTATAGAGGAGTTGAAAACACAATGACTAACGCACCTACCGGAAACATTGGTGCGCAATACTGGAATGGTGCAGGTTGGTTATTAGATAACGCAAGTTTTGGAAGTAATGTTGGTGTTGTTGCAGGAACAGGTGCCTTAACTGCTCCAAGTATGACAGCTTCTGGACCATATGTTTTAACTTCTAAATTGGTACCATTGCCAATTGAAATTACAAACTTTAATGTTACTTGTACTGAAAAAGGGTTTTATAAAGTAAATTTTGAAGTTGCAAACGAAAGTAATATTGCATCTTACGATATTTTAAATAGTAAAGATGCTTTAGCTTTTAATAAAATAACAAGTATTATACCTAATGGAAATAACAAATACGAAATACTAGTTATGGAAAGTTTAATTAATGGTATTTACTTTAAGCTAAAAACTATTGAAAAAAACTTAAATGTAAATTATTCATCAATTGTTACTATTAGTAAAGAATGTTTAAAAACAATTTTACCAAATGTTTATCAAAACAATTCATCATTTGTTATAAACTTAACTTCAGATATTGATAAAGTTCTAAGATTTAGTGTTGTTGATGCTTCAGGAAAATTACTTAAAACGGAAAATTTAAATGTTGTAAAAGGGGTTAATGAATTTAACGTATTAGCTCCTTACGCTAAAGGTTTGTATTTTGTTACGTTAATGGATAATGAGCAATTAATTTTAACCAAAAAAATTCCAATTACAGAATAAAATTATTTCCCTAAAAGTACGCCAAACGTAGCTGTTACTTGGCCTGCAAAAAAATGATGATTTACTTTTCCGTTACCTTTCCCAAGCACAAAAGCATTTACATAATTAGCATAAGAACCTTTTGTTGTTAATTCAAACAAACCATATTTTAAAAAATTAATTCGTATGCCGGATTCTACACCAAAAATATAACCGGCAACTTTCCAATCGTTGTTTAATCTTTCGCCAAATAAAGTAACATCTGTACGAGGAATTACTATACCTCCACCTGGCTTAACTACAGCTTCTAATTTAAACTTAGGATTTTTTTGGAATAATTTAAATTTCCGAACAGCATTTATCATCCAAAAATTTGCACCATCTGTATGTTCAAAATGAAATAAATTTGTTGGATTTAAAATTGTATCGGTATCAAACCATTGGTTATTAATTTGCCCTTTTACTCTTAATTTTTGAAAATCGGTTACAACATATTTTGTATGATCATAATTCATTTCAATATCCCACTTATCATTTAATTTATAACCTAAACGACCTACAAATTGAGGAATTGTAATGTTTATCACATCGTATAGTTGATCAAAGTCTGGCCTATCTTTTGCAACAGCCTGGTAAGCTGTAAAATCGTAAGTGTAACTATTTCCGTTTAGTTTACTTACATACGTTCCTTTGTTTTGAAAATGAATATTACTTTTAGTGTACCATGCGCGCGTATAACCCCACAATAAATAAATTTTGTTTTGTTTTTTTGAATTAAATTGAATTGTATCTTTTTGAGAAAACAATGGCACTACATTTAATAAAAAAGTGATTAATAAAAGTCTAAACAAAATCATATTAGATAAACACACTTAAATAAATATTAATAACAATATTAGTAAGCATTAAATTTTTTAACGCTTATAATTTAAGTGCTAAATTAACAAATTAATTGTTAAGCATTACTGGCATAACCAACATTAACACATCTTCGCTTGGATTAGATTTGTTGGCTGGTAAAATAATTCCTGCGCGATTTGGAGCACTCATTTCAAGTGAGATTTCATCACAATCTAAGTTACTTATCATTTCAACTAAAAATCGTGAGTTAAACCCTATTTCCATATCTTCGCCAACATAAGTGCATGTTAATGTTTCATGACCTTCGTTAGCAAAATCTAAATCTTCGGCGCTAACTCTTAATTGGCTACCTGTAACTTTTACTCTAATTTGATGAGTTGCTTTATTACTAAATACACTTACACGTTTTAATGCGCCTAAAAAAGAGCCTCTATCAACAGTTAATTTATTTGGATTGTGTTTAGGGATAACAGCTTCGTAATTTGGATATTTTCCATCAATTAAGCGACAAATTAAATTAACACCACCAAAGCTAAATAAGGCATTAGTTTTATTAAACTCTACTTTTACAGCATCGTCAATTCCAACTAATAAATTTTTTAAAATGTTTAGAGGTTTTTTAGGCATAATAAATGAAGATGCGGTGCCTGCTTTTGCATCACTGCGTGTATATCGCACTAATTTATGAGCATCTGTTGCAACAAAAATAGAATTGGTTTCGTTAAATTGACAAAAAACGCCACTCATAACTGGTCTTAAATCATCATTACCAGTAGCAAATATTGTTTTGTTTATTGCACTTGCTAAAACATCGCTTTTTATTACTATTGAAGCTTCGGAATTTAATTGAGGTAATTTTGGATACTCAGCACCGTTTTGCCCACTAATATTATAATCACCTGTTTCTGTTTTTATCTTAATAGAATTTTTTGTTTTATCTACAATAAAAGAAATTGGTTGTTCAGGTAAATTACTTAATGCATCTAACAATGTTTTTGCAGGTATTGCAATATTTCCATTATCGTTAGATTCTACTTTTGTACTTGTAGTAATAGTGGTTTCCATATCACTAGCCGAAATGGTTAATTCTCCTTTAGAAATTTCAAATAAAAAACAATCTAAAATTGGAATAGTGTTATTGGTATTTAGTACGCCGCCAATTGATTTTAAATGTTTTAAAAGAGTAGATGCAATAATTACAAAATTCATAATACAGTATTTTCCAACAAAGTTAAATTCTCTATTAAGGATAGCTAAATTTTAGCAGTTTAGTTTTAAGCATTTTTTCCACAAAAAAAAACCGTTCAAAATTTTGAACGGCTTAAAAAAAATAAAAAAAAATTAATGCTTTCCTAAATATTCAGCTACACCTTTATGGTCAGCTTTCATTCCTTCTTTTCCTTTTGTCCAGTTAGCAGGACAAACCTCTCCATTTTCTTCATAAAATTGTAATGCATCTACCATACGAATTGCTTCATCTACGTTTCTGCCAAGCGGTAAATCATTAATTAATTGATGGCGCACAACACCTTTTTTATCTATTAAATACAATCCTCTAAATGCAATCATTGGTCCTGTAGCAATTAAATTGTTTTCTGCATCAACATCATAATCTCCAGAAAGAGTACCATAATTTAAAGAAATTGTTTTAGTTGTATCTGCAACAATTGGGTATTTTACACCTTTAATCCCTCCTGCATTTTTTTCCATTTGTAACCAACCCCAATGGCTCTCTTCTGTATCTGTGCTACAACCAACAACAGCAACTCCTCTTTTTTCAAATTCGCTTAATTGTTCTTGAAAAGCATGTAACTCTGTTGGACAAACAAACGTAAAATCTTTTGGGTAAAAAAAGAATACTACATACTTTTTGCCAATAAATTGATCTAAAGAGAAATCAGAAACAATTTCTCCACCATTTACTACTGCACCAGCTTTAAAACTTGGTGCTTTTTTTCCTACTAAACTTGCCATATTTATACTTTATTTTAATGTTAATGTTGTAAAAGTACTCAATACTTTTTATTATTAATAATTTAGAAATACCTATTATTGTAGTGCTTAACAAATTTTATTATGAGTCTTAAATTAAATGAAACAGCACCTAATTTTACACTTTTAAATACATTAAAAAAAGAAGTGAAATTAAATGAATTGAAAGGTAAAAATGTTGTTCTTCTTTTTTTTCCTTTAGCATTTACTGGCGTTTGCACTAATGAATTATGTTCGGTTAGAGATAGTTTAGCTGATTATAACCAGTTAAATGCAACTATTTTTGGAATTTCGGTTGATTCTTTATTTACGTTAGCAAAATACAAAGAAGAACAAAAGTTAAATTTTGAATTGTTAAGCGATTTTAATAAAAACGTTTCATTAGATTACAATTGCCTATATGAAAATTTTGCTTTTGGCATGAAAGGTGTAAGTAAAAGAAGTGCATTTGTAATTGATAAAAATGGAATATTAAAACATATCGAAATACTTGAAAATGCGGGCGAGTTACCAAATTTTGAAACAATTAAAACAGTTTTAAAAAATTTAAATTAATATAAATTGAAAATTAAATTATAAGATAAATACTTTGTAAAATTTTAATTTATATTTTTTTACGAATAAATTCCCATAAAACTATACCAACACTTACAGAAATGTTTAAAGAATGTTTTGTGCCAAGTTGTGGAATTTCAACTACTTCATCACTATTGTTTATAATTTCTTGGTCTACACCATACACTTCATTACCAAAAACTAATGCTAGTTTTTTACCTGTACTTTCAAAATTTTGTAACCAAGTTTTTTTTTCGGCTTGTTCAATACTTACTATATAATACCCTTTTTGTCTTAAATCAATTATGGCTTCAACTGTTGTTTTATAATACCACCACTCTACTGTAGCTGTTGCTCCTAAAGCTGTTTTTTCTATTTCTTTATTTGGCGGAGTGCCACAAACACCACATAAAGCAATTCCTTCAATTAAAAATGCATCGGCAGTTCTAAACACACTACCAATATTATTTAAACTCCTAATGTTATCAAGAACTACAATAATAGATTGTTTATTACTCTTTTTAAAATCGTTTGGTGTTAAACGGTTTAAATCTTCATTTTTAATTTTTTCATTAAACATGGCGTCAAAACTAATTATTTTCTTAATTTTATGGGATATTTTTTAAATGAAAGTTAGTAAAGAATTTAAAATAGGTGTTGTAGTTATTTCGGCCATTAGCATTTTAGTTTGGGGTGTTAGTTTTTTAAAAGGAATTAATTTGTTTTCGCCTAAATATGAGTTGTATGCAGTTTACCCAAGAATTGAAAATTTAATTACCGCTAATCCATTATTAGTTAATGGTTACAAAATAGGGCAAGTAAGCGAAATTAAATTAATTAACCACCGAGGTAAACAACAAGTATTGGTAAAATTTAATTTAAATGAAGATATTAAAATACCAGTTGGTACTATTGCTCGTGCCGAAAGTTCTGACTTACTAGGATCTAAAGCAGTTGAACTTATTTTTAGTGACCGTACAGAATACGTAAAAAGCGGAGATACACTTTCGGCAGAATCTGAGCAAAGTTTAAAAGAATCGTTTAACAAACAAATTGCACCAATACAAGCTAAAGCCGAAAAATTAATTGGCGGAATGGATAGTGTAATGAGTGTTATTAATGCGATATTAAACACTAAAACCCGTAAAAACATTGATGAATCTTTTGAAGGAGTAAAACGTGCCATTTTAAGTTTAGAACAAACTGCATATAAAGTTGATGATTTAATTGGTTCAGAAAGAACAAAAATATCGAGTGTTATGAGTAATTTAAATCAAATTACTTCTAACTTAAGTAAAAATAGTCAACGTATTGATAACATAATTGCTAATGTTAATACTATAAGTGATAGTTTAGCTAAAGCTCAAATAAAAGAGGCTATTGCAAGCGCTGATAAATCGATGAAAGAATTAAGTGTAATGCTTGCTAAAATTAATGAAGGACAAGGCACACTAGGTAAATTAGCAAAAAATGATTCGTTATACACAAACCTAAACAAATCAACTGCCGATTTGGATAAATTACTTAAAGATTTACGGATTAATCCAGAACGATATATTCACTTCTCGGTATTTGGCCGTAAATACCCTAAACCTAAAGATTAATTTTATATGTTAAGTTCTATTTTATTTTGTTTGTTGTTTGGTGCAGGAGCTGTTTTCTTTTATTTACAAGTAAAAAAAATAAGAAGAAACATTTTCCTTGGTAAAGCAATAACAATTAACGATAACAAAAGCAAAAGATGGAAAACAATGTTATTAGTAGCATTTGGGCAAAAAAAAATGTTTGCTAGGCCAATTCCTGCTTTACTTCATTTTATACTTTATAGTGCCTTTATTATTACTCAAATAGAATTGCTCGAAATAATTGTTGACGGCATTTCTGGCAGTCACAGGATTTTTAGACCATACCTTGGTGGATTTTATACATTTATGATAAGCCTAATAGAAATCTTATCCGTATTAGCTTTTATTGCTACAATTACTTTTTTAGCACGTCGTAATTTATTAAAAATTCCAAGGCTAGTAATGAACGAACTTAATGGTTGGCCTAAGTTAGATGCAAATTTAATTTTACTTGCTGAAATTACTTTAATAATTTTTATTTTTATGATGAATGGTGCCGATGAAGTTTTATATCAAAGAGGCGCATCGCATGCAATTAATACAGGAGGTAACTCGTTAAACTTTTCAATTAGTCAATATTTAGGTCCTGCATTATATAGTGGTTTCCCTGATGGTGGTTTACATGTAATTGAACGTATTGGCTGGTGGGGACATTTATTAATGGTTTTAGGTTTTTTATGTTACTTACCATTTTCAAAACATTTACATATTGTTTTAGCATTTCCAAATACCTATTACAGTAATTTAAATAAAAAAGGAAAATTAAGTACATTAGACTCAGTTACTGATGTTGTAGCCCCAAATTTTGACCCTAGTTATCAGCCTAAAACAGACCCTAACAACCCTACTCGATTTGGTGTAAAAGATGTACAAGATTTAACTTGGAAAAATTTATTAGATGCATATACTTGTACAGAATGTGGAAGATGCTCTAGTTCTTGTCCACAAAACATTACAGGGAAAAAATTATCTCCACGCAAAATTATGATGGATACACGAGACAGAATGGTTGAGGTTGGAAAAAATATCGATTTTAATAATGGTAAATTTGTTGATGATGGAAAAAGTTTACTTGGAAATTATATAACAACAGAAGAGATTTGGGCTTGTAATACCTGTAATGCTTGTGTTGAAGCTTGTCCTGTAAATATAAATCCACTCGAAATAATTGTTGAAATACGTAGATATTTAGTAATGGAAGAAAGCCAAAACCCAAGTGAATTAACTAATATGTTTAGTAATTTAGAAAACAACGGCGCTCCATGGCAATTTAGCCCTTCAGATAGAGCAAATTGGATAAATGAAAATTAATTTATTTTAAATAAAGTAGAACTATAAATAACAAAAAAAATGAATTCAACTCCAATAAAAGTTCCTACAATGGCCGAAATGATAGCAAACGGCGAAGTACCCGAAATTTTATTTTGGGTTGGTTGTAGTGGTAGTTTTGATGACCGCGCAAAAAAAATTACTAAAGCTATTATTAGAATTTTAAACCATGTTGGAATTAAATTTGCAATTTTAGGAGCAGAAGAAGGCTGCACCGGTGACCCTGCTAAACGAGCTGGTAACGAATTTTTATTTCAAATGCAAGCCATGCAAAACATTACAGTTTTAAATGGATATGGAGTTAAAAAAATAGTTACGGGTTGCCCGCATTGCTTTAATACTATTAAAAATGAATATCCATCACTAGGAGGAAATTATGAAATTGTTCACCATACGCAATTAGTTCAAGAATTAATTAACGCTGGTAAATTAAAAGTATCTGGTGGTGAATTTAAAGGCAAAAAAATTGTGTTTCACGACCCTTGTTATTTAGGAAGAGCAAATGATGTTTACGAAGCGCCACGAGAAGTAATAAAAAAATTAGATGTTGAATTAGCAGAAATGAAAAGAAGCCGAGCTAATGGTTTTTGTTGTGGTGCAGGTGGCGCACAATTGTTTAAAGAAGCCGAAAAAGGAAATAAAGAAGTTAACGTTGAACGAGCCGAAGAAGCTTTATCACATCAACCAGATGTTATTGCTGTTGGTTGCCCTTTTTGCAACACAATGATGACAGATGGAGTAAAACATTTTAATAAAGAAGGGCAAACAAAAGTTTTAGATGTGGCCGAATTAATTGCAAATGCAAATGATTTATAAAATATTAATAGTTGTTACAAGTTTATTTTTAATAGTAGGTTGTAAAACTAAACCTGATAATGATGCTACAGATTTAAAATTTCAAGACAGTTTACTAAATAAAATTAACTCACCTGAGCTTAAAGCAATTTCTAAAAAAATAACAGAAGAAGTCAATAAGCCTGAGTTGTATAACGAAAGGGCAAAACTTTACATTCAATTAGGATTAGCAGAAGAAGCAGAAAAAGACGCTAATAGAGCAATTAAATTAGATTCTTTAAAACCAGATTATTTTTTAACAAAAGCAGATGCTTTATTTTCTGCTAATAAAACTAAATTAGCTAAAGACGAACTTGAATTAATTGAAAAAAAATTCCCTACCAATACAGAAGCATTATTAAAACTTGCAGAGTTATTTTTTATTGTAAGGCAATACCAAACAGCAATTGATTATTGTAACAAAGCATTAAAAGTAGATGAAAGCATTGCAAAAGCCTATTTTATAAAAGGAAGTATTTATAGAGAGAGTGGTGATACTGCAAAAGCCATATCAAGCTTAATTACCGCAACAGAACAAGACAATAGATTTGACCAAGCATTTTTTGATATTGGCGTTATTTACGCTGCTCAAAAAAATCCAATAGCTTTAAATTATTACGACAATGCATTTAAAATTAATCCTACAAACAATGATGTAATTTACGCAAGGGCTAAATTTTATCAAGATATTTCAAAAATAGAAGAAGCCATTAAGCAATATGACTATTTATTATCAAGAGATAAAAATTATTTTTTAGCTAACTACAACTTAGGTGCAATAACTTTAGAACTTAAAAATGATCCTAAAACAGCAATTAATTACTTTACAAAAGCAATAGAAAGTAAAGCTGATTATATAGAAGCCTATTTTGCACGAGGATATGCTTATTCTAAAATTAATGAAAAAGAAAATGCTAAAGCTGATTACAAAATGTGTTTGCAATTGGAAGATAATTACGAGCCAGCAATTACAGCACTTAATAAATTAAAATAAAATTATTTTATTTGGCAATACCTGTTAGTATTGCATATTTTATTAACCCAACAACACTTTTACTATTTGTTTTTTGCATAATATTAATGCGGTGTGTATCAACTGTTTGTTTGCTTATAAATAATTTATCAGCAATTTCCTTACTGGTAAATTCTTGTGTAATTAAATTTAATACTTCTTTTTCTCGTGGAGACAATTGAACATTAACAGGCTCATTATATTTATTTAAATACTGATTAGAAATTATTGGCATAATATCTTGCGAATAAAATGATCCATTTTCTATTAATCTATTTAACCCAAATAAAAACTCATCTTGACCAACACTTTTTAACATATAAGCATCAGCATCAACAGCAATTGCTTCTTTAACTATGCTCGCACTATTATGCATACTCAATATCATAACTAAAATAGAGTTGAATTCATTTTTAACATGTTTACACAATTCAATACCATTCATTATTGGCATGCTTATATCAGATATAACAATGTCAATTTTTATTGATGAACTTTTAATTATGTCTAAAGCATCTTGTCCATTAACTGCAACTCCTACAACTACAAAACGTTTATCCCCTTCAATCATACTTTTAATGCCATCCAGCACAAGTTGGTGATCGTCAACTAACAAAACATTATAAAGTTTTTCATTCATAGTTTAATTCTTATATTAAATTTAGTTCCATTTTCTTTAGACGATTTCATTTCAATTTTTCCTTCCAATTGCTCAACTCTATTTTTAATATTGTTTAAACCAATACCGTTTTTGTATAATGCTTCATCAACATTAAATCCAATACCATTATCGTTTAAGGTTAACACTAAATAATTTTCTGAATCTGTTAATTTCACTTCTATTAAACTTGCGTTGGCATACTTTAAACTGTTTTGAATAAACTCTTGTATTATTCTGTATATATTAAGTGTATTTTGTTCGTTAAATAATAATTGTTTAACTTTTTCATTAATAGTTAAAATAACTTTGGTATTTGTAATACTTGCGTTTAACTCGTCAATTAAAATTTCAAGAGATTTAACTAACCCTAATTTAATGTTTGCAGGCATTAAGTTATGTGATAAGTTTCTAACATCTTGAATTGTAGTTTTAGTAATTTCAGTGGCTAATTTAATATTGGGTTCTTTTAAAGAGAGTTGCATGTTCATTACCGAGAGTTTTTGTGCAATTCCGTCATGTAATTCTTTTGCTATGCGTTCTCTTTCTAATTGTTCGGCCTTAAAACTTGCGATACTAATATTTTTTTGATGCAATAAAGCTGCTTTTGATTTTTTAATTTTATTAAATAAATAAATTGCAATGCTAAAAAAAATCAAGATAGAAATAAAAATTATATATAAATATTTTTTTTGCTTAACAAGATTTTGTTTTTCGTTATTAGCAATTGTATTCATTAAATTTAATTCTTTAATTTTGTTTTCTTTTTTTTCAGTTTCGTAAATGGTTTGGTATTTACTAATTTTATTAGAAATGTCATTACTAAAAATTGTATCATTTAGTTTTATATATTTTTCGAGATATTTTAAAGCCTGTTCACTTTTCCCTTTAATAGTGTATAATATACTTGCTCCCTTGTAAATTTTCAATAAATTTTCTTTGTTGTTTAATTTTTCACTAATTACAATTGAGTTTTTATAAATTTCTTCGGCTTCATTTAATTTACCTAATTCGGTTAATACGGCAGCTAAATTAGTTTCATAATTTACAAAACCGTTTGAGTCGCCAATTTGACGGGCAATTTTTGCAGCTTCTTTGTATTCAGCAATTCCTAAATTCCCTTTGTTTTCTTGTCTATATAAATGTCCTAAATTATTTAAGGTTGTACAATATTCGTTAAATGCATTTTTTTCGAATAATATTTTTTTAGCTAATTGATAATAAAAAATTGCTGAATCAACTTGGTTATTGTTTGAAAAAATACTACCAATAGCAGAGTACATAACACCATTACCATATACATTATTTGATTTTTCATTTGCAGCAATCGCTTTTTTAGCATATACTAAACCCAAATCATATTGATGTAAATTGGTTGAATATATACTTGAAATATTACCATAGATAGCCGCCAAGTAATCATAATAATTTTGTTGCTCGCTAATTTTTGTACATTCTAAGTATATTTTTATTGCCTCACTAAATTTACCTTGCTCAACACAAATATTACCTAGTTTTGATAAGCTAGAAATTACTTCTCTAGGCAATTTTAATTCCCTTCTAATTGAAAGTGATTTTTTAAAATAATCTTCAGCATTTGGAAGATTACCACTTCTTAAAGCAATAATGCCATAATCATTATAAGCTTGAGCTAACCATTTTTTATTTTTATTACCGCTGGATTCTTTAATAAATTTATTTGCATAATTAACCGCATCAACCTTGCTTATATCTTTAAGTTCCCAAATTAAATCAGAATAAGCTTGAAAACGAACTGTATCTATTTTAGAGTTTGTTTTTTCTTTTAGTTGTGTTATTGTATTACTTTGCGAAAAGCAATTAAAACTTATTAAAAAAAGTATAATAAATTTTTTCATGTTTTTTTAAAATACCCAGCCTTTTAGATAATCGTAAAATTGATAATATATTACATATAATATAACACACCACACAATTGTAGATACACTCATATAGGTAATAACTTTAGCTTTATTTTTATAAAACCGTTCGCCCAAAAATGCACCAAGTGGTATCGATAACAAAATAGGAGCTAAAATTGCAATACCTGTTAAACCAAATTTATTTTTTACTTTTATTATTCGTCTATTACTTTTGGTAAATGTTTTTCTCTTTGTAAAATACGGTTTGTTTTCTTTATACTTATCCCACCATTTAATTAAAGATTCAAATAAATAAACATAAAAAATTGTGCCGCCAATTGCTCCTGCGCAAGCAACTATAAAAACTTCAATAAAATTAAATTTAAACAAAATGCATGTTGCAGGCATCCCCATTTTACTAAAAAACAATGAGCATAAAAATAGTGCCGATATTACTTTAAAAAAATAAGCCATTTATTGGTAAATATAAGTTTTTACCCGCAAGTTTTTGGTTTTTGTTTTAGCTTTAACGAAGTTTATCATTTATAAGAAATAATAAATCGAATTTATCAAAATGTAACAGATATAATAAAATTTGGTAACAAATAAATGTGTAAATTTACCTCCCAGCTAAATAAACTAAACAAAATAAATTATGGCAACACAAACGGTAAACAATGCTCAAACACATGATAGTATGTTTGCAGCCGTTTTAGCACGCCTAGATGCGGCTGCTAAGTTAATGAACTTAAGTGCTGATGTACTTAAAGTATTAGAAAATCCACAAAAAGAAGTAAAAGTAAGTTTACCAATTATGATGGATAATGGTAGTATTCAAGTTTTTGAAGGTTACAGAACTGTGCATAGCACACATTTAGGTCCTAGTAAAGGTGGTGTAAGGTATGCGCTTGATGTAAATGCTGATGAAGTTAGAGCATTAGCTGCATGGATGAGTTTTAAATGCGCTGTTGCAAATTTACCTTATGGTGGTGCAAAAGGTGGCGTTAAATGCGACCCACGCGCTATGAGTGTAGGCGAATTAGAAAGATTAAGTAGAGCATACGCTAAAGCAATGAAAGATGTTTTTGGTGTAAATAAAGATATTCCAGCACCAGATATGGGCACAAGCGGTAGAGAAATGGCTTGGATGTTAGATGAATTTAATAAAATTACGGGCGAAGATACTCCAGGTGTAATTACTGGTAAACCAATTGCTGTTGGCGGTTCATTAGGTAGAGATGCAGCTACTGGAAGAGGCGTTATGGTTAACACTTTGGCGGCTCTTAAAAAAATGAATCTTAACCCTAAAGATGTTACAGCTGTAGTTCAAGGCTTTGGAAACGTAGGTTCGCATGCAGCACGCTTATTACACGAAAAAGGGATAAAAATAATTGGAATTGGCGATCATACCGCAAGTTTTTATAACGAAAAAGGAATTGATGTACCTGCAGCTTTAGCATTTGCTGCAAAAAACAACAAGGTATTAAAAGGGTTTACTGGAGCAACTGAAATCCCTTCGTCTGAATTATTAATTAGTAAATGCGATGTGTTAGTTCCTGCAGCTTTACAAAATGTAATTACTGCCGAAAATGCTCCTAAAATTCAAGCAAAACTTATTGTTGAAGGCGCCAATGGCCCTACAATGCCAGATGCAGATGCTATTTTAAACGAAAAAAATATTATTTGTGTGCCAGATATTTTAGCAAATAGTGGCGGTGTTACTGTGAGTTATTTTGAATGGGTTCAAAACAAAGCTGGTTATTACTGGACAGAAGATGAAGTAAATACCAAACACGATTTAAAAATGGAAATTGCTTTTGAAGCCATTTGGAATAATGCTGCAAAATACAAATCAAGTATGCGATTAGCAGCTTATATAACAGCATTAGAAAAAATTGAATTAGGCGTAAAATTAAAGGGCGCATACTAATTTTAAATAATTGATTTTAAGGCGATTAAGTTAAAATAACTTAATCGCTTTTATTTTTATAAAAAAATAGATAGCTTTGTTTTAATTAAACTTAAGTCCGTATACTGTTGGAGTTTATTTTAATCATAATTGCGTATTTATTAGGTAGTATTCCTACTGCTGTTTGGATTGGTAAAAAGTTCTATCAAATTGATGTAAGGGAGTTTGGCAGTGGTAATTCTGGCGCAACAAATACTTTTAGGGTACTAGGTAAAAAAGCTGGAATTCCAGTATTAATTATTGATGTTATTAAAGGATCGCTTGCTGTTTCTTTAGCATATTTTACAAATTTTAATCATCACTCAAACGACTTTATAAGTTTGCAATTAGGCTTAGGTGTTGCTGCACTTTTAGGTCATATTTTTCCTATTTGGGCAGGTTTTAGAGGAGGAAAAGGTGTTGCTACAATTTTAGGTATTGTCATTTGTATTTTACCTACTGCATGTGCTTTAGCGTTAATAGTGTTTTTAATTGTATTACTAACATCAAAAATTGTATCCTTATCCTCAATGTTAGCGGGTGTTTCTTTTCCTTTAATATTATTTTTTGCATTAAATGAAACTAACCCTATTTTAATAAGTTTTTCTGTTGCAATAAGTTTGTTGCTAATTATTACGCACCGTAAAAACATTAAGCGTTTACTAAATAAACAAGAAAGTAAAGTGAGCTTATTTAAAAGTCAATCTGCTGACTAACGATTAATCTTTATCTATCTTAAAAACAATTAAAACATAATGAAAAAAATAGCCCTTTCAATTTCAACACTTTTAATTTTAACAGCATGTGGTCCTAATTCTAATGATGCCATAAGTTATAACGATCAAATTATTGATATTATTGATAAAATAAAACAACATCAAGAAAACTTAATTTATCAATTAGATGGGCACAATATAGATTCGCTAAAAATTACACAAACTGCTTTTGAAAACATAGCAACTGAATCTACAAAAAAATTAAGTGAAATTAAGGCTTTTGATAATGCAACAGAATATATTGATGCTGCAAAAAAATTTGTTAGTGTAATTCAAAGCTTATCAACAAACGAAGTAAAGACATTAGCTAATTTATTAGCTAAAGATAGTTTAAGCATTACTGATGAAGATGTAAAATTAGCAGAAGAAAATGGTGTAAATTTTGATAATAAATACGAAAAAGCATCTAATGAATTTGCTGAATCGCAAAAACAATTTTCCACTAAATGGAATTTTAAATTAACAACAGAAAATAAATAATAATTTCTTTTTAAATAATTTAAATTGAATAAACTTAAAAGTATAAACATAAAATGCGTTTTACTACTTTTTATTTATTTAATTAGTAATTGCCCTTTAACTTTATTTCATCATCATAATCACAATTTTGTTGCTTTTAAGAATGCTAACCATTGCGAAAAAACAATTTATTATGGTGAAAAAAATGCGTGTGCACATAAATATCATCTTTCTAGTTTAAAAGAAAAATGTTCTTTTTGCAGCAATCACACTATTTCATCACATACAACAATTTCATATCGTTTTTCTCTTTATAGGCCATTAACATTTACTAATAATAAACTTTACACTTTAAGTTTATATTCAACCTTAACTTTTAATCCCTTTAATAAAGGCCCTCCTATTGTTTAAGTTTAACCGCTAATAAATGCAAGAAATTACTTATTAGTAAGTTCTAAAAAGGCGGTCATTATCAAATACAAGCTCACATTCTAATATACACAACTATATTGTGCATATTAAACAATTAAATAGTTGTATTTGGTATTATTTAATTAGTGTTCCAAAAAATACTAATTCGGTTATAACTTATTTTTAAAATCAAAATCATGTATTTCAATAGCATTGTATTTTTTATTGTTTTTGAGTTTGTTGTGTTAAACATATTTTCTCAAAACACGCTTTCAGGTTATATAAAAGATGAAAACACAAAAGAAGAATTAATTGGTGTTTCTATTTATGTAAATAACCTTAAAAAAGGAACTTTTACTGATAATAAAGGAAATTATCAGCTTACAAATATAAAAACTGGTAACTATATAATTAGTGTTAGCTATATAGGTTATAAAACCTTAATTAAACAAATAAATATAAATAAAGACTCTACACTAAATTTATTTTTAACTCCATCTGTTAAAGAGCTTAACGAAATAATTGTAACTAGCGTTGCACAAAGTACTGAATTAAAATTAAGTCCTATAATTGTTACAACTATTAACCGTAATGCTTTAAATCAAAACACTGCAACAAACTTAATTGATGGTTTAAAAAACATACCAGGTGTAAGTCAAATTACATCTGGTGCGGCTATTTCAAAACCAATAATTAGAGGCTTAGGTTATAACAGAATTATAACATTAAATAATGGTATTAAGCAAGAAGGGCAACAATGGGGCGATGAGCATGGCATTGAAATTGATGAATATGCAGTTGATAGAGTCGAAATTGTAAAAGGCCCAGGAAGTTTAATTTATGGTTCAGATGGAATAGCTGGTGTATTAAATTTCTTAACATATAAACCAACACCTATTGGTAGTATTAAAACACAATTTATTTCTAATTATCAAAGTAACAATAACCTTTTTGCAAACTCTTTTTCAAACATGGGTAATAAAAATGGTTTTCAATGGCAAGCTAGATTTAGTAATAAAATTGCAGGTAATTATCAAAATGCTTATGATGGTAAAGTATTTAATTCAGGATTTAAAGAAACCGATGGTAATTTGTTTTTGGGAATTAATAAAAAGTGGGGCTATTCGCATTTTGCGGTAAGCTCTTACAACAACACTTTAAATCTTATAGAAGGAGAAAGAGATAGTTTAGGGCGTTTTGTTTTTATGAACTCTAATGGAACTATAAAAACCGCAACAAGTAAAAACGATATAGGGTATTCTGTTGGTTTTCCTCACCAACAAATTAATCATTTAAATTCTTCAATTAATAATTATTTTATATTAAAAAAAGGAACGTTAAATTTTGATTTAGGGTTTCAAAATAATAAAAGAAAAGAATTTGGAGATCCAACAAAACCTAATAACATAAATTTATTTTTCGATTTATATACCTTTAATTACAATTTAAGATATAATCTAGCTAAATATAAAAATTGGGAAACAACCATTGGTATTGGCGGAATGCAACAATTAAATAAAAACAAAGGTTTAGAATTTTTAATTCCAGAATACAAAATATTTGATGTTGGAACTTTTATATTAACACAAAAAACATTTAATAAGTTTGTAATTGCTGGTGGATTAAGATTTGATAATAGAAATATGTCATCTAAAAAATTAATTTTAGATAGTATGCAAAAACCAAGTCAAGTTATTACTATTAATTCTATTCGAAAATTTAATGCTTTTGAAAATAATTACAATGGGTTTTCGGGTAGTTTGGGTGTTTCTTATTTAATTACAAACTCATCTACAATAAAATTAAATTTTTCGCGTGGATTTAGAGCTCCAAGTGTAGTTGAATTAACATCAAACGGAAAACACGAAGGCTCTTTTAAATATGAAATTGGAAACTCAAATTTAAAATCAGAATTTAGTCATCAAGTTGATTTGGCTTATTTTTATGATTCTGAACACATCACTTTTGAGCTTACCCCATTTATAAATTATATTACTAATTACATTTATATTAAAAAATTAAATGGTGTAACAAGTTACGATAGTATAGTAGATTTAACAGACCCCGCACCTGCATTTAAATACACATCAGGCAATGCAATATTATATGGTGGAGAAATTTATTTTGATCTTCATCCTCACCCTCAAGATTGGTTGCATATTGAAAATAGTTTTTCATTTGTTCAGGCCTCGCAAATTAATCAAACTGACAGTACTAAATATTTACCTTTTATCCCTGCGCCAAAATACAGAGGAGAAATTAAAGCTGAACTAAAAAAAATTGGTAAAACAATTTCAAATGGATTTATTAAAGTTGGTGTAAACTACTATTTTAAACAAAATAAAATTTATAGTGCTTTTGGTACAGAAACCATAACCCCTGCTTATACTTTGTTAAATGCAGGCATTGGCGCAACTTTTAAAGCATTTAAGCGAAACGATTTTTTAAGCATTTTTATTAACGGAGATAATTTAACTAATGTTGCTTATCAAAATCATTTAAGTAAACTTAAATACTTACCAATTAACCAACTAACCGAAAGAGTTGGTGTTTACAATATGGGTAGAAATTTTAGTATTAAACTTTTACTAAATATTTAAAAACAAAAAAAGCAGACTTATTTTAGTCTGCTTTTTTTCTAAATTTTTTAGTTTAATTATTTTAAGTGTTTTAAATTTAAACCATATAAAACAATAAATAAAGCTGAAATAATAATTCCTACTCCAAAGCCAGAATAAACTATTGTCATAATAATAGAAACTACGTTAGCTCCAGTATAAAGGAAAAATCCAATTTTTTGCATTTTCCACATTTTAATTACACCAAATAAACCTACTAAAGTTGTTACAAAACCAATAGCTACATAAGCCCATGTTAAGCCTACACTTGGTGTTTTAGACATAGCTTCGCTCATTGCTGCAGCCATTTGTCCACTTTCTCCACTCATATTTTCTACATTAGATGCAACAGCACTAATTGCTCCAATTGCTGTTATAACCAATACGTAAGCTATAATTGCAAAGCCAGCTGCAATAAAAGATAAAATACATAATACTGTTAAAAAGGTTGGTCTTGCACCTGATGCTTGTTCTGTTGTTGGGTTTGTGTTGTTTTCCATAATTGTGTTTTTTAAATTAGTTTAAGTCGAAAGTACACTTATGAGCGACAAAAGCAAAAAAAACAACCATAAAGTTTTTAACAAATTTTTACAAAATTCATTAATGCAATGACAATCAAACAGTTAAAAGTTTACTTTTTCTTTACCACGAATACATTAGATAAGTAAAATGAATCGTTTTGAGGCATTACTTTATTTAAAAATTTACCAAATACATTTACCATAAATATTACAGATGTTTTAAAAAATCCAATATCATCGCTTTTAAATTTTTTGTCTTTTCTAGAAAAAACTAAGAAAAATAACTGAGTATGCGTTTCAAAAAAACTGCCTTCTTTTTTAAATTCTACTACTTCAAACCCTGCTTTTTCAAACTTATCATTTAATGCAAACCTTGTATAACGAGCGTAATCATAGGGCACTTCATGCTCATTCCAAACAAAAGGACAAGTAACAAACATCAACCCTCCGGTTTTTAAAACTCTATTAAACTCTTGTAATTTTTCATCTAAATCAAACATATGTTCAAATACTTCTGTACACAGCAAGTAATCAAATTTCTTATCTTCAAATGGTAAAGGGCCTCTATCGTAAAAAATATCTATTTGTTCTTCATCATGTGGGTGTCCTTCATTTTCAAAATCAATCCCAATATATTCATCAACTTTAAATAAACTTTTATATGGCTTAGAGCCACAGCCAAAATCTAGCAACTTTCCACCACCTTTTACATAGCTTGAAAAAAGTAAAGCAGCATTGTATAAACCTTTTCTAGCAAAATAAAAAGGCGAACTTAATTTAGGGTTAATAAATAACGACATCTTACAAAATTAAACCTCAAATTTAATAGTTTAAGTGATATAAACTATCTATTTGATGTACTTATTAATATCGTAAAAAATGCTATTTTTACAAGATGATTGAAAATACACTCATAAAAAATTCGCCGGTGCAAGAAGTTGAGTCTTTAAACGTTGAACGAATAGTTAAAGACTATAAAAAAAAATACGGAGTTGATGTTTCATACCTTTTTAACAACACCCCCGAAGTTAAAATTATAAAATGCACCAAAACAGGCTTTAGGTTTTATTACCCTTTAAGCGTTGAGGGCGATAATAAATTTTATGTTGATTTATACTCTTTAAACAAAGAACGCTTATATCAAATTACTAAATGGGAATTTAAGGAAGCTGCAAAAATTATTAAAGATGGTGCTTCTGTGCTTGATGTTGGCTGTGGTGGTGGAAATTTTTTTGAAGAGTTAAAAGGTAAAAATTGCAAATGTTATGGCCTAGATAAAAGCGATTATGCAGGTGAACTGTTACGCAGTAAAGGCATTGAATTTACTAATGAAGCCATTGAAACGTTTGCCGAAAAAAATCAAGAAAAATTTGATTATGTTACAGGATTCCAAATATTAGAACATGTTAAACATCCTGGAGATTTTGTTGCAAGTATGGCTAAAATGTTGAAAAAAGATGGCACTCTAATTATTGCTGTTCCTAATAACGAACCTTATTTTTTAAAATACGATAAATACCATACTTTAAACTTACCACCTCACCACATGGGTATGTGGAACAAAGAAAGTTTAACTAATATTGCACCGCATTTTGGTTTAAAACTACATGATTTTAAATACGAAGGTTTAGATTATATTGCTAACTTTTTTACAAAAAAAACGGGACTAAAAGGAGCTTTTTTTAGTGGAATGGTTAAATTTTTCTTTAAACTTTTTAATAATAGTTTAGGTAAACGCACTGCTTTAGCTATATATAAAAAATTATAATACATGAGCACAAGATACAATATTGGTTGCGCAACCGATAAAAATTACGCACAACATTTAGGTATTATGATTTATTCGTTAATGACGAATACAAAAAGTCCTGAGTTGTTTGATATTTATATAGTTGATGGGGGCATTTTACCCGAAGACATACAACGATTTGAAAGTATTGCCCAAAAATTTGGCTGTAAATTATTTTTTTTAAAACCAGATAGAAAATACTTTGATAAACTAAAAGTTTATGAAATTTATAGCGAGGCAACTTATTACCGCTATTTTTTAATAGATACTACAACCGTAGAAAAAATGTTGTTTTTAGATTGCGACATGGTTATTGAAGGTGATGTAATTGAGTTGTATGAAACAGACCAACAAGGAAATATAATTTCGGCAGTTTTTGAAGCTTTGTGCCCATTAAGTCATTTAGAAAAAATTAAATTAAATAAATCATTTAATGCAGGTATGTTTTTAGTGAATTGTAAAAAATGGCAACAAGAACAAATTTCCCAAAAAGCATATCAATATCAATTAGAAAATGAAAAACTTTTAGAATATCCTGATCAAGATTCATTAAATATTATTTTACAAAACAGTTGGCAAATGGTTCCTTACAAATGGAATGTTATTGCAAGATTAGGTTTAGTAAAATGGGGTATTGGTAAAGCAGATTATAGAATAATTCCAAAAGAAGAATTGTTTGATAATTATTACAATCCAAAAATAATTCATTACGCAAACAGGCTGTTTAAACCTTGGTTTTGGCTTGACCCATCTCCATACAAAAAAAATTATATTAAATATAAAAATTTATCACCATGGAAAGAAATTCCATTTCCAGATAAATCATTAACTGGTGTGATAAATAGAATTGCTTATTATTTTTCATTTGTATTTAAATACATTAAACGAAATAAATTATAAAATAAATTCAGTTAATCAATGTCTACAAAAGTTTCTATACTTGTTCCAATTTACAACTCATCTGCTTTTATGCATTTATTAATGCAAGCAATTGATGATGAACGCACAAAAAATAATTGGAATTTAGAAGTTGTACTTGTTGATGATGGAAGTAGAGATAAAAGCTACGAAAAAATTGAAGAGCTTTCTCTTAAATATTCTTACATAAAAGGCATTAAATTATCTAAAAATTTTGGACATCAAATTGCTGTAAAAACTGCTTTAAGCCATTGCACCGGAGATTATATTGCAATTATTGATGATGACTTGCAAGACCCACCATCATTGTTACCCATGTTTTTTAAAAAATTAGACGAAGGCTTTGATGTTGCTTATGGCATTCGTAAAAAACGAAAAGAATCTTTTATTAAAAGATTAGCCTATAGTAGTTTTTACCGAATTTTAAAGGGCATGAGTGATATCTATATCCCTATTGATAGTGGTGATTTTTGTGTGATGAAAAAACATGTTGTAGATAATATGTTAAAGTTACAAGAGCAAAACCCATTTTTAAGGGGTATTCGCGCTTGGGTTGGCTTTAAACAAATTGGAGTTGAATACGAGCGCTCTGCTCGCATTGATGGGCAAAGTGGATACACCTTGAAAAAATTATTAAAAATTGCAATTGATGGTATATTCTCTTTTTCTACTGCGCCAATTCGTTTAATTACTATTCTTGGTATTTTAGGTTTTAGTTTTGCTATTTTGTATTCAATTATAACCATATACGGCTACTTTGTACATAAAATAGAAACTAAAGGCTTTGCAACATTAGTTATTTTAATCTCTTTTTTTAGTTCATTAATATTAATTTGCTTAGGTATTATTGGCGAGTATATTGTTAGAATTTACGATGAGGTAAGACAAAGGCCTTATGTAGTTATAGAAAAAACCATTAATTTATGAGTAAGTTAAATGTTGCAGTTATAGGAAGTAATGGTTTTATTGGTAAACATTTAACCAATTATTTACAACAAAATTCTAATATAAATTTATTTTTATTTGGTAGAAGTAACACAAATACATGTTCTAGCAATTTACCTTACCAACAAATTAATTTATTAGATAGTGAAACAAATACTTTGTATTTTAAAACTATAGACGTTATTTATTATTTAGTATCAGAAACAATTCCTGCAAACAGTTGGGCAAACCCATTAGTTGATGTTGAAAAAAATTTAATTCCATTTTTAACCTTTGCAGAATGTATTGCAAAACTAAATGTAAAAAAAATAGTTTACTTAAGTAGCGCTGGTACGGTTTACGGCACAACCCATAACAAAGTTAAAGAAACAAGCGATAAAAATCCATTTTCGCCCTATGGCATAACAAAATTAAGCATCGAAAACTTTTTAAGATATTATTCTGTTAAACATCAAATTAATTACGATGTGTATCGAATATCAAATGTTTATGGTGCAGGGCAAGATACTTCTAAAGGCCTAGGCTTAATAAACACTTTATTAGAAAAAATTATTTTAGAAAATAAAATAAAAATATTTGGCGATGGAAATAACCTTCGTAATTACGTTTATGTAAACGATGTTGCTCAGTTACTTGGTTTATCTATAATAAAACCAATTAATCAATCAGATATTTATAATTTATCTTCTAACGATACATTAACAATAAATCAAATTGTTGATTTAATAAAACAAGTTATTCCTGATAAATTTACTGTTGAATATACCGAAAAAAGAGAAAGCGATAATGCGGCAATAGATTTAGATAATTCAAAAATTTGTGAAGCCATACAAAATTTTAATTTTACCCCTATTAAAAAAGGAATTGAAGAAACTTACAATTTTTTAAATAAACATTAATACATTTTTATATAAACATGACAAACAAAACAACCGATAAAACAAATACGAATAACCCTGCCGGAAGTTTTAAAATTGGTAATAAAACTTTTTCTTTTACTACAGAAGAAAAAATTACCTCACTCTTATTAATTGTTCTATTAATTTTAATTTACTCTATTCGTTCAAAATTTGCATCAATACCTTTTGAACGCGATGAGGGTATTTACAGTTACATGGGTAAATTAGCTTTAGAAGGTAAAGTGCCATATAAAGATTTTTATGAAATGAAATTTCCTGGTTTATTTTATTTTTATGCAACCATTGTAGCATTTTTTGGAGATACAGTTGAGGGGATGCACAAAGGGTTTATGTATGTAAACTTAATTTCTATTTTACTTATTTATTTTGCAGCTAAAAATTTATTTTCGCCAGGTGCAGGTATAATTGGAGCAACAACTTTTGCATTTGTTTCGCTTACACCAAACCTTAGTGGCTTTACGGTTCAAGCAGAACATGGCGTTGCATTATTTATTAGTTGCGGGTTGTTTTTTTATTCGTTAGCTAAAAAACACAATAAATGGTTTTACTATTTAGCAATGGGTTTATCAATGGGTTTAGTGTTTATGGTAAAAACAAGTGGTGTATTCATGGCCTTTTGGGGCGGATTAATTATTATACTTGATTTTATTTTCTCGAAAAAACCACGTGAGTTTAAACCCTTTTTTAAAAATTTAATTACATACTCAATTGGCGGCTTTGCATCTATTGGTTTTTTCTTTTGTATAATTTACTTTAAAGGTTCGTTTAAAGAAATGTTGTTTTGGACTTACGAATTTTCTAAAGTTTATGTTGGTGGCGTTAAATTAGAAGACGGTATTCAATACTTTAAATACTCGCGCGATGCAATTGTTCAAAACCATAAATTCTTTTGGATACATAGTATGTTAGCTGTAGGTGTTTGTTTATTTCGCCCAATTAGTTTTCAATTAAAAGCATTTGGAATTACTTTACTTTTATTTTCGGGCTTAACTATTGTGCCAGGTTTTTATTTTTACGGTCATTATTGGATTCAAACTGTGCCTGGTATTGCATTAGTTTCTGCCTTTACTTACCATTGCATTATTACACTTATCGAAACTAAATTTTCGAATAAAAAATTTAATTTAAGATATGTTTATTTAGGCGTTTTTGCCCTGTTAACAATTACACACCTAAATGGTACGTTAAAATCGTATTACTTTCATCCTAACCCAACATTAATTTTACGCCAAGTTTACGGTAATAATCCATTCCCTGAAAGCATGGAAATTGCAAATTACATTAATCAACACATTAAACCCGAAGATAATATTGTGTTAATTGGTTCGGAACCACAAATATATTTTTACACTAAAAAGAAAGCGCCTTCGCGACATGCTTATTTTACAGCTTTAGTAAGTAATGTGCCAATTCATAAAGAATGGCAACGTGAGTTTGTAAGAGATACAGAAAAAGCTAAACCACGTTTTTTAGTGTTTTTTAACCACCAATTATCATTAATGGTTCAACCAAACACAGATAATTATGTTTTTCAATGGGCTAACAAATACGTAAACGAAAATTATAAAGTTGTTGGTTATGCTGATATGATTAACGAAGGTTATATGACAAATTATGTTTGGGGCGAGCAAGCGGCCGCAACCTATAAACCACAAGCACCTATGTATGCTGTTGTTTTTGAAAGAAAAAATTGAATTTGTTTTTCATTTAGTAACTTTAACTTCTTCTTTTTATAGTTTTATGTGCTTTGTACTTTAATAACATTTAAATTCTAAATCTTAATTAATTTTTGACAGTTAGTTGTAATTTATAGAGGACATACATTCATATTATAAATATGGATATTTGAAATTTATGTAATAACTCTGTAATTACATTTAATCTAAATAAATGGACATTTCATTAATCCCAATAGGGAATTCGAAGGGCATTAGGCTTTCAAAAACCATTCTTAAAAAATACAATATTCAAGATGCAATCGAATTAATTCTCGAAAATCGTGAAAATTATTGACCATTTAGCTGTAAAAGAAATTTACGCTGTTAAGAACGTGATTCATGAAACTTATGTAGCATAGCAAATGTTACGGAATTCTTAGCAAAAAGTGAAAATTAATCCTCTTACTTTTTCTTGATAAGAAGCAAAATTTGTTTTTATGTGTTATTTTTCAATGGTTAATTGCAAAATTTTGTAATTGGTATATAACAAAAAATCCAACCTCAATTGAAGTTGGATTTTTATTTAAAAGGGGTATTAATTTATATTAAAAACAAAGTTGAAATTTTATTATTGATACGTTATATTATCTAAATAAAAATTGGTAGTAAAGTTAGATGGTTTACTGCCACTGTAAACAAAACCAACAAAAATATTACCAGTATAGCTACCCGGTACAACTCCTCCAAAATTACTTGTGCCTGAATTTATAAAAGTGTAATTAGAACCACTAGTTGGTGCAATAGTAAAACTAGAGGTAACATTTGTCCATGTGCCTGGCGCAGTTAAGTTTGCTCCGTTGTAACTTGTGCTTATAAATACTTGTAAACCGTTAGTATGACCAGATGATGCAAATGCCATTGCAGATTGGAATGAAAATGTTTTAGCAGTAGTGTAAATTAATGGTGGGGTAATTAACCAAATTTTATTTGAAGCATCGGGGTTACTCGAACCAAAAGAAGTAGCTTTTGCTCTATAATTTCCTGAGTTAACATCGGCTTGCCAAGTTCGGCTGCCTTGTTCATCAATATTGTGCCAACCGGTTAAATTAATAGGATTATTGGTTAGCGTTTGCGAACTAAAAGTTTCATTTAATGTTGCAATTGGCGTTCCTAAAGCTAAAGTAGGTACAGCAACTACACACAAAGGAGCCGTCATTGCTAGTTCATTAGGGTTTCTAACATATAACTGCATGGTTGAGCCGTATTGCCCTAAAATACCAACAATTTTCCCATTACCGGTTGGCGTTTTACTTGATGCAAAGTTACTATAGCCACTTGTTCTAACGGTTAGTGTGTTTGAACCACAAACTTTAATTCCTCGGTTAACATCAATTTTATTTACTGCATCAGCAAAATTTTGATTTTGATCTGCAGCTAAAAATTCAGCATCGTTAATTTGAATTAATTGCGATTGTAAACTAGGAGTACTAACGGCCTGCGAAATGGTTACCAATTGAGGTTGAGGATTTAAACCACTTGCTAATTTCGCAACATATTTTTCAATATCAACAGAATCTAGCTCTATTAAGTTATTAGATTTTTGAACTTTTAATCCATTTAAATTTATTCTAATGCTATCGCCAATATACAAACCGCCAGATGCTGGTAAATTAATATGTATAGAGCCTGTAGCATCACGCACATAAACTTCCTTATAAAAATTACCTGTTACCTCATCTCCAATTACAACGCAATATAAATTACGCGAAGTGTTAAATTTATATACTGATACTGAACCTAATCTTGCTTTAATGCTATCTATTGTAATTCCAGGGCCAGACTCAGGTGTTTTTACCGGAGGTAAATCATATTTTCGTTTACAAGCAGTTGTTGTAATTAAAATTCCAATGGTTAGTATTGCTATTATTTTATTCATATTCTTTTATTTATTAAAAACTAAAATTAACTGTTGCCATATAAGTAGTGCCTTGCATGTATTGATATTTATTAGGGAATTTATTTATATTATTCACATCCCAACGTAACGATTCAAAGCCCCAAATAATAATATTTTTATTGTTTAAAATATTATTTACACTAACATTTACATTAATAAAATATTTTTTCTTTACTCTAAACGATTTTCCTGCGTTAGCATTCATAATAAAATAATTAGGTAATTTTTCTTGTTTTGTAATTTCATCAATTTGAGGGTCGGTAGTAATATATTTATCTAAAGCTTCTTGAGTTCTTCTATCCGGGTTTGGTTCTAAGAATGTATTTGCAAAATAATTACCAAACACACCTATAAACCAACGTTTTTTATCATTGTATCTATAGCCAATACCAGCTACAGCTTGTGGTGTGCCACCTATGTGATAATTTTGCATATATACTGTTCTATCGGTAAATAATTGTGTAGAGTTATTATCTTGCCATGCTTGCGCTTTAGGGCGATTAGTGTAATAAAAATTACCATAACCAAATGCGCCTTGTACTACATGAGATGTAAATAAAGTTTTTTCTATACCTAACTCAACACCTTGATGCGTTTGGTTTAAACCTGTTAAAATATAATTTACATTATTATTAAATATATCATGCCAATAGGTTCTTAATTGGGTTTGGTTGTTTATTTGATTATAGTAATAAGTTGCGCGTAATTTTAGTGTTGGGTATTTAATTAAATAATTAATATCACCACCCATTACGGTTTCATTTTTAACTCCATTTACAATATCGTTACGTACACGAGGAGAAATAAATACATTTGTAACTTCAGGGGCACGAGTTAAATAATTTCCATTAACAGTTATAAAATGACGGCCGTTAAATTTATAGGTAAATCCTCCTTTTACACCATAATTAAAAAAGTTTAGTTTTTCACTATTGCCCTTACTTGTAGTAGGAAACTTACCATTAGCAATGTGTCCTTCTCTCCAAACTTTACTATTATTTAAAGTAAGTCCAAAATAAGCATCTATTTTGCTTGTATTGTATTCTACTTGGCTCCAAACTTCTGCCCTATTAACATTGGTTGTATAATCATAACCAAATTTATCGCCTTTAAATACTTTTCTGTTTGGGTTATCAATATCACTCTGTTGCACTGTTTGGTCTATCCCTAAATTTTCAGCAAATTGGTCAACATCAACCCAAAACGTTGCGCCTAACAAATCTTCCATTTCTTTATATCTTCTGTTTTTGTATATGCTAGCATTAGCACCCGCAGTTAAAAATATTTGGTCATTAATTCTTGTGTTATATAATACATTAACACCAGTATTAAATAAGTTTTCAATTCTGTTTTCTAAAATAACTCTTGCCCTGGTTTCGTTGGTGTTAATTTGCCCTAATTGCGTTGAGTATAAATTTGCTTGGTTCATTGCTATAATTCTGTCCCAATTAATTTGTTGTGTATTAATATCATTTTGCCACAAACTGGTGTATAAATCCCCATTTATATCTTCTTTTTGGTTGTAAAAATAACTAGGTAAGTACTTGTAATAATCTGGCCTTGGGTTTGGGGCATCGTTCCAATTTAAAGCAGTTAAACCCGATTTACCAAATGTTACAAACGCGCTTGTTGTTAACTTACTTGCTGTGTTAATATTAAAAATGTGGCTTAACATCATCATTGGTCTGTTAACTCTACTAATAGAACTGTTGCGAACTTTGCCATTTTGATAACCCCATAAGCTGTTATAATAATGATCGTTGGTTAAATCCATAGCCTCTTTATAGGTTGCAGATGAACGACCTTGTTCTCTAGGTGCTGCAAATGCAGTTAAACTAATTAAATGTTTATCATTAATTTTTTTATCGGCTGATAAATAAAATGCATTAGCATTAAAATGTGTGCCAGGAACATAAACTTGATTACCTTGTCTTGTTGATGCAGAAATTGTAAAAGCCCAGCCATTTTGCATCATACCGGTTGAATGTGTAACCATTAAACGATGTCTAAAAATTCGGTTTCCAAAGCCATAGCTAATTCTTGTTCCTCTTTTAAATGATGAAGCTTTAGAATCAATATTAGTATAACCATTAATAGAAGCAAAATTTAAACGGCTAGATGTGCTACCAACTCTGTTTTCAACATAGCGTGTAACATCATTTAATCCTCCCCAACTACTCCAACTTGCCATACCAGTTTCAGAATTATTTACTACCACTCCATTAATCATAATGATTTGATTTTCTGATTGTAAACCACGCATGCGATAGCGTGCAGCCCCAAATTGAAAACTAGAAAACTGAGTAAACACATCTCGGCTTGATTGTAATAAAGCACTTGCATCTTGTTGATCCATGTCAGAATCTGCATCTGCCCCACTTGTACTAAATATTGGAATATTAAAATTTGTTTTTGTAGAGTCTGATTGTTGATTATCAAGCACAGAGGTACTATCCATATTACTTATTTGTGCCTTTGTAATTGTAAAACCAAAAACAAAACTTAGTACTAAATAAAATTTAAATTGAATAAATTTATGTTTCATAATTATTTATTTCGAAGCGGCTTCGGTAATTTTATAGAACCTAAAATTTACCTCAAGGGTGATCACTTCATTTTTTATCAAATCGAGCAACAAATATAAATAATTGCTATTTCACTTTAATTAACTAAATATTAACAAAAAGTTTTATTAAAATGATTTAATTGTTAAAATTACATTTATGTGAAATGAAATAAAATTGTATCTATTAATTTATTAGTTTTAAAAACTTTTATAATAAAAATTGCTGTGAAAATTACTTCCTTTATTTCTGCTCTTATACTTTGTGTGTCATTAAACGCACAAAAATTAGATAAACAAAAGCATTATTACCTATCTGCAATTGGTTTTTGGAATGTAGAAAATTTATACGATACCTTAAATGATCAATGGAAAAACGATGAGGATTTTACTCCTGCTGGCTCTAATGCCTGGAATGGAAGCAGATATTGGACTAAAATAGACCACATGGCAGAAGTTATTTCTAAAATGGCTACAGATGTTACCCCTGACGGTGTTGCGGTTTTAGGGTTGTGCGAAATAGAAAACAAAAGTGTTGTAGAGGATTTAGTTAAAAACAAGCAAATTAAAAGCAGAAACTACCAAGTTGTGCATATTGAAGGGCCTGATGCTCGTGGTGTTGACCCTTCTTTTATATACAACCCTAATTATTTTAAAGTTACAAAATCTGTATCCTACCATGTTCCCGTAGTTACTGATACTGCTCATAAAACTCGCGATATTTTAGTAGTTAGCGGAAATTTTTATGGTGATAATGTTACATTTTTAGTAAACCATTGGCCAAGCAGAAGAGGTGGTGAAATGGCTAGCCGACCAAACAGAAACGCTGCAGCAAAAGTAGCACGAAGAATTACAGATAGTGTAATTGCTTTAAACCCAAACAATAAAGTTGTAATTATGGGCGATTTAAACGATGACCCTACAAATGTTTGTGTTAAAGATGTTATTGGTACATATGGCGAATATACAAAGCCCGAAAAAGGAAAATATTTTAACCCTATGGAAAAGCCTTTTAAAGATGGCACAGGAACTTTAGCATGGCAAGATAGTTGGAATTTATTTGATCAAATAATATTAAATGAACCTTGGGTTAATGGTAATTTTAATACATGGCAATATTACAATGTTCGTATATTTAATAAACCTTTTTTACGAAGCGATTTTGGCAACTTTAAAGGTTACCCTTTTAGAACGTATAGCGGAAGTAGTTACACTGGTGGGTATAGCGACCATTTTCCAGTTTTTATTTTAATTGCAAAAGAAAATCCTAAAAAATAATTTAATTTTTTATTCTAATAATATTTTGCAATTTTAATGCTATGCAAAATATTAATGAGGCAAAGCAAAGAGTTGAGCAACTAACTTTTGATTTAAATAATCATAACTATAACTATTATGTATTAGATAACCCAACTATAAGTGATTTTGAGTTTGATAAATTATTAGAGGAACTAATAACTATTGAAACAAAATTTCCTGAATTAATAACATCCACATCGCCAAGTCAAAGAGTTGGGGGGCAAATTACCAAAACATTTGCTACAGTTAAACATAAATATCCAATGCTTTCATTAAGCAATTCATACAACGAAGAAGATTTATTAGAGTTTGATAGAAGAGTAAAAGATGGCTTGCAACTAAATGCGACTGATTTGTTTAATAATGCAACCATTGAATATGTATGCGAATTAAAGTTTGACGGATTATCAATTGGCCTTACATACGAAAATGGAAAATTATTACAAGCTGTAACGCGCGGCGATGGTGTGCAAGGAGATGATGTAACCAACAACGCTAAAACCATTAAAAGTATTCCGCTTCAGTTAAAAGGTAATTACCCTAATTTATTTGAAATAAGAGGGGAAATTTTTATGCCTAAAAATGTTTTTGAACAAATAAATATTGAGCGCGAAGATATTGGCGAAACTTTACTTGCAAACCCTCGTAATGCCGCCAGTGGAACAATGAAAATGCAAGACAGTAAAGTAGTTGCTAAACGTAAACTAGATTGTTTTTTATATAATTTATTAGGCGAGCAAATACCTTTTAATTCGCATTACGAAAATTTACAAGCAGCAAAACAATGGGGGTTTAAAATTAACAACGATACTAAAGTTTGTAATGGAATAAATGAGGTAATTAATTTTATTCATTATTGGGATCACGCACGTCATCAATTACCATTTGAAATTGATGGGATTGTTATTAAATTAAATCAACATCAACAACAAACCCAATTAGGTTTTACGGCCAAATCGCCAAGGTGGGCAATTGCATATAAATTTAAAGCAGAACAAGTAAGCACAATTTTAGAAGAAATAACCTATCAAGTTGGACGAACAGGGGCCATAACACCAGTTGCAAATTTAAAACCAGTTGCATTAGCTGGCACAATAGTTAAACGAGCAAGTTTACATAATGCAGATATTATTGAAAAATTAGATGTAAGAATTGGCGATACAGTGTTTGTTGAAAAAGGTGGCGAAATAATTCCAAAAATTGTTTCAGTTGATTTTAGTAAACGTAATGTTAATTCATTAAAAACGCAATACATTACAAATTGCCCCGAATGTGGTTTTATGTTACAACGTAAAGAGAACGAAGCACTTCATTATTGTTTAAACGAAGAAAATTGCGCGCCACAAGTTTGTGGTAAAATAGAACATTTTGTGTCGCGCAAAGCAATGAACATAGATAGTTTAGGAGGAGAAACAATTGTACAATTGTTTAAGGCTAAACTTATTAATACTATATCCGATTTGTACCAATTGCAAAAAGAACAATTGCTTCCATTAGAGAGAATGGCTGAAAAAAGCGCACAAAATTTAATTGATGGGATAAACGCAAGCAAACAAATTCCGTTTGAACGTGTTTTGTTTGCAATAGGAATAAGACATGTTGGCGAAACTACAGCTAAAAAAATTGCAAAAAAAGTAAAATCAATTCATGCACTTAAATTACTTAATAAAGAACAGCTTTTAGAAATTGATGAAGTTGGAGAAACTATTGCAGATAGTATTTTAAATTATTTTAATAACCCAACACAACAATTAGTTTTAAGCAAATTAATAGAAGCAGGATTGCAATTTGAATTAAGCAATGAGCAATTACAAAACACAAGTGATAAATTACAAGGTAAAAGTATTGTTATTAGTGGTGTGTTTATTAAACACAGCAGAGATGAATATAAAACAATGATTGAACAACATGGCGGAAAAAATGTTGGAAGCATTAGTGCAAAAACAAGTTTAATTTTAGCTGGCGAAAATATGGGGCCAGAAAAATTAAAAAAAGCGCAAAATTTAAAAATTGTAATAATTAACGAAGACGAATTTTTAAAGATGATTAATTAAAAAAATGAATTTAAAACGAATCATAATTTATTTTAAACAAAACTACGCTTTAAGTTTTAAATCGCTTGCGTTAATGCGTATTGCATTAGCTTTAGTTTGTTTGGCAGATTTAATTATTAGAGCAGGCGATTTAACCGCACTTTATACAGCAAATGGTATATGGCCCGCACATTTAATTAAAATTTTTGGTTGGTATAGTGGTTATTGGAGTTTACACGCATTTTACGATAGTTATGTATGGGAAACGTTTATGTTTACCACGCATATTATTTTTGTTGTTTTTTTATTAATTGGGTACAAAACAAAACTTGCAAATATAATTGTTTGGTTACTTTACATTTCACTACATAATCGTAACTTATTTATTTTACAAGCGGGCGATGATTTACTGCGCTTAACTTTATTTTGGGGACTATTTTTGCCGTGGCAACACTGTTATTCAATTGATTCATTAAAGAATAAAACTAAGCCTCAACAAAATGTTATTGCAAATTTAGCGTACTTGTTATTAATATTTTCGGTATATTTTTTTACAGTAAGTTTAAAAACAAGTACTGAATGGCGAACAGAAGGAAGTGCAATTTATTACGCCTTAAGCCTAGACCAAATAAGATTGCCTTATACTGGCGATTGGCTTTATACACAACCATTTTTAATGAAAATTTTAACTTACATCGTATTTATAATTGAAATATTTATTCCACTTTTTATTTTATTGCCTTCAAAAAAAATTCCTTTTAGATTTTACACTTTTTTACTAATTATTATTTTGCATATTGGCATTGGTTTAACATTATTTGTAGGCTTATTTTTTATTATTAATATGGTTACTGCTATTGCTCTTATACCAGATTCTGTTTTAAATAAAATCTCCTGTTTTAAAAACTCATATAAAATAAATTTCGCTTTAAAGAAAAAACAAAATATTTACATCAATCAATTTAAAAAATTAGTAATTGTACTTTTAATTTTTTTTAATTTATTAATTAATTTAAGTGCTGTACAATGGTTTAGTTACGAAGTGGCTAAGCCTTTAAGAGGCGCATTAAACGCAATAAAAATTTCGCAATATTGGGGCATGTTTTCGCCTAGTGTTTTAAAAAATGATGGTTGGTTTGTTTATGATGGAAGAGATAGTTTTGGAAGGCAACACGATTTAAGGGTAGATAGCGATTATGTTGACTTTAAAAAACCAAAACATGTGGTTAGTATGTATAAAACAGATAGGTGGAGAAAATTAGCTGAAAATATGCAGGGCAATAATACGTTTTTACGTCCACTATATTGTAACTATATTTTAAATAAGTGGAATGCTGAACATCCAAATAAAAAAATGGCAGCTTTAAATTTGTATTACATTAACGAAATAAATTTAGAAAATTATAAAACAACTAATCCTAATAAAGAACTATATTGTTATTGCACCAATGAATTTTTTCCAAATAAATAGTTTTATAAAACATTGGTTTACCTCAACTAACAAAGGGCATGGTGTACATTCCCCTTTTATCTATCAGCTATGCGAAGAAGTTTTTTATAATAATTTTGAATTTTATCATTTTAAAAAATTAAATAATTTACGAGCTAATTTATTGCAAAGTAAACAAATTATAAATTTTACAGATTATGGTGCTGGTTCAAAAAAATTAAAATCAAATACTAGGGCTGTGTCAGATATTACTAAATATGGAATTAGTAATAAAAAACAAAACGAAATTTTATTTAAACTAATTCATTTTTTAAACAGCAATACAGTAATAGAATTAGGTACAAGTGTTGGTTTAAATACTTTGTACTTAGCTTTGCCTAATAAAGAAAATAAAATTTACACCATTGAAGCCAATAACGAATTGTGCCTGCTTGCTAATGAAAATTCAAAAAAACTTGATGTAAAAAACATTACCATAATTAATAATTTATTTGATGTTGCTTTACCAAATTTATTAAATCAATTAAACACGTTTGATGTGTTGTATATTGATGGTAACCACACATACAAAGCTACACTTAACTATTTTAATTTAGCTCTCCAAAAAATAAACATTAAAAGTATTATTGTTTTAGATGATATTTATTGGAGTAAAGAAATGCACAAAGCCTGGACAGAAATAAAAAATAACAAAAACGTAAAGTGCAGTATTGATGCTTTTTATTTTGGCATCTTATTTTTTGACACTAATTTTATTGAAAAAGTAGAGTATAAAATTAAAATTTAACTGTTTTAGCTAATATTTAATTAACCGCTTGTTCTAATTCTTTATACTCTTTTTTGCAATGGAGGTTTAAGCATACATACTAAACAATCTTAATTGAATTTCCAATTAACAAATCGTGTTATTTTTAAACAAAAATCATTAGTAATAAGTCTGCTTTAGTACACAATTAAATAGCAGCTTACTACTTTAGTAAAGTTACATGTCCAACATAGGTTTTCTTTTTACCTGTTAAATCTGTAATCAATATTTTATAAACATACACGCCATCTTCTGCTTTAATATCAAACCCCCTCACTTTACCATCCCAACCTTCTTTTATCTGTGTTGTTGAATGAATTAGTTCACCCCATCTGTCAAAAATTTCCATTTTAAATTTTTCCTCATCTATTCCCATACCGTAAACTAAAAATTTATCATTTCTTCCATTTTCGTCGGGTGTAAATGCATTTGGTATATATACAGTTAAGTCAGGCTCAATACTAATCATATAATTTGCTGTATCTCTACAGCCATATTGATTTATGGCTACTAAATAAGCTGTATAATTTCCAACTAAATTATATTCATGTTTTGGATTTATCAAATTAGAAGTATTGTTTTTCGAATCGTAATCACCAAATTCCCAATAAAAACTTGAAGCGCCTATTGATTGGTTAGTAAATGTAATTAACGGATTAAATAATGTAGTTGTTTGTGGTATTGCATAGAAACCTGCAACTGGAACTGGATATATTTTTGCAAAATTTTGTTTTGTTATTGTTCTTGTGCAACCAAAGCTGTTTGTTGCAGTTACTTGTACAGAATATGTTCCTGGAGACTGATATGTATACATTGGGGCATTTCCGTTTGCGTTGTCATCATTTCCGAAAACCCAAAAATAGTTATCGTTACTTCCATTATAAGCAGTACTAGTTGATGTAGCATAAAAATTAACTGTTTGTGGCGCACAACCTTTAATACTATCAGGTTGAATTTTAAATCTAGGTCTTGGATTCACCACCACTGTAAACACAGCAGTAGCAGAAGGCGTGCTAATAGAGCAGCCGTCGGATATGGTAACGCTGTAGATGTTAGGGCTGTTTAAGAAATTAGCAGTAACGGTATTAATTTGTTGAGCCGGTAAACCGCCGCTCCAAT
>JAIUNM010000023.1 GCA_020162035.1 Bacteroidota bacterium | reverse complement strand
ATTTTATGAGGTCGCTCGTTATCATCGTTCAATTACTATTTTTTTGTTTAAGGTTCCATATTCTGTTTTAATTTGCAGTGTATAAACTCCGTTTGGTAATTCTTTGGTAGTTATTGTAGCAGTGTTGCTTTTAAATTCTAATTTTTCTTTTTTTATTACTTGCCCCAATGAATTATAAATAATAAATTTTGAATTTTGAATTGATAGTTCTTCATTTATCATTTTTAATTCAACATTTAAAACTTCATTAGCTGGGTTGGGAAATACTTTAAACCACGCTTCGGCTTCGCTCAGCGTGACGTTATTAATGCCCACCGCACTGGCATACACAACAACGGTATCATATTTTATTATACCGCAAATATCTTGTTTTACCATGTAGGTTTGGGTGGTTGCAGCAACTGTTAATGTTATACCGGCGGCGTTGGCAATTGGGGTTGTTGTATTTGTTAAATTATACCATAAACATGCCTCATCTATGCCTACATCCTGCGGTCTGCCCAAATAAACCGTGTTACCCGGTATGCCAAAAATATCTGTCCCAGCAAAGGCTGGTAAATCTATTGGGATGCAGGAGACGTCGTCGATATTTACAGTGCAAAAAATGTTTGGTGAATAGGTTGTACTTATCATTGTTTTTGTTGTAGCTGCATCACTTTTAAAATTACCAATAACACAGTGTTTTTCTGTGCCATTGGCTACAAACGTTCCGGTTATTAAAGTCCAATTTAAAGTATCTGTTACTATTGTTGTACCCTCAACCTGAGGTGTTATATAGGTTAAAGGGATATTACATTTGGTTATGGTATCTAAACTATTATCACCAAAGTAGGCACCAATATTAGCTATACCGTAGGTACTATTGTTACCAATATTAGCCCAAAATTTTACGCAGTAAGTTTTACCCGCTATAAGGGTTGATTTTAAACGGTTGCGAAAATAACCCCTGTTTATATTAACATTACAAGTAGCACAAAAAAACTCTGTTAATCCATAAGCGTTCCCACCTTTTGCATATTGAAAACCAAAGCCATTATCTGGCACATTAGAATAACATGGAGAAGCATATACAACTCCTCCATTTATCGAGTCTAAAGTGCGCCAATTCTTGGAGTAGGCAATATATGAAACAAAATTACAATTGTAGTGCTCCTCAAAACTGCCATTAGTAATATAATTGGCAATTTGCCCTTTAATACATGTAGTTTGTACTAAACAAACTACAAAAAGCATTAGCTTTTTGTAGTTTGTACTTATAAACTTATTGTTTAGCAACCACCAATTTTTTAACCGTTTTTTCTCCATGGCTGTTAATTATATTTACAAAATAAACACCTTCTAGTAAGTTAAAATTAACCACTGCACTGTAAGCCTCTGTATTAATAGTTATTGCTTTTAATACTTTGCCACTTACATCGGTAATGGTAATTTGTAATTGCTCTTTTTCATTAGTGCCAATTATTGAAACAAAAGTATTTGCCGGGTTAGGCACTAAATAATATTCGTTTTTAGTTTTATACTTTAGTTTTGTTTCTTTTTCGTTTGTTATTAATTGATGTAATAACTCACTCTCTTCTGGCGTATAGCTTGCTGCACTATCTTGCGTTCTTCCAAAACTATAGCCTTTATCTCTACAATTATTATCGTTATAAACAACCACCGTTTGGTTAACTAGGTTATACAAGGCTCGGGCATTGTAAACCACTTGCCCATCAGTAAACGGACATTGATACACTAATAATAGGAGTTGTATATTTTCAAGTAAAGTTAAATCTTGGTTTTGCAAATAAGCTCTTTGTAAAGTGTAAAAGGTTTTGTAATTATTTTCTATATTAGTAGTTGGGCTAAATGCAGCAATAATACTTTGCGCCAAGCTTAATTGCCCTGTACTTAATTTACCCTCAACATCTTTAAATTTACCCATTGCACTAGGCATACTATTAGTAGCACTAAATGCACTTAATGTACTGTTTGCGGTTACCAGCACTGGTTCTGCAATTAAATCGCTATAAGCTGCATTTCTAAGTATTTCTCTTGTTGCGGGTTCAATAGTGGTAACGCTTACATTTTCTACTGCAATATCTGTTAACAAAGCCTCACGTTGCGATGCATTACTGCCGCCGCCACCGCCACCGCCACTACCGCCTGTTAAGCAATTAAAGGCAGGTGCAGAATTATTTGCAGGGTTTAATGCACTAGGAGCTTGATAACTACCTAAAGCTATAAATCCATTATTAAAAGGGGGTGTATTTGGAGTACCACTTCTTACAAATAGTTTTGAGTGAGCAGATACCGGGTTTGTAGAGGTCATGGTTGCATCTGTCCAAGTTCCGTTTCTGCCAGCCCAGCTGCCTAGCCATTTATTATCGCTGGGTGCAGCAAAAGTGCCCTGTTGTCCAATAATGCCATTGTTGCCAATGTACAAGCCGCGCCTTATGGTTTGCATATCGTTATTGCGCCATATACTGGCACCGTTGTAACTTTCAAAATCAAAACCTATAAACATATTGGTTAAGGTATTGCACCTAATGCTGTTTAAGGCTATGGCGGTGTTGGTTGGCCCGCTGTTCATACTTGCATAAACACCGGCAACCAATGTGTTGGTTATATTAAAACCTGAAATACTATTGGTATTAATAGCATTAGCATAATTAGCCGCGCTATATACTCCGTACTGCGGTTGCGTGTTTGGATCAACAACCATATTAATGCTGTTTTGCGCAACTGTAGCTACATAACCGCCAAAATTAAACCCAATAACTTGTACCCCACGCCAAACATTGCCCAATGTGTTTTTTTGGATTCTAAAGTCGGCTAAACTTTCAGTGTAAGTGGCCAAGCCGCTGTAAAAACCATTGGCAGCATAAATGGCATGGTAAACCCTAGGCACGCCTGCAGCAGCTGTTGCGGCTAACTTAGGCACAATGGTGTTACTGTTTACGCTGGCTTGTCCAAGGTACAATCCATAAGCAGGTACACCAGGCAAGGCCATAAAATAAGGACTCAAATTAGCAGCTATACCATTGTATATATTTTGCATTAAGTTAAAACTAACCTTGTATGCTTTTACTTTATTAGTGTTTATTTGTACCCCAACTAAACCCGTAATATTTAACGGACTTGGAGGACTTGTGTATTGATTACTTCTAAAATCTGCATACTGCACATCTACATTATACATATAGTCAGCACCAACACCAATGTAGCAGTCGTAAAATTTATTAATACGGCCGTTATTAGAAGCTAAACTTGGGTGTGTGCAATTAAGCACATTGTTGCTGTAAGTTGTGTAATTTGATTTGGCATAAATACCATAGCCCCCTCTTATTCTACAACGAGGTGTACAAAGAATAACTCTTCGGCTGTTTTGAAAAGTATTGTTTTGACTTTCGATATTACTGCCTTCGCCGTAAATACCAAACATTAAATTATCAAAAAGGTTAAAAAAGCCGTTGTTAAGAAAGGTTTTATTGCCAATTAAAACACTAGTAACCGTAGGGCTAACCACAGGGTTAGCAATTGTACCACTATTTTCAACGTAAACCCCTGCATAACTTGGAATATTAGAAAATGGAGGCTTTAAATTAACAGGTGTATAACCCCCAACTAAATATGGGCTGCTTAAAGCATTAGTTGAACCGCTTACTACTTTTAATGTACCGGCAAATGGCCAAATGCCGGTGCCGGGCGTTATAGCTAAATCACGGCAAGTAAACACTGTGTTTTCAATAATAAAAGGTGCAGGGTTTACAGGCTGCGTATAATTTTCAATACTCACACCAACGCGGTTTCGATTAAGTATAGTTCCAATAATGGTTATATCAGGTGTTAACGTATTGGTTGTAGTACTTCCATTACTGCGCACAGCAACAATGGCATCTTCTATTACATCTCCGCCAGTATTTATAAACACCTTTCCTGTGTTAATAATTTCTATTCCTTGCCACATATCACCGCAAGCATAAAGATGAGCTCCCGCTTGAGCCCCAGGCAAGGTAACTGTTTGCAGCGTGGCGTTAGGTGCAACGGTAATTTTTACATTTGGTGCTATGGCATATTCACCACTTAATTCTACTAAACCATCCAGAGTTATATTTTGATTAACGGCAAAAAAACCAGTAAGTGATGTTGTTGAGCCAGGGGCACCAATAATACTACTACTTAAATAATTAGTACTTACACAACAACTGTTGCTTACACTCACACTTACCGTATTAACCGCCGTACAACCGGCTACACTTGTAGCAATGCAAGTGTAATTTGTATTAGCAGCAGGTGTTACATTAATGCTAGCTGTTGTTAAGCCACTTGGTGTCCATAAATAATTAACAGGAAAAGGGTTGCCAGATCCACTAAAAGTAACTGCTACACCTATATTAGCTTGAAGCGTAGAAATATTAGCACAGAAAACAGCACTAGAAGAGGCATTTAATTGAAAGCCTTGATTGATGTTAACTGTAAACTGATTACAAACTGAACATAAACTGTTTGTTGGGCTAGTATAACAATACGTAACAGTTTGTGTGCCTAAAGAAGTTAACACAGGATTAACATCAATATTAGTGCCGCCAAAAATTTGATTTTGGTAAAAAGTACCCATGTTAGTGCCGCTCCAAGTTCCCCCTGTTGGTGTACCTGCAGCTAAATAATCCTCTAAATAATAAGTTTGGTAAGTACACCAATTAGTTGGCAGGTTGGTAAAGGTAACAGGGGGTATAACATTAATATTATTGGTTAAAGATTTCACGCACCCCCCGTTATCACCAATTAAAGTATAAGTAAGACTACTTGTTGGTGAAAGCACAACGTTGATACCTGAAGTTGCAAAAGGTTGCCAACTAAATGTTACGCCTGCCGAAGGACTAGCGGTAGCTATCAAAGTCGTACTCTGCCCACTTACTATACAATTGGTCCCACTTGGTAATGCGTTTACATTTAACGTAAACTGTGGTAAAAACTGAGCATTATAAATACTATTGTAAGGGCAAAAATTACCAACGCTAGGATTTGCGGGTACATTGTAAGTATAGGAATAAAAACCTGGTGTGTAGGTTGGAGGTGCTGTTAAATCAATTAAGAAACAATTGGTAAATGGTGGTGTACATGATTGTTGTAATATTCCAGGTCCATTAAATGTTCCGCCCAACGGTGTACCAGGGCTTAAATAGCTATTTAAAGTGTAATTAGAAATTGTACCTACACAAACCGGAGGCAGAGGAGTGACAGTTGTAGAAAGTGGGAAAATATTAATTGCAAACGTGTATTGATTAGAGCATGTCCCACTGGAAGCAACAAGCGTATATACTGTACTTACGAGTGGATTAACAATAATAATATTACTTGTTTGCCCACCCGGTAGCCATGTAAAATTAGTATTTAGGGAAAATCCTGTTGCAGATAATGTGTATCCTCCACCGCTACATGTATTACTATTTGTAGTTGCTGTAATTCCACCAACATAAGCGTTAGAATAAATTGTATTCACACAATTTACGTTGGAAGTATAGGTATAGCCAATCGGATAAATGCCCGGTGTGAGCGTATTTGGGGCATTAAAATCGTAAACGCCTCCATTGTTTACAATTCCTATACCACTAAAAGTACCGGGTTGTGCTGCAAATTGTTGAATGTTACCTAAAGTCGGTGTTGCATTACAAAGTAAATTTGGAATATTGAATGCCGGAACTTGTGCAGCAGGAATGATAGAAAAATCATCCAAAAAAGTATAAGCTGAATAGCCTAAGCCAGAAACGCCGTTAATAATAGCAGATGCTAGTTCGTTTCCACCCATTGTCACAGCGTTATACGGAGCATTAACAGATGGGTTGAACACTACCGTTTGAGTATTATATACCCATTGATTAAATATAGGTTGTAAGGTAAAATTAGCTAATACATCTAAAGTAGGAGGAGGATAAGCACCATTAAAAAATGGAAAGGGGAAAGTTTGTTTTGCACCAATTGTGTAAATTAACTTATGGTTAGGTTGTGGGCCCGGGTTGATCTGTAATGCTCCCTGCGCGTTAAAGTAACTCCAAAAACTAACTACATAAGTATTTGTAGGTATTAAAGGCGTTCCTAAGTTATTCTGAAAAGTTTCAGAAGGACTAACTCCTGCTGTAGAAATATTGGTAATATGCCCTGCGTAAACATTATTTGGAATGCCATTATGCGAATCCGGTAAAAAATTCGACGGAAATAGACTAGATGTTGCTGTAGGTAATAGAGGGCATGTTCTTGGGAAGAGATCATTACTTCCGGTTGCATTATAAACATCCCAACACTGCACAAATGCACTTGCTACTCCATTTCCATTAGGTCCACCAGCAACGCATACTGAAGGTGTATTGACGTTTTCAAATCCTCCGTTTTGTACTATGTTACATGGATTAACAGGGCCACAATTTGTACATTGTTTATAGACAAAAATGTAAGTTATATTTCCTAATGCACCTGTTGAGTTATTTTTCGGAACATATTGTAATACCATTGGTCCACAAAAATTTAATGGTCCTGGAGGAAAGCAAACTTGGATGTCTGATGGGTTGTCAACAATAAAAGCACCTCCTCCTGAAGTAACAAAACTTACGCAGCTAATTGAAGAATTAGCCGCATCATTTGCTAGTATCGTGCTCTTTGGAATTGTAACGCAATTTGAAGCTCCCCAAGTAAAGGTAAAAGCTCCGGTTAAAGGGTCTAAGCCATCATTAACTCCCCATACACCATCAGGTGTGCATGCCCCGGCCGTATAGGAATATGCAGCACCACTAACTGGTGATGGATAATTTGCAGTTACAGAATATCCCAAATCACACAATACAATTCTTTCTTCTTCTCGTGGATATCTCCTTACCACAGATCCAGGTAATATATTTGACATAACAAAATACATATCATTCCCATAAGGAGCTGCTGTTGGATAGCAAGCATCTTCAAAGTGGCTTAAGCTTGCACCTAGTTCATAGCAGTCAGGACGATATAATTGTACAGTTTGACTAGGACTAGCATAGAATATAGTTGTTGCGCAATTTGTTAAATTACTTTGAACACCCATAGGAGCCACACAGTTATTAGGGTTTACTAAAGCTACGTTGGCTGCAAAATTAACAGCAACGTTACTACAGCTTGAGCTTGGTGCTGATAATAAAGAATTGCCCAATCCGTCCTTTAAAAAAGAATCGTATTTTGAATAAGCGTTTGGACCACCCAGACTTGTGTAAAGTGATGCTCCTGTTGGACCAATTAGAGATTCGAAACCGAGAGAATGAAGAGCTTCATGAAGCATAACTGTATACAAATCAGCTTGTCCTGATACAATTGCTGTGGTGCTTGATAGATTTAAATACCAGTTCAATGTGTTGTTAATCCTCATATATCCATGATAAAATCCTCCTCCAGCACTATATCCTAAGGGAGAAGATACTCCTTGATACGCATCAGTTCCAGTAACAATAGTTTTCCAAATAGCATTATGAATTATTCCCACATTAGGATTTGCGCCTTGTGGAAAAACATAAATTGCGCTTGCATTTCCGGCACCAACGGTTGTATTAGTGATATATAAATTAACAAACGTTGTTGTATTAGTTGTTGTATTACAAGGAGAATTTAAAGGTGAAGTTATAAAGCAAGAAATATCAGTCATTAATTGACAGAAAACATTTCGTTTAGCAATTTCAACTGGTGTATTTCCATCTAAACCACTGTTTGGTGCAAAAAATAATCTGAAATACCCTGCTTGACAAGTTACTGTGGCAGGCGCGAATACTAAATTTATACCCGGATTGATTTGTTTAAGTGCTATCGAGTTTAAGCTATATTTATTGCCTTTCCCATCATATACTGAATCATAGACGTTGTAATTGCCTTGGGAGTATATAATTGTTATAAAACATATTGCAATAAGTAAAAAAATATTTCTCATGGTATTCTTTTTAGTTTACCAAATTTAAAACAATTTCAGTAAAAAGCAAATTTTTGTTAAAAATAATGTGATAATCACATAAAATCAAGGCCAAATATATCACTCCTCCAACTCGACCAACCATTTCTCGATTTTAAGTTTAGCTTCCTTCGCACTACAGTTATAATTATTAAATAAAACTGAAAACGCTAAACAATCGCCATTTTCGTTATTAACGTATCCGCAATATCCCCTTGCCCTATTTATATACCCTGTTTTTGCACGCATGTTGTTTTCGAGTTTAGTGCCTTTGCCAATATTACGCATACTACCACTTAACCCAGCAATTGGTAACGAGTGATTAAATGGTTTATACAACAAACTATCTTTATAAATTTTAGCCAACATATTTGCTTGAAAATTTGTTGTAACTGTATTTGCTCTTCCCAAGCCACTTCCATCGGTCATATATATTTCGCTTACATCTAAACCTCGTTTTTGCCAAAAGTTTTTTACTGCTTCTATGCCCATATAAATGCTGCCTTTACCTAAAGCTAATAAAATTGTTTCAGCATATAAATTATTGCTTTTTAAATTGGTATGGTAAACAATTTTATCTAATGTTGGCGAGTAATGGGTAAACATTAATAATTTACTTACAACACTATCTGGCTTTATATAATTTGAACAAAAATTTTGACGATTTAGTTTAACCCCAATTTTATTTAATGATTCTGTTAATTTATCTGCGCAAAGCAATGCGGGGTCGGGTAATACAGCCTCAACTTCGTAATTAGTTTTATTTGGTGGAATTTTTCCATTTACATCTTTAACAAAACTAAATGGATCGCCTGTAACATAAGCATCATCTTCGGTTCCTTTACTAATTACATTGCTATTTACAGAGTATTGTATAGTGCTGTATTGTGGTTTATAGTTTTTTACTTCGGCTTTGCTTCCAATGCTACCAGAACTATAAAGCATTTTAAATTTATTATCGTAAAAACTTAATCCACATGGTGCTGCGCCAAAATAATTATTTATATCGCCCCATATCCAGTTTGCAGGTATGCTTTTATTAAAGTAAGAAGCATCGCCTATTATTTTTCCTTTAATTTCTTTTAACCCTTTTTCTTTTAATGCTAGTGCCCATTTATCTGTAACTAAAACGGTGTCTTTATAAAAATACTCCGATTGTAAAGTAGGATCTCCATTTCCAAAAATAATTACATCGCCGTTTAAAACGCCTGTTTGTTTATTAAAATTTCCGGTAAAATAAATTTTAGTTTCAAAACGGTAATTGTTTCCTAAAATACCAAGTGCCGCAGAGGTTGTTATAACTTTTTGAGTGCTTGCAGGAACAACGGAAGTTAGAGAATTTAACTCATCAACCACCAAACCGTTAGATAAATTAATTACACAAAAACTTAAAGTTGCATTTTTTAAATCTTTATCATTTGCCCACTCTTGCTTGCATTTATAACCTTGCGCAATATTTTTATTAATTAAAAAAAAGGTAAGCATTAAAATACTGCTTACCTTAATTTTGTTTAAGTTATAGTTAGTTTTTTTTACCAAATTTCTACACGTTTTATTTCTGGTGTAAACATTTTATCGCCTTCTTTTACATTAAAAGCTTTATAAAAAGAAGGCAAATTAACTAATGGGGCAAATGATCTAAAATAAGCCGGCGAATGGTAATCAATAGTCAATAATCGTTTTAGTTCAGAATCTCTGCAAACAGATTTCCAGCCTTGAGCCCAAGCTATAAAAAAGCGTTGCTCGCCTGTAAAGCCATCCATTACTTTTGAAGGTTTGCCTTTTAATGAATTTATATAAGCATTGTAACTCATAGTTAAACCGCCTAAATCAGCAATGTTTTCGCCTTGCGTCATTTCTCCGTTAACGTGTAAAGAATCTATTGCAACAAAGGCATTAAATTGATCAATTATTAATTGTTTCTTAGCATTAAACTTTGCTAAATCTTCTTTTGTCCACCACATTTTTAAATTTCCATCTGCATCAAATTGAGAACCTTGGTCATCAAACCCATGTGTAAGTTCGTGCCCTATAATTGCACCCATGGTACCGTAATTTGCAGCGTCTTCGGCTTTAGGGTCGAAAAATGGTGGTTGTAAAATTGCTGCAGGAAAAACAATTTCATTTATGCTTGGGTCGTAATATGCGTTAACTGTAACAGGGCTCATTTGCCATTTTGTTTTATCGGCTGGCTTGTTTAAATCTTCTAAATTATTTTTAAAATGAAAGTTAGAAACACGGCGTATGTTATCCCAATAACTTTGAGTTGAAATGCTTAATGCGCTATAATCTTTCCATTTATCAGGGAAACCCACTTTACGAATTAATAAATCTAGTTTTCTATACGCTTCTTTTTTAGTTTCATCACTCATCCATGTGCGAGACTTAATTCTTTCGCGATAAGCAACTAATAAGTTATCTATTAAAATATTTAATTTAGTTTTTGCTTCGGCAGTAAAATGGCGTTTAGTAAATTCTTCGCCTATAATTTCGCCCATTGTAGCCGTTATAAGTTGGTGTGTTAATTCCCAGCGCGGCTTCATTTTTTTTGCGCCTGACATAACAACACCTCTAAAATTAAAATGAATGTTTAAAAATTTAGTATCTAAAAATGGAGCGGCTTCCATTAAAACATGTGCTTTTGCATAATTTTTTAAAGTTTCAATAGGAGTTGCTTGAATTACAGCTTGCATATTTTTTAAATATTCTGTTGTTGCAACTAATATAGAATCAGGAACAGTAAGTTTAATTTCGTTAAAATAAAATTCCCATTTAATAGGTGCTAAATCAGTTAAAGTTTGTAATGAATAAATGTTATACATTTTTTCATAATCGCGCATTTCTAATTTTGTTAAAGCTTTTTCAGCAAGTTTAGCTTCAAAGTCTAAAATTTCTTTTGCGTTTTTAGTTGCAACATCAGCAGAAATGCCTATTTGGCCATACAAAGCTGATAAGTAATTTACATATTCCGTTTTAATTTTTGCGAATTGTGGATTGAAATAGAAATCTCTATCGCCCATACCTAAACCGGCTTGCGAAATACCATAAATATTTCGTTTACTGTTTTTTGGATCAACTGATACACCAGCTTCAAACAATAATTTTATGCCTATTTGATCAAAATTTGCTTTTAATGCAATAAAATCATTTATGTTTTTTACTTTTTCTATTTTTTCTAACTCTTGCTTAATGGCTTCGAAACCTTGCTTATCCCGCTTAGTTGAATCCATTGCGGTTAAATAAAAATCTCTTAATTTTTGTATATTGGTATTAGGTTGTGCGGTTTTATTTTGCGAAACTTCAGAATAAATAACTTTAATTTTTTTAAGGTTATTTTCATTAATTTCATTAAAGCTGCCGTATCGCGCATCGCTTTCGGGCAATTTAAATGTTTTTTGCCAAGTACCGTTTGCAAAACTGTAAAAATCTTGCGCTGGATTAACAGACTTATCCATGTTGGCAACAACAATGCCTGATTTTTGTGCTATCATAACATTTGATAGTAAAATAATAGAACCAGTAATTAATTTATTCATTGCTTAATTATTTAAACGAATGTAAGTTTTTTATTTTAAAAAGAAATAAAATATTGCTTAAATTCTTTATTTCTTTTTAGCTTTTTCTTTTTCAATATCTTCAAGTAAATTAAGCATATCATTTACTTGTTCGGCGCTTAAACGTTTAGCAACTATATTTTTATCTTTATCTAAAATGTAAATAACTGGTGTTGAGTAAATATCAAATTTAGTTTTTAAATCGTTTAAGTGAATAGGATCGAAAACATGAATAAAATCGGATAATTTATTATCTCTAATAAATTTTTTCCATTCGTTAACGTCATCTTTTGTTTGAACTGCATAAACTTTATGGTCTATTTTACCATTTAATTCTTTTAATTTTTCGTGAAGTTTAGGTATTTCTGTTTTGCAGTGTCCACAATCGCTAGCCCAAAAAATTAATACGGTATATTTTGCTTTAACTTGGTATAACGAACGAAACATTGGTGTAAGTTTTTCGAGGTTTTTATAGTATAAATCTGTTACCGCTTTACTTGTTTTAGCTGTATCAAATCCCATTTTTAAAACTTCTTTTGCGTGCGTAGTATCAATCATATACAGTTCAGATACTTTTGCGCCTAATAATAAATCTTTCATTATTAAATAGCGTTCTTTAATTTTTTCAACTGTTTCTTCGCTATAAACAGCCTTAGCTTTACCATTTACAATATAGTTGCCTGCAATATGGCAAAATACTTTATCAAAGCCCATAATTTTACTTTGTTCGTATTTATATGTTAAATGACCTATTAATAAATTATAAACTAAATTTCCTTCGTTACATTTTTTTAAAAGTTTGTCAATTTCTGATATAACGGTATCGGGGTTAGCTACAATTACATTATCAAAATATTTTTTAACTCTATCATCAAAAAACGGGGTTCTAATAATGCGTTCATCTTTAAAATCTACACCATCCCAAAAATGATTTTTATAATAATAGTATTGGTAAACACTATCAGGGCGACCATTACTTGCTTTAGGAATATCTTTTGCCTCTTTTTCTGTTTTTAAATTTAACACATCAAACAAATAGGTTCCTTTATTTTTAGTCATAAAATCCGATTCGAATTTTTTAACCTCATCATTTAATGTTTTAAGATTGTCATTCATAAACTTAGCACTATCAGCTTTGCTTTTCCCTTTTGTTTTTTCTTTTAATGTTTCAACCTCTCTGTTTTTGTTTGAAAGGTATTTAACATAAGCAAAAAAGTTTTCGTTTTCTGAATTGCCGGTAGATTTTAAATTATTAACCATATCCTTCATATCGCTACCAATAGTAAATTTTTGATTTTCATTTACAAAAAAATCAAAATAAATACCTTTTTCTTGGCTAACTAAAGTGTAAACTCCTTTATCTAATGGTGTTTTGCCTTTAAATACACCAACTCCATTTTTTACATGTTTTGCAGTATCTGCAATGTATTGTTGGTCAAACGTATATTTAACCAAGTAATAAAGTGTATCTTTAGCGCCTTTAAAATTTACTTTAATTTCGTAGCCTTGTGCAAAAAAAGTTGATGTTACCGTAAAGGCAATTAAATACGTTAAAATGGATTTCTTCATAAAATGTTCAATAATTAAGTCTTTTCAAAAATAGCAAATGGTTATTTACCTTTCAAATCTTGTACCATTTTTGCTAAATTGCTATTATAAAATTTGTTAAAAACCAGCTCTAAACTATCTTGTAAGCTATTATATTGTAAAAAATCAACGAAATAGGCATTTTTAGATTGGTTAATTAAATCTTTTCGTTTTGAAATGTTAAAATTTTTAGAAAGTGGAAGTGTGTTAAGTTGATTACCTAAATTTTGCAGTTTTGCTAATTTTAAAGCATGTTTATTTGAATTATTAATAATAGAATCATAAAATGAATTTAAAGATTTTGATTGTTTAACCATAAAATTTTCGAAAACTTGATGATTTTTAGTTTCTATTAAATATTGATTTAAAGATGCTGTATCTGTTTTTAAAAACTGTATTGTTGCTTTATGTGCAATAAATTCGGCTAAATTTTCATTTAAGTTTACATTGTTTGGTTTATAAAAAGTAGAGTGAAATAATTCGTGAAATAATAAGTTACAAAATTTTCCTTTAGAGTAATTTAGCGTTGAAGACATTAAAGGATCATTTAACCAACCTAAAGTGCTCCATGCACTTACCTGTCTTAAATCAACATCATAACCTTTACTTTTTAATGAAATAAATTCTTTTTGAGCTAAATTTTTTTTAAAAAACCCTTTATAACTAAGCTTGCCAAGTAATGGGAAGCTCCATAAATATTCTTTAAGTTGATAGGGTTCGCTTGCAGTTACAACCCAAAGTACAGGTGCATTGTTTTGGTTATAAATAGAATTAAAATTATTAGTTGGTTTATACTTTAAACTATCAACCGAAAATATTTTTATTTCTGAAACTAAATTGCAATTTGTTTTTTGATTAACAGATAAAAGATTATTTGTTTGAAATGATGAAAGCGATTGCGTATTAATGATAATATTTAATTGGCCGTATGCTTGGTAAAGCAAATAAACAGTAAGGTTTAAATTAAATAAAGATAAAAACAATACAATGGCTAACAAAAAATTTAAGCATAAGCGTAACCATCTAAAAAAAATCATTATACAGTTTTAAAATGTTGATTAAGTAGTTGGCTACTTTTATCAACTGATGTTTTTAACCAGTTTAAATACACTTCTTGTTTTTCTTCGTTTGTTAGCAAGTAATTGGGAATATTTTTTCTAACCCGTGTTGTTAGTTCATACATACATAAAGCCGCACAAACGCTTATATTAAAACTTTCGGTAAAACCATACATTGGAATTTTAACAAACTCATCGGCAAGGTCGTAAACATCTTTAGATATTCCATCAATTTCTGTACCAAATACAAGTGCAATTTTTTGATCAATTGGCAAAGCATCAATTGTATAAGAGTTTGTATGTGGTGTAGTTGCTACAATTTTAAACCCTTGTTGTTTTAATTTTGTTAGTGCATTTATTGTATTGTTTTCTGCATCTTTATACCTATTAATGGTAAGCCAATTACTACTCCCCATTGCAACATCTGCACTAATTTTTAAACTATTTTTGTTTTCAATAAAATGAACTGTTTGTAAACCAAAACTTTCGCAACTACGTAAAACAGCGCTTGCATTATGTGCTTGGTATAAGTTTTCGAGAACTATTTGAATGTAATTTGTTCGTTGATTAATAACTTCGTCGAAGCGTTTAATTCTATTTTCTGAAACAAATTGTTTTAAAAAATTTATTTGATTAATTGTATCTTGCATTATAAAAACACAAAGTAAACAAAAAATTAAGGACGGTAAATAATCTTATATTGAGATTTTGAGTTTTTTGTTGGTTGAGTTTTATATTTAAACTTTGAGAGCTTTTTAATTTCTTTTTTAATTAAATTTTTTTCGTCTTTTGAGAGCTCGCGTTCATCAATAAACTCAACAGTTGTGACTTCCAATTCATCGTTTACTGAAATTAAAACATCAAAAGCAGTATTTAAATTAATTGTTTTTAGTAAATCTCTTAAATCTGAAGTTAGATTTTTATCTCCACCTTCGTAATACAAATTATTTACTGTAATTACTTCATCTCCCATTGCAGCTTGTGCAGGAGCAGATGGTGTATTTTTATCAAGAGCAGAAACTTTCTTTTTAACACTTTCTTTTTTTTCACCATCGCTTAACATTTCTGATTTAGTTTCTGCTTTAGCCATATCATCATTAGCGTCTGCAAATGGTTGTTTACTTTCTTTTTCTGTTGGAGATAAATTAGTTTGTTCATCTATATTTTTAGATAGAGATGTAACTGGTTCGTTTAAAGCGCCTGTGGCCGTTTGGTAATTATCAGACTTTGATTTTTCTGGCGTTAAATTATTTCTTGAAACTTGATTGCTTTTAGAAGAACTTTCTTCTTTTTGGATTAAACTATTTTCATTTGTACTACTACTTAATTCTGCACCTTTACTGTTAAACTCATCTTTGGGTTGTTCAATTTCTTTTTCTGCATTATTATTTATAGCAACATTATTTTTATTAATAAACTCATTAGAAGGAATAAATAACTTTATTAATAAGCCCATACAAATTATTATTACAGCTGCAGCTATCCAATAAAAAGCAGGTTTATTTTTTTTATCAAATAATTTTTCTGCTTTATCATCTGTTTTATGTTTTAAAGCCGTAATTTCTTGATTAGATAGTTGAGAAAACCCTTCTAATGCTTCTTTTTCAAAATCATCAACGGCTTGCTGCTTATTTAAAAAATCATTTAATATGTTTTTATCTTCGTTACTCATTATTACTAGCAGTAAGTTTTAGTTTTAAATTTCTTTTTCCGTTTTGTATGTGGCTTTTAACTTCGTTATTTGTATATCCTGTTATGCTTTCGATTTGTTGATATGATTTGTTTTGTAAATAAAACAACTCAATACATATTTTTTGTTCGTTACTTAATAAATTAATTGCGTTTTCTAAATTAGTAATTTGTTTCTCTTTTTCTATTAGATGCTCAGGATTTGAAAAATCCATAATTAAAGTTGAATTTTCTTTAAGTTCAAGCTCTTTTTTTAACTCACTTTGTCTTTTTCTAAGCTGCATTAAACAAAAGTTTTTGCTGTAAACGTAAAGCCAACTTTTAAAGTAAGTAACTGTATGTTTTTTTAAATCGGTAATTAAATTTGTGAAAATTTGTATTACAGCATCACTTGCATCATCTTTATTTTTAAGATATTTAATGCATAAACCTAAAACTAAATGGCTATAACGGTTATATAACTCGCCAATTAACTGGTTGTTATTGCTTTGCAAATAATTGTTAATTAATTCGTTATCGGAATAATTTTTGTATTTACTTAAATTAAACAAGCTCTTAAATTACATAAAATAAACGTCAAAAACAAGCAATTAAACCTATAAATTTATTATATTTGTAGATTAACATAAGTTATTAAGCTATTAAAAACATATACTTTAATTCTTTTCTGTTTGATTTCTTATCGATTTCAGCAACCAAACAATTATGATGTTAACTCTAAATTTAAAGCTGTTTTTATTTACAATTTTACTCGTTATTTTGATTGGCCACAACAAAAAAAATCAGGTAATTTTATAATACACGTTATAGGTAAAAACGATAATTTAATTTCTGAATTAAAAAGTTTAGCTGCTAAAAAAAAGGTAGGCAATCAACCTATAGAAATTAAAAACACAAGTATTTTTGAAAATAGCGGCGCACAAATTTATTATATAGTTGGCGAATCTTCTAAAGCATTATCAGACGCTGTTTCTAAATCAAAATCAAAGGGTGGGCTTGTTGTAGCAGAAAACACAGGCTCATGTAAACAAGGGGCAAGTATAAATTTTGTAACCGTGGATAATAAATTAAAATTTGAATACAGTAAATCAAACGCAATAAAAGCAGGACTAAAAACAAATGACGACTTTAAAGCACTAGCTATAAACATAGATTAAAAACAATGAAAAGGTGGCATAAAATACACATATTACTTCTGTTTAGTTTTATACTAAGCACAAGTAGTGTTTTGGCTCAAATTGGCGCATTTAATAGAGCTCAAAAGCTTTATGGAGAAAAAAACACAGAGTTAGCCAAACCTATAATTGATAGTGTTGTTCTTAATGCTGAAACTACTAATATGTTTGAATCTCACACCCTTAAAGCTTTTATTTATTATGATTTATACAAGAAAACAGAAAAAGACCAAATCAACTCACCATTAAGAGATACCGTTTTAAATGCGATAAAAAAATCTAACTCGTTAAACCCAGATACAAGTTATAAAATAAACAACGCTAAAGTATTAAATGCAATTATAGGACATTATAGAAACATAAGTGTAAAATATTCGAAAGAAAGTTCGTTAAATTATACACTAAGTTTAACAGCACACCAAAAATTTAAAGAATTAAGCAAACTTTATACTCCTAATTTTAATGAAAAAAGTATTGATGTTGAATACTATAACACAATTGGTAGTAATTATAGTGAGTTAAGCAATAAAAACTCTAAAAACGAAGCCGATAGAGAAATTGCTAAAACTGCTTTGTTAAAAGTGTTAGATATAGACCAAAATAATGAAAGCGCAACATATAATTTAGGTATATTATACTACAACTTATCCGTTAATATTGTTAAAGAAATGACCGAAGATTTAAACTTAAACAATGTTGATGCAGTTCAAGAAAATACAAAAAAATTAGCTAAACAAGCAGAACAACTTTTACTAAAACTAACTAACTCCGTTAAATTTAAAAACAGAGCAACAGAAGCCTTATACTACATATACCGTAATTTATTAGATGCTCAAAAAACAGAAGAGTATAAAAAGAAATGTATTGAACTTAACATTAAAATAGACTAAACCATGAAATTTACAATTGGAAGAAGAATTGGATTGGGTTTTGCTACTTTAATTGTACTAACCTCAATTGCATTTATATTAACTGTTTTTACATTAAGAGACAGTAAAACAAAAACTGAAGTAGTGGTTGATCAAGTTACCCCTTCTGTTTCGGCGTTAAAAGAGTTAAATTTATTGTTACAACGTTCTCACACAAACTTATCAAAATGGTTTTATAACAAAAGTTTTAATGATATTGATTTTAGAGATGAATTAAAAAATATCATTAGTAAGGAATATCCTACAAAAAAAGAAAAATTAGTTACTTTGTCAAAATCATGGTCGCCAGAAGAACAAAGTCAATTAAAAAATATTTTTAGTAGAATAGAAACTTTATTTAAAGTTTATAAAAATGAAATTATGGAGCAACTTAACTCAACAGAGAGTTATGAAGATGCAAACATTTATTACTTAGCTAGGTTGCCCTATGAAGATAGTGAAATGAGTATAAAAACCATTTACAAAAATCTTAACACTTTAATTAAACAAAAGCAAGACCATGCAGATAAAGTAATAGAACAAATGTTTACCTCATTTAATTTTTTAAAGCGCTTTGTGCAATTACTTGGTATTGCATTAATTATTGGTGGAATATTTGTAGCCTTGTTAACTACAAAATCAATTACAATACCTATAATTAAATTAAAAAACATTTTACAAACCATGAGTTTAGGAATTGTTCCACAAGAGATTATTCGCTCTAGGAATGATGAAATTGGAGATATGAGTACTGCATTAAATGAACTTGTACAATCTGTAAAAGAAACTACAAACTTTGCAAAAGAAACAGGTAACGGAAATTTTAACGCAGAATTTAAACCATTAAGCAAAGACGATACTTTAGGACATGCATTGCTACTCATGAGAGATAATCTTGCAGAAAATGAACGTTCGTTAGAACAAAAAGTTGTTGAAAGAACAGAAGAAGTTGTAAGACAAAAAGAAGAAATTGAAATTAAAAATACTGAGCTAGAAAATTTATACAAACAAGTAACAGATAGTATTCATTACGCAAAAAGAATTCAAGAAGCAATATTACCTGCACAAGATTATATTAATGATGTGTTGCCAAATAATTTTGTTTATTATGTTCCTAAAGATATAGTAAGTGGAGATTTTTATTGGGTAGTTAAAAAACAAAACATAGTTTATTTTGCCGCTGTTGATTGTACAGGGCATGGCGTACCGGGTGCTTTTATGAGTTTAGTTGGGCATAATATTTTAAAAGATATTATTAATAACACAAACTTAAGTAAACCAGCCGAAATTATGAATGCTTTAAGAGATGGTGTAATAAAAGCATTACATGCAGAAAATAATCAAGACACTAAAGACGGTATGGATATGACCATGTGTTGTATTAATTTTGAAACTTTAGAACTACAATATGCAGCTGCTTTTAACCCTCTTTATATTATTAGAAATAATGAACTAAAACAATACGATGCCAATAAATTTCCAATAGGTAAATTTTTAGGAGAAAAACAACCGTTTACAAATCACGTAATTCAATTACAAAAGGGTGATCAATTATATTTATTTAGCGATGGATATGCAGACCAATTTGGTGGCCCAAGAGGTAAAAAATTTATGGTAGGTAATTTTAGAAAAATACTATTAAGCATTAGTTCATTACCTATTAACGAACAAAAAAACATATTACACAACACGCTTGTTGAATGGCAAGGCTCACAAGAGCAAGTTGATGATGTGTTAGTTATGGGATTAAAAATATAAATACTATAAAATTTAAAACATAAAATTTTCATTTTATCAAAAGTTACTCAAATGAACTCATTAAAAAATATATTACAACTTCTTTTTGTCACTATATCATTTGTAATTAATGCACAAAAAAAACAAACAACTAAACTAGGTAATTCTGCCGTTAGCGATCAACCAATTATTGCCACTACTTTTTTGTTTGATAATCCAGTATATAAAATTGTTGCAGACACCAACAATAACTGCGTGTATTTTACTACCAGAAAGTATGATAACACAATTAAAAAATACATTAATATTGGTATGTGTGGCAAAATAGATGCAGATGAAGATTCTTTATTTTGGTTTAAAAATGTTAGCCAATTTGATATAATAAATACTAATCCTTATTTAATATTATCTAATACAAACAAAAGTAGCGCTTACAATAAAGAGTTTGGATATGATCATATAAATTTTCCAGGTAAAATTGTACATATAAATGAAGTGCAAAATATAGTATTGGTTATTACAAATAACACTAACAAATTAAGTGCACATTTATTAAGTACAGGTAATTTAATTTGGGAAACAACACTTAATAACGAACAACATTGGACAGATTTAAAATATTTAAATGATACAACAATATTAATTGCCGCAAGTGGTTTAACAAGTATAAATTTAAAAACAGGAAAAAATTGGGAAATACCTTTAGAAACAAGTTTAAAGCCAAATGGGCCAATTTTAATTTCTGAAAACGAAATTCAAAATAAAAACAACTTAAATAGTGTTGAAACCGCAACAAACAATAGCAACATTACATTTTTATCATCAAACATATTAATAAACAACAAAGAGGTATATTTTGCAAGTAAAGATTATTTAACTGCAATTGACTCTACTGGAAAAATAATTTGGCAACAAGATTTAAAAAAGTATCAATTATCTCAAACAATACTTTCTATTATTAATGACGAGGTTTTGCTTTTTAACATAGGTAAAGCAAAATGTGGCGATAAAAGTGTTGTGTATGGTAAACCATTTTTACTTAAGTTTAATAAAACAAACGGCACTATAAATTCTGATCAAACAAGTAAAATTGAAACCATTTTTGATTTTGTAAACGTGAATAACTCTATTGTGTTTGCAAATAAAAAAGCTATTTCAACTACAGATATAACTAATGCTTTATTTGAAAGTATAATAGAATTAGATGAAAAAAAATACGGTCAATTTAAATCATTTATAAACCCTAATGAGTTTTTTGTTGAACGCGAAGGACATATTGTACCACTTAGCTTTATTAATCCGCAATTTATATTTTTTGTTACAACAAACGATAAAGTATATGGTGTTTCTAACCACAAAATAGAATATGAATATCATTTTACTGAATTGTATAAAAAACAATTCGATATTAATAAAGCTGTTTTACTAAAAGGAGGCACAAAACATTTTTTAGTTTCTAAAAATTTTGAGTTATTATCTACAATAAATTCAGACCAAACACCAATTTACCTTAATTACAAATTGTTTTTTTCTGATAAAAAAAAGCTACACGTAGTTTCGTTACAAAACAAATAATCTGTTCTTATTTACTTTAGAGTTAACGTAATACAACAAAAACATTAAAATTAATGCGCCATAAGTAATTAATTTGAAATGTTCATAGTAATCATTAAACTCGCCTAAAATAAGTTTTAAATTAAAACACAAAAAACTTATAATCAATAAAAAAAATAAAGGCTTATTTTTTACATTTAAATAATAATAACAAATTAAAATTGCTGCCGGTAAACAAAACACAAATGCATAATGTTGTTGGTGTGGAAAAATTAAAGGAATAAGCAATAAAACAAAAGAATAACTTAATTCGGTTTTAAAGTAGATGTATTTATCTTTAAAATAAGGTGTTTTAATAAAAATTAAAACTGATATAGCTAATGTAATTCTCACTAAAAAAATAAAAATTTTAAGTGAATTAATATCTAAGTTTAAAATGTTTCTTTTAATTGGTAAAATATATAGTTCATGCGTATTTTCAACTAATAAAACAGATAAAAATGTAGTTAAACTATGAAAGCTTCTTTCTTCAACATCTAAAACATGTTTGTTAGATAAAGGATTAATTAATTGCCACCAACTTTTAATTAATTCGAAAAAATAATCAAATCCTAAAATAAATACTGGAAAAACAAAAAGGATAAAATAAAACAAAACAACATAAAATACATCTTTTATTTTTCCGTTAAATACTAAAACTGGTAAAAGCACAATGGGTAAAATTTTAATATTAATTCCAATAGCTAAAATTAATGCGCCCAGCCAAGTTTTATTTTGGTAAATTAGTTTAAGAGAATAAATTGAACACCAAAGTATAAATAAAGTAATTTGTGAACTATGTATGTTTTGAATTAAAAAAGTTAAACAAAATAAAAATGAAAATATTAATAACAAATATTTATGTTTTGTTTCATTTAATTTTGATAAATAATATTTATTAAGTAAGTATAAAAGATGAATAAAACATAAGTAATTTAGTAAAACCCAAATAAATTTTAAAACGTCTATATTTACCCAATTAAATAACTTTAATACAATTGCAAATAAAATTGAATAATAATAATGATATCCATCAAAATATGTTTTTGAATAAATGTTTTCGTTTTTACTTAAATCTTTTGATGCTTCAATAAAAATTGAAAAATCGCCAAGTGTAGAAATTTCGACTGAACAAAAAACAACACCTAAAAAACAAAGAAAAATCCAAATATATTTTTCTAATTTTAAACTCGGCATAAAAACCAAATATAATTAATTTAATGAAGCTAAAAATAATCTATAACTATTTTGTGAATGATTATAAAAACCTTAATGGGACAAAGTGCTTTACGAAAGCGTTATATGCCTTTGTTTTATTAAAATGTTTGTTTTGGCTTTTAAATTATTCAACAGAAATTTCAGCAAATTCGGTTTATTTTCACAACAAATTATCTATAGGTTTTATTAAAGACTTAGCTTTTTTATTTTGCGCTTTTGAAAACAACACTTTAAATATTTCAGCACTAATACTTTTAATAGTTTTGACTGTTGGGGCATTTTTTTTAAAAAAGAAATACATTTTACTTGATTTGTTTATTTGGTTTTTGGTTTTAAACTTTCATAATTATACTTATGCTGGTTTAAGTGGTGGAGATTATATTTTAAATCAACTATTGTTTTTTAATGTTTTTATAATTTCTCAAAACAATATTAGTACTTCGAAAATTAATGAGTTAAAAATACTACTGCATAATTTTAGTGTTTTAAGTTGTATGGTATTAATTTGTGTTGTTTACTTACATTCTGGCATATCAAAACTTATGCAAGAAGATTGGTTTACTGGCAAAGCAGTTTATTATGTTATGCAAATAAAATATTATAGTTTGCCAATTTTAAACAACATGAAATTTACTTGGTTGCTAAATTACATAATACTTTTTTTTCAAATTACATTTTGCGTAGGAATGTTATTTAATAAATCCAGAAAATATTATTTAATTGTAGGTGTAATTTTTCATTTAAGTGTATTATTTGGAATGGGCATTGTTAGTTTTAGTTTATTAATGCTAATTCCATACTTTTTATTTTGGAATTTAAAAAACAAGTAAATAAAAAAAGCCGGTAAAAATACCGGCTCAAACAAAGTACAACAAACAACTATTTCTTTGTTTTTTTGGTTCTCTCTTCTTCAAAAATTTCTACGCTAGCAGCATTTGTCATTGCTAACTTAGTTTGCAATTCTTTAACTTGTTTTTTTAAATCATAAACAGTTTTATAAACTTCATTTAATTCTGTTTTAAAAACCATTGGGTAATTAGCAAATACACCTTCAAATTGTTTTTCAAAATGAGATTTTACATCCATGCTTAAATTTAAAGCTTCACCTTTAATTTTGCTAAACTCGTCACTTGCAAACAACTCAGTAAATAATTGCTCGTTAGTTTTAATCCAATCGTTATATAACTCTTGTGCATTTGGTGCATTTTTATATGTTTCAGGATTTGATAAGATGTCGTTATATTTTTTTGCAACTGCCTCTACACTTTTTTGAGTTGTATTTTGTAATTGCACTTGTAACTCGGCTTGTTTAAAGCTATACTCAGCCATTTTATCCATTAAATTAATTGTAGCTTCAATGTTTTCTTTTTCTTTACCAGGAGTTGCAACTTTTAATAATGGTTCAAAAAATTTAGAAAAGTTAGAATTAATTTTGTTATAAAAATCTTTAGCGCTTTCAATGTTTGCCTCTGTTGTAAATGCTTTTGGCATTTCAACATTCATGTTTTTTAAATGTTCAAAATACTCTTTACTTAAACCTTGTTGGTTTACAAAAAAGTTTTGAATTTGGTTCATTCCATTATCCATTACTTCTTTAATAGAAGCTCCATTGTACATATTTGCAAATAACTGTTTACTTAAAGCGTTGTAATGTTCTGCTTTAAAATAATTTTTAAATGCATCTAAGTTAAATTGACCTTTTTGCATTGCATCTGCCATTGGTGCAAAAAACTCTTGCATTTTAGCATAAACTTGGTTGCCTTGCATAAAGTTTGAAAAAACATCTTTATTAAATGAACCGTTCATGTTTTTACTTAAATTATCATAAGCATTATTTAATGTGCTCATCCAAGTATTATAAATATTTGTGTAAGCTGTATTCATTTGACCAAAGTTTTGCATATAGTCTTGTGCAGGCTTACCAAAGTTTTGGTAACTGCTATAAATACTTTGATTAAAATCGGTCATTTGTTTTGCGTAATTAGCTTGTTGATTAAACCAATTTTTAAAAAACTCAGTTGGATTGTTTGATGATTGATTATTAAATAAATTAGAAGATTGACTTTGCATATTATTTAAAATATTCATTTGTTTATCAAAAAAATCTTTATAAATATTTTGACCTTCATTAGCAATATTTCCATTCGAAAATGCGCTTTGAACTTTTTTTGCAGAATCAACCCAATTATTTAAAATTTGAGCTTGTGTTTCTACAAGTGAATCGAGAATAGGATTATTTGTTTTCATATTAATTTGTTTAAAATTTCTAAATTCAGTGTTTGCGTGTAAATTTATGATTTTCAAATATTTACAAGCGTTTTTTTAATTTGATGCAAATATACTGAATTAATCGGAAATATGGTCTATTTTGTCGATTAAATTAATGTTAAAAATGAAAAAAAGCCACCTAAACGATTTAGAAACCGCTTATATAATGTTAAGTTTTGCCGAAATGATAACAAAAAGACAAATTATAAATAAGCCTATTAGGGTATTTGAAATTCTTAATTGTTTAATTTGAAATAAAAAATCGCCAATAAAAATAGAAAGTGGAAAAGAAAACATTATTAAAATTGATGTTCCGTTAGCCCCTCCTGCAAACAAAATAAATAAAGAGAAAAACAAGTTCCATAATAAAATTTTGCGTGCTTTTTGTTTTTTTACAGTATTCCCAAACCCTATAACAATTGAACTTATTAATGAAATTATAAAAATTACAGTTAAATAAATAAGAATTAAATAAAAATACTCGCTTATTAAAGGATATTTTAAAGTTTTAAAAAACTCATTTGTTGCAAAAATGAAATACCATTGATTAAAATTGGTTAAATACGCAACACACTCTATTATAAAAACAGGAACAATAAACCCAATTAAAATAGTTACAAATTCTCTTAAATTAAATGGCCTTAATATTAACCAAGCAATTATAAATAAAGGAAAATACAAAATACTAATTGTGGTTATAAAAGCAGAAACACTTAACCAAAACGAAGCAATAAATAATTCGTTTAAAGCATTTTCTTTACGATAGGCAATTATTAACTTATAAAAACTATATAAAAAAAATATATTAGTTATAAACTGAGAAACAATTTGTTTAGAATGACAACAAACTAAATTAATGCATAAAAAAATAAAAAGAGGGTAAATGTTATTTTTATCCCCTATTTCTTCTTCAACACTTATTTTAAAAATTATATACCCCGAAATTATAATTAATAAACTGTTTATGCTTATTATAATTGTTTTGCTATTTACTTTAGAACTAAAGAAATTATAAAATAAATCTGGGTAAAATAAAAACTCAGGTTCTTTAGTAGTGAAAAAAGATAATGTTATAATGCTGATAATCAGTAATATAATTAATATTACGTTTTCTCTTAAACCTTTATTTAAAACACCAGCAAACACAATTTTTTTTTTTAAACTATTTCATTATTTTTGTGCTGTAAACTTACAAATAATTAAAGAAATGATGGCACTTATGATAAACTTAATGATTACTTGGACAGATATTTTTGAAGGTATTGGTAAATTTTTTCAATGGGCATTTAAAGGTATTAAAGCATTAGAACAAATACCAAATGTTTTAATTTCTGCTTTTGTTATTGGTATGTTAACATACTGGACATTTAGATTATTAAAATATAGAAAAGAAGCTCAACGCAACGGAACTATTCAATAATAAAATTTGTACTATATAAGAAAAAATGTTTCTTATAGTAATAAATTATAAAAAAATCCCACAAAATTATTTGTGGGATTTTTTATTAAATAAACATTAAAGTAAATCATTAGCTAAGTTTGCTAACTCACTTCGCTCACCTTTTTCTAAAGTTATATGCGCATATAAAGGTTGTCCTTTAACTTTATCAATTAAATAACTTAAACCGTTACTTTGTGCATCTAAATATGGCGTATCAATTTGATGAATATCTCCTGTAAAAACAATTTTAGTGTTTTCGCCGGCGCGTGTTATAATTGTTTTTACTTCGTGAGGCGTTAAGTTTTGAGCTTCGTCAACAATAAAAAATACATTGCTTAAACTTCTTCCTCTTATATAAGCTAAAGGGCAAACAACTAATTTTTGCGATTCAACCATTTCATTTAATTGTTTATGTTCTTTATCTTTTTCGTTAAATAAACTCCTTATGTACTTTAAATTATCCCAAAGCGGCTCCATGTATGGATTTAATTTACTGTTTACATCGCCAGGTAAATAACCAATATCTTTATTACTTAAAGGCACAATTGGTCTTGCTAAATATATTTGATGGTAATTTCTGCGTTGCTCTAATGCACCAGCTAATGATAATAAAGTTTTACCAGTTCCTGCAACACCTTGAATTGATACTAACTTAATATCAGGATTCATAATGGCATCAATTGCAAAAGTTTGCTCAGCGTTTTTTGGTATTACACCAAATGCGGCAGTTTTTACAACTCTTTTAAGCATATCATCATCTGCATTGTATCGTGTAAGTACACTTGATGAACCATTTTTTAACACATAATAATGATTTGGTAATGGTTTAAATTTTTTTAAAACCGATGATGCTTTTGCTTCGCCTTGATTATAAATACTACTTATACTGTTTGTGTCGGCTTTAAGCACTTCGCTTCTACCATTATATAATTCATCAACTGTTTTTATTTTACCTGTTTCATAATCTTCGGCATTTAAGTTTAAGCTTTTCGCTTTAATTCTTAAATTAATATCTTTTGTAACTAAAATTACTTTTCGTCCTGGGTTAGATTCAACGGTATATAAAGCTGTATTTAATATTCTATGATCAGCTTTTCTATCGTCAAAAATTTTTTCGGCATTAATTTTACTCGAAAAATTCATTTCTATTTTAAACTTGCCTCTAGTTGGCCCGTTTATTGGTGTCCAATCTTGTAAAGTATTTTTACCACTTAAAGAATCTATGTACCTTGTAAATTCTCTTGCAGAGAAATTTTTAGTATCGTTTCCTTTTTTAAAGTTATCTAACTCTTCTAACACAGTAATAGGAATTACAACATCATGTTCAGCAAAATTTTTAATTGCGTAATGGTCGTAAATAATTACAGAGGTGTCAAGCACAAATATTTTTTTTGCCCCCGAACTTGTTTTAGTTTTTTTAGTTGCCATAAATTAATTTAATAGGATTAGTATAAAATTAATTTTTGAATGTTAACTTTTATCTTTATCAATATATTTGTATGAACAAAAATTTGTTAGTAATAAAACTACAACAATTGTTTTAAATACATTTGAACGGTATTTTCTAACCCAAGGTATAAGGCATCGGATATTAAAGCATGGCCAATGCTAACCTCTAACAAATTAGGTATGTTATTTTTGAAATAATTAAGATTTTCTAAATTTAAATCGTGACCAGCATTTACTCCTAAATTTAAGTTTTGAGCAAGTTGTGAAGCTTTAACAAAATTTAAAATTGCTTTTTCTTTATTGGTTAAAAAAGTATTTGCATAACTTTCGGTATAAAGTTCAATCCTATCTGTACCGGTTAATTGTGCTCCATTAATAAATTGTTCAATTGGGTCAACAAAAATACTTGTTCTAATACCATGTTTTTTAAATTCAGAAATAACTTCAATTAAAAAATCTTTATTTTTTATGGTGTCCCAACCATGGTTGCTAGTTAATTGCGAATTTGAATCTGGCACAAGTGTAACCTGCGTGGGTTTAACTTGTAATACTAAATCAATAAATTTTTTTTCTGTAGGATTTCCTTCAATATTAAATTCAGTATTTACAATTTCTTTTAATTCAATTACATCTGCATAAGTAATATGTCTTTCATCTGGCCTTGGGTGCACAGTAATGCCTTGTGCACCAAAACGTTGTATGTTAATTGCAGCTTCTATAACATTTGGCACATTATGTCCGCGTGCGTTTCTTAAGGTTGCAATTTTATTTATATTAACGCTTAACTTAGTCATAAATTATTAGTGTAAAACTAAATAATTATTTCTTATTTTTGTGTAAATACGTAACAATGTTAGTTGGTAACTTTATAACAGATGAGATTCCTCCATTAAAAACTACAGATACAGTTGAAATGGCTTTGGATTGGATGGAGCAATTTAAAGTTTCTCATTTAGCAGTAGTTGAAAATAAAAACTTAATAGGTTTAGTTTCAGAAAATGAACTAATGGATTATGATCATCCCGAAGAAACAATTTCAAAAGGTAAAATAAATTTTATAAGGCCTGTATTGTACGATCATCAACACACTTATGATTTAGTAAAATTAATGGCTAGTTTAAATTTAAGTTTAGTTCCTGTAATTGATGAAAAAGAACAATACAAGGGTTGTATTACATTAAAAGGTGTAATTCAAAATTTAAGTGAAATGACAGCCGTACAAAACCCTGGAGGTGTTATTGTGCTTGAATTAAATCAAAACGATTACTCTGCAACTCAAATTAGTAGTATTGTTGAAGGAAATGATGCGAAATTGTTAAGCCTACATGTTTCGTCAATACCTGATAGTACAAAAATGGAAGTAACCATTAAAGTAAACAGAGAAGATTTATCTGGATTATTACAAACATTTAATAGATACAATTACATTGTAAAAGCTAGTTTTCATGTTGGTAATCACAATGATAATTTAAAAGATAGGTTAAATGAATTTATGCATTTTTTAAATATTTAAATTAGCTTAAGCATAAATAATAAAATTAAACTACCTCCTAAAATAATTCTGTAAACTCCAAACCACTTAAAGCCGTATCTGTTTAAAATATTTATAAATGTTTTAATAGCTAATAAAGCAACAACAAATGCAACTGCGTTTCCAAAAGCTAAAATTTTTATTTCTTCGGTTGATATAGAAATTCCTTCTTTATAAAAATCAAACAGTTTTTTTAATGTTGCAGCAGCCATTGTAGGAACTGCAAGAAAAAATGAAAATTCGGCAGCCGCTTGTCTTGTAAGCTTTTGCGACATGCCTCCAATTATTGTACTAGCACTCCTACTAACTCCAGGAAACAAAGCTAAACATTGAAAAATTCCAATTTTAAAAGCTGTTAAAAATGAAACATCATCGCCATTGTTAATTGATGGGTTTTTAAACCACTTGTCAACAAATAATAAAATAATACCCCCAATAAATAAAGCAACGGCAACTCCGTAAATGTTTTCAAGCTGTGCATCAATCCAATCGCCTAATAAAACTCCAGCTATAGCACTTGGAATAAATGCAACTAATAATTTAAAATAAAAATTTACAGATTTAAAAAAACGTTTAAAGTATAATACAACAACACTTAATATTGCGCCTAATTGAATACATACTGTAAATAGTTTCACAAAACTAGAAGATTCGATTCCTAAAAGTGCTGTGGTTAGCATCATATGACCTGTAGATGAAATTGGTAAAAATTCGGTTAATCCTTCTACAATAGCAATAATTAGAGCGTTAAGGTATGTCATGTTTCAAAATTAGTTATTTTTACTTGCATTTAAAATTAAGTTGTAAATGTTATTGTATTTTTCAATTCCATTTAAGTGATTAAAATCTTTTTCGGCAATAGAACGAAAATTATTTTTATTTAAATTTAAAAAATCGTTATATGCTTTTAGGTAAGCATCGTTTGAAAAATTATTTATTAAAACACCACCGTTGTTTTGATTAAAATAGATATCATTATCCCCTATTCCTGCATTTGTTATAATTGGCACATTCATAGCCCAACTCTCTGCCATTTTAGTTGGAGAAGAAGCTTGCTTTGAATAACTATTTTTAATAAAAAAAATACTTGCGCATGCTAAACTTAAATATGAAGGAACTAAATTATGCGAAACGCTAATTGATTTAATTGCGTTTTTAATATTAATATCTAAATCATGTATTAACTCATTAATAGCGTTATTGTCTTTAGTTAAAATTAATAATTTAAAAATATTGTTTTGATTGTGCCAAACTTTAAAACAATTTATAACTTCGTTAGTTAAATACCAAGTGCCTACAGATCCTATATAAATTAATAGTTTATCATTTTCATTAAACCCTATTGTTTGTTTAATATCAATTTTATTGCTAATTGGTTTAAACATTTCTAAATCAACACAACATGGGATAACTGTAATTTTATTGTTGTTTATTTTAAATTTATTTTCAATAATAGATTTTCCTTTGTGTGTTAAAGATACAATATGCGAAGCTTGATTAAAGAATTTTTTTTCTTTTGCTTTAAAAAACAAATACAACATTAAATGTAGAGGGTTAGATTTTTTCCAAATTTTACCTTCAAGTCTTTCGTCTGCCCAAAACCCACGCATATCAAATACAAAAGGAATATTAAACTTTTTATAAAAATATAAACCAAGGTTTGCCGCAGGGTAACTTCTACAGTGAATTAATTTAATGTCATTTGTAATAATTATTTTTAATGCTAATTTTTTTAAAGACTTTGAATAATTATATTTTGAAAATAAATTTGTATTTTCTTCAAAATATATAAACTCCCAATTTATTTCAGCAGTTTTTAATAAACTAATTATATTATTTTTTTCTTTTTCTAAACGTTCTTTTTTTTCGCAACTAATAATTGTTATGTTATAATTTTTAGATAAACCAAACAGATAAGGTAAAATTTGAGATTGGCCTAATGGGTCGCTTAATCCGTCAAATGAAATAAAAAGTATATTAGGCTTAAAATTCAACTTATGCAAAATTATGGAATAAAATATAAAACTTTTAAATTAAAAGTACTAGTTATAAAAAAAATACAAGTTAGTTAATTCGTTTTATGTATTTAAAGTAAATATTGTAAATAAATTGTATGATTTTTTGTTGATTAGGAAAATCTTTGAAGTTTTTAGGGGGCAATTTTAAATAACCATCAAGCTGCTCAGCTGTAATATTTAATTTTTTGGCTATAAAATTTTTTTGTTCTATTATAGAATTTTCGTTATAAGGTTTTAATTCAAGTTGTTTTAAACCATCGGATCGTGTCATATTTCCTGAAACAATTTGAGAAGAAAATGTTGCTCTTCTGTAATCATAATTGAATTTAGTTGGCATAACATAACTTTGCCAAAAACTAGTAATTGTACTTTCTTGATGTTTGCCTGCATAATCTTTCCAACCTACTTTTTCAATTAAAGTTTTTCGCACATCGTTTGTATTATAATTAATATAATTTAAAGGGTATAAAAATTTAATTTTTTTAAAATATTTGTAGTAGATTTCTTTTGTTAATCCAATTACTGGTACGTTTTTAATTTTAGTATTTGAAAACTTTTTTACAATAGATTTATAATAAAATAAATCTTTCATTACGTGGTATCCCCAAGTTAATGGTAAAATTCCTTCACTTTCGTAATTGCTTGCAGATAAAATATATTTTATATTAAATTTAGATGCAACTGCATACAAACCAGCAGCTATTGCAATATCTGTTGGTAATTCTAAATCTACAGTTGAGGATTTTAAAAACGCTAATTGTATTTCTCTAAATTCATTCCAATTAATTACAAAACTTTGATAATCTATGTTTAAATATTTAGTTAATTTTTCAATATTACTTACAGCTAATTCGGTATTCCAACCGTTATCTATATGTACAATTAAAGGATTTAAACCCCATTGAACGCATAAATAAACTAAATATGAACTATCTAAGCCTCCGCTTACACCAATTAAACAATTGTATTTCCCTTTTGCTTGTTTAATTATATTTATAAGGTTATTTAGTACTAAATCCTTATTTATTTTTTTATAATTATTTAAAGTTTTTGATAAATCTATACAATGGTTACAGCCTTTGTTTTCATAAAAAACAATGTCCTCATCTGATGTATCCATTAAACACCTTTCACAAATTTGATAGTTCCTACTCATAAGGCTTTACAATATAAAAATAATTTTTTGTTTTAAAAAAATAATTTACATTATAGAATTTGTAAAACAAATTGTGATTTATTATATTAAAGATTTATTAAATTTATACAGATTAAATAGTGCAGTATTTACTAAATATATACGATTTGTTATTACCACCAATTTATTTATTGGTAATTTACTATTTGGCAAAAAATTTCGAAAACAGAAAAAAAATTTATCAACCAGAATATACTTATTTTACAAATGGTTTAATGATTAGAATTGTTGGTGCTTTTTCGTTAGGGTTAATCTATTTTTTTTATTACGATGGTGGCGATACAACTAATTATTACCAAACTGCGGAAGTATTTGTAAAACTATTTTTTAAAAACACAGAGTTTTTTTTTGATGCATTAACAAACAAGGATAAAGTTGCAACCTGGAGTTATTTTGATGAGAATACTGGATTTCCGGAATACAAAAGGCAAGATGATTATACATATTTTGTTGTAAAATTAATGATACCAATTGTTTTTATATCAGGTGGAAGTTATTTTACTTCTGCCATTATAACCGCAACTATAACCTATTTTGGAATATGGAAATTATACCAAGTGTTTATTAGTGAATACCCTTCGGCAAAAAAACTATTAGCATTTGGTGTTTTATTTTTTCCTTCTTGTGTGTTTTGGGGGAGCGGAATTATGAAAGATAGTTTCACATTATCTGCTATAGGTTGGTACACTTATGGTTTTTATAATTTAATAATTAAAAAAAAATATAAAATCAATTATATTTCTCAGCTTTTAATTTCATCATTTGTTATTTTATCAATTAAACCGTATGTATTTCTTGCTTTATTACCAGGTAGTTTAATTTGGTTTGGCAATGATACAGCAGTTAAAAGAAAAGTAGCATTTTTTAAACTTTTATTTACTCCATTATTATTAGCTTTTAGTATAGGTTTGTCTTATTTTTTAATAACCAAACTAAGCGATGGGTTAAACTCTTATAATCTAGATAGTATTTTTGAAAGAGCAACTGTTGTGCAAAAAGACATGAAAGCTGAATATTATGGTGGTAAAACTTTTGATATTGGAGAGTTTGAGCCTACTTTAGCTGGAGTTTTAGGTAAAACGCCAATTGCTGTGTACTCTGGCTTATTTAGACCTGCAATATGGGAAGTAAAAAATGCAGTTATGTTAATAGCGGGCTTAGAAAATATATTTCTTTTATCATTAACTTTATTTTTATTGTATAAAGCTGGTCCCAGTAAAATATTTAAAATTTTAAAAACTTCGCCTTTAATATATTTTGCAATAATTTTTTCTATTATTTTTTCGTTTTCTGTTGGCTTAACCGTTGCAAACTTTGGTTCGCTTGTTAGACTAAGAATACCTGAGTTGCCATTTTTTGTTTCAAGCATACTTTTGTTGTATCATTTAACAGAACAAAAAAGTAAAAATGATAATTCTATTAGAATAAAAGAAGTTGTAGAAACTAACTAACGTTTACCATGAAAACAATAAGTGTTTAATAATTGCAAGTGTTCGGCGAGTAAAAAACTCTTTATAATTTAATTTCAAAGATATTATCCAATGTTTAATTGCTTTTATTTTATATTTATGAAATGCGAAATTTACAGCATTTAAAGAATTAATTTGAGCTATTGAGATAGGAATTAAATGTGAATACTTAGTGCTTATGATTGGGTCTTCTTTAAGATATTTAGTCATTGAGTTTGTTCTATTAATCCAACCTTCTGGGTTATATTTTCGTGTAGTTCTCTCGTTATGTTGAACTAAATAAGACGAAGGGATGTCTAATATATGAATTGGGTATCTTGTTGCTAGCCGTATAAAGTATTCCCAATCTTCTGATAACATTAAATTTCTGTCTTCATTAAATTGGGTAATATTCGCAATAGTGTTAGGTATAAACAAACTATTTACATGAAAAGAACAATTTTTAAATAAATCATCTGGTAATTTATTAGGAAGTTTATTTTTAAAATAAATTGTTTGCTCTCTATTTCCTAAATTAAAATTAAGATGAATTATTTCGTCACTATTTAAACTCTTAATAAAATTATAGGCATTTTGTAAATGGTTGTTATAATATAAATCATCAGAATCTAAAAAGCCAATATAATTTCCTTTGGCATAATTTATCCCTTTATTCCTTGCATAACCAATTCCACTATTTTCGATTTTATAATATTTAATTTTATCTGAATTTATTAATTTAACAACCTCTTCAGTTTTATCTTTACTACCATCATCTATTACAATAATTTCAAAATCTGTAAATGTTTGATTTAAAATAGAATTAATTGTTTGCGTAATTAAGTTTTCTCTATTAAAGGTTGGTATTACTATGCTAAAAAACACAAATACAAATATAATTAATTTAAGCTAGTTAATTTGGCAGTTCTTTTAAATAAAGACTATGTAATTTTTCTATCATTTCATTAATTGAAAATTTTTCAAGAACAGAATTTTTAGCATTTTTAGTTATATTATTTAATAATAAATTATCTGATAATAGTTTAATTAAAGCTTCATAAATTAATAAAGAATTTTTATGAGGAACCTCTATGCAGTTTCCATTATTTATTAAAATTTCATTCCCAATGCCAGATTTAGTTGCAATTAATGGCTTGCCTGACAACATACATTCAATATAAGTTTGCCCAAAAGCTTCTACGCTTGAACTTATAGGCACATGTATAAATACATCAAAAACACCATATAAATTAGTAATATCATTTTCAAAATATATTTTTTTATATGACGTCAATGGTAAATCTTTTAAGAGCAAATCTATTTCTAATTCATAATCGCCAACGCCATTAAACAGTAACAACAATGCATTTGGATGCTCTTTTAAAAATTGTTTATAGGCTGGAATTATATATTGTACACCTTTCCAATGTGTAAACCTTGAAATAACTCCAATAACAGGGGAATTATTATTTAGGTTATATTTTAATTTTAAATCATTTACTTTGATTTGATTTGGATTATTAAAACTTTCTGTGTCAAAACCATGCCAAATTTTTATTATTTTTTCTTTAGAAACATTTTCCTTTGTAACTAAAATATTGGTAACAACGTCTGAAATTGAAACAATTTTTGTTGCTAAATGATTGCAATATCTATCCCATTTAACCGCTTTTGGAAAATAAATATGATGAAAATCAGAATGATGTCGCGTGTAAATTCTGTTTTTAATTCCAGCAAGTTTAGCGGCTGATAGACCAATTAAATTTGCCATAATTAAATGGCAATGAACAATATCTGTATTTAATTTTTTTAATAATTTTTTACATTTAATTACGGCTATTGGTGAGTATAATTTGTTTTTACAATTAATAGTATAAACAGGAATTTTATTTGCTATTAAATATTTTTCTAAAAATGAATTTGAACTGTTTATTAAAATAAAAGATAAATTTATTTTTGTTGAATCAATGTGTTTAACAATCCATTCAAACGCAATTGCCTTATCAATATCAGAAATTATATAAGTGATATTTTTCATCTACAAATAATATCGAAGTGGCAATTTAAAAAATTATCCGATAAATTAACTTGTTTATTTGTTAGAGAATTTATTATGCTGTAATTTAAGCTAATTAAATACGAAATTACTTCTTTAGCAGAACTATTTTGTTGTTTTAAATTATTGTCATCTAACTCAATAAATAAAATTGGTTTATATTTTTTAATTGAATTTTCTGCTCCTTTAAGTACTTCCATTTCATATCCTTCTACATCAATTTTAATTAAATTTATTTTATTTAGCATCTTATCTAATACCCAATTATCAAATTTTACAATTTTAATTTGATATGATTCTTTACCAATTATATTTTCACTAATTCTATTCCCTCCTCTGTTTGAATCAACATCTACAACCAAATTTACTTCAGCTTCTTTATTTCCTAAACCTATATTTTCAACTGATAAATTTGTAAAATGATTTAGTTGAATGTTTTGATTACAAATCTCAAAATTAATAGGGTCTGGCTCGAAACCAAATGTTTTACCATTTACACCTATTAAGTTTGCAAATTGTAATAAAGTTGTTCCATAATTTGTTCCAATATCAATTACAAAATCACCAGGTTTAATTAAACGCATTAAGTTAGTTTGCTCAATGTCTTTTAGTCCAAAATAATGATAATGACCTACATAGTCATGTATATCTAATTTTAAATTTATACCCTTATACGAAAAATGTTTAATGGAGTTTTTTTTATATTGGTAATTATTTGGGACTAATTTTACAAAAAATGAATATCCAATATTTTTATTTAAAATTTTTCTTAATGTATTTTCAAAAAAAGGTATTTTAAAAACTTCGCGAATTAAATTCAGTAATTTTGTTTTTAAAGAGATATTTTTATTAATCATAACCAAAATTGTTTAAAATTATTATTATAAGCCTTTACATCATGATGTTTAAAAATATATTCTTTGTTTTTTTGTAAACGTTGATTTTTATTGTTTTGTTTTAATAATTTTTCAATTGAAATTATAATTAGTTCTTTTAAATTAAGAATATTTGCTGATATTATTGGGCATTGTGGTGGTAAATATTTCTCTAAATCTTTTTCAATATAACAAATTACCTCGCAACCATAAGCTAAAGCTTCTATTGATTTTAATCCATACCATCCTATAAGCATTTGATCAATTACAATATCAGACAAGCTAAATTTTTCAAATAACTCATAACGACTTAAAGAATAAATATTGTCATTTTTATCTTTACCCGGAAGTAATATTTCTATTTGATTAGGATATATTTGTTGAATTTCATCTAAAACTAGATTAATATACTCCGATCCCTTTAATCCGAAGCCTGAAGGAGAGTGCAAAATTTTAATTTTACTAGAAGAATTTGAATCATTTTTAAAATGATTAATTTGATTTTCATAAAATTCATCAAAATTTAACATAACGGGTAAATGAATTGCTGTAGGTATTAATTTAAGAAGATCAGGTGTTGAAACTATTATTTTATCTGAATAGTTTAATGCAATTTCAATTAGTTTCAATTGTTTTGTATTTGATATTGGTGGCAAAACCAAGTCTTTATCTTTTAATAAATATTTTTTTAATTGATTGTTTTTAGATAATAAATATTCTTCGGATCTTATGTCAGAGCCAACAAAATGCATTATTACTTTTTTTCTAAATAATTTATAAATGATTAACTCCGTTTTACGAAGTTTCCATGTTAAAATTGTTTCACCAGATAAAAAATGGAAAACATCATATCGGAATAATGCTTTTATAAAAAACCAAAACGTTTTCCAATACATTTTTAATGAAGAAATTTTATTTATTGGAAATTCAAATGTATATGAAGTAGAATAATGAGATTTTGGCAATACATATTTTGAAATTGATTCAGCTTCGGCTAATTGTCCATAATTGGCATGGATAAAATCAGAATAAGTTTTTATTCTATAACCTATATCTACAGCGCCAAATAATATTCTTTTTTTTGTCATGTTTCAAATAATTTGCTTGCTTGTAAATACTCCCAGTCATTGTTTTTTAGTAAAACATTAGAATTAATGATTTTATTTTTATTTAAAATGTTAATTGAATTTTCAATTAAATCTTTATCAATAGTTTTAGCTTGGGGAGGCTCAAATCCAATTTTTTCTTTTCTCCAAATAATTTGTTCTGGTAAAAAGTCTTTCATTGTTTCGCGTAAAATATACTTAGTCCATGCATTGTAAAGTTTAAAATTATCTGGTAAGGTAAAAACAAACTCAACTAATTGATGATTTAAAAAAGGTAAACGAACTTCTCTACCATGTGCCATAGAATTTCTATCAGCATAACGTAATAAATTATTTAATCCAACTCTTGTTAATGATAATTTTAATTCTTCTGACAAGTTATCATTTTGAATATGTGGATATTCAAATTGATGAAATTCGTTTAAAAAATCTTTATTGAATTGTTTAAGGTAAGGGGCTTTTAAAATAATATTTTTATAATTTCTTAAATTATTTTTTAGTTTAGGGAATTTTGCATATAACTTAAAATTCGATTCTAAATTAAATTTATTATTATAAAGATTTTTATACTGATTAATTTGTATTTTAAATTCTTTTTTATTTAATAGAATTAATGACCGATATAGATTAATGAAATAATTATGGTAGCCCGCAAAGTATTCATCTGCACCTTGTCCATCTAACAAAACAGTAACATTGTTGTCTTTTGCCAACTTCATCACAAAGTATTGCGCAATAATACTTTTACTACCAAATGGTTCTTCTTGATAATAAAACACCTTATTAATTTGTTCGTTTATTAATTCAGGAGTTAAAAATATTTCATGTGCGTTAAGGTTAAATTTATCTACAACCAGTTTTATGTATTCTCCTTCGTCATTTTTAAAATCTTTAAAACGAGCAGAGAATGTCTTTTGATTTTGATTTATATTTTTTAATTGATTTATAATTGCTACAATACTTGAAGAATCGATTCCTCCAGATAAGCTAGAACCAATGGGTACATCGGCTCTTAGTCTTCTTGAGATAGATTGTTTGAGTAAAAATAAAATTCTTTCTTTAGCTTCATCAAATGAAATATCTGATTTCTGAGTAATGCAAATGTCCCAATATCTTTTTATAGTTTGTATTTTTCCGTCTTTTACAATTAAATAATGTGCAGCTTCTAAATTAAAAATATTTTTATAAAAAGTGTGATTTAAGTTTTTAGTATCGTCTTGTGTGTTATAAGCCAAATACAAAAATACTTTTCTTAAATTTGGTTCTTTATTTATATCTGCATCCCATAGCGCTTTCATTTCGCTAGCAAAATAAAAAGCATCATTATTAATATGATAATAAAATGGTTTTTCACCGAATCTATCTCGAGCACAAAAAGTTATTTTTTCATAATTATCATATAATGCAAAAGCAAACATTCCATCTAATTCATCTAAACACTTTTCTTTTTTTAAATCGTAAAGTGCAATAAGCACTTCGGTATCTGAATTTGTATTAAAAATATATCCTTTTTGTTCTAATTCAGTTTTTAATTCTAAATAATTATAAATTTCTCCATTAAATACGATTGTATATCTATTAAGATAATGCATAGGTTGATTAGCCACTATACTTAAATCAATAATTGATAATCTGCGATGCCCAAATCCAACATTACAATCCGAATTTATCCAATGCCCTTCTCCATCAGGACCTCTATGACTAATTGCATCAGTCATTTTTTTTAAAATAGCGATACTAACGTTATTTGTATTATTTGAAATTATACCTGCAATGCCACACATTTTTCAACTTTTTAATAAATCAGAAACTAAAGTATTAATCTTTATTAAATTTTCATCATCTGATAATAATATAGCCGCAGCATCCACATTTTTTTTAAACTGTTCGATTTCACTTATTGTTAATTTATTTAATTTTTCTGCCATTGATTGTGGCGTAAAATTATCTGCAACAACACCTAAATTATATTTTTTTGTGTAAAATTCCATTTCTGAACTTGGTGAAATTGCAACAACTAATCGAGCTTGAATAAATTCAAAAAACTTATTTGGTAATGCATGTTTATTATTAAAATTTAATGGAGGCAGTATATACAAACCTATAGTATATTGATTAATAAAATTACATATTTCTGAAGATTTAACTGGCGAAATAAAATTGATGTTTTTATAATTATTAGCTTTATTTTTTAAATAAATCATATACTTTTCCGATGAAGGAACTAACATTAAATCTAAGGTAAATCGCTCATCTAAATAATTCATCATTTCAATCATTAATTCTAATTTTCTTGAAGGAATTGCTGCTCCATGATGAATAATTTTAATTTTATTATCATTTATTAAAGAAGGTTTTAAGTTTTGATAACTTACCATATTGGGCAAAAGAAAGGGAGTTGCCCCAACATTTTTAGAATATGCTTCAACAATTCCATTTGATACTGTTGAAAAAGCATCAGCCATTGGAATATATTTTTCGCATAAATAATACATGTTTGGTTTATGAAATATTTTCCATATAAAATTATCGTTAAATTCTAATAAATGATATTCGTGTGCATCAAAATAAACTTTCGATTTTTTATTGGCAATTTTTAAAGCTAAAGGTAATGTATGAATATCATTAGCTATTATTAAATTGTAGTTATTCTTTAATAATTCTTTTACTAAATTTAATTTTCCATTATCCCAATAATAACTTTCATAATTTCTAAATATAAACTGAAAAAATCGTTTAGTTTTTCTTATTAATGAAAATGATGGGGCTTTATAAATTGGATAAAATTTAATATTCTTTTCTAATGGAGCTGAATATCCACATGTTTCTATACAATAATTTTCATTTAAAGCTTTTATTTGCCTAATAATTCTAGGATCGGATGATAAATGACTATAAGATAGAATTAAAATTTTTTTCATTAACTTATATTTTGTAGTCAAAATTTTTAGAATTAATTGAATTTAAAAAATTTTCTGCAACTAAAGTTGCCTCATTATTATTAATCGCATAATCATTTCCTTTTTTTGCTAAATCTACAATTAATGAATTGTTAGTTAACAAACTTCTTAATCTATCTTTTAAATTGTATTCATCAATAGCAAAAACTGGAGGTTTAAAACATTGAGGCGATTCCTCGTAATACTTTGTAGCAACAGCACAACCACACAACATTGCCTCAAAACTTAAAAAACCTGGTCCATGGGCAACAATTTCGTCAATTAATACATCTGCGTTTTCTAATTCATTTATTAATTTGTTATGAGGTAAATTAATTAACAATTTTAGTTCAAATTTAATTCCTTCGTTTTTTAACTCATCGAGTGTTTTAAGTATTAAATCTGTTCCTTTAATCTCGGGCTTTGAAGGTGCGTGTATAATTATTGGAATTGAATTATTAGGTATTTTACACTTAAATTTTTTAGTTTCCATTGGAATTTGCAAATGAAAATACGATCGCTTAGCGTAAATACTTTGATCTGGTACAGAAAAGATGGCGTCACTTATTTTTTCATGGTAAGCTAATTTTTTTATTTTTAATTCAGTTCCTGGCATATTAATTTCAGTTGAAAAGTCCCAATGAGAAATTTTAAACTTTTCTTTAAAAGCTACATAATCTCTAATATCTGATCCTAAAAATAAACTAATTATTTTTACTCCCTTTCTCTTTAAATAAGTGAGCTGGCGTTCTTCTTCCCATAAATTTGTAGTATAAACAAAAATATACACGTCAGTATTTGATAAAATATTTCTAATTAAAATTGATTTTATTTTTTCTTCTACACTTTTACTAATTAATTTTGAAAGTTTTTTAAAAAATGTTGCTACTCTAATTGATTTAAATTTTAATTTAAAAAAAGTAAATACCAAATTTTCAGGATCAATATCATAATCATAATCATAATATTTATTTTTAGATGCTATTGAAGTAACTTGATAACCTAGTTCTTTATATGCAATTGCTAGTGTGTTTACTATTCCTGCTATTTCGGTATCACCAATTAAAATTTTTTTGAATTTTCTATCTATATTTTCAATCATGCTAAATTCAAAATATTTTAATTTTTTAAATTTGATTTCTTATTTAATTTTATTCCCAAATTCAATACTTTTAGTTTCCCATTCCGATTCAAATCGAACAATTCCTAATTTAAAATTATAAATGTAATCGCCTTTATCTTTGTTTGATAAATTATTAATATTAAAATCTAAAATATTTTCTACGTAATCTAATGTTGCGCCATTAGCTAAATGTATGCCTATTGTAAAACTATATTTACCTGGCTGTAAACTGTTTTTAATTTTACATTTTATACTATTTATTCCTTTTTTTAAATTTATATTATTTGATGCATTGTATTTATTAGTTGAGTGCGTTACCTCAATACCATCAATAGTATTTATCCTAACATCCATAAAACAATCTACAACTTCAATTAATGATTCAATTTCAAAATACAAGCATATTGGAGCTAAATAATTAACTGTATCTATTGGTTCTTCTATATCATTAATTAATAAAAACATTGTAAATTTTAAATCACCAGTATTAATAGAGGAAGCGTTTTTAGGTATCATTCCATCAATGCTCGTTTTAATTGCGGTAGATAAATAATTTTCTATAGTTTTGGTAATTGTAGAATTGTATATTAATTCGCCATTTTGTAATTGAACGCCTTTATTACACAATTGTTTAATTGATGCCATGTTATGACTAACAAAAAGTATAGTTCTACCGCTTTTACTTACATCACTCATTTTAGTCATACATTTTTTTTGAAACTCTGCGTCACCAACAGCAAGAACTTCATCAATTATTAAAACTTCATTTTCTAAAAAGGCTGCAACAGCAAATGCTAAACGTAACTGCATGCCACTACTGTAATGTTTTAATGGTTCATTAATAAACTTTTCAACTCCTGCAAAATCAACTATAGCGTCAAAATTTTTATTAATTTCTGATCTTTTCATTCCTAAAATTGAGCCGTTCATAAAAATATTTTCTCTACCCGACAATTCAGGATGAAAGCCAGTTCCAACTTCTAATAAACTTGCTATTCTTCCTCGTCCTATAATTTTACCAGTTGTTGGTGGTGTAATTTTAGATAATATTTTTAGAAGTGTAGATTTACCAGCACCATTTTTTCCAATTATACCAACAGTATCGCCTGGCATTACATTAAAGCTTACGTTTTTTAATGCCCAAAATTCTTCTTTATTTTTTGAGTTTGAAAAAATAGTTTTAACCGAATCGCGTAAACTTAAATAAGGTAAATTATTGTGTTGAATACTAAATTTTTTGCTAATATTTTGTATTTCTAAAATTGGCTTCATTACGCTAAATCAGCAAAATATGATTCGGTTTTTTTAAAATAAATAATTCCTATTATAAATAATAAAACTGATGTTGAAGAACTCATTACAATAGTATTAATATCAGGAGTATAATTAAAAAAAGATGCTCTAAAGATTTCTAATGGTCCAGAAACAGGATTTAACTGAAGAATTTTTTGAATTATACTGTTTTGAGAAAAATTACTTGGATACAATACTGGCGTTAAAAATAATAAGGCTTGCATAAAAAAAGGGATAACATACCTTACATCTCTATACTTAATATTTAATGCTGCTAAAAATGCGCCTCCACCTATAGTAGAAATACAAACTAAAAGTAAACTTAAAGGAATGTAAATTAAAGATAATGGGACTAAACTTGTTTTAAAATAAACTAAGCTTATTATAAATACAATTAAAGATATTATAAAATCAAATAACCCAACTAATACAGATGAAATTGGAATAATTAAACGCGGAAAATATATTTTTTTAATAATACTTGCGTTGTTAACCATGCTGTTGGCTGAGTTAACTATACCATTGCTAAAAACTGTCCAAATTAACATACCACTTAATGCAAATAAAGGGTAAGAGATAGGTAAGTTAGTTTGTAATTTAATAGGGTTTCCTAAAAAATAAGTAAAAACCACAGTCATAAGCAAGGGTTGAATTATAACCCATAAAAAACCTAAAACAGTTTGTTTGTATTTTACTTTAATATCGCGCCAAGTAAAAAAATAAAACAACTCTCGGTAGTTGTTAAGTTCTTTTAACCCTAAACTAAGTTTACTTTTTGGTTTTATTTCAAATTCCATTTATGCTAGTGCAACACTAACAAATATAAGAATTTTTAAGGAACTAATTTTCACTTTATTAATGCGCTAAAATTACTTTTCTAATAATTTCAACACAAGCTAATAACTGTTCTTTATTTATTGTTAAAGGTGGTGCAAATCTAATAATATCGCCATGTGTAGGCTTTGCTAATAATCCATTTTTTGCAAACTCTAAACAAACATCCCATGCCGTTTTACCATTTTTTTCTTTAATAACTATTGCGTTAAACAATCCTTTACCTCTAACCGCAGTAATTACACTGCATTCATTCATTAATTTTGTCATTTCGGCTCTAAACAAAACTCCTAGTGTTTCAGAATTTTCAGCTAATTTTTCTTCTTTTAAAACCTTTAAGGCTTCCATTGCAACCGCACAAGCTAAAGGGTTTCCGCCATAGGTACTGCCATGCTCGCCCGGTTTTATGGTTAACATTATTTCGTTATTAGCTAAAATTGCAGCAACAGGCATTGTGCCTCCGCTTAATGCTTTTCCTAAAATTAAAATATCTGGTTTTATTTGCTCGTGGTCGCAGGCTAATAATTTTCCTGTTCTGCACAAACCTGTTTGCACTTCGTCTGCTATAAAAAGTACATTGTATTTGTTGCACAACTCTCTAACTCCTTTTAAATAACCGTTATCGGGCACAACAACACCGGCTTCGCCTTGTATAGGCTCAACCATAAAAGCTGCGGTATTTGGGTCTTTTAATGCATTTTCTAACGCAGTTAAATTGTTATAATCAACTAATTCGTAACCTGGCATATAAGGCCCAAAGCCTTTATAACTACTAGGGTCGTTACTACTGCTAATTGCCGCTAATGTTCTACCCCAAAAGTTACCATTTGCAAAAACAATTTTTGCTTTATTTTCTGGCACACCTTTTACATCGTAAGCCCAACGACGAGCTAATTTTAATGCAGTTTCTCCTCCTTCAACACCAGTGTTCATTGGTAATACTTTGTCGTAACCAAAATACTCAGTAATAAATTTTTCATATTCGCCAAGTACACTGTTATAAAAAGCTCGAGATGTTAAAGTTAATTTTTGTGCTTGAGTTGTTAAGGCTTTTATAATTCTTGGGTGGCAATGTCCTTGGTTAACCGCACTATAAGCAGCTAAAAAATCGTAATATTTTTTCCCTTCAACATCCCAAACAAAAACACCTTCGCCTCGTTCAAGAACTACAGGAATCGGATGATAATTATGTGCGCCATAATTTTCTTCTAACTCCATTAAATATTCACTTTTTGTTGCATTTGCTACCATAACCCAATTTTTTAGATATACAAAGATACAAAATCTCTATTAATCCTAAATTATTAATTTGTTGTTTATAAGTTATATTAACTGTTTTATTTAGTATTTATAATTTTAGTGAATGGCAAAGAGTGCAGAGGTGAAAGAAACACCATTAATGAAGCAGTACAATAGTATTAAAGTAAAATACCCTGATGCAATTTTACTATTTAGAGTTGGCGATTTTTATGAAACTTTTGGTGATGATGCCATTAAGGCAAGTAAAGTGTTAGGAATAGTATTAACTAAACGCGCAAACGGATCGGCCTCTCATATTGAATTGGCAGGTTTTCCCCATCATTCGTTAGATTCGTATTTACCTAAATTAGTGCGTGCAGGTTATCGTGTTGCTATTTGCGATCAATTAGAAGATCCAAAATTTGTAAAAGGTATTGTTAAACGCGGAATTACAGAATTAGTAACTCCAGGCGTTAGCTTTAACGATAAAATATTAAACCACAATCAAAATAATTTTTTAGCAAGTGTTCATTTTAATAAAACAGATGCTGGTGTTGCTTTTTGCGATGTAAGCACCGGCGAATTTTTAGTTGCACAAGGCTCGTTAAATTACATTGAAAAATTAATACAAAATTTTAAACCCAACGAAATTTTATTTGAAAAAGCAAAACGCGAGCAATTAAATAATTTAATTAGCGAAAAGTTTTATTCGTTTGGGTTAGATGACTGGGCTTTTAATTACGATTTTGGTTATGAGAGTTTATTAAAACATTTTGAAACAAATTCTTTAAAAGGTTTTGGTATAGAAGATCAAAATAACGCTATTTGTGCCTGTGGAGCAATTTTACATTATTTAAACGAAACCAAGCATGATAAATTAAAACATATATCTAAAGTTAGCCGAATTAACGAAGAACAATTTGTATGGTTAGATAAATTTACAATGCGTAATTTAGAATTGTATGGCAGTAATAATGAAAATGGTAAAAGTTTAATTGACGTTATTGATAAAACCATATCGCCAATGGGCGCACGTTTATTAAAAAGATGGCTGGCATTACCATTAAAAAATTGTGAAGCAATTAACGAACGCTTAAACGCAGTTGACTTTTTAATTGAAAATGAAACCATACGTTTAAATTTAATTAATTACACAAATGAAATAGGGGATTTAGAACGACTCATTTCAAAAGTGGCTGTATTAAGGGTAAACCCCAGAGAAGTAGTTCAACTTAAACATTCATTAAATACAGTTAAAGAAATTAAAAACGAACTAATAAATTGTTCAAGCTCATCGTTACAAAAAATTGCCGAACAATTAAACCCATGCGAAAGTATAATAACTAAAATAAATTCTACTTTAAACAACGAAGCCCCTGTTAATATTTTGAAAGGCAACGCAATTTTAACCGGAGTAAATGTAGAATTAGATGAGCTTAGGCAAATAGCGTTTAGTGGCAAAGATTATCTTTTAAAAATTCAACAACAAGAAATTGAAAAAACTGGTATAAGTTCATTAAAAATTTCTTACAACAATGTGTTTGGCTACTATTTAGAGGTTACTAATGTTCATAAAGATAAAGTACCAACAGAATGGATTCGTAAACAAACCCTTACTAACGCTGAGCGATATATTACACCCGAACTTAAAATTTACGAAGAAAAAATTTTAGGTGCTGAAGAAAAAATTAGTTCGTTAGAGCAACAAATTTTTAATGATTTAGTAATTGCAATTAATGATTTTATAGCACCAATTCAATTAAACGCTAACTTAATTGCAAAAACAGATGTTCTGCTTAGTTTTGCCATACTTGCAATAGAAAACAATTATAATAAACCAATTATTAATAACGATTATGTAATTGATATTAAAGAGGGAAGACATGCTGTTATTGAAAAACAATTACCATTTGGTACAGAATATGTAAGCAACAATGTTTTTTTAGATAACGAAACGCAACAAATAATGATGATTACAGGGCCTAACATGAGTGGTAAATCAGCATTACTTAGGCAAACTGCATTAATAGTTTTATTAGCTCAAATTGGTTGTTATGTGCCAGCAGCGCAAGCCAATATTGGAATTGTAGATAAAATTTTTACGCGCGTAGGTGCTACAGATAATATAAGTAGTGGCGAAAGTACATTTATGGTTGAAATGAATGAAACAGCCAGTATTTTAAATAACTTAAGTAACCGTAGTTTAATATTATTAGATGAAATTGGTCGAGGCACAAGTACCTATGATGGTATTTCTATTGCATGGAGTATTGCAGAGTATATACATAACCATAACTTAAAAGCAAAAACACTTTTTGCAACGCATTACCATGAGTTAAACGAAATGACAAATTTATTTGAGCGCATTAAAAACTATAATGTAAGTGTTAAAGAGGCAAATAATAAAATAATTTTTTTACGCAAATTAAAAGAAGGTGGTAGTGAGCATAGTTTTGGGATACATGTAGCACGCATGGCAGGTATGCCAAAAGAACTAGTAGAAAAAGCAAATTTAATTTTAAGTAAGTTAGAAAAACAACACGAGGCTAATTTATTAGATGGTAATATTGATAATAAAACACTTAATGCAAAAAAAGTTTTAACGCAAACACAAAACGAAGTACAATTAAGTTTTGTACAATTAAACGACCCCTTACTTGAACAATTACGCGACGATATATATGCCATAGATATTAATACATTAACTCCTGTTGAAGCATTAATGAAACTAAACGAGATTAAAAAAACTTTAGGCGCTTTAACGTAAAAAAGTTATATTTATAACTAAGATAAAAATAGTTATATGATTTTAAGCTATTTAAAAATTGAAAAAAACAACAAACTTAAAGGAGGCTTGTACCACAAAACGCAAGTTAACTTAGCTTATAATTCAAATCGTATAGAAGGTAGTAAGCTTACTGAAGAACAAACTCGTTATATTTTTGAAACCCGTACTATTGGCTTTAAAGACCAAGATGCTTTGCCAATTGATGATATTATTGAAACTTCCAATCACTTTGTGGCTTTTGATTTTGTGATAGATAAGGCAGAACAACAACTTACAACTACTCTTATAAAAGAACTACATCGTATTTTAAAATCAAGCACATTTGATGCTACTAAACACTATTTTAAAGTAGGAGATTGGAAAACCTTACCCAATGAAGTGGGAGGAAAAGAAACAACTTTACCGCAAAATGTAGATAATGAAATGAATATGCTTTTGCAATGGTACAATACATTATCTAAAATAGAATTTGAACATGTAATCGAATTTCATTATCGTTTCGAACAAATACACCCATTTCAAGATGGTAATGGTAGAGTTGGACGTTTAATTTTATTTAAAGAATGTTTGAAAAATAATATTGTGCCCTTTATTATTGACGATAATTACAAACAGTATTATTACCGTGGCTTACGCGAATTTGAACAAACCAAAGGTTATTTAACAGACACTTGCCTTGCCGCACAAGATACCTACAAAGAATGGCTAAAGTATTTTTATCCCGATTTGTTGAAATAAAAAAAGGCGAGATTTAACTCCCGCCTTAAATGTTTTAGTTCGCTTATTTATTGTTTTTTTGATGGAGCTTATGAAACATTTACAAATAAAAACGAGGCAAACTTTCGAATGCCCCGTAGTAAATGTTTTCACAACGGAATAATCCTTATTGTGATTTGCTTCATATTGTGATACAAATTTAGTATATTTCGTACAATAAAAAAATAATTTTTATGAAAAAAGTACTAGGATTAGATTTAGGAACAAATAGTATTGGGTGGGCATTAATTGAACAAAATATTGAAAACAAAGACGGCAAAATTCTTGGAATGGGGAGTCGAATAATTCCGATGACACAAGACATTAAAGATGAATTTGGTAAAGGAAATTCCGTTTCTCAAACAGCAGATAGAACTCGCTTTAGAGGAGTCAGAAGATTACGTGAGCGCCATTTGTTGAGAAGAGAACGTTTGCATCGTGTTTTGAATGTGCTCGGTTTTTTACCAGAACATTACGCCAATCAAATTGACTTTACAAAACGTTTTGGAAAATTTATCACTGAAACGGAACCGAAATTGACTTATAAAGCGAACGATTTTCTCTTTAAGAAATCATTTGAGGAAATGTTGAATGATTTTAAAACAAATCAACCTCAATTGGTGGAGAATGGTAAATTAGTTCCTTACGATTGGACAATTTATTATTTGAGAAAAAAAGCACTTACTCAGAAATTAGAGAAAGAAGAACTGGCTTGGTTGATTCTAAATTTCAATCAAAAAAGAGGATATTATCAATTAAGAGGTGAAGAGGAGGAAGAAAATCCGAATAAGTTAGTTGAATTTCATTCTTTAAAGATTATTGATGTTGTAGCAGATGCTGAAACAAATAAAAAAGGTGAAACTTGGTATTCTTTACATTTAGAAAATGGTTGGATTTACCGTCGTTCGAGTAAAACACCTTTAACTGACTGGAAAGATAAGACACGTGATTTTATTGTAACAACTGATTTAAATGATGATGGAAGTGTAAAGATTAACAAAGAAGGTGTAGAAAAAAGAAGTTTTAGAGCACCAAGTGAAGATGATTGGACTTTATTGAAGAAAAAAACAAAACAAGACATTAGCCAATCAACTAAAACAGTAGGTTCATATATTTACGATGCACTCCTTCAAAACCCCAATCAAAAAATTAAAGGAAAATTAGTTCGCACCATTGAGCGTAAATTTTACAAAGATGAATTGAAACAAATACTTCAAAAACAAATCGAGCTACAATCCGAATTGTTTTCAGATGATTTATACAATGACTGTGTAAGAGAGCTATATAAAAACAATGAAGCACATCAAATGCAATTAAGTAAGCGTGATTTTGTTCATTTGTTTTTGGATGATATTATCTTTTACCAGCGACCATTACGAAGTCAAAAAGCAACGATTAGTACATGTCCTTTAGAATATCGACTGCATAAAATCAATAAAAAAGATGAAAAGGGTAATCCAATCAAAAATGAATTTGAAAAAGATGAAAATGGTAAGGACATAGAAGTTAAAGAATACTTGAAGGTTATCCCCAAATCCAATCCTTTGTATCAAGAATTTAGATTGTGGCAATGGATCTACAATTTGAAAATCTATTTACAAGATGAAGATAAAGAGGTAACTCCTAATTTCATTCAAACTATTGAAGATTTAGAAAGTTTGTATGATTTTTTAAGTGAACGAAAAGAAATTAAACAAGATACATTAATCAAACACCTTGTCGAAAAGAACCTAGGATTGAAAGGAAAAGCATTGTCTAATGAAGTTGCTAAATACCGATGGAATTATGTGTCCGACAAAGCATATCCTTGTTATGAAACACGTTCAATGATAATGAATAGATTAGAAAAAGTAGATACTATTCCTACTGGTTTCTTAATACCTGAAATTGAACAACAATTATGGCATATTATTTATTCGGTTACAGATAAAATTGAGTTTGAAAAAGCATTAGGCTCCTTTGCTAGAAAACACCAATTGGATGAATCTAGTTTTGTAGAAAATTTTAGAAGATTCAAACCTTTTGATAGTGAGTATGGTGCTTATTCAGAAAAAGCCATCAAAAAACTATTGCCATTAATGCGTGTTGGAAAATATTGGGATTGGGAATTTATTTCTTCTTCTGTGCAAGAACGAATTGATAAAATTCTAACGGGAGAATACGATGAAACCATAAAAAACAGAGTTCGTGAAAAAGCAATCCATTTAACGCAAAAAGAAAACTTTCAAGGTTTGCAATTGTGGTTGGCTCAATACATTGTTTACGACCGCCATTCAGAAGCTGAGATTGCAGGAAAATGGAAATCTGTTGCTGATTTAGAAAAATACATCAATGAATTTAAACAACACTCGCTTCGCAACCCAATTGTAGAACAAGTTGTAACGGAAACTTTACGTGTTGTTAAAGATATTTGGAAACAATTTGGCAAAAGTGCTGAGAATTTCTTTGACGAGATTCATGTTGAACTTGGAAGAGAAATGAAGAATACTGCTGATGAACGTAAACGTTTAACAAATACAGTTACTGAAAACGAAAACACCAATTTACGCATCAAAGCAATGCTGGTAGAATTAATGTCTGATGCAAATGTTATTGGTGTTCGACCACATTCGCCAATGCAACAAGAAGCACTGAAGATTTATGAGGAGGGCGTTTTGAAATCAGGCATTGAAATACCTGAAGATATTTCTAAAATTAGTAAATCGGCTCAACCCACAAAAGCTGAATTTCAAAAGTATAAATTGTGGTTAGAACAAAAATACAAATCGCCTTACACAGGTCAAATGATTCCATTGAATCGCTTGTTTACGGAGGACTACCAAATTGAACATATCGTTCCTCAGTCTCGTTATTTTGATGATAGTATTTCAAATAAAGTGATTTGTGAAGCGGCTGTAAACCAATTGAAAGACAAACAACTTGGTTTTGAATTTATCAAAAATCATGGCGGACAAACTGTGGAAACTGGATTTGGAAAAACAGTTAAAATTTTGAGAGAGGATTCTTACCAAGAATTAGTTAAAGAAAATTACAAATCAAATAGAACAAAACTCAATAAATTATTGCTGGAAGAAATACCCGATAAAATGATTGAGCGTCAAATGAATGACACTCGTTATATTAGTAAGTTTATTTCTCAGTTGTTATCCAATATTGTTCGTTCTGAAACCAACGATGATGGCGTAAACTCTAAAAATATTCTTCCAGGAAATGGTAAAATCACCACTCAATTAAAACAAGATTGGGGATTAAATGATGTGTGGAATGATTTAATTCTTCCTCGTTTTGAACGAATGAATGAGTTGACACAAACCTCTGATTTTACAACAAAAAACACCAACGGAAAAACAATACCAACGATTCCATTAGAACATTCCAAAGGTTTCCAGAAAAAACGTATTGACCACCGCCATCACGCGATGGACGCACTGGTGATTGCTTGTGCTACACGCGACCATGTCAATTTATTAAACAACCAATCTGCCAAATCGGATAACAGTAGATATGATTTACAACGCAAGTTGCGTAAAGTAGAAAAATGGCAAGACAAAGAAGGAAAAGAAAGAGATAAGTTTACCGATTTCTTCAAACCATGGTCAACATTTACGCCAGACGCTAAAAATGAATTAGAAAAAATTGTGGTGAGCTTCAAACAAAACTTGCGTGTCATCAATAAAGCAAGTAACCAATATGAAAAAATGGTAAATGGCAAAAAAGTGTTGGTGAAGCAAGAGGGAACAAATTGGGCGATTCGTAAACCGATGCATAAAGATACAGTTTCGGGATTGATTCAATTAAGAAAAACAAAACTTGTTGCTTTAAGTATTGCATTAGACAATTATAACGACATCGTTGATAAAGCATTACGCAAGCATATTTTGTCGTTAATCGCTAAAAATTTTGACAAAAAGAAAATAGCAAAATACTTGAAAGACAATGATAATAAATGGAACAATGCAGATGTTTCAAGAGTGGAAATCTACTATTGGGAAAATGATAATGTTGCATCAAGAGTGAATTTAGACACATCATTTAGTAAAGAAAAAATAGAAAAATCCATTACTGATACAGGTATTCAACAAATCTTATTAAATCATCTAACCAATTATGAAGGGCAAATAGATGAAAAAGGAAAAGCAATTGCACCAGAAATCTTAGCGTTTACACCGGAAGGTATTGATGAAATGAATAAAAATATAACATCTTTAAACAATGGAAAATTTCATCAACCTATTCTGAAAGTTAGGACTTACGAACCAAAAGGGAATAAATTTGCTATTGGAGAAACAGGAAATAAAAAAGATAAATTTGTGGAAGCTGCCAAAGGAACCAATCTTTTCTTTGCTATCTATGCTGATGAAAATGGAAAAAGAAGCTATGAAACCATTCCTTTAAACATTGTCATTGAACGACAAAAACAAGGGTTACTTTCTGTTCCGGAACAAAATGAAAAAGGACATAACTTGCTGTTCCATTTATCTCCAAATGATATAGTTTATGTACCGAATGAAGAGGAAAATGTAAATGCAATTAATTTGAATAAGTTGACAAAAGAGCAAACGGATAAAGTATATAAGATGGTAAGCTGTACTGGAAGTGAATGCCACTTTATACAATCAAAAATATCATCTCTTATTAAAACCTATGATTCAAAAAGTAAAATGGGCGAAATGGGTAGCTTGAATAAGCAGGAATTAACAATGTTTGGACATCAAAGAGTAAAAGAAATTTGTATCAAACTCAAAATTGATCGCTTGGGTAACATTTCTAAAACCTAAATACTGAAAAACAGTTTTGTAGTTTTGCATCGAAATAGAAATATAATCACACAAAATGTATCACACATTTTGTGTGATTTTAATTTTTTTTGTATATTTGTTATATGGAAAAAGAATTTAATCCGTTTTTAGTTACACATTACAAAGATGCTTTTCATTTTTGCGACAGAGAAAATGAAACCGTTCAACTAAAAAAAAATATACAAAACAACATTAACACTACCCTTTTTGCCATTAGGCGTGTAGGTAAAACAGGCTTAATACACCATGTATTTAACAGTTTTTCAAAAAACAGCAAAGTTGTATGCATTTATGTTGATATACTTAGTAGCAAAAACTTAAAAGAGTTTACCAATCTTTTAGCAACTGTTATTTATAATCGCTTTCCTGAAAATAAAAATTTAGGAAAAAAAGTAATTGAAACTATTAAACTCTTACGACCTTTAATTAGTTTTGATGAGCTTTCAGGTTCTCCAGAAATTACATTTGATTTAACTGAAACAAAACGATACGAAAAAACCATACAACAGTTATTTACATTTTTAGATCAGCAAAATATAAAAATTGTATTTGCTATTGACGAGTTTCAACAAATTTTAGAATATCCCGAAAAAAACGTTGAAGCCTTATTAAGAACGCACATACAAACTTTAAAAAATACCAATTTTATTTTTTGCGGTAGTAATCAAAAAATGATGAACGAAATTTTTAACAGTGCCAAACGCCCTTTTTTTGCCAGTTGTAGCAATCTTCATTTGGATTTTATTACCGAGGATAAATACGCAGCATTTATTGAAAAAATATTTACTAATTTTAAAAGAAAAATAACAAAAGAAAGTATTCAGTACATTTTAAATTTTACTTGTTGCCACACATTTTATACTCAATTTTTTTGTAATTACTTATATTCCAATAATAAAAAATCGATTCATTTAACAGATGTAAAACAAGCGGCCATTGAAATTTTAAAATTGAATGAAAATACTTTTTTTCAATACCGCAATTTGCTTACAACATCGCAATGGCAATTATTATCTGCTATTTCTAAAGAAGAAAAATTATTTAAAGCGCACTCTAAAAACTTTATTCAAAAGTATAATTTAGGAACATCATCAATGGTAACAAGAGGCATAGAGGCTTTATTAGAAAAAGAAATGATATTTTATAACTCTACCATTGAAGCACCATACTATCAAACTTACGATAAGTTTTTAATGCGTTGGATGCAAAACAAACAATAAAAAATCACACAAAATGTGTGACACAAAATGTGTAATTTTAAATTTAACCTATTATAAAAATGATTAAGCGCACATTATATTTTGGAAACCCCGCTTATTTAAAATTAAAAGATAAGCAGTTGCAAATAGAAATTATTAACGAAAATAAGGATGTTGTTACAAAATCTATTCCGGTTGAAGACATAGGAATTGTTGTAATTGATAACCAACAAATAACACTAACCAGTTTTTTAATTCAAGCCCTGCAAGAAAACAACGTATCTGTTATATTTTGTGATTACAGGCACATGCCACAAAGTTTGCTGTTGCCGCTAGAAGGCAACTCTATACAACAAGAACGTTACGAAGCTCAATTAAGTGCAAGCGAACCTTTAAAAAAACAATTGTGGCAACAAACAATTACACAAAAAATTAAAAACCAAGCTAACGCATTAACTAATTTAAGTTTAAAGTCAGATTATCTCATTCCTTTATACAAAAATGTAAAAAGTGGCGATACTGATAATTGCGAGGCTACAGCTGCTGTATATTATTGGCAAACCATTTTTAAGCACATTAACAATTTTGTAAGATATAGAGAAGGGCCTCCACCCAATAATTATTTAAATTATGGCTATGCCATTTTACGTGCTACTATGGCACGAAGTATTGTTGCAGCTGGTTTATTGCCAACACTTGGTATTTTTCATAAAAACAGGTACAATGCCTATTGTTTGGCCGACGATTTAATGGAACCTTATAGGCCTTATGTTGATTTAATTGTTTACCAAATGGTTAATGAAATGGGTATTGTTGAAGAAATGAATAAAGAACATAAAGCCGTTTTATTAAAAATACCGGCAATTGATGTAATAATAGATGGCGAAAAAAGTCCGTTAATGATTGCAACGCAACGTACTGCTGTTAGCTTAGTAAAATGTTTTAATGGTGAGCAACGGAAAGTAGTTTATCCCGAATTATAATCGCTTCTCGACTATGCCTGTCTGCCGACAAGGCAGACTCGAAGTAACAATTTATTTTAATTTGAAGTTTGCCTAAACAAATATTATAAAAATAAACACTTATTAATTGATAGTTTTAATAATGAATATCGCTAAAAACACTTCTCGACTTCGCCTGCCTGCCGACTAGGCAGGCTTGAAGTAACGGAGAATTGTCAGTTCGAACGAAGTCGAGAACCCTATCAGTTCAAGCTATCTAGGCGACAAACAGTCGAGAAGTCGAAACCTTGTCAGTTCAAACCCGCTTAGTTGACAAAAAGGTGAAGTTGAGAACAATTATAAAAACAATATAAATATGCACCTAAACACCGAACGATTAAACGCTTATAGAGTTATGTGGACATTAGTAATGTATGACTTACCAACCGAAACAAAAAAAGAGCGAAAAGCAGCGGCTTTTTTCAGAAAAGGCTTGTTACAAGACGGCTTTAGCATGTTTCAATTTAGCATGTATGTTAGGCACAGTTCAAGTAGCGAAAATGCCGATGTGCATAAACGCAGGGTTAAAAGCTTATTACCCGAACATGGTAAAGTAGGTATTTTACAAATTACCGATAAACAATTTGGGCAAATGGAAATATTTTACGGCGCAAAAAAGCATAATTTACCCGATGTGCCCCAACAACTAGAATTATTTTAACTATTTTTTGCGAGTTCGAATCGACTCTACACCAAACAAGTGAAGTCGAAACATTGCCAATTCAAATATAGTCGAAACCTTGTCAGTTCGAGCCTGCCTAGTCGACAGACAGGCGAAATCGAGAACTGTATCAATTCAAACAAAACCGAGAACTACAATAAACCCAAATCAATTTATAAACCGACAGGAGAAATGAGTATAGCTAGAAACAAAAAATCCGCCATAAGGACGGATGTTTGTATGATAAAAACGTATTTTTTTACTTGACAAAATTGGGTTAAATCCTTGTTGTTATTAAGTTTCTTTAACTATATGTTTTTATCAATATGTCAAAGATACAATATGAAAGCAAATCACAACGGACTTC
>JAIUNM010000022.1 GCA_020162035.1 Bacteroidota bacterium | reverse complement strand
TGAGGATATACTTGAACCCCCCGGTCCACTCCATGTTATATTATACAACGGTGTGTTAGCTGTGGTTGATAATGTTATGGCTGAATTTAAACAGGTTATTACTCCGCCTGTGCTTGGAGTGTTGGTTGTTGTATTGTTAATTGGTGCAATAGTTATTGTTGTAAAATTTTTACAACCATTAATAGTAGATGTAACACTCATGTTGTATGTTCCGCCTACATTTACACCAGCATTAGCTGAATTAACACCACTAACAACGCTAGGCCCTGACCATGTGTATGTTACTCCACTTGAAGGAGTTCCGCTTAAAATTACAGTTGGAGTTGCACAATTTAATACTGTATTTGCACTAATGCTTAAAGGTGAAGGGATTGTTGTATTAATTGGAACAGTTACAGTTGCAACATTTGTAGATGTACAGCCTGCACCTGAAGTTACAGTTAAAGAAAAAGGACCAGGTCCATTAACAGTTGGGTTAGCTGTAGTACTGCCACTAACAATGCCAGAACCGCTCCACACATAGGTTCCACCACCAGACCCTGAAAGAGTACGAGTTGGATTTGCGCACGTAATGCTTGATGGAGATGTTCCTGCATTAGCTGTAGGGAGAGGGTTTAAAGTAATTGATCTTGTATATGTTTGAGTTGCACAACCATTTGGCTGAGTAATGCTAACAGTGTAAATTGTGTTACCAACAACAGTAGGAGTTGCAATAATAGATGGGCTAGAAGGTGAACTGCCTATAGCACCAGATGTACTTGCGCTCCATGTATATGTAGAACCTGCAACTGCATTAGATGTTACAAGATTTAAGGTTTGATTTTGACAAATTGCTGCTGATGATGGATTTAATGTTGCTATTTGAACTCCTGACATTGGCGTAACTGTATAGTCGCAGTAATTACCTGCAAAGCCATCAATCATTATGTAATAATCGCTCCCAACTGTTAATGGTGTGGAGGCACCTATAGTGAATGATGTAGGTGCTGTGCTTTGACTAACACAACTAGATACAGCTGAAAATGTACTACAATTGGAAGAATTTAATAAAGCCATTTGAATTCCACTTGTTGATGAGGAACAATTACTAACATTTACCGAAAAAGTAGGAAGAGGAGCGTTTGCTTTAAAAACAATCCAACTATTATTTTCTATTGATCCACAAAAAGGGCCAGTAGGAAAAAATGTATTTGGAAAATCATCAAATTCTCCATTTACTATTGCTATTTGTTCATTATCAGCAGTGTACCATCCCCCAGTGTTTCCACAATATTGGTAAGAGTCGCAGATACGCGTTGCAGATGAACATATGTCAGATGCTGGTGAGTTTCCTGCACAACCAACTGGCGGACAACCAATAATCGCATTATACCCATCTCCAACATTATTATCGGTATTAGTAGTAAATCTTATTGTTATAACTCCAGTAGCTGATGTAACAAAGTTGCCTAAGCTAGTATATGTATTTGTAAATGATGCTAACAGAGGACCACCTGTACCAACTCCTTGATAAACTCTTACAAAATCACCTGTATTTAAATCTAGATAAGTAAAATTAATTCTTATTGGTGTACCAGGTGTACCACTTTGAAATGTGTTAAAATGATCATCTCCTTGGCAATAGTAAACCATGCTGCAAAACGGAAAATCATAGCAGCATAAATCATTTTGAACAAAACCTTTACATGTAGTAAATACACTACCTCCTGGAGGTGAAAGAACGTAAGTTTGAGCATTAAAATTTTTATTCAAAAAAAATAAAAACAGAAGTAAAAGTGTTTTTGTAAATAAATTTTTCATAAAATAATTTATTAATTATTATTAATTTTTTCTAGGTGTTATAGATTTAGAATCATTTTTTTCAACAACAATAATAGTTTGATTTTTAATTTCATCTACAGAAATTTTTTTGCCATCAAAATGAATTTCATGTAAGTTTAAGAATTTCATCAATTGTGTTAATTGCTCTAAAGTAATTTGGTTGGTTGAGCTAAAATAAATTGAACCAATTTTATGTTCAAGGGAATACCCCTCTCTTAGTTTAGTTAATCCAACAAACGAATTTGACTTAGTGACATAAGAATTAAAATCTTGTTGATTTACATTTAAAATTCTAAAATAGAAACTTGAATTACTTTTTTGATTTTTAATTCTTGGACTAAATATTTCAGCTACATTTTGCTGAGCATGAGCAAACGAAACACTTAAAACAAATAATAATAATAATTTCTTCATAATGAGTTATTTAGAAGGTTAATTTGGTAGAACTAAAATAACAAAAAATTAACACAAAAGCTAAGAAAAGTGTTAAAAATGTTAAATTTAGTCTAAATGAAAAAGAAATTAGCCAGCAATTCAACGCCAACTTTAATTGAATTTTCGTCAACATCAAAATTAGATGTATGCACACCAGCACTTATTTTTTTATTTGAATTTGCTGTTCCAAGTCTAAAAAAACAGCTAGGAACTTTTTGAGTGATATATGCAAAGTCTTCTGCAGTCATTCGCAACGGTAGTTCAATAACATTTTCATGTCCTAAAACAGAAATTGCTTTATTTCTACAAGCTTGAGTTAACATGTTATCGTTTATTAAAAAAGGGTATCCATTTACAATTTCTATGTGCGATTGTATCTTGTATTTTTCAGAAAAATTATTTACAATTTCTTGCAATCTTTGATGCACTTGTTTTCGCCAATTTTCATCCATAGTACGAAATGTACCAGCAATATTAACTTGTTCGGGAATTACATTTGTTGCGCCATTGCTATTTATTTTGCCAAAAGCTATAACTGTTGGAATATTGTTTTTTGGCTCAAGCATAAATTCCTGATTAATTTTTAATAAAATTTCAGATGCTATAATTAAAGGGTTAATGTATTCTGAAGGCATTGCTGCATGCCCTCCTTTACCATTAATTGTTAAATACAATTCATCTGTACTTGCCATGTACATTCCTTCTTTAAAGCCAACTTTTCCAACTTCTAAGTTTGGAAAAACGTGAAGTGCAATTGCTTTGTTTACTTTTGGATTTTCTAAGATGCCTTCATCAATCATTAATTTTGCACCTCCTGGCAAAACTTCTTCACCGGGTTGAAAAATTATTTTAATAGTACCTTTTAAATTATTTTTTAATTGATTAAGGATAATAGCTGCACCTAGCACACAAGTGCTGTGTACATCATGTCCGCAAGCATGCATCACACCATTGTTAATTGATTTATAACTAACATTATTTGTTTCTTGAATTGGCAAAGCATCCATATCTGCACGTAACAAAGCGCAATCACTATTTGGGTTTTGCCCTTCTATGATAGCTACAATTCCTGTACCGGCAACGTTGGCTTTAAATGAAATATTATGCTTAGTGAGTTCTTCTTGAATATATTTACTTGTATTATATTCTTTAAACGAAAGCTCGGGATTTTGATGTAAATGTCTTCTTACATTAACTAAGTAAGGAAATAATTCCTCGGTTAATTTTTTTATTTCTAATTGTAAATTCAATTTTATTTTCCTAGAAGCATTTTAATTCCTATTAAAACTATTATGCCACCAAAAATTTGTTTAATTAATTTAGTATCTATTTGTACTAAAGTTTTACCACCAAAATAGCTTCCAACTATAAAAGTAACTGCAATAATTCCTGCGGTTTTAAAATCAATAAATCCGGCTTTATAATAATTATATGTTCCTAAAATACCTATTGGAAATAAAAACATAAACAATGTTGTGCCTTGCGCTGTTTTTTGATTAAAGTTTAATAAGTAAACCAAAAGTGGAACAATAATTACACCTCCACCAATACCTATTAAACCACTAAAATAACCAGCTACTAAGCCAACACCTAAAAGTATTAATATTTCCATATTTAAAAATCTGTTGCTAAAGATAAATGTATTTGTGCTTTGTCTGAAACTTTTAATTCATCAATTCCCCAACCAAAATCTAATCTTACAAAATAACCAAATAATTTAGAGCGCACACCAAAACCAGTACCTGCAACTAACGGACTTCTTGGGTTACTTATTTCTAAAATTATATTTGTGCCTTGTTGGTAGTATGTTTGAACATTTTTTGTGTTATCATTACTAAGTGGATTTATACCTGTCCAAGCCATACCAATATCTCCAAATCCTATTAATTGCAAATTATTTAAAAATTCTGATCTAAATGGCGTGCTAAATAAATATCTAACTATTGGAATTCTTAATTCGGAATTCATAACTAAAAAATTATTTCCATTTCTAATGTTTTGTGTAAAACCACGCATGTTAGTTGCAAGTGTTTGAAAACCGTATTGCTCTGGTCTTACTATATTTATATTATTATTAAACGAAGGAAGTAACCAATTATCTACACCTCCTAAGTAATAAATTAATTTTTGCGTACCTGCACTAGTACCACCAGCAATTCTATTACACCAAGTTATTTGTCGGCTAACTTTTAAATAGTGCCTTGCATCAAAACCTGCTGCAAAAAAATCATCACCATTAGTTTCTAAAAATTTCCAATACTCGGCAAAGGCTTTAAATCTGAAGCCATTTAAAATATTTAACATCACGCTTCTTGTATTATCAAAAACATATTCGGCTTTTGTGCCCGCCATATTTTGGTACAAGTTAGGTATTGGTAAAAATAAATCATTGTTAGATAAAAGTACAAGTCTGTCGTTTCTGTATAGAGCAGATAATTTAATTGCAGAAACTTCGCTAAAAGGTATTTTCATTGAATACCTTGCGGTATGTGTGTTAGATTTTCCGTAATACCCATCTACAATAGTTGAATATAATGGCACGCGTCTAAAAGTTTGACGGCCAACTACAAATTCATGATCAATTAATTTTTTTCTGTATTCGTATTGAAGCATAAATTCGTTATCGAAATTAAAATTAAAACGATAGCCCCCAATAATTCTATGGTCTTCAAACAAATCGCTTATTCCAATTTTGTTCATTATATTAAAACCAGGGTTTAAAAATATTGGCGAACCAGATGGATTAAAAAATTGATAATTATTATTTAAAAAAGAGTTGTCTAGTTGATTAACCACATAATCAGTATAAAAAGAGGTATAATAATTTTTTTGAATTGGAAATGCTAAACTTTTTTGTTTGTTGTTTGGTTTTATTTTTACAAGAGTATCTGCATTATTAATAATTTGTTTGTTTGAGTTGTTTTCAGAAACGTTTTCTTGTTTATTGTTTTCGGTTTTAAACGTGTAATTATCAAAATCTATACCATTGTTTTTTGTTTCTGATTTTTCTGCTTTATTAATTTCTTCAATTGGTTCTTTTAAATCTTTAAAATTTGTAGGGTCTGTAATTACTGGTCTTACTGATGTTTTAAACCATGTGTTTTTTGGTGTAGTTATTTTAGAGTTGATGTTGTATTTTGGTAATGGGCTTACCAACATCATATCTTTACCATTTGCAAAAATTAATTCGGAAACATGAGTGCCTAAAAAATTAATATTTTGTTCAAGTAAATTTCTATCGTAATTTGTAATTGGCTCTGATTTAAAAAAATAACGATAATGTTCGGTGGTATCAACAAAAGAAATTGTGCTATCAAAAGAGGCTATATATCTATTATAAACGCCATTATTGTCGGCTAAGTAAGTTACAATTTCTTTGTTGTATGCTTGAGGCATTGTTTCGTTAACATCTGGAGTATTGGTTACACGCACTAATACTTTGCTTGTAAAAGGATATGGAGCCATAAATAAATCCATATTGCGTTGTATTTTAACAAAATAATTGGCATCATCTTTAGGTTTAATAGTGTCTAACTCTCTATTGCTTTCAAAAATTATTTGTTTATTTCCTTTTACAAAAACAGGATTGTTGTCATCCCAAATATCGTTAGTTAATTGCTCTAATCCGCCAGAGTTTATACTGTAAACAAAAATATCACTTTGTCCTTTACTTTTTTTAACTGCACTTATTGCTAATTTTTTTCCATCAGGGCTATAAGATATTGAATTTATTTTTTCAAAACCTGTAAAGTTTTTTGTTATTTTTTCTTTTGTTTCAATATCGTTTAAGGTTAAAACCAATTGGTCTTTATAATCGTAAACCATTGCAATTAAATTTCCTTTAGGGTTCCAAGCTAATAAAGGATAATTATAATCTTCAATCATTTCTACTTTTGCTCCGTATTTAAGTAATCTTTTTTGTTTACCGCTTTCTAAGTCTTTTAAGTATACACGTAACTGGTTAAGTTCTGTACGAGCGTAAACAACTTGTTTACCGTCTGGGCTTACTTTAACTTGGTAGTAATGCCTTGTTGGTTTATATTTTTTTAAAACGCTATTGTTGTTTATGGGAGATTTTCTTGTAGAATCTTTATAAGCAAATAATCGTCTATTAAACGAATCATTAAAATCATAAACAAGATTATTTAAATTAATTCCAAGCACAAAAAGTAAGGCATTATCTGGGTTTCTAGTTGCGCGGGTCATGTGTAATAAATCTTTAATTGAAGTTTCGCCGTAAGTATCAACAATGTAATACCATAAACCATAACCGGCATTAATTGCTTGGCTGCCTGTTAATTTATTAAATTGAGAGTAATGATCGTTTTTTACTGCATCATATAATAAATTATCACTGTAACTTGTCCATCCTTCGGATAAATATTTAACTAAACCTTTTGTGTACCAATCTGGCACACTTAATAAAGTTGAGTTACGCCACATTTCGCCAATATTGCCACCATATAAAATTTGGTTTATAAATAACTCTGCAATAGCTGCTCTTAATTGTCTATCTAAATCTGCGTGTGAACCATTAAAATAAACAAAAAGTTTATCACCAATAATTTTTGTAACACCGCCTGTGTTGCTTTGTTCGGCAATACTTAAGCCAATGTTACTTTGTTTAAAATCGGTTTGATTATTGTAAACAATTATGTTTAATTTATCTTGAAGGCTATAATCTAATCTTTTTTCTAAAACTGATAAAATTTTATCGGTAGATACACTTACATATTTAGCTAACTCAATACCTCCTTGGTAATTATAAACTCTGTATTTATCATAGTCTAAATAAGTCCAAACAAAATCTTGTCTCTGAATTCTGTTTTTTCCAAAATCCATTTGATGGCCATAATAAAACTGAGCATTAATTTTTAATGTTATAAAAAGCAATAAAAGTAAGGGAAGTTTCCTCCTCAGCATAAGATTTGTTTACCAAATAAAGGTATAAATTTTATTTTAATCTAACAATAAATCATTATTAAATTCAAGACCTAAATCTATATTAGTACTACCCGCAATTCCATTAATAGATCCTTTAATATGACTGGCGTTAAGTAACACTTTTTCGAGTTGTTTTTCGCGTGCTTTCCAAAGTTTTTCCATGGCATCTCGCTCTTTTTGTATCATTTGTTTCATACTTAAAAAACCTTCTCTTATGGCTTGCCATTGTTCGTTAAACTCGTTACTTGTTAAATAATTGTAAAGCATAGTCATTTTTTCACCTTTATTTTCTTGGTTGGCACTAGCCGAATGAATTTTTATTATACCATCTCTTAATAAATAGGATAAAGATTTTATTTCGTTAAATCTACAAATCCAAACGCCATCTTTAAACCCAAACATATTCATATCTTTTGGCATTGCTTCGGTTACAATTACGGCAATATCAGCTTGTTGTAAGCGCATATCGGTTTTAGCTTTTTCAATCCATTCGTTAGCAAAGGCTTTTGTTCTTTTGCTTTCGTAACTAATTTTTCCGCAAATTTGTGCGGCATTATTTTTAACCGTTTGAATGCAATCTGACCCTTTTGTGCCTTTAGCAACTGGTTCAATTAAATCAAACGGATATGTTGCTTTAAGTAATTCTTCCAATGCAATTTCCTGCACCTCGCCTTGAAGCTGCATGCTGCCTTGTTCTATTTTGCGGCGCATTTCTTCAATTTGTTTTTTTTGATCGTCGAGTGCTTTTTTATATTCGTTAATGGTTTGTAAACTTTCGGTTTCTTTTATTTGTATTTTTTCTAATTCTTGTTTTCTAATTTGTTCGGTTAATTCTATTCTTTTAGTTTGAATTTCTTTTTGAATGGTGATTTCAATTTCAGCCTCTTTGTTTTTAAGTTCCTCTTCTTTTTTTAAAAAATTTAGTTGCGTTTGTCGCGCTTCTTCAAGTTTTTTTTCATTTATCAATTCTTTTTCGCGTAAAAGTTTAAGTTCATTTTCAAATTGTTCAGTAATGCCTTTTTTGGTTTCTTCTTGTGTTAATTTTTTTACGCTATTTATTTGATTTGTGTATTTTTCATTAAGTTCCTCTTCGCGCTTTTTGTAATCTTCCTCTTGTTTACGTTTCCAATCATCTAATTTTTGTCTAAATTCACTTTGAATTTCGGCTTTCATCGCTTTATTCAATTCAAATTCAGTATTACAATTAGGGCACTTTATTGTTGAATTGTTACTCATAACAAATTTATTATTTAAGGTAAAATTATTGATTTATTTTTTTTATTTGTAATAAATTATTTATTAATAATGAAAACATTAACACTTGTTAGGCATGCCAAAAGTGATTGGGGTGCCGATTTTTTAAAAGATATAGATAGGCCATTAAATGCCACTGGTTATAAAGATGCCTATTTAATGAGTGAATGGTATTTAAAAAATTATAATTTACCGCAATTATTAATTACAAGCACTGCTACTAGGGCTTTAAGCACATCGTTAATATTTAATCGCGCGTTTAATTTACAAACTGTGCCAAATTTAATACCAAGTTTGTACGAATCAACAAAAGAAAATGCTTTGCAGGTTATAATAGAAACAAATAACTCTGTTAATCACTTAATGTTATTTGGACACAACCCTTTTATTACAAACTTAGTAAATTATTTATGTACAGATTTGGATTTTGAAAACATACCAACTTGTGGTATTGTTGAGTTTGAAAGTAAATGCGAAAACTGGAAAGAGTTTGATAAAAGTAAAATAAAAAGAAAATTTCATCAATTTCCTAAACAGTTTTAAGTATGAAAAAAAAATCGTTACCGTTTATTAATCGAGAAATTAGCTGGCTATCTTTTAATGAAAGAGTATTACAAGAAGCTGCCGATAATACAACCCCTTTAATTGAACGTTTAAAGTTTTTAGGAATATTTAGTAATAACCGTGATGAGTTTTATAGAGTAAGAGTTGCAACAGTAAAACGCTTAACCAAATTAGGGAAAAAAGCAGTAGAAATTTACGGCGAAGACCCTAAAGATTTATTAGTTAAACTACAACGCAAAGTAATAGAGCAACAAAATAAATTTGAAACCATTTATCAAATTTTACTTGAAGAATTAAAAGCAAGCAATGTATTTATTGTTAACGAACAACACCTAAATCTTAGCCAACAAAATTATATAAAAGACTATTTTAATAACGAAGTTGTTTCGCTTATATACCCATTAATGATTGATGATAATAAGCCTTTTCCGTATATGAAAGATAAGGCAAGTTATATGTATATTAAGCTAGAATCAATTACTGGTGGCGGAAAAACAAAATACGCTTTAATTGAAATTCCATCTCGCACAACACGATTTGTTGTTTTACCTAAACAAGGAAATAAACATTTTATAATTTTAATTGATGATGTTATACGTTTTAATACTGATTTAATTTTTAAAGTTTTTGGTTACAAAACAGTAAAAGCATTTAATATTAAATTAACACGAGATGCTGAATTAGATATAGATAATGATGTTAGCAAAAGTATGATTGAAAAAATATCAAGTAGTGTTAAAGCGCGTAAACAAGGACAACCAGTTAGGTTTGTCTATGATGCAGCAATGCCAAATGATATGTTAAGATATATTATGCGTAAATTAGGTATGGATAAAAAAGATAATGCAATACCAGGAGGACGTTACCATAATTTTAAAGATTTTATTGGCTTTCCAAATTTAGGCGAATCAAAATTAGTATTTAATTACCCACAACCTTTACAACATAAATTATTACAAAACAATACAGGAACTATAACAAGCGTTATTAAAAAGAAAGATATATTACTTCATTATCCATATCATTCATTTAACCAAATTATTAATTTACTGCGCGAAGCATCAATAGATCCAAGTGTAGAAAGCATAAAAATAACATTATACCGCGTTGCAGATTCTAGTAAAATTGCAAACGCTTTAGTTAATGCAGTAAAAAATGGTAAACGTGTTGTTGTATTAGTAGAGTTACAAGCTCGTTTTGATGAAGAAAATAATATTTATTGGGCAAATAAATTATCAGAAGTTGGAGCAAAAGTTATTTATGGTGTTCCTGGATTAAAAGTACACTCAAAATTATGCTTAATTACTGCTAAAGAAAAAGGTAAAATTTTTCAATATGGACATATTGGAACAGGAAATTTTAATGAAAAAACTGCTAAAATTTATACCGATTTTACTTTACTTACAGCTAATAAAAATATTTGTTCAGAAATAAATAAGGTGTTTGATTTTTACGAAAATAATTTTAAAGTTACAGAGTTTAAACATTTAGTTGTTGCACCATTTTACATGCGAAAAACATTTACGCAATTAATAGAAACCGAAATTCATAATGCTAAAAAGAAAAAGCCAGCATACATTATTTTAAAAATGAATAGTTTGGTAGATAAAGATATGATTGCTAAATTATACGAAGCAAGCAAAGCTGGAGTGCAAATAACTTTAATTGTTAGAGGGATTTGTTCTTTAGTTACTGGATTAGAAGGTTGGAGCGATAACATAAAAGCCTTTAGTATAGTTGATAAATATTTAGAACATGCGCGTACTTTTATTTTTTGTAATGATGGTAATGAAAAAATGTTTATTTCAAGTGCAGATTGGATGAGTAGGAACTTAGATAGTAGAAGCGAAGTTGCAGTGCCAATTTATGACGAAGAAATTAGAAAAGAAATTAAAGACATTATAAATATTCAATTAAGCGGAAATACAAAAGTTAGAATTATTGATAAAAAACAAGAAAATCATTATAAAAAACAATTGCCAGGCGATAAAAAAGTTAGAGCTCAAGATGAAGTTTATAATTACTTAAAAACAGGAAAAACAAAAAACAAAATTTCAATTAACACTAAAGAAATGATTTTGAACTAATATGATATTTGCAGCAATTGATATTGGAAGTAACGCTATGAGACTTTTGTTTTGTAGAGTATTTGTAGTTGATGGTAAAGCGCATTTTTCAAAAGATGAATTAATCCGCATGCCAATTAGGTTGGGCGAAGATGTGTTTTTAAATGGAAAAATATCCGATGAAAAATCTATCCGATTAATTAATGCATTAAAAGGGTTTCATCATTTAATTTTATCATACGGTGTAGTATCATACAGGGCTGTTGCTACAAGTGCAATGCGTGATGCTTCAAACGGACAAGAATTACTACAAAGAATTAAAAACGAAACTAACATTAATCTTGAAATTATTGATGGCAAAACAGAAGCCGCTTTAGTTTTTAATAATCATATCGAAGAAATATTAAACCCTAATTCTGCATATATGTATGTTGATGTAGGCGGGGGAAGCACTGAGCTAACTTTATATTATGATAAAAAAGTTATTGTATCAAAATCGTTTAACATAGGTACAGTTAGAATGGTACTTGACAAAGTAGATAAAAATGAGTGGGACGAATTAAAAGCATGGGTTAAAAAAAATACCAATGGCATCCACCCATTAAGCGCAATTGGGTCTGGGGGTAATATAAATAAGATTTTTAAAATGAGTGGTAAAAAAGAAACCAAACATTTAAGTTTTGATAAATTAAAAGGGATTTATGAAATGTTAAATTCCTATACTGTTAAAGAGCGCATTGAACGGTTGGGTTTAAAACCAGATAGGGCAGATGTTATTATTCATGCAGCAAAAATATTTTTAAGTGTAATGAAACACGCTGATATAGAAAAAGTGTATGTTCCTCAAGTTGGTTTATCTGATGGTTTAGTGCATGATCTTTACGAAAATTATTTAAAAAATAAATGAACGAATTTTCTCTAATACAATTTGGTGTTATTGATGTTATTGATATTTTTTTAGTAGCATTGCTATTGTATGTGGCGTACACTCTAGCAAAAGGAACTAATGCTGTAAAAATATTTTTCGGATTTGGAATGATTTATGTGTTTTATTTTATTATAAATGCACTTGAATTAAAATTATTAAGTTCTATATTAAGTAAGTTTATAAATGTTGGTGTTATTGCTATAATGATTGTCTTTCAACAAGAAATCAGAAAATTTCTTTTATATATTGGTTCTAATGAATTTTTAAAAAATAATGGTTGGCGTAAACTTTTTAAACTCGGTTTTAATTCAAATAATAATACAGATTTTAATTTAGATGTAGAAAGTATTGTAGAGGCATGTTTTAAAATGAGTAAAACAAAAACAGGCGCATTAATTATAATTGCTCGAAAAACAGATTTAAAATTATATATCAATACTGGCGATCAGCTCGATTCGAGTTTAACGAGCAGAATGATTGAAAATATATTTTTTAAAAATTCGCCTATGCATGATGGCGCATTAATTATTGTGGAAAATAGAATTGTTGCAACGCGTTGTGTTTTACCAGTTACCGAAAAAGAAGATTTTCCAGCGCACTATGGTATGCGACATAGAGCTGCTGTTGGAGTAACAGAATCTACAGATGCAATTGCAATATGCGTAAGTGAGCAAACCGGTAACGTATCGTTAACTGTTAGTGGCGAAATTAACGCAGAACTTAGTCCCGAAAAATTAAGATATTTATTAGAAAAAAACTTAACAATTAACGATTAGAAATAATTTTGTTTATAAAATAATATTTTATCTAATGGCCTTTAACAATAGGGTTTTGAATGTTAGCAATACCTTGTTTTTTATAAAAGCGTTTAACCATTATTCCATACAAAGCTAAATAAGCAAAACAAAACAAAGTTACAATATAAGCATTATGCGGATTTGTTAAATCGGCAATGTAACCTTGTAATGGTGGTATTAACGCGCCTCCTAAAATCATCATTACAAGTAATGAAGAGGCTTGATTTGTATATTTACCTAAACCAGTTATTGCTAATGTAAAAATACAAGGCCACATAACCGAACAAAATAAACCTCCACTTAAAAAACAAAATAATGCAAACGTACCTGTTGTTAATAATCCAATACTCATCATTAAAACTGCTCCAGTAGCCAATATTGTTAAAGTTTTTGATGGATTATCGCCAAATAAGATAAATAAAATAGAAACTCCAATAATTGCAGGCAAATGATACATATATTCACTTACATCGCTCCCTCTTAAATAGTTTACGCTATAAATTACTGCAAAAGCAATTAGAGGAACAATTAGCTTTAATATTATTTTAGTGTTGTTTTTTAAATTAAATACCTCTAAAGCTCCAACCCATCTTCCAATCATTAAACTTCCCCAATAAAGTGAAATGTAATGCGATATTTTTTCTTTTGGTAAATTTTTTATTGATTCCATTTCTAATAAAGTACCCATATTACTTTGTATAGTAACCTCAACACCAACATATATAAAAATGGCTAACATGCCCCATGTTAATTGTGGAAATTTTAATGCTCCTAAACCAGCTTCCATTTTATCGTTATTTTTTAGATTAGGCAGTGAACTAAAAAACAAAACAGCCGAACAAATTAAGAATAATACACATAATATTATTGCCGGACTAATAACAGCATTTAAACTAATGCTTTTTATTTCTGGTGTATTAATATCTCCAAATAATGCATAACTCAGTAAAACAGGACCTATAGTTGTACCAAAAGAATTTATGCCTCCAGCTAAATTAAGCCGTTGCGAGCCTGTTGAAGGGTCTCCAAAGTTTATAACAAATGGATTTGCAACAATTTGTTGTATTGCAAAACCAAAGCCTATTATAAACAAAGCAATCATAAACATAGGAAACGATTCATAATTTGCCGCAGGAATAAAAAGTAATGCACCAACAGATGAAATTATTAAACCTAAAATTAATGCGCTTTTATAACCAATTTTATTTATTGGGTCGCTGCCAGATAACGAAAACCCACAATAAAGTAATGAACCTACAAAATAAGAAATGTAAAATGCAGTATCAATTAACTGCGATTGAAAATTACTTAATACAAATTTGTCTTTAAATAAAGGAATTAATATACCATTACTTGCAGCTACAAACCCCCAAAAAAAGAAAACTGTTATTAATGCAATAAATGAAGATTGATTTTTTGATGACATAAGGTTGAAGGTAAACATAACTTAAATTGTATAATTGATTTAAGAGTTGAATTATTAACATTTACTTTTTTACTAGTTTATGTAAATGTTATTAGCTAAATTTTAATTTTAAGTAATTTTAAATATGCAATTATTAACCCCTACAAATTTTAACGACTACGAATTAATTGATTGTGGCGATTTTGAAAAATTAGAACGATTTGGCAAATACATTACCATTAGGCCTGAACCCCAAGCTGTATGGAGTAAAAGAATGGCTTTAAAAGATTGGGAAAAATTAGCTCACGTAAAATTTATTCCGAAAAGTAGTAGTAGTGGCGATTGGCAAATGATTAAAAAAATGCCAGAACAATGGACAATAGATTATAATTTTAATTCAAATTCAAAAATAACTTTACGTTTAGGCTTAACCTCATTTAAGCATGTGGGTGTTTTTCCTGAGCAAGCAGTTAATTGGCAAAAAATTTATAATTTTTGTTCTAAAAATAAAAACACAAAATTTTTAAACTTATTTGCATATACCGGAGGCGCAAGTATAGCAGCAAAAGCCGCAGGGGCAGATGTTACACATGTTGATAGCATAAAACAAGTAGTTACATGGGCAAACGAAAATATGCAAAAATCTAATTTAGATAATATAAGATGGCTAGTAGATGATGCTTTAAAATTTGTAAAAAAAGAAATTAGAAGAGAGAATAAATATCAAGGCATAATACTAGATCCTCCAGCATTTGGGCATGGTCCAAATGGCGAAAAATGGAAATTAGAAGATAATATAAATGAAATGATGCAAAGTGTATTAGAATTAGTTGATGTTAAAAATCATTTGTTAATTTTAAATGCTTATTCGCTAGGTTTTTCAGCATTAGTTCCTCAAAATTTATTAGAACCCTTTGCTCTTAAAAATAAATCAAAATTAGAAATAGGTGAGCTTTTTTTAAAAGCAAAAAGCGGCGTTAATTTGCCGCTTGGAGTTTGGGGAAGTATAGAAAAATAAAATTTTATTCAACTTTAAGCATCCAATTCATTTCATCGGCTACTTTACCTTTTCTTATATTTCGTAAAGTTTCATCTACTTTATTTGAAAATTTACGAGAGCTTACCGGAGGCAATTCATAATCTTTGCCTTCAAAGCCAATGCCAATAATTTGAGCTATTGTTGCTGCTGTTCCACAACCAAAGGCTTCTTGCAAAGTGCCATTGCCATGTGCAGTTAAAACTTCTCTAATGCTAATTTTTCGTTCTTCAATTTTCATACCCCATTGTTTAGCTAATGATAAAACTGAATCGCGTGTTATACCAGATAAAATAGTATCACTTAATTCTGGTGTTAATAAGGTATCGCCAATAACAAACATTAAATTCATAGTCCCACTTTCTTCAACATATTGATTGGTTTTACTATCTGTCCAAATTACTTGTTGGTAACCCTTTTGTTGAGCTAATTTTGTAGGGTATAAGCTTCTTCCGTAATTACCAGCAGCTTTTACATAACCAACACCACCATGTACTGCTCTAAAATAATTAGTTTCTACTTTTACTTTAATTGGTTCGCTATAATATTTACCTGCAGGGCAAGTTATAATAATAAATTTATAAGTATCACTTGCTTTAACGCCAATAGCTTCATCAGTAGCAATAATAAATGGTCTAATATATAAACTTCCTGTTTCGCTACTTGGCACCCAAGCTTTATCTAACTTAAGTAATTCTAGTAAACCACCCATAAAAATTTCTTCAGGAATTTCAGGCATTGCCATTCTTATTGCGCTTTTATTTAAACGATTAAAATTTTCTAGTGGTCTAAACAATGAAACTTCTCCTTTTTCATTTTTATATGCTTTCATTCCCTCAAAAATGGCTTGCCCATAATGTAAAGCGCTGTTTGCATAACTCATTGGTACAGCTTGATATGGCATAATATAAGCTTTTTGCCAAGCACCATCTGCATACTCTGCAACAAACATATGATCGCTAAAGCATTTCCCAAAAGGCACGTTATTTACATCGTATTCTGTAATACGTGATTTGGCAATTTTGTCTATTTTAATTTCAACTGTACCTATCATAACAATTTTATTTTTAAGCAAGTAACAATAATATTTTAAATAAAGCAAACATATTGGTCTATAAATTAACGTTATTCATATAAAATACTTTAACTTTAACTTTGTTCTACTGTTAATATATTTAATTATATGAAAAAATTACTTCTTAAAAATATTAAATCTCTTTTGTGTACTTACGATGATGCTCCTATTAAATTAAGTGGAAAAGAAATGAGTATTTTACCTTTAATAAATAATGCTTGGTTAGCTTCTGAAAATGGTGTTATTGTTGATTTTGGTAGCATGCATGAGTTTCCTGGTATAACAAATTGGAAAGATTTAGAAATAATTGATTGTGAAGGGAAAATGGTTATGCCAACTTTTGCTGATAGTCACACTCATATTGTTTATGCAGGTAATAGAGAACAAGAATTTGTTGACAGAATAAACGGTTTAAGTTATGAAGAAATAGCAGCTAAAGGAGGAGGAATATTAAACTCGGCAGCATTATTAGCTAATACAAGCGAAGATGAGTTATTTGAACAAAGTAAACAACGTTTATTAGAAGTAATTGCGTTAGGAACTGGTGCAATTGAAATAAAAAGTGGATATGGTTTAAGTTTAGAAAGCGAATTAAAAATGTTACGGGTAATTAAACGGCTTAAAGAATTAAATTTAATTCCTGTTAAAGCAACATTTTTAGGTGCGCATGCTGTACCTGCAATTTATAAAGGAAATAAAGAAGGTTATTTGAATTTAATTTTAAATGAAATTTTGCCCGAAGTTGCAAAACAAAAACTAGCAGATTATATAGATATATTTTGCGAACAAAATTATTTTACAGCAAATGAAACAGCAACAATTTTAGAAAAAGGAGCAAAGTTTGGTTTACAAGGTAAAGTACATGCCGAGCAATTAAGCCATAGCGGAGGAATACAAGCTGCCGTAAAATGTAATGCTGTAAGTGTTGATCATTTAGAATTTTGTAATGATGAAGATATTGAACTATTAAAAAACAGCAACACAATACCAACTATTTTACCTGGTGCGGCTTATTTTTTAAACTTACAATTACCTCCTGCAAAAAAAATGATAAATAAAGGATTGCCTGTTGCTTTTGCTAGTGATTACAATCCAGGTAGTAGTCCTAGCGGAAACATGATGCAAATGTTAAGCATGGCATGTGTACAATATAAATTAACGCCCGAAGAAGCAATTAATGCAACTACTTTAAATAGTGCATTTGCAATGGGTTTGCAAAACGATGTTGGTACAATAACTATTGGCAAAAAATGTAATTTAATAATTACAAAACCTATAACATCTTATAATTTTTTACCTTATGCTTTTGGAAGTAATTTAATTGATAAAGTTATAATTAACGGCGAACAATTTTTATTCTAATGTTTTATCATTTGTAAATCTCCTCCATTTTTCTAATACAAGTTGCATATCATTTGGTATTTCGCTATCAAAAAATAATTTTTCGCCTGTATTTGGATGAGTAATACCAAGAGTTTTGGCATGTAAGGCATGGCGAGGCATTATTTCAAAACAATTTTGTATAAATTTTTTATAATTACCACTGTTAATTCCTTTTAAAATAAAATCGCCTCCGTATTCATTATCGTTAAATAATGGGTGCCCAATACTTTTAAAATGTACTCGAATTTGATGTGTGCGCCCTGTTTCTAATTTACATTCAATAAAAGTTACATAACCAAATCGCTCTAACACTTTGTAATGAGTTACTGCGTGTTTTCCTTGTTCGCTATCTGTAGGAAATACATCCATTACTTTTCTGTTTTTTAAATTTCTACCAACATTTCCAATAATAGTTCCGGTATCATCTTTTAAATTTCCCCAAACAATGGCAACATATTTTCTATCCATTGTTCTGTCAAAAAATTCTTTAGCAAGCTTAACCATTGCCATTTCTGTTTTTGCTATTATAATAATTCCGCTAGTGTTTTTATCAATTCTATGAACTAAACCAGGACGTTCCATTTTAACATCGTTGTTTAATTTAGTTGTTGTTGTAGGTAAATTTTGAAAACGATAAGCTAATGCATTTACTAAAGTGCCTCTGTAATTACCATAACCGGGGTGAACAACCATACCAGGTTCTTTGTTAACTAAAACAATGTAATCATCTTCATATACTATATTTATAGGTATATTTTCTGGCACAACTTCTACATCTCTTGGCGGTACACTTAAAACTATTGATATTTCATCAAATGGTTTTATTTTGTAATTAGATTTAACTGGTTTTCCATTTACAAGAATGCTACCAGCTTCGCACGAATTTTGAATTTTTGTTCTTGTAGTGTTTGGAATGCGAATATTGATAAATTTATCAATACGCATCATAACTTGCCCTTTATCAACTTTTATGTTGTGATGTTCGTATAGATTATTGCTAATGTCGTCATTACTTAGCTCATCAAATTCCTCATCTTCAAAAGAAAGATTCATTGTTAATGTTGTACAATTATTTTTTTACTTATACTAAAGTTGTTTTGCTTATTAATACAAGTAATTAAATAAATTCCATTACTAAAATTTGTTGTGTTAATGTTAATGATATCTTCTGCTGGTTTATATATTGTATTAATAACTTGACCAGTGCAATTGTAAATAGTTATTGATTCAAAATTTTGATTATGAATATTAAAATTAGTATTGCATGGATTAGGAAATAAATTTAGTTGCTCATTTGTTATATTGTTTTCGTTTAATCCAACATAAATTATTTTTTTACCAAATATTGGGTTCATCATAACAGAACCATAAATGGTAGATTGTTCCCAACCCGAACCACTATCAAAAAATAAATTTGTATTGCTGTTGTAATTTTTATCAAACCCAACAGGTATGCCACTTGCTACACCCTGCTGAAAACCAATAAAGTAATTTCCAGGAGATAATAATAAAGGGGTATTAAATTGGTATTCAAACATTGGTTTAAAGGGCGCATTAATGTATTTTACTGTTGTTGTAGTATTTGTATAAATAACATTACCAGGCGAGCCTGCGTTATCTCCCCAAACATTAATTGTAAAATTATATGTACTAAAGTTTTGCAAGTTGCCTACAGGATCAAAATAAATGCGTAAGGCTCTTAATGTATCTTGCACATTTAAAGTGTATTTTTGGGCTAATTTACCACCACTCCCTTGTACAACGTATCCACCTTCTGAACTACCATCATCATAGGCAAAATAATTTCTAAATTTTTGAGTTTGAATTACTGTATCATTTTCAGGAATACTATCAGCATTTGAACTGTTTTTAAAAATAAAATGTTTTATTGTAAAATCTGTACTATCAGTTAATGGCGCAAACGTATAATTAAAAACAGGGTTGCTATGACTGGTGAAATTACTCCAACCATTGCCTACAAAAGGTTGTAAGTTTCCATTGGCGCCTCCGTTGTATGAATAAAGTAAACTGTTATTTTGAAAAATTTGTAAACTATATGTCATGTTTAATCCAACTAAATCATTATTGCGGATATAAACATTGTTTTTTATTGCCATATCATTTGGAGTGTATTGGTTCCAAGGCATACAGTTATATTTGTAAAGTAATGTTGTAGGTATGTAACCAAATGCAATATCTTTAGCACTACTATCTGCTTTTGGATCTAAGTTTTTATTAAGCAAAATGTAATCAACGTGCCAATTATCAAAATCGCCACTTGTGTTTGCGTAATTTTTAAATCTAAATTGAAAACCATTTTGTAAAAAAGCTGTATCTTTTATTCTGACAAATGCACGTTTAAAAGCAGTATCTGATGAATTTGGAGAAGAATTACCTTTTTTAGACCAAACCCTTTGCCACAAATTTTGATTTGGTTTAAACATATCAACTATTAGAGAGTCGCCCACTTCAGGATTTTCGCCGCGCCCACGTGCTTGGTAGTAAAAAATTAAAGCAACACTATCGCTTGGTTGTAAAGTTTGAGAGGTTGCTGCAACAACTTTTAAATTTATGGGTTTACTCGTTAAATAATCGCTTAAATAAGCAACATTAGTATTTGTTAACGAAGGCATGTAGGGATAACCATTTTTATTTAATCCGTCAAAAGTAGCAACGCCAATACTTGGTGGAGCTATTGCATATGTTGTGTTTACAAATACATTAGAGTCTATCCATAAATCCATATTTGGATATTTAGATGTTGGTGCATACGAAAAATCATCTAAAAAAGGAATTTGTAAAGTTGTTGTGCTTAAAGTTTTAAAAGTGTTTTGATTATTTTTATCAATAGAGTTAAAAGGAGAATTAATTAAATTTATGTTTCCTCTTAATGGAACTAATTTCTCCTGACCTTTATTTAAAAAAGGGAAAAGAGTTAGGCAAAAAAACCAAACAAAAAAAGTACTTAATTTATTCTTCATTATTAAAATTTGGTTGTTCATTATTGGCATTTGTAGTATCAGTGTTAGTTCCAGAATAATAGTAATCTTTTTTTCCAACAACTAAGTTAATAACACTACCTTTTTTAATTGGTTTTCCTGCTTCAATTTCGTGCCCATTGTATAGTTGAGAAATAATACATCCATTACAATCGGCAGATTTTTCTGTTATTTTTCCAATTTTTAAACCATAGCTCGACAATATTAAACGAGCTTGTCTTTCACTTCTATCAATTAATTTTGGCATTTCAATTTTAGGTGGAACTAAACCAGTAACGTATAAATAGATTGTTCTATTGTGTTTAACTTTAGAATTATATTCGGGGTCTTGCCTAATAACCACACCTGCTTTTTCTTTTGGGTCGTAAATACTATCAATTATTTGATATTGAATTTTTTTATCTTGTATAAATGAAGGTAATTCCGAAATAAATTTATCTTTAAAATTAGGCACTAAAACATATTCACCATGCGAAGTATAAGAAGACAAAGATTTTATAGTTATAAAAAAAAGCAATAGTATTACGCAACCAATAATGGCTAAATTAATAAAAAAGTGTTTGCTTTTAATAAATTGGAATAAACTGCCCATAATTATAGCCTTGTAAAGATAGCTAAAATTAATTTTATGAAACTAAATAATACTAATTTATGCTAATTTAGATATTGCATTTTCTATATTATTTATTATATCTGTAACATCACTTAATTTACATGTGCCAACTGAAATTCTGTACCAAGTTGAATCTTGACTAGTGCCAAAGGCATAAAACGGAACAATGGCTAACTTTGCTTCGTTAAGTAAAAAACTTGTAACATCTTTTGTGTTGTTTAATTTTACACCAGTTTGCGTTGTTTTTCCTTGTAAATTAAATTGCACAGTTAAGTATATTGCAGCTTGTGGGGCAATTGCATTAACCAAAAATCCTTTTTCTTTTAGTTTTGTAATACCATTATATAAAGCAACCAACCTATCATTTATTTTTTGTTTTTGTTCATTTAAAAATAAATCGTATTCATTTAAATTTGATAAGTAATTTGCTGTTGCTATTTGCTCTGCCTTTGGAGCCCATGCACCAACATGTGTTAAAATGGCTTTCATTTTATCTATTATTGGTTTTGGTCCCATGCTCCAGCCAACCCTAACACCAGTTGCGGCTAACGATTTAGAAATTCCATCAACATAAACGGTATAATTTTTCATTTCGGGTCTTAAGCTAACGGGGTCGTAATGTTTAGTGTTACCATGCGTTAAAGCCCAATAGATTTGATCGTACATAAGGTAAACTGGTTTTTTATTTACATCACGTTTTTTATTTTCATTTAAAATTAAATCACAAATTTCTTCTAAACCTTCTTTTGTAAACACTGTACCTGTAGGGTTTTGAGGCGAACATAATGCAATAAAATTAGCTGAAGAAATATGAGGCTCTATATCTTTTGCGCTTGGCATAAAATTATTTTCTGGTGTAGCTTCAATAACTATAGCTTGAGCGGAATTTAAGTAAGTGTAATGGTTGTTATTCCAACTAGGTACAGCAAAAATTACTTTATCATTTGCATCCACTAATGCTTTAAAAATACTGTAAATTACAGGCCTTGCACCACCAGCAATTAAAATTTCATCTGGTTTATAATCAAGATTACCGCGTTCTTTTAACAATACACTAACCGCCTGTCTTAATTCTAACATTCCATCAGCAGCGGGATAATTTGTTTGGTCGTTATTGTAGGCTTCTATTATTAAAGTTTTAAGTTTGGCAGGTATTGGAAATTCTTTCGGGTTAAAATCGCCTATTGTTAAATTATATATTTTTTCGCCTTGTTTTATTTTTTCATTTACTTCGGCAGCTAGTTTAATAATTTCTGAACCAATAATGTTTTCGGCTAATTTAGATACAATCATACAATTTAAATTTTCTGTTTATGGGGCATTAAACTACTTTATTTTTTTTAATTCTTTTATGATTTTAGTAAATTGTTTAAAAAACTAAAGAAACCTCACATGTTCACTAAAACGTTTTAAAATTAGTCGATGAAAAACAAACTTTTATCTAAATCCATTTAAATTTTGAAACGCAAAACACATTTAAGCGTTGAAATAAAGAAACTAAACGTTAATTTAGTTAAAAGTTTAAATTTCTAAAAATAAGACCTATGAAAAGATTACAACTAGAAGATATTTCGAAACAATTAGGGTATTCAAAAACTTTAATTTCTATGGTGTTAAATGGTAAAGGAGACCATTACGGAATAAGTAAAAAAACACAAGAAAAAGTAATGCAAGCGGTAAATGAGTTAGATTATACACCTAATAAATTTGCTCGTGCGTTACGCACAGGAAAAAGTTTTTTTGTTGGGTTAATTGTTGCTGATATTAGTAATCCGTTTTATTCTTTAATTGCTAAAAACATTGAAAGTGTATTATTTGAAAAGGGTTATAACTTAATGGTTTGCAGTTCTGATGAAAACGAAAATCGTGAAAAAAAATTAGTTGAAATGATGCAATCGCAACAAGGTGTTGATGGATTGATTATTGCGTCGTGTTTTAAAACTGCAGATTTTTATAATCAACCTAAAATAAATAATATTCCTACTATTTTTATTGATCGTATTTTACCTTTATATAGCGCACACTATATTGTAATAGATAATTATGGCGGCTCGGCAGAAATTGTTGATTGTTTAGTGAAAAAAGGATGTAAAAATATAGCTTGTGTTGGTATAACTCCATTGTATTTGAGCACAATTGAAGATAGGATTAATGGTTATAAAGAAGTATTAAATAAAAACAATATAAGCATTGATTATGATTTAATTACATCTGTTACTTTTGATAAAATTGAAGAAGACACGAAACAATTACTTAAAGGCTTTATTGAAAAAAGAAAAAAACTTGACGCTATTTATTGTTTAAATAATAGTGTTGCAACTGTTGCATTAAAATTAATAAAAACAAAAGAGTTTAAAGACTATTTTAAAAACATACAAATTGCATGCTTTGATGATGTGGATTTATTTAACTTAATAGATACGCCTGTTATTTCGGTTTCACAACCAATTAAAGAAATTGGTAGTAATGCCGGTAATTTAATAATTGATTTAATTGATGGAAAATTAAACAACAAAACTAATTTGGTATTAAGTACTAATTTAATTAATAGAAATTAGAGGCCAATTCATTTTCTATGAGTTTAACTTGTGTTAATGGATTAAACAAATAAGTTAAACCTGTTGCTATTTCTTTACATTTAAATAATTTTCTGTTTTGTGATCCTTTAATAAAAATACGGTTTTCGTTATAAATAAATTTAGCCCCAAATGGCACTTTAATTATAAAAATAGAATCATCATCTTCATCATTCAATTTTAAAGCCCATAAAAGTCTTGTGTCAGAGCAGGTACTTGCAGCGGGGTTTTCCATGTAATTTTTTAATGCACTATAAATTTCTAAAGGAAAAATTTCTGTTGTTAAAAAACCGCGCATTAATAATTTAAAATTATTTTTCCATTCTTGTCCATGAGGTAAAACCTTGTTTTTATATTCATTATACGTTTTTAAATGAGCCACTTCATGTACCAATGTTATTAAAAATGAGTAACAGTTTAAATTATGATTTATTGTTATTACATGATTTAAACCATTACGAGGGGAAGTATAATCGCCTAACCTTGTTCTTCTTTCTTTAGTAATTTTTAATTTAAAATTAAATTCAACAATCCAATTGGCAATTATTGGAACAGTTTTTTCTGGTAAATATTTTTTTAATATTTCTGAGTTTTTTACATATTGTTGTGCGCGTAAATCCACTAATTAAAATTAACGATCTTAATAAATATTTTTAGGTTTATTTTTTTAAATTTACCAACATGAACCATTTAAAAATTAATTATAATGCTATAGCTAAACACATTGTTAGTTGGTTAAGCGATTACGCAAATAAAACAAAAGTTAATGGGTTTGTTATTGGTATAAGCGGAGGTATTGATAGTGCAGTTACATCAACTTTATGTGCTTTAACAGGAAAACACGTTTTAGTTTTAAATTTACCTATAAAGCAAAACAAACCCGAGTTTGATAGAGGTAACGAGCATATTAATTGGTTAATAAATAATTTTAAAAATGTAAGTTCAAATACAGTTGATTTAACTAGGAGTTTTGAAGCTATTGAAAACAGTTTTCCAAACGATGTTGCCAATGATTTTTTAAGTATGGCTAACACAAGAGCAAGATTAAGAATGACAACCTTATACGCATTTGCTTGCTCAAAAAAACTTTTAGTTGCAGGTACTGGAAATAAAGTTGAAGATTTTGGGATTGGTTTTTTTACAAAATATGGCGATGGAGGAGTTGATATAAGCCCAATTGCCGATTTGTATAAAACAGAAGTTTACGCCTTAGCAAAAGAATTAAACATTATAGATTCGATTTTAAATGCTAAACCAACTGATGGATTGTTTGCTGATGGTAGAACCGACGAAGACCAAATTCAAGCTACTTACCCAGAATTAGAGTGGGCAATGGAATACATTTTAAACAACAGCAACGATCCTTTATCGGAAAGACAAAAAAAAGTAATGGAAATTTACTTACAACGTAATAAGGCAAATCAACATAAAATGTTGCCAATTCCTGTTTGTAATATCCCTAAAGAAGTAAAATTTTATAATTCCTAAAAACAAAAGTATATGATAAACAATTTAATAAATTTAGTAAAAGAACATGCGTGTGATGCTATTATTAACAACTCTGCTATTCCTAATGAAAAAAATAATGAAGCAATAAGTAGCACAGCTAATTCAATTTTTGATACTCTGAAAAATCAAGCAATTGGAGGAAATTTAAATAATGTTATTGGAATGTTTAACAATTCAAGTACAAATTTAAATTCAACAATTTCTAATAATGTTGTTACAGATTTAATGCAAAAATTTAATTTAGATAACACACAAGCCAACCAAATTGCTGGTAGCTTAATCCCTAAAGTATTAGATAATTTAGTTAAAAAAACAAATGACTCAAATGATAATAGTTTCGATTTGCAAGATATATTAAAGAATATCGGAGGTTCAAATAGCGGTATTGGTGGTTTATTAGGCAATTTATTTAAATAACATTTTTGAAAAACTTTGTTGTATATAAATCAAGCGCTGGCAGTGGTAAAACTTTTACTTTAGTTAAAGAGTATTTAAAATTATCGTTAATAGATAAAAGTAAATTAACTTATAATTTTAAAAGAATTTTGGCAATTACGTTCACAAATTTAGCAGCTGCCGAAATGAAGGATAGAATAATTTCTTCTTTACAACAAATTACTGAAAACAAAAAAACAACTGATATTGCGAAAATATTAGCACAAGAATTAAATGTTTCGCAAGAAGAATTAATTTATAGATCTAAAATTGTATTAGAAAATATTTTACACAACTATTCGGATTTAGCAGTTGGTACCATTGATAGTTTTACGCATAAGCTTATTAAAACTTTTGCGTTTGATTTAAGATTACCTATAAATTTTAATTTAGAATTAGACCCTAATGAGTTTTACAATACTGTTATAGACGAGTTAATTTCTAAAATTGGAGATGATGAATATGTAAGTAATTTATTAAAAGAGTTCACATTAAACCAAGTAGATGTTGGTGGTAGTTGGGATCCTGAAAAAAATTTAAAAGAATTTACAAAATTACTAACTAAAGAAGATAGCGAAAATTATTTTAAAAAATTAAACGAATATAACGAAACTCAATTATTAAACATTAAACAGAAAATTAACGCTGACACCAAATTATTTATTAATTCAATAAATTCTATTGCTACAAAAGCATTAATTGTGTTAAGTAAATATGAACTTGAACTAGGTGATTTTAAGTACAATGGTGCAGGTAATGTTTCTGTTTTTCAAAATATAATTAAAACGCGTTATAATTTTATAAAAGATAAATGGGTAAGATTTGAAGATGCTATTGTTGATGAAGATTGGTTGAAAAGTAGTGCGTCAATAAGCGCTTCTGATGCTAAAAAAGTAGCTGAAGAACTTAGCCAAATTGGAACTGAATTACTTTTATACATTAATGATAATTACAAAACATATCGATTAAATGAATTATTATCAAAACAAATTTACTCACTCCTTTTATTAAAAAAAATACAAGATATTGCAACGCAAACAAAGCAAGAAGAACAAATTGTATTTTTAAGTGAGTTTAATAAAACTATTTTTAATTTAATAAATAATGAACCAACTCCATTTATCTATGAAAGAATAGGGGAGAAATATCATCACTACTTAATTGATGAGTTTCAAGATACAAGTAATTTACAATTTCAAAATTTAATACCCTTATTAGATAACACTTTAAGTAATGGATTTTATAATTTAATTGTTGGCGATGGTAAACAAAGTATTTATAGGTGGAGAAATGCTGATGTGAAACAATTTGAAACTTTACCAAATATATTAATTGAGAATAAAAATAAAATTACACAGCAACGCGAAGATAATTTAATTAGAAATTATTCTAAAAAAATATTAGATACAAACTATAGAAGTACAAGTACAGTTGTTAATTTTAATAATACGTTTTTTAGGCATATAGCCGAAAATTTTATACACGATGAAGACCGTAATATTTATGATGATTTAGAACAAAAATTAAATGTAAAAAACGAAGGTTTAGTCACTATTAGAAATGATGTTTTAGAAGGACTTACCTTAGATGAACATAATACACATTTAGTACACGAATACATTAATAATGCTTTAAGTAAAAACTTTAAATATTCTGATATTTGTGTAATTGTTAGAAAAAAAAGCGATGGACATACAGTTGCTAATTATTTAAAAAGTAAAAATATTCCAATAATTTCAAACGAATCTATTTTACTTAAAAACAGTATAGAAGTTAATACTATAATTTCATTTTTAAATTATTTAAGTAATAATAACGATCAAATAAGTGCAGTTGCTGTAATAAATTATTTATACCAAAAACAACAAATTAATTTTAATTTATATTGCGAATTGCTTTTAAAATCAAATAATTCTTCTTTGTTTGAATTATTAAATTTAACAGGTATAAATTTGAATGAAAATGATTTTTTATTTCAAAATATATTTGATAATTGTTTAACTATTATAAAGGCTTTAAATCTTAACTCTCATGGTTACAATTATGTTCGGTTTTTTTTAGATGAGGTTTTAGATTTTTTAATAAATAATAATTCAAACTTAAATGAATTTTTATATTGGTGGGAAAACAGAAAAAATTCAGCTTCAATTATAATTTCTTCAGATGCTAACGCTGTTAAAATTATGACTATTCATGCCAGCAAAGGCTTAGAGTTTTCTGTTGTAATTATTCCTTATTGTAATTGGAAATTATTTAGAGAAGAATATAAATGGGTTAACATAAGCAACTCTAATATTACTCTTCCTACTGCGGTTATAAAAATTAATAATCAAGTTAATGATGCTGGTTTTGAAATAGAGTATAATGAAGAAGAGAGTAATCAGCTTTTAGATCATGCAAACATGTTATATGTTGCATTTACAAGAGCAATTCAAAATCTGCATATAATTTGTAGTACTAATAAAAAAAGCCCTAAAAACAGTGTACAAGCATGGCTAAAAAGTTTTATTGAAGAAAACAAAATTCAAAAAAATGAAAAAAATGAATTTGCTTTTGGAATAGATAAAATCGCTGAAATTAAAGAAAAATCAAAACCTTTGGTTTATAATATTTCTCAACTTAAATTTGAAAATATACTAGATGTTGTTAAAATTAAATCTTCAAATAGCAATAAAGAGTTAGGAGATGCTAAAGAATATGGAATTATTTTTCATAACATTTTGGGTAAAATTAAAACACTTAACGATGTTGAAAATGTATTAACTAAAAGTTTATTAATTGGCGAAATTAATGTAGAAGACATTGAACGGTTAAAAGAGCAAATAAATATTTTATTTAATCATCCTGTTTTATTCAACTATTTTTCCGACAATTATATCTCAAAAATTGAACAAGAATTAATTACCAAAGATGGTTTAGTTTTAAGGCCAGACAGAGTTTTTAGTAATGCAAGTGAAACAATAGTATTAGATTATAAAACAGGTCAAAGAAACGATGCCCTATACTTATCAAAAATGACAAAGTATAAAAATGCATTAATAGATTTAGGGTATATTAATGTAAAAATAATGCTTTATTATATCGAACTTAATGAATTAGTTGAATTGTAAAAACACTAAACTCTTTTTTAAATTAGGTTAACATAAGGCGCTAAGCCATGTAATCCTCCTTCACGTCCAAATCCACTTTCTTTATAACCACCAAATGGTGATGTGGGATCAAATTTATTATATGTATTTGCCCAAACAACACCCGCACGCATTTTTGATGTTAAATTAAATATTTTTGAACCTTTATCTGTCCAAACACCAGCACTTAAGCCATAAGGTATATTGTTTGCTTTTTCAATAACTTCTTCAATGGTTCTAAATGTTTGAATGGTTAACACAGGACCAAAAATTTCTTCTTGCACAACTCTATTGCTTTGAGCAGCCCCAATAAATAAAGTAGGTTTACAAAAAAATCCTTTTTTAGGTAATGAACAATTGTCAGATTGATAAATTTCTAAACCTTCATTAACACCAATTTTGAGGTAGTTGTTAATTTTATCAAGTTGTTCTTTACTGTTAATTGCGCCTATATCAGTATTTTTATCTAATGGATTTCCTACTAATAAAGTTTGCATTCTTGCTTTTAATTTAGATATCACCTCTTCGGCAATATTTTCTTGTACAAACAATCTTGAGCCTGCACAACACACATGTCCTTGATTAAAAAATATTCCATTTACAATACCTTCAACCGCTTGATTAATTGGTGCATCATCAAATACAATATTTGCTGCTTTACCACCAAGTTCTAATGTTAGTTTTTTAGTTGTACCTGCTATTGATTTTTGAATAAGTTTTCCAACATCTGTACTACCTGTAAATGCAACTTTACTTACCATAGGATGATTAACCATTGCTGCACCTGTAGCTCCAAATCCTGTTATTATATTAACCACACCTGGTGGTAAATCACAGTCTTGTATTATTTCTGCTAATTTTAATGCAGTTAAAGGAGTACTTTCAGCAGGTTTTAACACTACAGTATTGCCAGTTGCTAAAGCAGGTGCAATTTTCCAGGCAGCCATTAATAGTGGGAAATTCCACGGAATAATTTGAGCTGCAACACCTAACGATTGCACTTTTTTATTTGGGAAAGCATACTCTAATTTATCTGCCCAACCAGCATAATAAAAAAAATGATTTGCAGCTGTTGGAATATCAAAATCTCTACTTTCTCTAATTGCTTTTCCTCCATTAAGTGATTCTATAACTGCTAATTCTCTACTGCGTTCTTGAATTACTCTTGCAATTCTAAAAATATATTTTGCGCGTTCAGCTCCAGAAAGTTTTTTCCAATATTTATCGTATGCTGTTTTTGCTGAAGTTACAGCTAAATCAACATCTTTTTCATTAGCATCAGCAATTTTTGCAATTACTTCTTCAGTAGCAGGGTTTATTGTATTATAACATTTTTTTGAATTGGGTTTTGTAAATTTTCCATTAATAAATAATTCATATTGTTTATTAATTTTTGCATGATCTGTTGCTTCTGGTGATGGAGCGTACTCCCACTTTAATCCAATATTTTCTTTTGTCATTTTATTAATCTATACTTATATAATCTTTACTATAATAAACACCTTTTTGTTCTTTTGCTAATTGTAAAATTAAATCGTTAGCTAAGCTACTTGCGCCAAATCTAAACCATTCGTTACTCATCCAATTCTGCCCTAAAGTTTCGTTAAGCATAACTAAATATTGTAAAGCTGCTTTAGCTGTGCTAATTCCACCAGCAGGTTTCATACCAATCATTTTATTGGTTTTTAAATAATGGTCTTTAATTGCTTCAAGCATTACTAAAGTTACGGGCATTGTAGCAGCGGGTTGTATTTTTCCAGTACTTGTTTTAATAAAATCGGCACCAGCAGCAATGGCTATATCGCTCGCTTTTCTAACATTATCTAAAGTACTTAATTCTCCGGTTTCTAATATTACTTTTAATCTTGCAGTGCCACAAGTTTCTTTAATTGCAGCAATTTCGTCGTAAACAAAATTATAATTTCCTTTTAAAAATTCGCCTCTGCTTATAACCATATCAATTTCATCTGCTCCATTTTCAACTGCAAATTTTGTATCTTCAATTTTAATTTCTCTTAATGAGTTTCCACTTGGAAAAGCTGTAGAAACAGAAGCAACCTTTACTCCACTATTTCCCAAAGTTTTTTTTGCAATAGCAACATAAGTAGGGTAAACACAAACAGCTGCAACAGTAGGTAAATCGTTTATTCCGTCGGCTGGTTGCATTGCTTTATTGCACATTTGAATAACTTTCCCTTCAGTGTCTTTCCCTTCAAGAGTAGTTAAATCAATCATGTTTAATGCTAATTTTAACGCACTTACCTTAGATTGTTTTTTTATGCTTCGAGTATTAAATCTCGCAACACGTTCCTCAATTCCAACTTGGTCTATTACCGGACTATTTTTAAAGTTCATAGTATAAAATTAGTTAATTTTTTGTTTTTTATAGTATAATATTATTTCAATTTAATGTATTTTTTACCTTTATGCCTTAATGGCTATTTTTTGTAAACCAATAAGCTCTAAAAAACGTTTTATACCGTATCGTAAACTATTTGAGTCTTATTCGTTTACGTTATATGAAAAAGCAGCGTTAATTCCTGAAAATGACTTATTGAAAATATGCACAGGCGATGTTTTTTTTAATAAAAACTTCTTAAATCTAATTGAAAAATGTAAAAACATTAAAGTTCAAATGCGCTATTGTGTTATTTATGAAAATAAATTACCAATTGGATTTTTATATTGCCAAATAACTGATTTTAATGCTGGCGTTTTTGGCGAGCTAGTTAAAAATGAAAACTCTGACAGGAGCTCCAAAACATTAAAACTATTTGAAAAATATTTAATTAAAAACAGACACGAAAATTTATTACGTTTATTTACTTGTGGAAATAATTTAGTATCGGGCGAACACGGTTTTTGTTTTATAAACTCTGTACCTGAAAAAATAAAACATCAATTGGTGTTACATACAATAGATTTAATAAGTAAAGAAGAAACTAAAACAGGTACAATTTCGGCGGTGTTAATTAAAGATTTTGAAGAACATTTAAAACCTAAACAATTATTTAAAACCTTTAAATATGAGGTATTTACTGTTGAGCCAAATTTAATATTAGAATTTCCTAAAAAAGTAGATTCGCTTGATGAATATATTCAATTGTTTTCTAAAAAATATAGAAATAGAGCAAAAAACATTCAAAAAAAATTTTTAGACATAGATATTAAAGAGCTAAATATTACAGAAATTAAAACTTACGAAACAGAAATTTATTCGTTATACATACAGGTTTTTAAAAGAGCTAAGTTTAAACTTCTTCAACTTCCAAACAATTATTTTAGCGAATGTAAATTAATATTTAAAGAACAATTTAAGGTTTACGGTTTTTTTAAAAATAATCAGTTAATTGCGTTTAATAGTTCATTTTTATTAAAAGATAATGTTTTAGAAGCCCATTATATAGGTATAAACTACGAGCTAAATAAAGAGTATGAATTATACCAAAACACACTTTGTAATATTGTAACATTAGCAATAAACCAAAATAAAAAAATTATAAATTTTGGTAGAACAGCCGCAGAAATAAAAACTACAATTGGAGCTAAACCTAAAGAGTTATATTGTTACATAAAAGCTCAAAATACAATATCTAAATTAGTGCAAAAATCATTAATTAAATTTTTAAAACCAGACGAATGGATTCCAAGAAATCCATTTAAAGAAGAATAGAAGATTATAAATAAATTTAAAATGGAAAGAAATATATTATTTATAATTAATCCTAATTCTGGAAAAAAAATATCTGATAAATTAATTGCTATTATAAATGAGGAGTTTCCTAAAAATTTAAAATATCAAATTGTACTTTGGAAAACAATCGATTATTTTGAAGAAATTAAAAAGTTAATTAATTCTCAATCTTTTACTGATGTTATTGCTGTTGGAGGCGATGGCACAGTTAATCAAGTAGCAAGTTCATTAGTAAATTTAAATATTTCATTTGGTATTGTGCCTGCAGGCAGTGGAAATGGTTTAGCGCGAAGTTTAGCTTTATCAATGGATATAAAAAAAGCCATTCAACAAATTGTTTTAGGTAAAACACAATTTATTGATTACGGAACAATTAATGGAAATCCTTTTTTTTGCACAAGTGGTGTAGGTTTTGACGCTCATATTGGAAAATTATTTGCCTCATCAAAAAAGCGTGGTTTTAAAAGTTATATTAAAATTACAATAAAAGAGTTATTAAAATATAAAGCTAAAAATTATACACTTGTGTTTAATGGAGAAACTATTAAACGAAAAGCTTTTTTAATTACCATAGCAAACGGAGGGCAATATGGAAATGATTTTTACATTGCACCACAAGCAAGTTTACAAGATAATAAACTACATGTTGTAATTGTAAAACCTATGGGAGTTTTTGGAGCTTTTACATTGCTTAATAATGTGCTAAAACATAAGGCTTACAAAAGTAAATATGTTGAAACATTTACATCAAACAAAATTACAATTAAAGGAGAAAACATAAACACAATACATTTTGATGGTGAGCCTTCTGAAATAAATGGCGACTTAAATTTTGAGTGTGTAAATAAAGGTTTAAAAGTTATTGTGGGCGAAAAATTTAAACCTAGTTTAATTGTTTAATTTTTTTCAAAAATAATTCTAGCCCTATTTTTTTGCCATCATCTAAGTTGTAGCTAATTTTATTTTTTAAATAATCTATTATAAAGTCTTTATTATAGTTTTTATTTAATTCGTTTACTGCACTATCAATATTATTAACTCCATATTTTAAAACTGTATTAAACTCTTCAATAAAATTATCATTTAATTTTTCGTTAGCAACCCAAGCTGCAAAAACAAAAGGTAAGCCTGTTAAATTAAACCATTCTGTAGCTAAATCGTATTCAAAGTTAAATTTGTTTTTTAAACCAAATGTTCTATCGCCTATAATAACAGCCGCAGTTTTATCTGTAACATTATTTTCAAAACCAACTTCGGCATTTTTATAATTTACTTTAACCTTCCAAAGTTCATTGCATAATACTTTTACAAGAGTTACAGAAGTTTTAGATTGATAATCAAGTAATATAGTTTCAACTTCGTGTATTGGAACTTGTGAGTACAGTTTAACGCTATCAACTAATTTATTTGCACCAATACAGTATTCTGTTATAATATAATAATTATTTAATTCAGGCAATAATGCAACAGGTACTAAAGCAACATCTACCTGTTGGTATTTAAGTTTTTGTGCACAAATACTTGGAATATCTTCTTGTAAATCTATCTTTTTAATAAAATTAGAATTGTGTAGCGCCCATCTAAAAGGCAGTGTGTTTGTGTAATTTACAATTGAAATTTTCATTTTTTAAGATTGTAGTACAAAATTTTTAACCCCTGTGTAAATTAATTCTACACCAATACACATTACAAAAAATCCCATTAACCTAGATAATGCCATTAAACCTGATGTGCCTATAAGTTTTGCAAAATATCTTGAACTTAATAAAACAACTAAAATAAAAGCACAAACTAAAAATATAGCTAAAAATACTATTAACATGCTGCTTAAATTTTGATCGGCAAAGTTTAATGAAACCAAGTAAGACATGCTACCTGGGCCTGCTAATAAAGGCATAGCTAAAGGGGTAAACGAAATATCTTCTTTTTCAATGGCTTCTATTTTAACTTTTTGATTTATTCCTTTATGTGTATCGCGTTTATTATTAATAAATGAAACACCACTTAACAACATTATTATTCCACCAGCAACCTTCATGCTATTAATTGAAATACTAAAAAAATCCATTATTAAATTGCCAGATACAAAAGCAACAACTAAAATTAAAAACACATAAAATGTACATTTAATAGATATTTTTTTAATTTCCTCAGGGGTTCTGTTACTTGTAAACGAAATAAACATTGGCACAGCGCCAATAGGGTTTAAAACTGATATAAGTGAAGAAATTAAAGCTAATAAAGACATTTTACAAAAATACAACTATTAATTTGTAATTTTTTAAGTTTTATAAATTTCCCAATCTCTTAACTTTTTTTTAATTTTAAATTCATATGCAATTAATGCAATTATACACCCAAAGCTATTGGCAATAAAATCCAAATAATCGGCACTTCTATGGCTAAAAATTAAAGCCTGAAAAATCTCTAAAATTCCACCATAAAAAATGCATATAATCACAAATAAATAAATGCTTTTTGCACTCATTTTTTTTGATTCGATTAAATTAATACACAAAAACATTAAAATAAAAAAGATACTTGCGTGTATCCATTTATCAAACCCTATAAGTTCAAGCAAATTTATTGAAGGGATACTTTGTCCAGGAAATGAACATAATAACAAAATTATTAATGCCCAACCAATTAAATATAACTTTGGTCGTTTTGAAATTACGTTAAGAAAATATACAAGTGTGTTTTTCAGTTAAACAAAGGTATTTACTTTTATTAGTTAATACTAGTTCGAACAAATTATCTTGCCAAAATTAAACGTATATTTGCAAAATGGCATATCATTCAGATAAAAGAAATTCAAACAAAGGAGATAAAAAACCTTTTAAAAAAGCAAGTTCAAAATTTTCAAAAGATAAAGGTTTTTCATCTGAAAGGAAAAAATCATTTGATAAAAAAGATAGTTATTCTGATAAACCGTATAAATCTGATAGACCTTATAAAAAAAGAGATGATGGCAGTTCTAATTATAAATCAAAAGAAGGAAAACAATTTAATTCAGAAAAAGATTTTAAAAAACCATATAGAAAAACTGATAATTTTAAAAAAGAGTTTAACGATGATAGTAGAGGTTCCTATAAAGTAAAATCAAATAAATTTGAAGATACAGAAAGGGAATTTAAAAAGTCGTTTAAAAAAACATTTGTAAAAGGAATTAATACAGGAGAAGAAACAAAGTCATCTCGAGATAGTTATAAAGCAAAACGCTCGTTTAGTAAAAATAAAGACTTTAGATCTAAACAATCTAATTTTGAAAAACCTTTGTTTTCTGATGATCAAAAACACTCAAGGCCATTTGAAAGAAAATATAAAGAGAAAAATAAATCATACAACGATAAAAAAATTAATAAAACAAATGATGAAAATTATTCTCAAAAAAGAGTAGGGTATGAGGAGTTTGGCGAAACAAAATCGTTTAACAAAGAACGATTTGATAAAAAGAATTTTAAAAAAGAGAATAATAAATCAAACAAAAAAAATAAAGACAGTTCGGAACTAATAAGATTAAATAAATACTTGTCAAATGCTGGTATTGCTTCAAGAAGAGATGCAGACGTTTTAATAAAAAGTGGTGTTGTTAAAGTAAATGGCGTACCTGTTACCGAAATGGGTTATAAAATTAAAGCAAGTGATGTTGTAACTTATGGCGATGCAAAAGTTAAAAGTGAAAGAAAAGTTTACTTGCTTTTAAATAAACCTAAAGATTATATTACAACTATGGAAGATACTCATGACCGAAAAACTGTTATGGATTTAATTTCTAATGCTTGTAGCGAACGTATTTATCCTGTTGGTAGATTAGATAGAAATACTACAGGAGTTCTATTATTTACTAATGATGGGGAACTTGCAAAAAAATTAACACATCCTAAAAATGATATTAAAAAAATATATCATGTTAGTTTAAGTAAAGCCTTAAAAACAGATGACTTTAATCAAATACAAGATGGTTTAGAGTTAGAAGATGGATTTATACAAGTAGATGATTTAGCTTATGTTGGCGAAGGTAAAAAAGAAATTGGTGTAGAAATTCACAGTGGCAGAAACAGAATTGTGCGCCGTATTTTTGAACATTTAGGCTACGAAATTTTAAAATTAGATAGGGTTACTTTTGCTGGATTAACTAAAAAAGATTTACCACGTAGTAAACACCGATTTTTAACACAAAAAGAAGTTGCTTTTTTAAAAATGATTTAAACGAAAAACTTTATGCTCCTTTAATAGTTGTTTGGTTTGTTTTATTAAAGGTTGGATTAAGAATGTTTTTAACCTCTTCAATTATTTTTTCTGGTGAGAATCCACACTCTTCGTATAGTTCAGCTTGTTCGCCATGTTCTACCCATTTATCTGGTATTCCTAATCTTGTAACTTTTGCAGCATATTGGTTATCAGCCATAAATTCTAAAACTGCACTTCCCATTCCACCCATAATACAGCCATCTTCAACAGTAATTATTTTTGAATAGTTTTTAAAAACTTCATGCAATAAGTTTTCATCAATTGGTTTGGCAAACCGCATATCGTAATGCGCAGGATTTATATTTTCTTCTTTTAATTTTGATATGGCTTCGGCAACTAAATTGCCTGGGTGTCCTATTGATAAAATAGCAACATCTTTACCATCTTTTATTTTTCGGCCTTTACCTATTTCAATTTTTTTAAATGGTGTTTTCCAGTTTACCATTACACCATTTCCTCTTGGATATCTTATACTAAATGCGCCTTTTGTTTCATCTAATTGTGCGGTGTACATTAAGTTTCTAAGTTCTTCTTCATTCATTGGCGCACTTACAATCATATTTGGTACGCATCTAAAATAAGCAATATCAAAAGCACCATGGTGTGTAGGTCCATCAGCACCAGCTAATCCACCTCTATCTAAACACAAAATTACTTTTAAGTTTTGTAAAGCTACATCGTGTAAAACTTGGTCGTATGCTCTTTGCATAAACGAACTGTAGATATTACAAAATGGTACCATGCCTTGTGTGGCTAATCCTGCGCTAAAAGTAACAGCATGTTGTTCGGCAATTCCCACATCAAAAGCCCTGTCTGGCATTGCTTTCATCATTATATTTAATGAGCAACCAGTAGGCATTGCGGGTGTAATACCCATAATTTTAGGATTCATTTCTGCTAGTTCAACAATGGTATGGCCAAAAACATCTTGATATTTTGGTGGTTGAGGATTTTTTGGAACAACTTTAATTATTTCACCTGTATCTTTATTAAACAAGCCTGGTGCATGCCAAATAGTTTCATTCCCTTCTTCACTAAATTTATATCCTTTTCCTTTTTTAGTAAGTACATGCAACAATTTTGGACCAGGAATATCTTTTAAATCTGCCAATACTTTTGTTAAACGTACAACATCATGCCCATCAACAGGCCCAAAATATCTAAACTTTAAGCTTTCAAATAAATTACTTTGTTTTAATAAACTAGTTTTAACTGCATTTTCTACTTTACTTGCAATTTCTTGAGCGTTTGGGCCAAACTTGCTTATTTTTCCTAGCATTTCCCAAACCATATCTTTTGCCTTGTTATAAGTGTGCGATGTTGTAATATCCGTTAAATACTCGCGAAGTGCCCCCACATTTGGGTCAATACTCATGCAATTATCGTTTAAAATCACTAATAAATTAGCGTTTTCAACTCCTGCATGGTTAAGTGCCTCAAAAGCCATACCGGCCGTCATACTTCCATCGCCAATTACAGCAATATGTTGCTTATCTTTTAAGTTTTGATATTTACTGGCTACCGCCATACCCAAGGCTGCACCAATACTTGTGCTTGAGTGGCCTACACCAAACGTATCGTATTCACTTTCGCTTCGTTTAGGAAATCCGCTTATGCCTTTATAAATTCTGTTGGTATGAAAAATATCTCTTCGCCCAGTTAAAATTTTATGACCATAGGCTTGATGACCAACATCCCAAACCAATTGATCATAAGGTGTATTAAAAATATAATGTAAAGCTACGGTTAATTCAACAACACCTAAAGATGCTCCAAAATGCCCACCTTTTACCGAAACCAAGTCGATGATATATTGACGGACTTCGGCACAAATTTGCTCTAGTTGTTCTTCTTTAAGATTTTTTAAATCGGCGGGCGAATTTATTTTTGATAATAATTCACCAGGTTCAAAACCATTACCTTTTACAATTTTCATGCGTAACAAATATACAAAATATTATAAAACGATTTTTGACATTTTTATTGTTTGTTTATACCTAAAAAGTGTTAATGATTGTTTTTAAAAACATTGTGTCCAACAAAATCTTAACTTAAATTTGTACTAAATTAATTTTTATGAAATTATATTCAATTAACGCCGGTAATTTTAAATTAGACGGAGGAGCCATGTTTGGTGTAGTGCCAAAAAGTATTTGGAACAAATTAAACCCTGCTGATGAAAATAATATGTGTAGTTGGGCTATGCGTTGCTTACTTATTGAAAAGGACAACAAATTAATTTTAATTGATACTGGAATGGGGAACAAACAAGATGAGAAATTTTTTGGCTATTATTATTTGCATGGAAACGATAGTATTGAAAGTAATTTAAATAAATTTGGTTTTACTTCAAACGATATAACAGATGTTGTTTTAACACATTTACATTTTGACCATTGTGGTGGCGCAATTAAACACAATACAAATAAAACTGGGTATGAACCAGCTTTTAAAAACGCTACTTTTTATAGTAATTCAAAACACTGGGATTGGGCAATAAATCCAAATGCCAGAGAAAAAGCTAGTTTTTTAAAAGAAAATATTTTACCAATAAAAGAAAACGGGCAACTTAAATTTATTGATGAATTAAAAGAGAATATTATACCAGAATTAAGTTTTATTAATGTTTACGGGCATACCGAAGCAATGCAATTACCAATTATAAAATATAAAACTAATACAATTGCCTACATGGCCGATTTAATACCAAGCGCAGCACATTTGCCTTTACCTTATGTAATGGGTTACGATATGCGACCTTTAGAAACTTTAAAAGAGAAAAAAGAAATTTTAGAAAAAGCAATTGAGAATAATTGGCTATTGTATTTTGAACACGATAAAGCAATAGAGTGCGTTAATTTAGAGCGTACAGAAAAAGGTATAAAGATGAAAGAGCAACTTAATATAAGTGAATTATAATTGAATTCCAATTAATTGCACATCATCTAATTGTTCGATTGATCCACGCCAATTTTCAAAAACATTATTAAATTTTTGTTCTTGTTCATTAATATGTAATAGGTTGGCATGCTGTATGGTTTCAACCAATTGTTTGTACTTAAATTTTTTTCCTTTTGGTCCACCAAATTGGTCAGTATAGCCATCGGTAAACAAATATAAGGTGTCGCCTTTTTCGTAATTTAACTCGTGTAATGAAAAGCTAATTGTATTTAAGCCTTTACCAACTGGCATTTTATCGCAATTTAATTCTATAATTGATTTATCAGTTTTTACTAATATTCCGCCGTTATTTGCTGATGCATAAGTTATTTTTTTTGTATTAAAATTGTAACAAATTAATGTTCCATCAAAACCATCTTGTTGCCCATCTTCGCCAATAAGTTCAATTAACCTAGCTCTAATGTAGTTGAAAATTAAATTAGGATCATGAATTAGTTTTTCATTAATAGCCTCGCTATATAAGGCCATATTTAATAAACTCATAAATGCACCTGGCACACCATGACCTGTACTATCGCAACAGGCTAAAAAAAATAAATCTTCGTTTAAATTATTTTTATTCATTGTAGTCCAATAAAAATCGCCACTTACAATATCTTTAGGTTTAAAATAAATGAAGTTATTTGGGAAGCAGCTATTTAATAAGCGTTTGTTTTTTAATAAACCTTGTTGTATTCTATTAGCATAATTTATAGAGTCTAAAATTTCTTTATTTTTAATTTCAATTTCATTTTTTTGAAGTTCAGTTTCTCTATTTTTTTGTTCAATTATGTTTTTTTGTTTTGTAATTAGTTTAAACCTGTTATACATAAAGTATCCAAATAAAATAAGTAAAATAGATAATATTGTTAATCCAATTTTTAATGTTCTGTCTCTATCTATTTGAGCTAAGTTAGCTTGTAATCTTGCTTTTGTTACTTTGTCTTTTTCAGCATTTTTTATACTATCTTTTTCTGTTTTACTTTTAAATTGATAAGCTAATTCATTTTTGCTTACTTCTGCAGCGTGAGATAGTTTAGAATAAGCATCATTGTTTTCAAAAAACTTATCCATGTATATTTTAGCTTTTTTTAAATCATTTTTTTGAAGATATAATTTATATAGAGCATTATAAGTGTCTTTTAATATTTCTATATCTTCATATTCTAAAGCATATTTTTCTGCAATTTCAAGAAATTTAATCGCAGTATTATAGTCTTTTTTAATAGCATAATTTTCGCCTAATTCGTTTGCCGATTTCATTAATTCTATTGTGTTTCCAGTTTCTAAGGCAAGTTCGTAACATTTTTCGTAATATTCTTTAGCTTTATCGTATTGCTTTAAACCATTGTAAACATTGCCTAGGTTACCGTAAGTACTGCAAATGCCAGATTTGTTTGATAAAATAGAATAAATTTTTAAAGCTCTTAAACCATAGCTTAAAGATTTATTTAAATCTTTTTTATTTGAGTAAATTAAGCAAATGTTATTTAAATTATTTGCAATTTTTAGGGAGTCGTTTAATTTTTCTGCAATTGCAATGCTTAAAAAAGCATACTCAAGTGATTTTGTTTCTTCGTCAAGTTCTGCGTATAGCGCACCTATGTTTCCGTAAGCTGTTAAAATTGCTTTTTCGTCATTATTTTTTTGTGCAAAGGCTAACGATTCTCTATAATAACCAATAGCATCTTTATATTTTTTACTTAATTGCGAAGCAACACCTAACAAATTATAAATTTTAGGAAACAATAAATGATTGGTTAATCGCTTTGCAACCAGTAAACTTCTTTTGCCATAATAAAACGAACTGTCTTGATTTTCAAAGGCATATTCCCAGCCTAATTCGATGTAAGCTGTTGATAAAATACTATCAGATTTTGAATTTTTAATTATTTTTAATAACGAATCTTTATTTGAAAAACCATTTAAAATTCCAAATACAGTTATAAAAAATACTGTTAATTTAAATTTACTTTTTAAAAACACAACTCTTAAATTTAAACAAATTAATTAATTCTATAAAATTACACACATAAATACTTATTGAGTTTATAGTTTATTTGAGTAAAGGTGTTAAATTAGGCATTTGTTTTATGAAAAGTAAACTCCCTAACATAGGCACCACTATTTTTACAAGTATGAGTGCATTAGCAAAAGAGCATAATGCAATTAACTTATCGCAAGGTTTTCCTGATTTTGAATGTGATAATAAATTAAAAGAGTTAGCCTCAAAATATATTTACGACGGTGCAAACCAGTATGCTCCAATGGCTGGTACATTACAACTTAGAGAACGCATAGCTGAAATTGTTGAAACTTGTTATAAAACAAAATACGATGTAAATTCAGAAATAACTGTTACAGCCGGAGCTACACAGGCAATTTACACGGCAATTGCTACATTAATAAATTTTGGTGACGAAGTAATAATTTTTGAGCCAGCTTATGATTGTTACAGCCCGGCAATACTAGTGCATGGCGGAGTACCAATTCCAATTCAATTAACTGCTCCCGATTTTAAAATTAATTGGCATGAAGTAAAAAATAAAATTACCGCAAAAACAAAATGTATTATTATTAATACACCTCACAACCCAACTGCTACTATATTAAATGAAACAGATATTACAGAGTTACAAAAAATTGTTTTAGAAAATAATTTGTTTTTAATAAGCGATGAGGTTTATGAGCACATGACTTTTGATAATGCTAAACATTTTAGTATTGCTCAATGGCCAAATTTAAAAGAGCGTAGCATAATTGTTTCATCATTCGGGAAAACAACTCATACTACAGGATGGAAAATTGGGTATGTTTTATCTTCGAATTTGATTTCAGCTGAATTTAGAAAAATACATCAATATTTAGTGTTTTGTGTTAATAACCCATTGCAATTAGCTTTAGCTGATTATTTAAAAGATGAAAATAATTATAAATCAATTTCTAATTTTTATGAAAGTAAAAGAAATTATTTTGTAGATAAAATTAAAAAATCTCGATTTAAAATTTTACCAAGTAAAGGTACATACTTTCAGTTGTTAGATTATTCAAGTATAACAGATGAAAACGATACTGATTACGCAATAAGATTAATTAAAGAGCATAAAATTGCATCAATTCCTTTATCTGTTTTTTATTCAAAAGAAACAAATCAAAAACTACTAAGGTTTTGTTTTGCTAAAAAAGATGAAACATTAATTAAAGCTGCAGAAATTTTATGTTCAATTTAAAGATCAGTATCAAATATAAATTTTTGTTCATCTCTTAAATTATATTTACTACTCATTACTTCGCCGTAGGCACCTGCCGTTCTTATGGCTATTAAATCTCCTCGTTCAGTTTCGGGTAACATTACAGCTTTACCAAAACAATCGCTGCTTTCGCAAATAGGCCCTACAACATCATATTTTTTATTTATAATTTGTTGCAAATTATTTTTAGTAATATTTTCAATTTTATGATAGGCTTGATACAATGCTGGTCTTATCAATTCAGTCATTCCTGCATCTAAAATAGCAAAGTTTGTATTTATTCCATTTTTAATATACAATACTCTGCTTATTAAATTGCCACATTGTGCAACAATACATCTTCCTAATTCAAAATGAATTTCTTGATTTGTCGAAGCATTTAAAAATTGTTTAAACACATTAAAATAACTTTCAAAATCTACAATGGCTTCCTTTTCTGGTTCTTGATAGTTAACACCTAAGCCACCACCAACATTTAAATGTACAATGTTAAAACCTTTATCTGTAAACCATTTATTTATTTCGTTAACTTTTAAGCATAAATTTTTAAAAGGTGTTAAGTTTCTAATTTGCGATCCAATATGAAAATGAAGACCATTAAAATTTATATTTTTTAAATTACTTATAATCGCAATTACTTGGTCAAACTCATAAGGGTTAATCCCAAATTTATTTTCTTCTAAACCAGTAGTTATGTATTTATGAGTATATGCGTCAACATTAGGGTTAATCCGCAAGGCAACATTTGCAATTTTATTTTGGCTTAAAGCTAATTCATTAATTACAATTAGTTCAGGAATACTTTCAATATTAAAACTAAAAATATTATTTTTTAAACCTAAATTAATTTCATCATCGGTTTTACCAACACCAGCAAATGCAATTTGATTACTTTTAAAACCATTATTAAGGGCACACTTTATTTCATTTCCACTAACGCAATCAGCTCCTAAACCAAATTGATTAATTATGTTTAATAAAGCAGGATTAGAGTTTGCTTTTAATGCGTAATGTATATGATAATTATTAGGTGCGGCTTTTATTAAGGCATTTAAGGTTTCTTTTAATAGCGTTGTATTGTAATAATAAAAAGGAGTTTTTTCCTTTTCAAATTTTTGTATATGTTGATTTGTAAACATAAAATAGATTTTAATATCCAAATAATCCTTTGTTTAAGGCTTGTAAGGCTTTTGTTTTAAATGAGTCTTTTACTAAAACAGAAATATTGTTTGAACTACCACCATAACTTACCATTCTTAAAGGGATTTCTTTTAAAGATTCTAATACTTTATAACCGTACCCTGCGCTATCTTTAGAGATATGGCCAACTACACAAATTATGGTTTGATTTTCTTCAACATCTACACTTGCAATTTCTTTTAATTCATTCACAATTTCTTTTAAAAATTTATTATTATCTATTGTTAAAGAAACCGCTACCTCGCTAGTAGTAATCATATCTATTGAAGTTTTAAATCTTTCAAAAACTTCAAATACTGATCTTAAAAAACCATGTGCCAATAACATCCTATCACTTTTTATACTTATTGCAGTTATACCATCTTTAGCAGCAACGGCTTTAATACCTTCTTTATTTGAGTCTATATTTGCTATAAGTGTTCCTTCTGCATTTGGTTGCATTGTGTTTTTTAATCTTACTGGTATGTTCTTTTTTTGTGCAGGTAAAATACAAGTTGGGTGTAAAATTTTTGCACCAAAATAAGCTAACTCTGCTGCTTCATCAAAGCTAAGTTTGTTTATTGGATGTGTTTTGTTTACAATTCGCGGATCATTGTTATGCATACCATCTATATCAGTCCATATTTGAACTTCGGGACTATTAATTGCAGCTCCAATAATTGAGGCGGTATAATCGCTTCCGCCTCTTTTTAAATTATCAATTTCGCCATATGCATTTCTACAAATATAGCCTTGGGTAATGTATAAATTAGATTTAGGATAATTTAATAATTCATTTTTTAACTGTGTTTCAATATAATGCATATCTGGTTCTTCATTAACATCTAAACGCATAAAATTAAATGCTGGTAAAAGAACCGAATCAATTTTTAACTCCTCTAAATAATAATGGAAAAGCGCAGTGCTTATTAATTCGCCTTGTGCTAAAATTGCTCTCTCTTCATTTGATGTAAACATATCAAGTGTAAACGACAAAATGTAATTAAAATGATTTTCAATTAAGCTTTTGCCTTTTAGTAAACTTTCTTTTTCAGAAAAAAGTTCGTTAACCACATTAAAGTATTTTTCTTTTAATGTATTAATTTGTTTTTTAGCTAATTCTATATCTTTATTGTAAAGTGAGTTGTTAATTTCAACTAAAGCGTTTGTGGTGCCACTCATTGCACTTAAAACAACAATTTTAGGCTCGGTACTTGTTGTTAGTTTAACTAGTTCTTTTATTCGTTGTGGCGATCCAACACTAGTCCCGCCAAATTTTAAGATTAAATACATTTATTTTAAATTTATTATAAAAATTGATTAATGATTAAATTTTATTACCAAGACCGTAGCTCAGTTGTTTGAAGGATTAAATGGCTAATGCCACTTATATTTAGATTTTATTTCAAACTTAAAATTCATTTTGAGGAACAAATAAAAACAAAGTTTTTAAATTGCACAAAAAAAAGATAAATAAGTTTTAAACCATGTTAACATTGCTTATTTTTGCAGTTGTTATTTTAGACAATAAATTAAACTAAAATAAAAGTATCATGAAAAATAAAAAATGGTTATTGTTACTTATTATTGCATTGCCCTCTGTTTTTTGGATAATATTAGAAACAAGCACAATAAATTCGAAAAAATTACCATTTTTTGGACCAAAACAACTTAAGGCAAATACAAAAGATACATTGTATTATAGTGCTCCAATTCAATTTTACGAAGATGTTTTACAAGAAGTAAAAACGGATTTATCTGCTCAAACTGAGCCAATAGTTGCATTAATGTTTGTTAAAAAACAATATAGAGATGATGCTTTTAGATTAGCTGGATTGTGGGAGTATATTAATTATAAAGCAGAGAAAATAAAAGAAATTCCAGTTTATATTATTGGAGAAAATGAAGGTGGAAGAGTTGAAATTGCAGATACTTTAAGTAAACTTAAAAATGCTGGGAATTTAAAATTTTTAAATGTAAACGTTTTTAAATTTGATAGTGTAAATAAAATTTATTTTAAAGATAAACCTTATTATGTAGATTTTAGTTTTGTTGTTTTGTTAGATGAGAACAGAAACATTAGAGGATACTATGATGCGCGTTTTGTTTCAGAAATTAAAAGACTTATTGATGAATATAAACATTTACGCTTAAAAGAAGCTAAAAAACAAATGCTCGAAAAAAATGAAATTAAAGTTAATAGTTAAATATGTTGTTGTAATTTTTTATTTTACTTCTTGTACAAATAAAGAAAAACATAAATTAGTATTACCTGTTTTTGGCGAGAAACACATAAGCAACTCTGATACTATATACCACACAGTTGGCGGATTTACCTTTACAAATCAATTTAACGACATAGTTTCTGAGTCAACAATAAAAAATAAAATTTATGTAGCTGATTTTTTCTTTGCTACTTGCCAAAGTATTTGTCCGCAAATGAGTACAAATTTAAAATTAGTGCAAGAGGCATTTAAAACTGACAACGATATTTTAATTCTTTGCCATACAGTTAATCCTATGCATGATACAGTTGAGGTATTAAATAATTATTCTCAAAATTATGGTGCAATAAAAAACAAGTGGCATTTTTTAACTGGAAATAAAAAAGACATTTATAAAACTGCACGTTATGATTATTTAGTTAATGCCTTTGAAGACGATGGTTCTGCCGAAGGATTTTTACATAGTGAGTTATTAATTTTAGTGGATAAAAAACAACGCATTAGAGGTTATTACGATGGCACAAACGAAACGGAAGTAAAAAAATTAATTGAGGATATAAAATTATTAATAAAAGAACTTGAAGAAGTTTAAAAAAATGATTAGTTTAGAATCTCAATATTTATTAATCTTTAAAAAATAAAAACATGAAAGTTGCATTAATTACAGGTAGCACCAGTGGTATTGGTTTGGGAATAGCAAGAGAATTTGCTAAAACAAAACAATATAATTTAGTTTTAAATGGTTTAGAGGCAAATGGACAAGAAATTGCTGATAATCTTGCTAAAGAATTTGGAATACAAACCATGTTTAGTAATGCTAACATGCTTAAGCCTGAAGAGTTAAGGAAAATGGTAGACGATGCAAACACTAAATTTGGGAAAATAGATGTTTTAATTAACAATGCTGGTATTCAGTTTGTGTCGCCTATTGAAGATTTTCCTGATGAAAAATGGAATGCAATTATTGGAATTAATTTAACTAGCGCATTTTATTTAAGTAAAGCAGTTTGGAAAGGAATGAAAGAGAGAAAATTCGGAAGAATTATCAACATAGCTTCGGCGCATGGCTTAGTAGCTAGCGAATTTAAAAGTGCATATGTTGCAAGTAAGCATGGTATTGTAGGTTTTACTAAAACATTAGCTTTAGAAGGAGCCCCTTTTAATATAACTGTAAATGCAATTTGCCCTGGTTATGTTAAAACACCTTTAGTTGAAAAACAAATAGCCGACCAAGCAAAAGCACATAATTTAAGTGAAGCCGAAGTTGTAAGTAAAGTTATGCTTTATAAACAAGCCGTTAAAGATTTTGTTAGTTTAGAAACTTTAGGGCAAACTGCTTTATTAATGGCTAGCGATCACGCAAGTACTTTAACAGGTGTTGCTTTACCTGTTGATGGTGGCTGGAATGCGCAGTAATTTTTAATTTTAAGTTTTAAAAGAATTAAAATTAATTCAACGGGGTTAATTTATTTACCTACATTTTTTAAAGAAAATTCAGGATTACTTATCCAAGCAACATCATAACTTTTATGGCTTGGAACTATTTTCACTGTTTTCACACCATTTATATAAGATGTTTTTTTACTTGTGCCTCCTAGGTTAGAAAGGCTTAATCCAATTTGCTTACTACTATCGTATGAAATTATTTTTTCTGAATTATAATATTCAAAACAAGACTTTGAAGATTTATTGTTAAATAATCCTTTTAAAAAGTCTAAAATTCCGTTATCCCAATTATTGGCATAATAGCAGCCAGCCCCCGATTTAAAAAAAGGTTCTGCATACCATTTTACTCTTTTTACAGCTTCATCATAAGAAATTTCGCTATCATCAGATGCAGATGACCCTGCACCAAAACAAACGGATTGAAAACAAACTACTGCATTTTTAGAAAGTTTTAATTCGATAATATCTTTTGTACTTCCGCCACTTTCGATATTTAAACCACCTCCGGAAGTACCATGTCCGTTATAAATAAAAAAATGTGCACCATTTGCTTCTTTTTTTATATCATCCCATTTTGCGACTTTATCATAAAAACATTTTGTTTTAACTCCTTTGTCTTTTAAATATTCTGCAATTTTATTCATTGATTGTATAGCAGAAGTTGTGTTGTCTTCTGTATTACCAACAACTAAAATAGCTTTGTATTTTAAGTTAGTATTATTTGGTTTAACCTTAGGTTTTTGGGCAACACTAATAGAAGTAAAAAGGAGTAAAGCTAATATTTTACTAAAAAAATTCATTTTTACTTTATATGCTATTAATTTAATTTTTTGCTAATTTTCTTGTAATTGGTACCCAAATTCTTTTGCCAACATCTTCAGCTAAATCCATTCCTACATCGCTAGATAAAAGCTTGGTTCTGTAAATGGTATTATCTTTATTACTACCAGATATTAAATCAGAAATATCCCTACTGTTTTTTATTTTTTCAGTTTTGTCTTTATTGTTTTTACAAACTATTGGCATTTGCTTATTATCACCTAATTTTGTAAGTTCAACCTCTGCACTACAATTTACTCTATGCAACTCAACTTGTTTGCCGTTAAATTCAGATTTTTCGTCATTAATCGTTTCAATACTACTACTTTCATTTATTATAATTTTTTTAATCCGTAGGGTGTAATTCGCTTTTTCTTCTTCATTAAAAACAAGTGTAACATTAGATGTAAAACCAGCTTCAAAATTAAATCCTTTCATAAATTTTAAAAAGATAGAATCTTGTTTATATGCTTGAATATATTTTGTGTAGGATAAATTAGATTCTATTAATGTTATAGTTTGGTCTTTAATAACATTTATTACTACAGGTTTTGATACTTTCTTTTTAAACAATATACACGATTGAAAAGAAACGGTAAGTATAAAAATACTTAATACTATTTTAATTAATTTTGATTTCATCTATAAAAATGAATGAGTTATTTGTTCTTCCTATGTGCCACTCTGGCAATTTACCAAAGTGTGAAATTTTAATTTTTAAATAACGGTATTTAATTATTGTTTCAGGTATAAATGTAAAAAATTCAGTTATTACATTTTCATCTTTAGGATCGGTTTTTGTTTGAAGAGTTGATAATGAGGTAAATTGTTTATTGTCGTTACTAAATAAATATTCAACTTGCTTAGGTAAAATAATCCATGATCTACTATCTTGTAAAAAATTTAAGGAGATAGAATTTAAATTTGTTGGTGTATTTAAATCTAACATTATTTCAATGTCTTGACCTTGATATCCAAGCCATTCGCCTTTACGCCAATCTTTTGGTCCATACAAACCATCAATTAAAGTTTGCTCACCCATAGCTGAATATTGTGAATTTACTTTGCCTGTAATTTTAATTTTATAATTATTGGGTAGTTTATAAAGCTGAGTTGTAGTTGATAAACTTGAATCGTTTTCTGTAAACACTTTTGCTTTTAAAATTGTTGACGAATTAATTGTTATTGGTTTAGTATATTCTATTGAATTTTTGTTAGGTTCTGTGCCATTTGTAGTATATTTTATTAATTGTTTTATTTTTGGATTAATTGCTGTAACAGTAACAGTTTGTTTGACAGTAAAAACTTTATCGTTACTTATTATTATTGGCGCAAACAAATGTGTAGTATTTGAATTTGATATAAAATTTGGTTGTTTTATATAACTATTATTTGTTCCAGTAATTTTATTCGAATTAAATTTTATGCTCCCTCCATTAATAATATCAGAATGATTTAAAACAAAATTAGTAAGTGTTTTGTTATTCACTTCTACTGACGAAATTTTTTCATTTTTTGATGTATTGTTTTCAATTATAAAATGTTTACCATTTTCTAAATTTATTTTTATAGAATTAAAATAGGGTGCAGCAATTTGATAATTATTATCGCCAGGACAAACCGGATAAAAACCCATTGCACTAAAAACATACCAAGCACTCATTTGGCCGCAATCTTCGTTGCCTATTAGCCCATCGGGTGCATTTTTGTAAAATTCATTACAAATTTTATGTACATAATTTATTGTTTTGTATGGTTTGTTAACGTAATTATACAAGTATGCCATATGATGGCTAGGTTCATTTCCATGTGCGTATTGGCCAATTAATCCTGTAACATCAGCTTGATCTCGCCCAATTGTTTTTTGTTTTGTTGTAAATAATTCGTCTAATTTTTTTTCAAAATTTAATGCACCCCCATGCACATCAATTAATTTAGAAATATGTTGAGGAACATAGAAAGAATATTGCCAACTATTTCCTTCGGTAAAATGATTATTAATTTGATTAGGGTAAAATGGGTTTAACCAACCACCATTAAAACGAGGTTGCATAAATTTTGAAGTAGGATGAAATAAATTATAAAAAGAAAGCGATCTGAAATAATAATCTTTATAATTATTTTCTGTTTTTAAAATTTCGGCCATTTTATAAATACACCAATTATCATAAGCATATTCTAACGATTTACTTACGCTTTCACTTTCATCATCTACTTCTAAAAAACTTTTTTTATTAAAAATTGGTATTCCAAATTTATCATGTTTTGAACTGGCAATACTACCTTCAAATGCCTTTTGATAATCAAATCCTGTAATGCCTTTACTCATTGCATCTGCAATTACCGAAACAGAATGAAACCCAATCATACAATCTGTTTCATTGCTAGAAAGTTCCCACATTGGATAGCGACCAATTTGTTGATATTGTGAAATAAATGTGTTTATAAAATCTGAAGTGCGTTTAGTGTCAATTATTGTAAGTAAAGGATGTAAAGCCCTATAAGTATCCCATAAACTAAAAACAGAATAGTGGGTGTAATTTTCAGCTTTATGAATTTTTTTATCTCTTCCTAAATAATTACCGTCAACATCACTTGCAATGCTTGGGTGTATAAAACAATGGTATAATGCTGTATAAAAAATGTTTAATTTGTTTTTATCAGTGTCATTTATTTCAATTTTTGAAAGTTCTTTATCCCAAGTGTTTTTAGCATTTAAAACATATTCTTCAAAATTCCAATGTGGCGCTTCTGTTTTTAAATTGTTTAATGCGCCCTCTTCACTAACTGATGATATACCAACCTTAATTAGCAATGGCTTTTCATTTAAATCTTTAAACTCAAAAATTGCACCTTGTGCTTTTTCATTTAATTTAATATTTAAGTATTTTGTAAATTGTTTATTTATTGCGTAATCAAAGCGAGTTATGTTGCTACTAAATTGAATTGCATAATAAATAATTTGTTCTTTTGCCCAAGCTTTACTAACTCTAAAACCTATAACTGTATTACTATCTAATAATTTTACATTTTGATCTAGTGTTTCATCTCTATGTAAAAGATCTAAAATTACTTGCGGTTTTTTATTTTTTAGGAAAGTGTATTTATGAATCCCTGTTCTAAGTGTAGTTGTTAATTCAACATTTACACCATTATTTAATAAAACTTTATAATAGCCTGCATTTGCATTTTCATTTTTATGTAAAAAAGTTGATGAATAGTTTTTATTATTTAAGTTAGGGAAATCATAACCAGGCATTAATAAAATATCACCCCAATCACTACAACCTGTGCCACTTAAATGAGTATGGCTAAATCCATAAATTATACTGTCGCTGTAATGGTAACCACTACAGCCATCCCAACTATCGTCAACTCTTGTGTCGGGGCTTAGTTGCACCATGCCAAAAGGCATAACAGCGCCAGGAAAAGTATGTCCATGACCACCAGTACCAATAAAAGGGTTTACAAATTGGCTGTAATTTTGAGCAAAGCAAAAATGCGCAAAAATAAAAAAACAGAATATTTGTATTCTGTTTTTTAAATTATATAAAATTATTTTCACTAATTAAAGGTCAACTTTTACTTGAGCTAATTTATCACTCATGTACTCACCATTTTTAAGTTTATTTACAATTTTGCTAAAGCTTTCAATAGTATAAGTAACATCTTTAAGTGTATGTACTGCAGTTGGAATTAAACGAAGAATTATCATTCCTTTTGGAATAACTGGGTAAGTAACCATTGAACAGAAAATCCCAAAATTTTCTCGTAAATCTTTAACCATGTTTGTTGCTTCAGGAATACTACCATTTAAATAAACAGGAGTAACGGGGCTATTTGTATCTCCAATATTAAAACCTGCCGCAGTTAATCCTCCTTGTAAAGCTCTAGTAATTTCCCAAAGTTTTTCACGATATTCTGGGTGATTGCGCATTAATTCTAATCGTTTTAAAGCCCCAACAACTAAAGGCATTGGTAAACTTTTTGCAAAAATTTGACTGCGCATATTATAACGTAAATAAGTAATTATATTTTTTTCTGAACTTATATAACCACCAATTAATGCAAACGATTTTGCAAATGTTCCAAAATAAATATCTATACCAGCTTGGCAACCTTGATGTTCACCTGTTCCGCCACCATTTGGTCCCATTGTTCCACAGCCATGTGCATCATCAACAAATAATCTAAACGTGTATTTTTTCTTTAAATCAATTATTTCTTTTAGTTTACCTTGGTCGCCGCGCATACCAAACACCCCTTCTGTAATTACTAAAATTGCACCACCAGTTTGTTCGGCTAATTTTGTAGCACGTTGTAATTGTTTTTCGCAATCAGCAACATCGTTGTGTTTAAACACATAACGTTTACCCATATGTAAACGAACACCATCTAAAATACATGCATGGCTTTCGCTATCATAAACTATTACATCGTGTCTATCAACAATAGCGTCAATAGCACTAACCATTGCTTGATAACCAAAATTACAAAGTATGGTATCTTCTTTTTGTACAAATTCAGAAAGTTCTTTTTCTAATTGTTCGTGATAATTAGAATTTCCGCTCATCATACGTGCACCCATTGGTAATGCTAAACCAAATTGTGATGCAGCATCGGCATCGGTTTTTCTAACTTCTGGATGATTTGCTAAGCCTAAGTAATTATTTAAACTCCAATTTAAAAGTTCTTTACCTCTAAAAGTCATGTGTGGCCCAATTTCACCTTCTAATTTTGGAAAAGTAAAATAACCGTGAGATTCTTTTGCGTGTTCGCCAATTGGTCCCATATTGGCAGTAACTTTTTGGAAAATATCTTTCATAATAATAAAACTAAATTATTGTGTAAAGATAATAAAATTATCGCATTTTTTTAAGTACAATAATGCTTAATATTAATGCAAAAATTGATAAAATTGAACCAATAGCAAATGAAATTCCAGGAAAATATAAGGTTGAATTAGATTTTGTAAAAAATGTAAACGAGGAGGTCATTATTAAAGGCCCTATAATTGCAGTTAAACTTATTAAACTTGTTAAACCACCTTGCAATTCGCCTTGTTCATTACTTGGTACTTTTTGTGTAATTATACTTTGAATATTTGGAATTGCAAATCCACCTAATGTGAAATTCCAATACAATCTATTAAAATTGTAATAAAAATAAATGTTAAAGAATTTTTGTTTACTATACCTTTCATGTTTAATTATGAAAAACTTTGCATGTCGCACAGTTTACGGTATGCCCCGTTTTGGTTATAAAGTGCTGTGTGGTTTCCACGTTCAATAATTTCGCCTTGATTCATAACAATAATTTCGTTAGCGTTACTAATTGTGCTTAAACGATGGGCAATTACAATACTGGTTCTGTTTTTCATTAAATTAGTTAAAGCTTCTTGCACCAGTTTTTCGCTCTCGGTATCTAGCGCACTTGTTGCTTCATCTAAAATTAATATTTCAGGATTTCGCAATATGGCTCTTGCAATACTTATGCGTTGCTTTTGTCCACCACTTAATTTATTACCTCTATCGCCAATATTAGTATTATAACCACTGGTTAGTTTTTCAATAAATTGATGAGCGTTGGCAATTTTAGCTGCTTCTATAACTTGTTCTTTTGTAATGTTTTCTAGCCCAAAAACTATATTATTTAAAATAGTATCATTAAATAAAATGCTTTCTTGAGTAACAACACCAATTTTACTTCTTAAACTTTTTAATGAGGCTTCTTTTAGGTTTATGCCATCTATTAAAATTTCTCCACTATCGCAATCGTAAAATCTTGGTAACATATCGGCAAGAGTTGTTTTACCGCTTCCGCTTTGGCCAACTAAAGCAATTGTTTTACCTTTTTCAATATTTAAATTAATATTTTTTAGTACATAACCTTCGTCGCCTTTAATGTATTTAAAACTAACATTTTTATACTCTATTGAACTTTTAAAATCAGTTATCGGTTTTGGGTTTGCTATTTCATGAATAACATTATCAGCATTTAAAATTTTATTTATCCTTTCTTCGCTGGCAACACCACGTTGCACAAAACCATAAGCAACAGTTATTTGTTTAATGGGTGGAATTAATTGCGAGGCAGCAATAAAATACATAATAAAGGTTTCGCTAGTTAAACCATCGGTTCCATTTACAACCATTGTTCCGCCCAAATATAAAATAACCATTAAAATAAGTATAACTATAGTTTCGGTAAGAGGGCTATTTAAATCTGTTTTACGGTAAAGTTTTACGCTTTCTTTGTAAAACTCTTTATTAACTGTTTCAAATTTATTTTGCAAAAAATACTCACCTCTAAAGGCTTTAATTACTTTTGAACCATGAAGGGTTTCTTCTATTAAAGCATATAATTGACCTAAAGTTGTTTTGCTTTTTAACGATGCTTTTTTTAAACTTTTATTTAAAAGAACAATAATTATTGCAGCTAAAGGTAATAATACCAAAACAAGTAAGGTTAGTTTAGCGCTAATACTAATTAAAGAAATAAATAATAAAATTATAGTTAAAGGCTCTCTAAAAATGATTTCTAAATTGGTCATTATGCCAAATTCAATTTCAATAACATCGTTGGTAATACGGCTCATTAGGTCGCCTTTTTTTTCATCGTTAAAATAACTTAAAGGTAGTTCTAATGTTTTTTTATGTAATTTATTTCGAAGTTGATTAACTACACCAATTCGAATAGGTGCTATAAAAAACATAGCAAAATATCTAAATAGATTTTTTAAAAATGTAGCTAAAAAAACAAGTGTACAAATAAATAACAATGCTTTTAGTTTACCGGTTTTAATACTTTCAGTATCAGTTCCATTTAAAAATATAAGCTGTGTTACTTCATAGTCAAATTTTTGAAACACATAACTTGTAATTTTTGTTATTGAAAAAGTAGGTTCAGGTTGAGACGAAAAACTAATTAATTCTTCGGTGGATTTACCTAATAAATTTAAAAAAGGTAAAACTAATGTTAATGAAATAACCGAAAAAACGGCATAAAATATATTAAATACAACATTAAAAAAAGCATACTTTTCAAAACCTTTAATGTATTTAAATGCAGTAAATAATTTCATTTTTATGCTTTATGACAAACAATAACGTCTTCAATTGGATCTAAAGCATAACGTTTTAAAAGCTTGTCTTCAATCCACTTATTTGTAAAAGGATTATCTCTATCAACTTTGAAACCTGCTTGTGTAAGTTTTTCAAAATAATCTAACCCAAATAACCTTACATGGTCTGTTTGTCCAAATTTTAATTTTCTTTCTTTGTCTGTTTTAAGGGTTGTATCTTCTATTGTTGTTTTTAAATCAATTGCTAAAGGAACTTGCAATACAGCAAATCCGCCCTTTTTAAGTACTCTATAAATTTCACGCATTGCTTTAGGAGCGTCATCTACATGTTCAATAACGTGGCAACAAACAACAACATCGTAAGTTTCGTCGGGCATTTTTATGTCTTGGATATCCATATAAACAGGTTTGTATTCTGAATACATTTCTGGCTCAATGGTTCCAACGGTTTGTTTAATTGTAGGCGCAATTAAAGCATTTGCAATTTCTTTATTTGGAGATATGTGTAATAATTCTGTTGGTTGTTTATAAACATTAGTTCTTAACTCAAAAAATAATTTTAGTAACCTAGAACGGTCAACTGAGTAACAACTAGGGCAATAGTTATTTTTTTTATAGCCGCCACCTGCAACTTTATATTTTAAAAATACAGGAGATTTAACACCTTCGGGCATAAATTGCCTAAATGTTTTGCCACAGTAATTACATTCTACATTGTTGCCAAAGTTTAGTAATCCAAATAATTTTCTTCGTAAAACCCTATCTAATCGCATATTTATTATTGTTTTCTTATTAATTAAATTAACTAAAAAGTATAATTATAATTAAAGAACGAATATACTACAAAATTTCTCATTACCTTTACATTATGGATAGTGTAAGACAGCAAAAAGTAAATAAATTACTGCAAAAAGAATTAGCCGAAATTTTTAGAAGTGAGGCTCGTAATCTATTTGGCGGAGGTTTTATAACGGTTACAGTTGTAAGAGTTAGCCCTGACTTAGGCTACGCTAAAGTTTATTTAAGTATTATGGGCAAAAACAGAGATGAGGTTTTTAAATTAGTTGAAATAAATAAAACGCCCATCCGCAAAAAACTTGGTTTATTAATAGGAAAACAAGTTAGGGTTGTGCCTGATTTAACTTTTTTTATTGATGATTCTTTAGATTATGCAATGAAAATTGAAGCTTTATTGAAAAAATAAATTTGAATTTTTCTACTTACATAGCTAAAAGGTATTTAATTTCAAAAAAAAGTAATAATGCAATAAATGTAATAAGCTGGATAAGTATTATTGCAATTGCTATTACAACTGCTGCTTTAGTTATTATATTAAGTGCAATGAATGGTTTAACAAGTATTGTTGCTAATTTATACAATACGCTTGAACCAGACTTAAAAATTACAATTAAAAACGAAAAAACATTTAATGTTACTAATGAAAAGTTAAATGCAATTAAAACTATTAATGGAGTTCAAAATACCTGTTTTTGCTTAACAGATAAAGCTTTACTTAAAAATGACGACAAACAAACTTTAGTAACAGTTAAAGGTATTGATAACAATTTTTCAAAAGTCACAAAATTTAAAACAGCAATAACAGAAGGACATTCAGATTTAGAAAACAAAAATAATGGTAATACTGTTATTATTGGAAAAGGAATAGCCAACCAATTAGGCATAAATTTAAATGGCTATGTAAATGAACTTATTTTATATAGTCCGGTTAAAGGAAAATCATCTGGTTTAACAATGGATGAGCAATTAAATCAAATTTATGTTAGCCCCCAAGGAATTTTTTCTATAAATGATGAATTTGATTATCAATTTGTTTTTGTAGATATTAAAACAGCAAGATATTTGTTTGATGACTCTGTTAAAGTTTCTAGTATAGAAGTAAAATGCGATGAAAATAAAATAGATGAAGTTCAAAATCAAATTCAAAATATTTTAGGCAATAATTATGAAGTAAAAAATAGATATCAATTAAACGATGTACTTTTTAAAACACTTGAAACAGAAAAATTAGCCACTTTTATAATATTGGCTTTTATTTTAATTATAGCTACTTTTAATATAATTGGTGCTTTAACCATGCTAATAATCGAAAAAAAGAAAGACATAAAAACTTTGTATAGTTTAGGCGCATCATTAAAACAAATTCGAGAAATATTTATGCGTGAAGGATTACTAATTACAGGAGTTGGAGCACTAATTGGATTGGCTTTAGGATTAATAGTTTGCCTTTTGCAAGTAAAATTTCATTTAGTAAAATTTGGCGACGAATTTGTGGTGCCATACTATCCTATAGAATTAAGATTAAACGACTTTTTTTGGATTTTTTCTTTAATAATGGTTATTGGTTTTGTTGCAGCATTTTATCCTGTAAGGTTGTTTACAAAAAACGATTTAGTTAAAGACATTAACTAAATTTATTTAGATTTAAAAACTGATTAAAACTAAGCTTTTTGTTAGGGAACCCATTGTTTTAATGAGTTAGTAATTTTTCTTTGTTGCTAATAAAACGTAACTTTATACAAATTATAAAATTATGTTTACAAAATTACTATATACCTTAATTTTTATTGCAAGTTTTAATTTTATTAAAGCACAAGCCAACCCAAATAGCAATGCGCCTAGTGATGCAACTACCGGATATACATATAATTACGATAAAGTTTTTACATTAGTTTGTAATGAGTTATTAAATAAAACTAATGCTATTATAGATAACGAAGCAGCTATCTTAATAGGAAAATCTAATTTCCCAAAAATTGGAAATGTTAATGTTTTAAGCTCTAATCAAAAAACAACAGTTGCTAATTGGATAGAAGCTAACGGCAACCTTGTTATTGAAGTATTTAAAAACAGAAAAGATATTGTAACTCAATTTTAAAAATTAAAGAAATGAAAAATTTATTATCAATAGTTTTAGTAGTTGGGTTAAGTTTAGGTTTATCTGCACAAACACAAATACCTGTTGGACCTCAATCTAGTCAATTTACAAGTATGGTACGTGGATATCATTTCACTTCGCCAACTAATTTTACAATTTGTCAATTATATATACCACCAGATGCTGCTGGAGCTGCTGGGCAACCACAACATATTAGGGTTGTTAGATTTAATGCTGCTGCTCCCCCTGCTTTCCCTGGTACAACAAATGCTTTTACTCAATTATTTACAATTACGGGCGCAGCGCCTACAGCAACTGTGGCTTGTAATATTCCTATTGCTGCAGGCGATATTATAGGGGTATATGGTGCAAGAGCTGGAAACTGCATTAATTCTTATGACGGAGTAAATTTTGTTTCAAATATTGCTGGTTTTCCTGCCACATTTAGACGAAGTGGAATGCAAGCTTGTATAGCTGGTGGAGCAAATATGGCTAATATTTGGAGCGAGGTAAACTTTAGTATTGGGCGTATTTTTATGTATTACAATTGCTGTCAAACGCCTACTATAACTACAGTTGCATCTGCAACTAACGTTTGTAGTGGCACTAGTTTAACAATTTTAGGTGGTGGAGCAACTACTTATACATGGATGCCAGGGAGTGCTAACACAACAAGTATTACAACAACGCCAAGTGTAACAACAACTTATACTTTAAGTGGTACACAAAATGGATGCGTAGGTTCTAAAACTGTTGCTGTAACTGTAAACGCAACACCAACTATTACTTCTATAGGCAGCAACGGGCCTGTGTGTTCAGGTTCTGCGCTTAATTTAACAGTTGCAAATAATACAGTTGGGCCTTTACAAGGAGGAACTACCACTTATAGTTGGACTGGGCCTGGAGCTTTTACAAGTAACTTACAATTACCTTCTTTAGCTAATTCACAAGGAACAAATTCGGGCACCTATAATTTATTAATAACAAATACTTTTACAAATGGTGCTATTTGTACAGCTAATTCGTCAACATCAGCTTTAGTTATACAAACTCAAAGTATTTCAGTAAGTAATAGTACAGTTTGTCAAGGCGCAAATGTTACATTAACTGCTAGTGCAAATGGCGCAAATACTTATAGTTGGTCTGGCCCTGCTGGTTTTACCAACTTAGGTCAAACTGCAAATTTAACAAATTTAATGCCTACCAATGCTGGTAATTATACCGCAACTGCAACATTTACTGCCAATACAACCACTCTTGTATGTACATCAACAGCAGTAAGCAATCTATCTGTAGTAGCCACAAGCCCAGTTGCAATAAACTTAACGCCAAACGTATGCCAGTTTAGTAATACAAGTTTGGTAGCAACAGCCCCA
>JAIUNM010000021.1 GCA_020162035.1 Bacteroidota bacterium | reverse complement strand
CACAAAACGAAGGCATAAACATTTAAATAATTTAACTATATTAGAGTATCAAAAATCAATTAATAATAACTTAAAAAATGCAGCTTAATGTTAATAAATTTTTGTCCACTTTTTGTTTGGAATTCCATTTTGTGCTATTTACACCATTTACACCATTAGCAATGATTGGACTAGCACTTGTTAGTTTTGTTAATCTTACTCCGCTTGCATTTGTATTACCATATTTCCCTTTTAAATTAGCGCTTACCTCAAAAGTATTGCCTACATTACAAAATGGAGTTGATGCAGGCTGTCCTCCAACCCCAACTCCACCTGATTGATTATTTAATGATGAAAACCAAAAGTTGAAATTACCATTAAAAACGCTTCTGTCTTGTGTAAACCCAGTAAAAAAAACTCCTAACGGATTAGAGCATGGATAACCAAATTGTGGTATTGCATAAATTATATCTCCACTTGCATTTACCGTTAAAACTCCGTTACCTGGGTTTGCTTGTGGTGTGTTTGCGGCGGTTAATCTTGTAAACCTTAAACCACTACTTCCGCTTGGAAATAAAGGTATTGGACTGCTTCCAAATGCATCAATTTCTACTGTATTATTTGGAGTATTTGTATGAAACCCAAAACGTCTTAAATTTGAATTAGATCTGGCATTGAAGTATAAATCTCCTAAATTAGTGGTTTGAAACTCACTAAAAATACCGTTTACCGGGTTGGCATTGTAAGCGTATGTTAATCGAAGTTGAGGACGATTGGCATTTAATCCTGTGTTAGGCTCAGCATCTAAAATCTCTACCCTGCGAGTTGGTTCGGCAAATGCATTTATAAATTGAAAGTTACCCACCCCAAAAGAACCAGAATTTGGAGTAGGATTAAATCTTCCTAACTCCATACCGTTAACTGAACTGCCTAGTACACTTGGGCCACCAGTAAAATTGAAACTTAAAAAATCTGTTCCTGCTCCCCCAAAAGCATCATCGCTCCAATTTACAACCGCATAGCTGGTATTTGGGGCTAAACTTCTTAAACCAACATACATTCCATCACTATTTTCTGTCATTAAAACGCCTGTGTTAAACCAGTTTCTAATTCCTCCTGTAAACCCAAATGACCCTGTTGTATTATTACCATGTATATGTAAATGTGCTTTAGGTGCAAAAATAGGAAAAGCGCCGGGACCTAATTGAGGTGTAAAAACACGACCCAGGCCAATCCAATGCCCACCTTGGTTAAATGCACCACTGGCCGCACTGCCTGTATATAATTGCGCAGGATTATTATCTATAAAAATATCTTGGCTGCCGTTAACACCCATACGTAGCCATGTGTTGTTGCCTGTGGCGGAACCTAGAAAGTTGTTGGTGTTATTAAGCGGAAAGGGGTTTCCGCCTAACTGCCAATTTTGAGATTTTAAAGCTATACTCAAAGCCATCGCTGCAAATAATGTTTTTGTTTTCATATTTTATTATTTTAGTTTATTAGCTGTATGTAACCTTTGTGAATTTTTTGTTTATCATCTATATTCTTTCCTTCAAACAAAAAATAATAAGTACCACTAGGACAATTGTTTGATTTGTATTTACCATCCCATTTTGAATATGAACTTGATGAGTATATTGTATTTCCCCATCTATTGTATATCATCAAGCGGAACTCTTTATAATTTTTTGTATTAATTTCAAAATAATCATTAAACCCATCATTGTTTGGGGTAAAAATTATCTCCTCACTTATATTTTCTGTGTCCTTTAATTCTAATTTAATATCATCAATATAATAGTATGCTCCTAAATAATCAGTATTTGATGTAACTACATGGTTAATTACAATATAATCAGTAAAATTATCGTTATTGAAATTTGAAATTACCATATATTTCTCATTCCCATTTGCAACGAAATCACCTTCGATTTTTATCCAAGTGTTTTTTTCAAGGTAATAATTTTGATGCGATAAACTTATAGGTATTAGTGTTGAAGGGTTTCCAGAACACACCACAAAGGATGGATTTATAGTGTCTGTAAATGCAACGTCAATGTTTTTAATCCCATATTTCATACTGTCTGCTAGACTCAAAAAAAATTCTATATGATAAGTCTGATTGATTTCGAGTTTATTCATTAATCTTGTATATATTCCCTCACGATAAGGTGAAGTTGATACAGAATTATTGAAGTAAGTATAAAACCCACAATATGCTTTGCCTGATTTTGCTTGCTGAAATCCGAAATAATTAGATGGAACATTTATAAGTGAACTTGTAGTGCAGGAATTGAAATAATCTGAAGAACAGTTATTTAAATCAAACCAATTTTTACACTTTATAGTTTCATTTAAAGATGTAGGGCACATCAAAGTATCCTCAAAACTCCCATTAGGTACTAAGTTTTGTTGCGCTTTACATGTGTAGTTTATTATCAAAAAGTATATAATAAGCTTTATTTTTTTCATATAACTAATTTACAAAAATTAGCTTTGTTTAACAAATGTAGTAAAAAAATTAATATTTTTACTTAAAAGATGTATAATTATTTGTTGTAATATTTTTTGATGTATTTTCTGAGTTTTGTCATGTGATAAACGAAGCAAAAGAACTTAAAAAAATAGGTGAAAAACTACAAAAGCTAAGAATAAAAAATGGTTATGGTAGTTATGAAGATTTTGCTATAAAAAATAGCTTATCACGCATGCAATATTGGCGAATCGAAAAAGGCAAAACCAATCTTACATTTAGAAGTTTAATTGTACTTCTTAAAATACATAAGATTAGTTTAGCTGACTTTTTTAATAATAAATTATAACATTTATCTCTATTAACAAAGCTGCGAAGGATTTTTAACATTCCCATTACTAAAATGTAACTCATATAGGATTTGTAATTTACATAAAAACTTTTTAAAATTATTAATTAATGCAAGAGCAAAAACAAAGCGTTAAAACCCATAAGTCAACCACTAATAACAATTTATTGTAAAAAACCGCAGGATTAGCTTCGCACTATGCTATTGCTCAAAATCCAGCGGAGCGGTGTAATTATAGAATCTTGTTTTTTTAATGGTAAATGTTTTGAAATTTTAGCTTCAACAAAAAACGAAAACGAAATACTTTTATATAATAATGCTGCACTTAAAACAGGAACCGAAATTAAATTAAAACTAATTTAATATAAGGTAAACAGCTAAATGATCACTGTAACCGTTGTAGTATTTATTACCAAAACCATAAGTTCTGTTCGGTTTTTTTTCGCCTGTTTTATAATTCTCAAACAAAACAAACTCTTTATCCAACACAAAAGCGTTGCCTTTTTTAAAAGTAAATTGTTTGCCGTTTAAACAATTTTGATTTAAAATTATTTGATCGAACATTTGCCAGTTGCCAGAGTGATAATGAGATCCTTTTCCGTTTAGTGCAAGTTCGGCAAACGGATTAAATAATTGGTTTTTAGTTTTAGGTTTACTCACGGCATCAAGAATTTTAGCAACCGAAGAATTTGTGGGTGTATCATTAAAATCGCCCATACAAATTATTTTTAATTGAGAGTTTTTATTCTCTAATTCATTAATTTTATTTTTTAATTGTTGTGCGGCAAACAAACGTTTAGGCTCCGTTTTTTCTTCTCCATCTCTCCTACTCGGCCAATGGTTTACAAAAAAACTAAATGTTTCTTTTGTTGTTTTGTGTATTAATTGAACATGTAAAATGTTTCTTGTTTTATAATCTGCTATACTATAATTTGTTGCGTTAACTTCTTCATTTGTAATTAACGTAAACAGATCTTCATCGTAAATTAAACCAACGTTTATTCCTCTTTCATCAACACCTGTACTAGCAAATGCTTTATACTTACGGGCTTTTAACTGACTTAGTTTTATTAAATCGTTTAAAACTGTAACGTTTTCTATTTCGCAAAAACCCATTACATCTGGCAACCCAATACCCAAAACAGTACTATCTAAAACCTGTGCTGTTTTTTTTATTTTATTTAAATATTTTTTAGTGTCCCATTTTGTTTGTGCGTTTGGTAAAAACTCATTGTCGTTTATTTTTGGATTATCTACGGTATCAAAAAAGTTTTCGCAATTGTAAAAAGCAATGTTAATGGCGGATTGAGATTTTAAAAACATAAATACCAAAATAAAAAATATAAATAAAAAACTTTTTTTCATGGGTTAAAGTTTTATCATTATTTGAATAACATATTGTGTTGGGGGCCTTAAATCGCCTGGCCTTGCTTGATACTGAACATTGGTTAAATTATTTACAATAAACGATAATTTCCAATTAGAATTTAAGTTTGCAGAAACCCTGGCATCGTGAATAATTACACTTTTTTCAAACTCGTGATAATTTTCTTTAAACCCTGGTAAAATAAAAGTTGATGGAAAGTCATCAAAATTAACTCCATTTGGTATATCGTTTTGCTCGTGTAATACACTAATTACAAATCGTCTATCTATATTTAAAGTTTTACTTTGAAACCTAACACTATATCCTAAAGCAAACCACTTATATTCTAATTGAATATCTGTTTTTGCTAAGTGTTTTTGTCGGTATTTTAAATAGCTATTATTTGCTAAACCCAAAGTGTCTTTTAAAGGGTTATAAGTTGCGTAAGTTGGTTGCATATATGTGTAACCAGCAAGTAATGTTGCGTTTATGCCAAAAATTTTACCTGTACCGCCAATCGAAATTTCGGAACCTAAAACTTGTGCGGTATTTACGTTTTGAGATTTAAACCCTGCATATTTAGTAACTTGGTCTAACGAAAGTGTGCCTGTGCCTGCTGGTTTATAAATATCAAACACAAACTCAACATTGTTTTTAAATTTATTATAAAACGCCGAAGCATCAATAAAACCTTTAAAGCCAGCAACTTTAAATCCTTGTTTTATTCCAAACTCGCCACTAAAGCCAAGTTCGGGTTGTAAGGTTTGGTTTGGGTAAATGTTTAATGCGCTAACCGAAGTGCTAATAAATTTTTCGGCAACCGTAGGAAAACGGTAACCCTGGCCTACCGAAGCTCTTAAAAAAGTAAATTCGGCAACCTCGTAATTTAAACCCAATCTTGCAACAGGTTGAAAAGGAAGTTTTCCTTTTTGTTTCATCATTAATAAATAACCGTTTGTTTGTGCGGTATCAACATTAAAATACTCTGCTCTAATTCCGCCCGATAAATTTAATTTATTAAAAAATTTTTTATCGGCTTGTAAATAAAATGCGCGGTTACTTCCTTTATGTGTACCATAAAGCACGCCACCTAAAACAACCTGTTGCATATAAACAAAACCCGATGTTAAGTTTAAACCATTGTTAAAGCGGTGTTGTCCTTGTAATTCAGAATAATACAACTCGGCATAACTGCCCTGGTTTTTATTATTGGTGTTATTCGTTTTAAAATAACGGTTTCGTAAACTTATTTTAGAGTTGTTGTGGTAATAAGAAACAAAAGGATCTATATTTAATCTATTATTATTATACCGCTGTAAATCTAAGCCCGAAGGAAAATATGCGCTATCATAATTTTGCCACAAAAAAAACAATCCCCCGTTTGTGTTCATTGAGTTTCCGTTAACCCCAACACTTAAACCAGGTATTTTTCTAAAATTATATCTAACGTTTGCGTTAAACCGTTTTCTACTTTCTGTTTCTAAATACCTATACCCCTTATCATCTAACATATGGCCACCAATAACTAAATCAAAATTATTTAACTTTTGTGCGTGCGAAAAATTAATACCAGATTGGAATTGTGAGCTTCCTTGCCATGGTTTAACGGTGTGCCTAGGCGCATCGTAACTACCAAAATAAGTTGTTAGCTTTGTTATGGGCTTATCTTTAACATATTGTGTTCGTAAATTAATTACGCCATTTAACGCACTGCTTCCAAACAATGCGCTAGCCGCGCCTTTTATCACTTCAATTTGTTCAACATTTTCAATTGGTAAATAATTCCACTTTACATCGCCCGCATCAGCACTAATCATTGGCATTTCATCTACCATAACTAAAACTCTACTTCCGGCGCCATAACTAAATCCGCTACCGCCTCTTATGCTTGCTTGTCCATCATTAACGGTAACGCCAGGTACTTGATTCATTAACGCATCTGCATTTGTAATGTTTTTGTTTTCTAATAAACTGGGTTTAATAACCTCCATGCTAATTGTAACCTCACTAAGCTTTTGTTCGTATTTTCCTGCACTTACAACAACTTCATCTAAAGATGTGTTTTCTTCTAATAAATAAAAATTTAATGAAAACGGCTCGTTACTATTTATAGTAATTTTTTGTTTTGTTTTTTTGTAACCAATAAAACTACAAGAAACAGTGTAATCTCCACTTAATCCGGCAAACTCATAAAAACCTTTTTGGTTTGATAACGTAGCTGTTTGTGTGTTTAACTGAATAGTTGCGCCAATTAAAGTATCGTTTGTTTTTGCATCAATAACATATCCTTGCAGGTTGTTTTGACTAAATAAAAATAAATTGCTACAAATTAAAGCAAGAACCAATACAAATTTAAATGTAGTTTTGTGCATTATGCGTAATAATTAAGCACACAAGGTAATAAAGTATTAATAAAAACAAAAACCACTCGTCTATTTTAAACGAAACACAATATCAAATAGCATTAACCTTAATTGAAGGGGTGGGCGATGTTACAGCTAAAAATCTTTTAGCTTATTGCGGCAGCGCTAAAGATGTTTTTAAACAAAAAAAGGGTTTGCTTACAAAAATACCGGGTGTTGGAGGAGTAATTGCAAATAATTTATGTAATGGAAAAACGGTATTACAAAGGGCTGAAGAAGAGCTAAAATTTATTGAGCAATATAAAATTAAGCCTCTTTTTTTTACTGATGAAAACTACCCAAAACGATTAAAAAATTGTAGCGACGGGCCTATAATGCTTTATTACAAAGGAAATGCAAATTTAAATTGCGAAAAAATTGTTGCTGTAGTTGGAAGCCGTAAACCAAGTGAATATGGTAAACAAATTACCGAAGAGTTTGTAAAAGAATTAAAAGATAGCGGGATATTGATTGTGAGTGGTTTGGCTTATGGTGTAGATATTTTATCACATAAAGTGGCATTAGATATAGGCTTAAACACAGTAGGGGTTTTAGGGCATGGTTTAGACAGAATATATCCACACGCACACGAACGTATAGCTAAAAAAATGATTGATCAGGGTGGCTTATTAACAGATTTTATAAGCCAAACCAACCCCGATGCAGTTAACTTTCCTAAACGTAACCGTATAGTTGCCGGCATGTGCGATGCCCTTGTTATTGTTGAAAGTAAACAAAAAGGTGGTAGCTTAATTACCGCAACCATTGCAAACAGTTATAATAAAGATGTTTTTGCTTTTCCTGGTAGAGCTGGAGATGCGCTTGCTGAAGGTTGTAATGGTTTAATTAAACAAAACAAAGCCGGGTTAATAGAAAACGCCGCAGACTTATTACATGCTTTACAATGGGAAAACATCACTAATAAAAACAACAAACAAATACAAGTGCCCTTAATGCTAAACATAAACGAAGAAGAAAAAAGAATACTTGATGCCTTTAGTTCAAAAAAGGAACTACATATTGATGAGGTTTGTTATTTGTGCGGCTTAACCATTAGTAAAGTAGCAGCAACATTGCTTCAATTAGAATTTAATGGAATTATAAAAAGCAAGCCGGGTAAAATGTATTTATGTAACGTATAAGCGTTTTGTTATCTTTGCTAAGTAAAATGAAACATTTTTTAGCAATAATTCTGTTTTTTATTTGTTATGCATTATCAGCTCAAAACAAATTAAATATAATTAGTTCAACCCAAAGAATTAAAGTTAGTGTAAACAACAAAACAGTTAATGAAACACCTCAAGCAATTGTTTCGTTTAGTAACACTCTTAAAGATACCGTTTTGTTAAACATTTCTGTTGAAGGCATTGGTTCTTTTACACAAACGGTATATTTATTAAACAAAAAAGAAAAAACCAGCAACACAGAGTTTAGTTATTTGTTAAACGAAAACAACAAATCGCTTACGTTTTTAAGCGCGTTTAAAATAGATAGTACGGTTTATTTAAAAATACCACCAAAGCCTATAATAGACACTAGTTACAAATACAGCAACAACACGCTTGAGCGTTTTTGTGAAATAAAAAACGATAAACCCGAATATTTTTACAACATACCAAAAGAAGGTTGCTCTAAACCAATGCCAGACAGTTATAGTGGTTACGCTGTTATTATACTTAGTAAAACTCAAACACCCGATCAAAAATATTCTGTTTTAGAAAATGTTTTTAGAAACAATTGTGTTAGTATAAAACAAACTCAATTTTTACTTGGTTTTGTTGATTTTGAAGTTGAACGTTTAAAACTTTTAAAGTTTGCCTATCCTAGTATTGTAGATAAAAACAACATAGAACTCTTAAACAATTCGTTTAAATACGAAGCCAGTAAAAACGAATTGGCTAGCTTTATAAAAGAACTAAAAAACAAAAAAAACACTATTTATAACGATTGTAAAACCGAATCCGATTTAACTGTTACAAATTTATTTATAGAACAATTAAACGCTTGTGGCAACGACGGTGAGCGCGTTTTGTTGTTTGAAAAAACATACAACAATTATTGTGTAAGCACCGAAACCGCAAGCAAAATACTAAACTCTTTTTTACACGATAGAGAAAAAATAGATTGTAGTAAACAATTATATTTTAAGTGTACAGACAAACAAAATTACAGAAAAGTAGCGGGTGTTTTTTCTTACAAACAATCAGAAAGCGAATTACTAGATTTTATTGAAAAACAAAACAATTAACAAAACACACTTTATTATTAATAAAAAGAGTTTTGTAAGTATTAAAGTAAAGCAATAACTTTACGGTTAAAATGAAAAAATTTATAGCATCAAAATTTTTTAGGTTTTTATGGTCAGTTGCGATTGCAACGCTTTTGTATTTTATTTGTCCGGTTTGTTTTAGTAAAACCACCTTAGTGGTTATACTTGCATTGCTTTTAATAATTGTAAACCTGGCAGAACAACTTGCAAAATTAATTTGGTTAACACACATTTCGCGTATTTTAGTTGGTGGTTTGTTTATTTTTTCGGGGTTTATTAAAGCTAACGACCCAGTGGGTTTTAGCTATAAACTTGAAGAGTATTTTGAAGTTTTTAAAGAAGCGGTTAGCGGAGGCGCGTTTCAATTTACATCGGGTTTATTTGAGGGCATAGCACACATTTCTCTTCCTTTATCTGCAATACTTTGCGGAAGCGAAATTATTTTAGGCGCAATGCTTTTAATTGGGTTTAAACCGCGCTTAACGCTTTGGTTGTTGTTTGCTCAAATTGGGTTTTTTACCTTTTTAACCTTTTATAGCGCATGTTTTAATAAAGTAACTACTTGCGGTTGCTTTGGCGATTTTTTAGTTTTAAAACCATGGACCAGTTTTTGGAAAGACGTAGTTTTATTAGTTTTAATAACACTACTTATTGCCGGAAAAGATAACATTAACGAATTGGTTCCGCCATTGTTTACATTTTCGTTATTTGTATTGGCTTTGTTTTTTTCGGTTGCTTTTCCAATATACACCATAAGAAATTTACCTTTGTTTGATTTTAGGGCCTATAAAATTGGCAACAACATTAAAGAGCAAATGAAACAATCGCCCACTTATCAACCCGCAGTAATTGAAACCGGATTTGTGTACGAAAATTTAAAAACAGGTAAAAAAGAACATTTTAATTTAAAAAATTATCCTTGGCAAGATACAATAACCTGGAAATGGGTTGCAACCGAAAACATTATTGTTAAAGAGGCTGTTGATGCACCAAAAATTACCGATTTTACGGTAACCGATTTAAACGGAAGTTCTGTTACTGATAGTGTTTTAAATGATACTAATTATAGTTTTTGGATTGTTGCTTACGATTTAGCTAAAACAAACGAAAACCCAACGCTTATTGCAAAAATAAACGACTTTTATAAACTAGCAACACAAAACGGAAACAAGGTTGTTGCTTTAACAGCAAGCGGCCCAACACAAATAGACGAGTTTAAACACAAACATAATTTACTGGTTGATTTTTTAACTGTTGACGGAACCGTTTTAAAAACAATGATTAGAAGCAACCCCGGTTTAATGTTAATGAAAAACGGAACAGTTATTATGAATTGGCATCACAATAATTTCCCAACGTTTTCTGATGCTAAACAGCGTTACTTAAAATAGTCGATACTTAAAAAGTGTTTTTTAAAATTGTCTTCGTTGTTTTGTCTTGATACAAAAGAACCAAACCTGCCTGCTGTAGACGGGAAATCAAGCCTTCTAATATCAATGCTTTCAGATTATTTGAGGGGCGACTATGTAGATTTAAGTAACTGTTTAATTTTATATTGAGAAAATATTATGTCGGTTCGAGCGAAGTCGAGAACCGTCTATTTCGACTTCGCTCAATATGACATTTTAAGTATACTATAACAGAAAAATGGAATAAAATTTAAACAGTTACTAAATAAACCTTAACTATTGAATAATTAGTTTTTGTGAAACAACATTATTCTTATAATGAGCTTTTATAAGATACAAGCCTTTAGTTAAATTATTGAGCGAAAAATTAAATTCATATTCACTTGGATTATCAATCCGCATTAATTCTTTACCTTGATAATCTAATACGGTTAACAGATTTGGCAACTCAGAATTAGAATTTAAAATAACTTTAAAATTACCGTTGTTAGGGTTTGGTAAAATTTTGAACGTGTTTATTAGATATTTATTGCTATTTAATTTGGGAATATCATTACTACTGTCTTCAACTCCATTTGATTCATAAAAAACAAAGTCTTTATCTGTTAACGTTGTTTGAGCTAATCTATGCGCATCAGAGCACTCTTCAATAATAGCTTGAAAATTTACACTTAGGTGAGTTGTTATTTGAGTTTCTCCAGTAAATACAATTTCTTTTCCCGCTTTAAGTGTTGTTACACCTCCGGTTGTGAAACTACAATCATTCACATAAATTCCTGATTTTGGATGATAAAAGTATTGATGTGGAAGCCCTGATACTGTACCAAATGTTTTATTGTTAAAGTAATGATTTATTTCGCAACAAGGTTTAAACTCTTCTTCTGCAAGAACATCAGGCGGATTTGAAGCAAAAGAACAAGTATGAAATATTTGCTCAGCAAATGTGAATGTGCCACACGCATTAGTGCAAGTGGCTTTTAAAATATAAGTTGCGGGTGCTGCGGGCGAAAGAGCCTGTGTATTACCATCCCAATAACGTGGGCTAGCAAAACCGTTTATACTAAAAAATTGCTGTACTCGTATCAGTTGACCATGGAGAGTAAAAACTTCAATTTTTAAATTGCTTACATTTTGAATATTACTAACTTGCCCTTGCGAACAATTGTTACTTACTGCAGATGCAATTAAAGGATTTGGAATACCACTAGTATTTGTGCTCTCTAACTCGCATTTTTCAACTATTGAAACATCGTCAACTAATAAATAAGCACTAGAACCAAAACTTAAACTATTGTTAAGCTCCATAGCAAACCAATCATAGTTGTGATTACTTGGACATACAAATTCAAAATTAATTCTATGCCACATTAAAGGAGCATGAGTTGCAATATTAAGATTAAACGTATTTAGTTTAGCTATATTATTACTGCCGTTCTTTAAATCCGATGCTTCTGTTGAATTACAAGTTAAAATTAATCCATCTGCATATTTTATTTTACTTGTCGATAAAAAAATATCTAAAGCTATATTATCATTTGAATCAAAAAAATTTACTATGGAACCTTGACTAATTGGAGTGCCGAAGTTACAGCCAGCAGGCCAACCTCTTGTAAAATAAAAATTATACAAACCAATTGGGATTTTATTAAGTTGTGGCGGTTTTGGAATTCTAACATATGCTGAAAAAACATAAGTTTTTCCACCTTGTATTGGAGAGCTATTAAAAAATTTTTGTTGGATGATTTCTTTCGTTCTAAATCCAATAAATTTTTCTCCCGTTTTTGGCTGAACTATTTGTGGGCTTTGATTTGAATCAGCTCTTTCAGCTGCATTACAATATAAAGAGTTATTTACAAACCAGTCTGGAGAATGAAATTTACAATTAGCTTTGCATTCGCAATTTTGAGGACCATCACATTTTTTGTATGTACAAACACCGCCAAAGAAATCATCAGTTTCCCAAACGTCAAGTAAATCTGCTAAGCCAATTTTACAAGGTGTTAATAATGGTTGACCAGACTCAGCAAATTCAAAACTAGAATTATGAATAAGATTATTTTGCGAAAAAACATATATTTCACAAAAGAACAAAATGAAAAATAATTTAAATTTCATAAGCAATTTTAATTAAAATATTAGGTTGAATTTTTTTTGTTTTTTGAGTAATACTATACGGAGTAACAAGTGGTAGAAATAAAGGGTCATTAGGGTCTGTTGCGATCGGACCTTGAACGTGATAATTAATGTTTTTGGAACTATTACCTTCTAAATACAAAACATTTAGGCTCATGCCTAAACAAAATGATTTATAAATTTTCATTATACCATTTAAGCCTATTCCAACTCCAGTATATTTGTCTTTATAGCTAACATTATAAATACTTTTATCGAATGTGTTCGAGCTTTCATTATCAATAAAGTATGGTACTTTGTTTTTATTTTCAAAATATTTTTTTTGATTTGAGAAAATTAAATTTGCGCCAAGTAAAAGCTTGTCTTTATTGATAAAATTATAGCCTAAGTTATAGTTAATTCTATAACCGTTATTAAAAGAATAATACGGCTCTACATCGTAAATTTTGTAAAAGATAGATACCTCCTGTCTAAAAGACTTAAAGCAATATTCTAATCCTAATGACAAATCTCCAACAAACATATTTGAGGGATAAGTATTAATAAAAACTCTATGCTTCTTGGGTATGGAATCGTTGCCCAATAACAAATTAACATTAAATGAAATCATAAGAATTAAATAAAACAGCTTTTTCATAAATTATTAACTATTATATTAATAATTTATTGTTTTATGTTTTTTTTCAGTATATCCAATTCTTTTTTTAATTGAATAACATACAGGGTTAATTCTTCAATTTTTTCCATTTGTATTTTATTTATTTCGCCAAGGTTTAGACCGTCTTTATCAATTTCTTTAGCACTAGGTACATTTGGTAGATGTTTATTTGTGTTAATGTATGCTTCTAATTTATCTAAATTCATTAAACTATAGTTTTTAGCAAACACATAATCTGCCCAGTTTTGTTGGGTTACTATAATTTCTTTTGCTACCGCTTTACCATTTATGGTTAAAATTGCATTGTTATGAGAACCTGTTGTTTGAGTTTGTTCCCCAATTATTGTTCTACCAGCTGTACTAACATAAAATGTAGTTTTATTATTATTCGGATTTTCTATTCTAAAAGCATTGATATCGTAAGTTCTTATTTTAGTAGGGCTGTACATAAAAACACCATGATTAGAACTACCGCCTAAACTTACATTACCTCCATTTGGTCCATTATTAATTCCTACATCTCTACCGCAAAAATAATTTATTAATAAGGCATTAGCTGTGCCAATATTGTTTGTTCCCTGAGCTTCAATGTGTCCATTTCCGTTAATCCAATCTGTCCACATAGATAAACTTGCATTCATACTTCCTTGCGAGGCTTGGGAAATGTATCCTCCGTAATTTGACATCCACCACATATTTGATGCTGAGCCAGGACACACAATAGGCGGGGGAAGAATTGATCCACCAAAAGTTTTACCAACTTGCATAAAATTATTGCCGTTAATATCTGTTATACCAGTTTTCATGCCAAACGAACTGCCTAAATCTATACCCGCATTTGCTTTAATTAAACCGTTAAACGTAGCTAAATTATCAACTTTTAATTTATCTTTTAATTTTACATCTCCTTTAACTTTTAAATCTCCAACTACCCTTACATCTTTTTTAGCCACAATAGTATCTTTTGCAATAAACATACTATCTACAGTTGCAGAACCAATAATTTGAGTAGTTGATAAAGTATTAGTTGGTGTAGTTTGCGAAATTCCATTTAAACTAAACGTAAGAGAACAAATAATAGCTAATGATTTAATTTTGTTGTATGTTTTTTTCATAATTTTTAGTTTTTAAGTTGTTGGTAATTGTACATGTGATTTTTTATTTTTATTTGTTGCAAAAATTAACCTATAACAAACTTGAAAATTTTTATTACAATTAGTTTTTACTTTTAAGATATTATTTTTACTTTTAGGGCAATAAATTAAACAATTATGGCAAAACAGTTAAAGGAAGACCCAAAAACATTTGTAGAAAAAGTTATTTTAAAAATTAAAAATATTAGAAAATCAAAAGGTTATTCGTTAGAATATATGGCAGAAACACTAAACTTAAGTGTATCGGGTTATAATAAAATAGAAAACAATTCTACCTCAATAACACTTGAAAGAATTATTCAAATTCAATCAGTATTAGAAGTAAGTTTGGGCGATTTATTGGAAATAAAAGGTGAAAACAATTATACGCAAACACTAAACGATCATTCTGTGGGCCACCAACAAATAGAGCATTTGTATCAAGAAAACAAACAAGTTTTAGATAAATTAGTAAACGCCTATAAAGATGAAATTGCATTTTTAAGGAGTAGTTTAAAAATTAATTTGCCCTAATTTTGAAAAACTTATTATTAATACAACCCAAACGCATTTTAAAGCGCATTTACCCAAAAGGTATTTGGAATATTAACACCAAAGAAAAAGAAATTTATTTAACCTTTGATGACGGCCCAATACCGGGTTTAACAGGGTGGGTGCTTGATGTTTTAAAAACGTACAACGCTAAAGCAACTTTTTTTTGTGTAGGTGCAAATATTTTAAAACACCAAACTATTTTTGATAGAATTGTAAGCGAAAACCATACCGTAGCCAACCACACTATGTTTCACAGCAAAGGCTTTCAATTTAATGTAAAAGATTATTTAAACGAAGTAAAAACCTGCGAAGCGTTAGTAAACAATAAATTGTTTAGACCACCCTATGGTCAATTAAAACGAAGCCAATATAAAGCCCTTTTAAACGCGGGTTATACTGTGGTTTTTTGGGATGTTATAAGTTACGATTATGAAAAAATATCGCCACAGGCTTGTTTAAACAACGTGCTTAAAAACACAAAAGAAGGAAGCGTGGTGTTGTTTCACGATAATATAAAAGCTGAAAAAAACATAAGCTTTGCCCTACCCCATTTTTTAAAACACTTTTCTGATTTAGGCTTTGTTTTTAAAGCTTTGTAAAATTCTTTTCGTATTTATAAATTAATAATAACTTATAAATTCTAATTCTACAATTGGGCCAAGCATACAAACAGAAAATTTGTCAATTGTTTTATATGTAAACTTTACTGTTTTACCCGAAACTAAAGTTAAGTTAAAAGCGTTTAAATTTGTGGGCTCTAAAACTTCTACCTTATTTGTTACAGGGTTTTTTACTTCAATTGTCCAACCACATCCATCAAACCCAGTTTTATTATCCAGTGTGCCAATTGTAAATTCAGTATTAGGTTGAGTATTAATAGGTGTTTGTTTTTTACTACAACCAAAAAAAACAAAACAGTATATAAAAACAATAAAGAGATTTTTTTTGAATATATGCATAGTTTTTATGATTAAAATCAATTAGGTAATAACACAACTTTCTTTTCAATTATTTGTTTATCGGTTAAAACTCTAATAAAATAAATACCTTTTGGTAGTTTTGAAACATCAATTGTTGGGTTAATTTTATTAAGCATAACATTTTGAACCAACTGTAAATTTGAATTGTAAACTAAAACACTTTTAACATTTGCATCAATGTTTAAAACATTGGTTGTTGGGTTGGGGTATATGTTAAGTGTTTTTATATTATCCTGTTCAAAAATATTTACTGTTGTGCAAATGGCCTTATAACAAGTGTTGTATATAGGATTAATGTAAACGGATAAAGAGCCAACTTTTTGACACAATAAAGTAGGGAAACAATCGCAACTGGCTGGCGGATCAGATAAGCCCGAAGAAAGTGGGCCATAAGAGCTACCTATTCCTTCAACCCAAGTTTCAATCCAGGGTGGAGGAGGAAACGGGAACGAGCTTGCGCCTAATTTTAATCTGTTTCTATATTGGCCATTTATAAGAACACTATCTTTTGAAAACACCTTTAGTTTTCTGTGTGTTTGCCAAAAGTATTGAATTAGAGGCTTCACGCTTACGGTATCGTTTAAATTTAAATTAAAGTTATACATTAACACTTCTGTAAAATAGGTGTCGGGTATTCCAAATATTTTTTTGTTTAGTTTATCTTGCCTTACTAAACCAACAAACTTTAACGAGTCAAAAGTTAAACTAGAATCTGTTGTTTTGTAATACTTTTTATAGTTAACAGAATTATAAGTAGAATCGCCTTTAATAACATACTTTACATTTTCTACAGACCAAACACAATTGCTATCAGGAAAAGCAAAATATGATTGCCCAAACAAATTATTAAAATTCAAAAAAACAAAAATTATAGCGAACAAGAGTTTCATTACATTTAAAACTTCTTTTAAAGACACAAATTCTTTCTTTAAATTTTTATTAAGCTTTAAAATATAAATTAAAAGGGCTTGTTTTATTTTATGTTTTTAAACACATAAACAGTGCTTGAATAATCGTTTGCAGACTTTGCCTTTAAATTAGATTGTAGGCCGGTTAAAAAGGCTTTAAAATAGTTTATTTTACCTGTTTTATACTTTTCGCTAAGCATGCTTACATAAAAGCTGTCAAATTTCATGGGTAAAGATTCAACAAGCGAAAAACCATAGAGTTTTAAAAGATTTTGTATTGTGTTTACATCAAAGTGATATAAATGACGGGGAACATCATAAGCTGCCCAATGTTCTTTATAATAATTAGCGTCGTAACTTTTATAATTAGGCAACGCTAAAATTAAAACGCCGTTATTGTCAAGATTTTCTTTAAAAAAAGTTAGGGTTTCGTTTAAGTCTGTAACATGCTCTAAAACGTGCCATAAAGTTATTACATTAAACTTTGAGTGGTTGGTGTAAGTGTTTACCCTATTTTTATCAGAAAACACGTTTAAACCCATTTCTGTGGCTATTTTACTAGCTCCAGCATCTGGTTCCATTCCGCAAACCTTCCAGCCGTTTTGTTTACATACATTTAAAAACATTCCTGTGCCACAACCATAATCTAATAAAGTTCCACGTGAAACATGTTTTTCAACTAATTTAAGTTTGTTTTTAAGGGTATAGTTTCTAACGGTTTTATATAGTTTAGAGATTAGCCCTTTACTTGTGTTTGAGTGCGAAATATAATCTTCGCTTTTATAATAATTCCCTAAAACATCAAAATTTGGGGTAGGATTTGTAAACTTAAAACTACATTTTGTGCAATTTACAATAGTAAAGTTTTCGTTACTTACAGTATAATCTTTGCAAGTTAAAAAAGGGGTAAAGGTTGGGTTTTTGCAAATGGGGCAATTTGATATTTGGTTCATGGCTAATTAATTTGTTTCACGTGGAACATAATTTTGTTTTAACATAGAGTAAACTTCTGTATCCATAAAGGCATTATTATAAAAATAATCTTGTTTAAAATATCCTTCTTTAATAAAATTAAAACTTAGCAATAATTTTTTAGAGGGTATATTTTCAGGATTAATTCTTGCTTCTAAAGAATGTAAATTGAGTTGGTTAAAAGAAAAATTTAAAAGAACGGGTAATACAAAACTCATGTGTTTTTGATTCCAGTACTCTTTAAAAAGACAATAACCTATTTCTGCCCTTTTATGAAAATAATCTACCTTTAACCCGAAGTTGCCAATTAAAGCTTCGTTTTTATAAATAAACCACCAAAGGTTTTCGTTTGACTTGTTTTCAGGTAAATAAAGATTAAGTTTAGAATATATTTGTTCATCAGTTTCAACCGCTTTGTTTATAGCGGCCATTATGTCTTCGTTTTTTCTAAAAGAGGAGAACAACTCGAAATCATTGCTCGTTATTAATTTAAATGAGTAGTTGCTCGTGGTTGGCAATTCAAATTGTTTCACGTGGAACGTTTTTTTAATTTAACAAATAAAAAGATTATGATAAAAAGCAAAATAATGCAAAGCGCAATCAAAACTAAATTTAAAACGCTGTTGGGTTGTTCAAAATTGTTGGTTGGTTGCAAATTAGAATTATTGGTTTGGCTATTTAATGTTGATGTATTAATTGTATCTGATTTATTTCCGTAATCGTTTATTACTTTAATTTTATTGTTTTGTATTGAGTCGTTAAGGTTTAAATAATTATTTAAACTTAAATAGGCATCTTTAAATTTATTTTCTTTAAAATATAGAGAACTTAATGCATATTCACATTTTGCAATTTGTTTTAGGTTTTTTGTGGTTTTAGCTAAACTTAAAGCTTCAACATAACTAGCTTTAGATTTAATAAAATTGTTGTTTTTAAAATAGTGTTCGCCTATGGCTATGTTGCATAAAACAACCCCTGTTAAATCATTGTATTCCTTAAAAATATTTAAAGCAATATCTGAATAATATATTGCTGAATCAAGAATGTTTTTGTCTCTATAAAATAATCCTAAATTGTTATAACAATTTGCTAAACTTTGTTTGTTATTTATGCGTTTAAACAAATTAATAGCTTTATTAATTAAAATAAATGCTGAATCTTTTTTATTTAACCTGTGTAAAACAGTTGCTAAACCATTATACCCTTTTGCTATTCCTAATGAGTCTTTAGAAATAAGTCTGGTTTGCAGAGCTTTTCTTGTAAACACATAGCCATTATTATTATCGTTTATTGCAAAGTACAAGTTAGCAAGGTTGTTGTATATGGTTCCAAGCATTAAATTATCGTTGCTTTTAGTGGCTAAAGCTTTACCCTTGTTTAAATATTTTAATGCTAGCGCATAGTTACCCGTCATTAAATAAATATGTCCAACATTGTTTAATGTGTTTGCAGCATCATTAAAATTGTTTATATCTAACTGTAAATCAAGTGTTTGGAAATAATATAACAAGGCGGAATCAATTTTACCAAAACCCTCTAAGTAAAACGCATAATTGTTAATTGCTTTTGATTGGTAAGTTTTATAAAAATAAAAATTAGTATTTAAATTATTGGATTTGTTTGAAATGGTTTTTAGTAAATTATTATAAACTAACCAAATTTTTGGGTTCTCTTCTTTTTCTATTTCTCCCGACAAAAAAACACATTTTAAACTGTCGTTTGTTAATGTTTCTACTTTAATTAAAACGTCTTTTTGTGCATTTACAAAAAATGATAAAAAACAAAATATATAAATTATAAACTTTATAAAACAAAAATATACTTTGCTTAATTATCCAAATAAAATCAATGTAAATCTTATTAAGACCTATTAGTTAATAATAACTTAAACGCAATAAAACATTAAACATTTAAAATGATTTATTTTAAACTACATGAAAAATAAATTTGTATTGCTGTTTATTTGTTGTTTAATAACTAAACTTAACGCACAAGAAATTGATGTTGCTAGTTGGCCACGTGCCCAACAAAAATATTTTGAAAGCGCAAATGCATTTTATGAAGAAAAGCTATATCCCTTTGCTTATGAGCGATACGACTCATTATTAAAATTACACCCTAACGATTTATATTTAAAATATTTAACTGGTATTTGCGCAATATATGTTTCTGATAAACATAAAGTTGCCGAAGTATATTTAAATACTGTTAAAGAAAGAAATAAAAAAGCAGCTGATTTAGATTATTATTTTGCAATTCTTTACCACAAAACTTATCAATTCGAAAAATCTAAAAACTTAATTGCAACTTTATTATCAAACAATAAATTAAAAAACGAGCAAATAAAAGTTTTAAAACAAACCGATAAATATAACGATAATGCGCTTGCATTAGTTGGCAACCCAATTAAAGTAAATATTCAAAACCTTGGTGAACCTTTAAATTCAAAGGGTGCAGAGTATTCGCCGGTTATTACAGCCGATGAAGAAAACATGTTAATTACATATAGGGGTGTAAAAAGTTTAGGTGGTTTAAGGGATTTGTACGGCAAACAAAACGCATTAGGGATTTATTTTGAAGACATTTTAATTTCACAAAAAAAAGACAACAAATGGTCGGAACCTAGAGTTTTGCAAAACATTAACACTGCTTCTAATGATGCGGTAATAGCCATTAGTAACGATGGTCAAAAATTATTTATTTTTAGATCTAACGAAGAAGATGGGGGAGACATATATGAGTGTAAGTTAATGGGCACAGAGTTTTCGGAACCAGAAAAATTAAAAGGAGAGGTTAATTCTAAAAGTTGGGAGGGTAGTGTTAGTTTATCGGCTAATCAACGTAAGTTAATTTTTGCAAGTGAAAAACCAGGAGGTTTTGGTGGTAAAGATTTATATGAAGCAACTTTACTAGAAAACGGGACTTGGGGTAAAATAAAAAATTTAGGAAAAACAATAAATACTGAATTTGATGATGATGCGCCTTTTTTACACCCCGATGGCAGAACATTAGTTTACAGCTCAATGGGCCACAACAGTATGGGTGGTTATGATATTTTTATGTCGGATATTGACGATATTGATAGCACCTGGAAAGCACCAACAAACTTAGGATATCCAGTAAACACAACAGACGATGATATTTATTATGTTTTATCGGCTGATGGAAAACGAGGATATTACGCAAGCGCCAGAGAGGGTGGGGTAGGAGATAAAGATATTTATGTTGTAGAGCCAGCAATTACCTCAAAAAAGTCAATACTAACTGTAGTTAAAGGTAAACTTACCGAAAATTTAAAACCTTATGAAGGCAAAATACAAGTGTTTTTAGATAACGGTAGGGTGTATGGAGAGTTTACTTCTAATTCATCATCAGGTAATTATTTAATAAGTGTACCCTCTGGATATAATTATAAAATAAATTATTATCACCCCGTATTAGGAGATAGAATTTATGAAGTAAAAACAAACAGGGTAGATGGTTATGCCGAAAAATTAATAAACATAAACTTTGGCGATGCCGATACAATACCAAAAGTAAAAACGGTTGAAGTTACTCCGGCAGATTCTATTAAATTAAAACTTGAACCGGGAATGTTTGAAAAAACATCATCAGGAAATAGTGTTGCAAATAACACCACTACTGAAAACAATGTAAGCAACACAGAAAGTAAAAGCGCAATTTCTAATTTAAATACTGGTAATCCAGCTGCCGATAGACAAAAACTGATGGAACAAATTGGTAAAAATACTGCGCCCGGATTATTATATAATGTACAGGTTGGGGCTTACAGAAAACCACAAAATTTTAACAGCAGTAATTTAAATAATTTAGGCGGAAGTAAACAAACCGAAGTAATTATGGGTGACATACAATTAATTGTTGTAAACAAAACATTTAATACTTGGTTAGAGGCTGATGATTATTTAAATAAAGTAAAAAACGCTGGTTATACCGATGCGTTTATAACAGCTAGTTTTAATGGAAAACGAATGTATTTAAAAGACTTAATACAAGAAAAAATTTTTAATAACGTTAATTAATAATAACACGTTTTTTCTTTAATCATAATTGAGTATTTTTACGTTTCATTTTTTGGTAATTAAATTATGTTTGCAAAGCTTAAAACATACAAATATGGTTTTTTTTCGTTTTTAATTGTTTTATTGTTTATGCCTATTGGCCATGCATTAATGGTATTAAACGAAAAATTGTTTGAACATTATAAATTTATTGGTGCTTTTGTAATTGGCTTTATTGGTATAATAAGTTTAATTATTGGTATAATAAAAAACAAAAATCAATTTGCTGCAACACTGTATGGTTTGTTGGCGGGCGTTTTGGTGTGGACAGGCTGGGTAGAGTTTTCGTTTGTGTGGATTGCCGAAAAATTAAACGTGGCCCCATTAATAGAAAATGGTGAGATAGCCACAAAACCAGAATATTTAGTTATGATGTCATCTTTAGGTTTATTATTAACCTTTTTAGTGTTTTTTATTTTAAAACAAACTAATTGTCAGTTTTTTATTTGGGTACAAAACTTAATTGGATTAAGAAAATACATAAAACAAGAAGCGAGTTCAAACAAACCATTTGCAATTTTAACTTTTATAGAAACTATTGTAATATTGTGGACATTTTACATTGTGTTGTTATTAGTTTACGATAACGATATTGCTGGTGATAAACACCCGGCAACTTATTTTGTAGCGTTTGGCTCTTTGTTTTGGTCGTTATACTTAACATTAAAATTAATTAAAATACAAAAGTTTGATTACGCCATTAGATATGCGGTGCCAACTGTAATTATTTTTTGGAATTTTATTGAAGTAATTGGAAGATGGGATTTAATGAAAGAAATTTGGATACACCCGTTTGAACATTGGTTAGAAAATTTAATTATACTAGCCTTACTTGTATTTTTTATTGGTTACTATGTTACCGAAATGTATGTAAGCAAAACAAAAAAAATAATTAAACCTAATTAATTTATAGACTCTAAACGTTTTTTTATAGCTTCGGTTGAGTCTTTTTGCTTATTAACCTCTTTTATTTTTTCGGCTAATTTCTCATCGTTCTTTTTTATAGCTTTTTCGCTATCTTTAATTTTATCATTATAATTATCTATATCTTTTTTTAAAGATCGTTTTTCTTTTTCTAAATCTGTTAACTGGCCGGTTAATTTTTCATATATTTTTTTTGAGGCTTTAGCTTGTTCGGCTACAGCATCAGAGCTTGCTTCTACAACTTTTTTTTGAACTTCAACCTCAGATTTCTTTTTTGAAATTTCGCCATCTTTAGCTGTTATTAATGTTTCGTTTTTACTTATTTTAGCTTTATAATCAGTAATATCATTTTTTAAACTTTCGGTTTTCTTTTCAATGCTTTTTTGATCGCTTTCTAAACTATTTAATTTTTTTTCGTTTGTTTTTACTAAATTAATTAGCGGTGTTTTTGTTTGGTTTATTGCAAAATCTTTAATTATTTTTTCGAAATAATTGTATTTATCTTTATCGCCATTACTGCTTAAATAAGTGCCACCCAAATCAAAAGCCGTAGCCATTTTTACGGTTTTATCTTTTTTATTAGCTACAAAAGTTGTATAAACATCAATAGTATTGTTTCCCCATTCTTTTACTAAAAGATTATCGGCAAACAACTCTCCTTTACTATCTTTTATGGTTTCGTTTTTATAATCTTTTAAAACTTTTTTCCATGCGCTTAAAACTTCATCTAACCCGTTTTCGTAAATTGTTGTAACAATGGCGTTTTGCGAGCCTGTAGAAAAATTTTCTTTGCTTTCGGTAACATTAATGTTTTGTGAATTAAGAACAAAACTATAAGTAAATATAAAAGTTGCAATTGTTTTTTTCATGTTAATCAAGATCCCAAACACTTGGGCGTTTTTTTTGATAAAAGGGTTTAAAATAATTTTTATGTTCTAAGATAAATGCCAAAATAAAATAAATAATAATTGGGCTTCCAAACGTAAAAAAAGATAAATAAATAAAATATAATCTTACGGTTGTGCTTTTAATACCTAATTTTTTTCCTAACCATTGGCAAACCCCAAAGGCTTTATGTTCGAACCAAAAAATTATACTTTTAATCATTAATTTATAATAAGTTTAATTTTTTCATTAACTCTTCTCTGTAACTACCTCCAACAGGAATTGTTTTTTTATCGTTTTCTAACACTACGTTTTGCGAATCAATACTCGAAATTTTATCTAACCTTGCAATGTAAGACCTGTGTACACGAGCAAACTCGGTGTTTCCAAGCTTTTTATCAATTTCTTTCATTGTGCTATGAATTGTGTAGCGCGCATATTGTGTGTTAATTATTACGTAATCTTTTAAAGCTTCTACATAATAAATATCTTTTAGTAAAACTTTTACTAATCTGCTGTTTGCTTTTACAAATAAAATATCTTTATTGCTTTCTTCTTTACTTTCAACTAGTGAGTATAAAAAATCGCGTTCTTTTTGTAATTCAGAATCTTTTTGGTGTTTATAATAAGCCATTTCAATAGTAGAGTGTAAATCAACTTCTTTAAACGGTTTTAAAATATAACCGTAAGGTTCAGTAATTTTGGCTTTAGCAAGCGTGCCCTCATCTGCATAGGCTGTTAAAAATATAATTGGAACATTAAGTTTTTCTTTTATTTTTTCACTTACATCTATACCGGTTAAATCGCCTTTAATCATTATGTCCATAAGTAATAAATCGGGCTTAAGTTCTAATATTTTTTCAATCGCGTCTTTACCGTTATTTGCAATACCTATAACGTTGTATCCTAATTTTGTTAAGCTGTTTTGTATATCTTTTGCTACAATGCTTTCGTCTTCAACAATAAAAATATTTAATTTTTCCATGGTTTATTATACTTTAAATGTAATAAAAACATTTGTACCCTCGTTCTTTTTAGAAGAAAAATTTATGGTACCGTTTATTTGTTCTATGAGTGTGTTAACTAATTGTAATCCCAGTGAAGGGCTATTGTAAAAATCTATATAATCATCAAAACCTGCGCCATTATCTTTAATTGATAAGTTAATGTTATTTAATTCTTGCTTTAAGTTTACGGTAATTGCTCCTGTATTTTCGCCAGGGAAAGCGTGTTTAATGGCGTTGCTTAAAAGTTCGTTTACTATTAAGCCTGTAGGAATTGCGTTATCTAAAGATAGTGTAATTTTTTCGATATCTAAAATTAATTTTATTTTAGACTCGCTAATAGAGTAGGATTGAATAATGTTGTTTGTAAGCGTTTGGAGGTATTCAGAAAAATTTACCGATGTAAAAGTTTTGTTTTGATATAAACTTTCGTGAATATAGGACATTGTTTTAATTCGGTTTTGGCTTTCTTTTAATACCGATAATGCGTAGGGGTCGTTTAAGTAAGAAGATTGTAAATTTAAAATACTACTTACAACTTGCATGTTGTTTTTTACACGGTGGTGTATTTCTTTTAACAGTACCTCTTTTTCTTTTAAAGATTGTTCAACTTTTTGTTGGCTTAATTTTTTTTCTGTTATATCGTGCGCTATACCACTAACTTCGGTAATTATATTGGTATCTTTATTTAAAATCGGATTTAAAAAAACCTCTAAGTAAATTTTGTTTTCGTTTACATCTTGTGTTTCTATTTCAAAATGAGTTGCGTTACCGTTAAAGGATTTTTGATACTGTTCTTTTAGCGTATCGTTATATTCTTTATCTGTTTTTAAAATTCCTCTATTTAATTTAAGTCCTACAAAGGGTTTTGTGTTGTAAATAGATTCTATTAAATGAAAATAGTTTTTATTAAACGAGGTTAGTCGTTGCCTATTATCAATTGTCCAAATATAATGATGGCTACTATCAATAATAGAGTTTAACTTAGCCGCTTGGTCAATTATTTTTTGATTAGAGGTTCTTTTGTCTGTTATATCATAAGCAACGCCACTTACCTCAATTACATTTTTATTAGAATCAATAATTGGTGTTAAATAAATTTGTCTAACCGTTAAAGTGCCCTTTTGGTTTATGGTTTCTGAAACAAATTCTGCCGGTATCCCACTAAACGCAATGTTATAATTAGTTAGCCATAAATTTTTATGTGTATCGTTTTGATAAGAAATACCTACTTTAGGATCGGTTGCTCTTAAGCCCACAACGGGTTTTTTTCCATGTATATCTTGCATAGCAAGTAAATAATTTTCATTAACAGAGGTTAACTCTCTATTTGAATTAATTGTCCACATGGATTGGTTACCGCTTTCAAAAATTGCACTTAAGCGTGCGGTTTGGTTTACTAATTTTTGTTCGTAAGATTTTTCTTGGGTTACATCATTTGCAATACAACTTAAACTAACTACATTATTTTGTTCATCATAAATTGGGTTAATAAAAAGTTTAATGTATATAGTTTGGTTGTTAGGGTTTTGTTCTTTAGTAATAAACGTTTGTTTTTGGCCCTTAAAAGCTTTATCATAAACGTTATCCCAATAATCAAGATAATCCTTGCTTGCGCGTGTACCTGGTAAAATTTTAGACAAAATATCGCCTACTTTAAATTTTACATTAAATAATTTTGTTACTAATTTATAAAAATTAGCGTTAAAAGATGTAAGCCTATAATCTTTATCAACGGTCCAAATTAAATGATCTGAGTTTTCTAAAATAGAAGATAATAGTGTTGATTTTTCGGTGAGTTGATTTTGAATTTTTGTTTTTTCAATTATTTGTTTTTCTAATAACTTATTGGCTTGTTGGCTTAATTCTAATTTTAAGGTTTCGCGTTGAATTTCTTTTTCTTTTGTTAAATTAGAAACCATTGATAAAATACACTCTTGGTTATTGTATTTTTGTAAGTAAGATATTATTTCGGCTTCTATAATTTTCCCTTTAGTGTCTTTTATAAGGTATTGACTAGGGTAACTCTTTACTTTGTTTTCATATAATTCTTTAATTCTTTTTTGTGCGCTTGGAATAGACGAACTATCTAAAAAATCAAAAATACTTTTTCCAATTATTTCAGTTTTATTTTTTGCTTTTAATATTTTTATTAAAGCATTATTACAATAAACTATTATGCCTTTATGATAAATTAAGTATGCTGCAGGAGATTTTTCTAATAACTGTTCAAAATTGTTTTTTTGATATTCTAACTCTATTTCTTTTTGTTTTTGCAGTGTTATATCGCGATATAAGTTTAAATAAAAAGCTATTTTACCATTATCGTTTAATATAGGGGTTAATTTATTTTCTAACCAAATTTCTTTGCCGTTTTTATGTGTTGATTTGTAAACATAAGTTTGGTCTTTAATTATGTTTTGTTTTTGATTACGCTTTAATAAAGCGTCCATTTTATCAAAAATTGGTTTTGTTTCTTTACTGCGCTTCGAAAAAAATAAATGATCTTTTAAAACATCTTTTGTAGTAAACCCGTTTAATTTGGTAATATTTGGACTTACATACGTATATTTTTCTTTAGGATAGTAAGTATAAAAAGCAATAACATCGTTTCCGTTATTAGTAATTAAGTCAAATTTTTGTTTTGCTTCTTTAAGTAACTCTTGAGTAGTATGATTTTCGGTAACATCTTTTAAAGTGCCAATAATTCCTATTAATTGTTTTTGTTTATTAAATATAGGTTGACTATGAGCCTGAAGGTAAACAATTTGTTTTTTAGTTTTATAAAACCGATAAAAAGCTTTACCTGATTTATTAGCGGTATGTTTTTTTACATAGTCATTTAATGAGTTTGTATATTGATGCACATCGTCGGGGTGAATGCTTTTTAAAAAAATGTCAATATTTTTATATACTTGCTCTGGTGTTTTGCCTAATATGCGTTTTACTGAATCGCTTATATAAGTAATTGCTGGTTTAGGAAAAAAACTTAATTCAAAAATAACTTCGTCTGAATTTTTTCCAAGGTTAGATAAAATATCAGACGTTTTTTTTAATTGTTTAATTTGCGATACTCTTTTGTTGATTTCAATAAACGTAGATTGAATAGCGCTTTTACCTTGGAAAAGTATTTTATTAGATTTTGCTTCGATAAAATATTCATTACCCTTGCTATCTAAAATTGGCATTTCAATTGTAGGGTAATTATTTTTACTTAAAATTTTTTTAATTGCTGTTTTAACTTGAGTGTGCCTTTCTTTAGAAAAAAAATGAAGGATATTAATTTTTTTATTTAAACTTTTTAATTTAAAAAATTTCTTTGCCTCATTATTTAAAAATAAAATTTGATTTTCGTTATAAATAATTACAGGTAAAGGCAAACTATTTAAAGTATTTAAATCAATATTTGTTTTATTTTTTTCCAATTTATTTTTTTATAGTTTGTGTTTTATTATCGTCTAATTTAATATTATAACTTCTTAATCCTTGCTCGTATGTTGGTATAATTTTAATTCCTTGCCAAGCAATTTCAATATCATTATCATATTTTATTTTAAGCTCTAAAAAACCTAATTCATCGTAAAAAAACCAATCGCCATTTTTAGTGCCATTACTATAACTTCCGCTTACAAATTTTTTTCCGTTAGAGTGGTAATAGGTGTGCAATCCAACAGGTTCGCCGTTTTGATATCTTCCTTCAAATCGTTTTTTACCACTTGGCATATAATAACTGTTCCACACACTATCTGGTTGGCCTGCAACATAATTTCCAATTTCTTTATAATCTGGCGTTTCATATATCCAATTTCCTTCTTGGTTATTGTCAAAATAATTTCCTTTTAAAATAATTTTACCTTGTTCATCGTAATCAGTTAATTCTCCTTCTCGTTTTCCATTAACATAATTTTCTTGACGTAATAAATTTCCACTTTCATAAAACCATTTCCAAACCCCTGTTGGTTTTCCTGTTTTAGAATATTTACCTTTTTGTTCTAATTTACCGCTTGCATAAAAAAATTCCCATTCACCAACCCTGTATCCTGCTTTATAAACTCCTTTAGCTTTAAACTCACCAGTGTAATGGTATTCTTTCCAAACTCCAATTCTATTTCTAACACTATCTACGGCGCCCTTAGCAATAATTGTTCCATCAAAATATTCTATGCAACTATCTGGCACAGGTATATTACGACAAACTAATTTGTTTATATATTTTTTTTCTAAAGTAGTTGAGTCATCAACTAAAAATAAACTACTATCGCATTGGCGTTTTTGTTTATAAGTAAAATGAGTGCCTATAGCAACACCATCACTATAAACGCCTTCGTATTTTAAAGTCCCATCGCTATATGTTTCTTTATATACTTCTACATTTGCAATCTCGGGAGCATTTAAAATTGGTTTACCATTATTAAATTTTTTTGTACTGGTTAAATTTCCTTTTTTATCAAATTCTTTAACATAACCATCTAAACTGTCATCGTTATATTTTGCTTCTTTTTTAATAGATAAATCATCGTAAAACTCTTTCCAAATTCCTTGTTTTTTACCTTCATTATCTTTTTGATTCATTTTTTCATAACTCTGCAATATTCCTGTAGTATAAACTATAATTGCTGTAATGGTAGAATCTTCGGAATACTCATAAGCCGTTCCGTTTTGTTTACCTTTTGTAAATGGAATTATATTTTTAACTTTTCCTGATTTGTAAAAATTAATTCTATTACCTTCTATTAAATCGTTAGTATAAGTTTCTGATGTAGTTAATTTTCCAAGTGTATCATAATAATTAGCAGGGCCATTTTTTTTACCATCTAAATAATTAACTGATTTTTGAAGACGAGCTTTATCGTCGTAAAATTTCCAAATACTATCTAATATAAAATTTTTACGATTACCTTCTATTTTTAGTTTACCATTTTTGTGATAGTTTTTCCAATAACCATCAGGTTTACCATCGCGCATATTACCTTCGCTGCTAACAACGCCATTTTCGTGAAAAAATTTATTATACCCATTTGGGTTTGTTGCTTGTGACCAACTTTTTTTAATAAATAATACCAAAACTATTAGAAGAAATTTTTTCATTTAAAAAAACACTAATTAAAGTGTTATCTCTCAAATTTACTAAATATTTATAAGTTTACAAACCAAATTTAGCACTTAAATCAAGCATTTTAACAATAGGTAATTTTGCTTTTTCAATTAAATCTTTTTCCATAATTAATTCTGGTTGTTCATATTTTAAAGCAATATAAATTTTTTCTATTGTATTTAATTTCATGTAAGGGCATTCGTTACAAGCGCAGTTATTGTTAGGTGGAGCAGGTATAAAAGTTTTAGTAGGGCTAGCTTTTTGCATTTGATGTAATATACCAGTTTCGGTAACTACAATAAACTCATTACCGTTTTCGGGTTTTTTAGTAAAATTTAATAAAGCAGTTGTACTGCCAATAAAATTAGCATGTTCTAATAATGGAGCTTCGCACTCGGGGTGTGCAATAACTTTTGCTTTAGGGTTTTGATGTTTTAATTTTATTAATTTTTCTAAACTAAAAATTTCGTGTACCATACAGGTTCCATCCCATAAAACCATATTTCTACCGGTTTTTTTATTTATATAAGCACCTAAATTTTTATCAGGAGCAAAAATTATTGGTTGATCTTTAGGAAAAGATTCTACAATTTGAACAGCATTGGTTGATGTTACAATAACATCACTTAAAGCTTTTATATCTGCAGTACAATTTATATAAGTTAAAACAATATGGTTAGGATGCTTTTGTTTAAAAGCCGCAAAAGAATCGGGTGGGCAAGAATCAGCTAAACTGCAACCCGCGTTTAAATCAGGAATTAATACTTTTTTATTAGGATTTAAAATTTTAGCAGTTTCGGCCATAAAATGTACACCCGCAAATAAAATAATATCAGCTTTAGTTTTTTCGGCTTGTTGTGCTAAGCCTAAACTATCCCCAATATAATCTGCAATATCTTGAATATCAGAATTTTGATAATAGTGAGCTAAAATAACTGCATTCTTCTCTTTTTTAAGATAATTAATTTCTTTAACTAAATCAAGTGATAAATCAATATCAACTTCTAAATAACCTTTATGTAACATATATATAAAATTTTTAAAAAATAATTTATGTATTAATATATATAGCTTGTTAATACGGTTAATTATTTATTACTAAAAAATTTGTTTTTAAAGTAATTAACATCTACTAACAAACAATAAACAAAATTACAAAATTAAATACTTGAAAATCAGTAATACAGTAGTTATGTATTAAAATAATAAAATGATTTTTGTTAGTAATAATAAAGTAGTATTGAATGTTAAAAACACAAAATTTAGTTTAATAAATAAATAAATAAACTTAAAAACTCTTTTTGATTTTATAAATAAAGTATTAATAGAAACTAAAATTTAATTTAATTAAAATTAATATTGGTAATTATTAACATTTAAAACACTTAATTAACACTTAAAATGTTAATGAATACTATAATTTTTTATTCATTATCAATAACTTAGTTTATTAATGTTAATTAACGTTCATTATTATTTTTAAACAAATGTTATTTTTGATTTTTAAAATTAATTAAATATGAGTATAAAATTAGCAATAGGGAGTGATCATGCAGGTTTTGAATTAAAAGAACAAATAATTGCATATTTAAAAGAACAAAAAATTAATTTTATTGATAAAGGCTGTTATTCAAATGAACGAGTAGATTATCCGGATTTTGGACACGCAGTTGCTTTAAGTATTTTAAATAACGAAGTTAATTTAGGAATAATAATTTGTGGAAGTGGTAATGGAATTAATATGGCAGCAAATAAACATAAAGGAATAAGAGCTGCTTTATGTTGGAATGAAGAAATAGCTAAACTTGCAAAACAACATAATAATGCAAATATATTAACCTTACCTGGTAGATTTATAACTTTAAATGAAGCATTAAAATGTGTAAAAGCATTTTTAAATGAAACTTTTGAGGGTGGAAGGCATACAGATAGAATTAATAAAATAGATTGTTAATTTAATACTGATTATATTAAATAATTAGTATTTAAAGTTGTTTTATTTTAAATTTACTTATGTGTTTAAATAAAATAAAAATAGTTTTAATTTTATTTTTTATAACAACATTATTTTACGCTCAAGATCCAATTTTTTACAACACAAACTCTTCTCTGTTATTTTTAAATCCAAGTTATGCAGGAAGTAATGGGGGTTTTAGATTACAAAATAATTATCGTAATCAATGGCCAAATTTATCGGGTAATTATATAACTTATGGTACAAGTGCAGATTGTTACTTAAAAAAAATAAAAGGAGGAATAGGTTTATCTATATTACATGATGATCAAGCAAGAGGAACATTAAAAAATACTAACTACAATTTTATTTACGCACAACATTTAAAAATTAATGATAAATTACTAATTATACCTTCGGTAGAATTTAGTTATATAAATTATTTTTTAGATAAAAACAAACTTAGCTTTGGAAGTCAAATTAACCCTCGTAGTGGAGTTGTTTGGGTTAATACAACAAATAATCCTGTTTTAGTAAAAACAAATTATGATATTTCTGGTGGTTTTTTATTACAATATAATAATTTATTTAGTTTTGGTTTTACAACACATCATATAAACCAACCAGATATTGGATTAGTTGGTTATAGTAAATTACCCATAAGGTTTACTATTCATGCTTCTGCATTTTTAAACTCAAAAAACAATAATTTAAAATACCAATCAATATTAAGATATTTTCAACAACAAAATTTTCAAATGTTGCAACTAAATAATCAATTTATATTACATAAAAATTACGCATTCGGCGTATTTATTAATTCATCTGGCTCTGGAGGTTTAAACTTAGGTTATATTAATAAATGGTTTAGTGTAAATTTTTTATATGATTTAACGTATAGTAAATTATCTGGTAATACCGCAGGAAGCCATGAATTAGCTTTCACTTTTAATATTTTACCTAAAGAAAAAAGAATAAGTGGTTTATATACTTTAGAAAATTTTTAAATAAAAAATTTTATTCAAATAAAATTATGTAAATTAATTGCATGAAAAAATTATTTAGTATTTTATTGTGTGTTTTTACATTATCAATTGTAGCACAAAACGGGAAAACATTCCCCACAATTATTGGCGAAACATTAGATGGTAAAGCAATAAGCCTACCTATTAAAAATAATAAAAAAACAATTGTTGCATGGGTATTTAGTAGAAGTGCTGAAGATGAATTAAAAAAATGGTTAAATCCATTGTATAGTACATTTATGGATAAACCAAAAGGAAAGCCGGCTTTTGGACAGACTGTTTACGATGTTAACTTTATTTTTATTCCTTTAATTGGTGGATTAAAAAAAGTTAGAGAAGATTTTAAAGCAACTACAGATAAAGGTTTTTGGTCATATATTATGGACACCGATAAATTTGATATGAAATTACAAGCAGATTTATTAGGAATAAAAGATAAAAGCATACCTTATATAATGGTATTGGATAAAAATGGAAAAATCATAGATACTCAAAGCGGGAACTATAGCGAAGATAAAGAAGAAAAAATTGAAGAAGCTGCTGGCGAATAAAAATTAAAAAACGCTGATATTAAATTACATTATAAAATATTAGTTATTTTTTTTATTGGAATTGGATTTAATTTATTTTCACAAAATAAAACCTTAGATTCAATTAAAATAGCCATTGAAAATGCACCAAACGACACAAACAAGGTAAATCAATATTTAAAATACATAAAGCAATGTTATAGAACAAAAAATTTAACTGTAGATAGTTTGTTTCACCTTAAAACATTACAAAAAGCTATAAAATTATCAAAAACTTTAAACCATTATAATGGAATAAAAAACTCATATTTTACTATATTAAATATAAATTTTTTAAAAGTAATGCATTATAAAAATAAATTTTATATTGATACTTTAAGAGAAATATTAATTAAAAATAATGATACAGTTGCTTTAGCAAATTTATATAAAATAGAAGGTAATATATTTATAAAGCAAGGTTTAAACACTAAAGCTGCCGAATATTATCATAAAGCCATTAGTTTAATCGATAAATCAAATAACGACAAAATATTAGCAAGCATTTATAACGCTTTAGGTATATTATATATTAATACTAAAGATTATAAAAAGGCCGTTTATTATCATAAAAAAGCATTAATAATAAGAGATAAAATTAACGACACATTAAAAGTATCTCACAGTTATTTAAATATTGGCGAATCTTACCTTGTTGGTAACATTTACGATTCTGCAAAATATTTTTATTCTAAAGCATTGCAAATACAAACTTTGCAAAAAAATAAAGTAGGCCAATCGTATAGTTATGAAGGGATTGGACAAATCTATTATAAAAAAAATCAGTTTAATGAAGCACTTCAATATTTTACAAGAGCAAATAATTTAGTTGATTCTGCATCAGATTTTTTTCAATTTAATTTATTACAGTTAGATTTAGCTAAAACACATTTAAAATTAAACAACATTCAAAATGCTTTTGATTATTATAAAATAACCGAAAAAAACTCATTAAATAAAAGTGATGCTGTTGTGTTAAGCGATGTGTATTATGGTTTATATAATATTTATGCCCTAAAAAACGATTTTAAAAACGCTTTAAGTTATCAAGAAAAATACCATGCGCTTAAAGACAGCATGTTAAACGAAAGTAATCACCGGAAAATAATAAATTTAGAATCAGAACATGCTTTAGCACAAGAAAAGAAAAAGGATAATTTAAAAACAAAAAACTTAATTAAAAAAATTGAGATTAATAAAACACAACAACGAAATAAAATTTATATAACAGGCATTGTTTTAATTATTGTAATAGTTTGTTGTATAATTTTATTTAAACACAATAAGCTAAGCGAAAAACAAAATCAACTAATCGAAAAACAGAATATAAGCATTAAAAATAAAACCAATTTAATTTCAGAAAAACAAAAAGAAATTATCGAAAGTATTAATTATTCAAAACGAATTCAACAAGCCTTATTACCATCAAACAAGTACATAAAAGAAAAATTAAACTTATAATTTGAAACTATTTTTCATATTTATTTTAACTCCATTTTTAGTTTTAAGCACTAATCTAGACTCTTTAAAAAATAAACTTTTAAATAGTAAAGAAGACACGAATAAAGTAAAATTAATAATGGCTGTTGCAAAAGCAGAGTTCAATAAAAATCTTTATATTGGTAACACTAATTATTTAAACAGAATACTTCCTGCAATAAATTTATCTAAAAAATTAAATTACAAAAAAGGTGTTTATAATGCCTATTACTATATATGTTTTTTAAACACAATAAACAAACAGTTTAATATAAATGAGTTGTATTTTGATACAATTTCGAAATATTACAACACTAACTTTGATAGCTCAAATTATGCAAAGTTTTTAAACATTAAAAGCTTCAATTATATAAGGCAGGATAAATATTTTATTGCTGCAAAAAATTTATACGAAGCCTTAACAATTAGTGAAAAACAAAACTACACATTACTAATTAGCGACACATATAAAAATTTAGGAATATTATTTTTTAATATAAGTGATTATAAAAAAGCAATTCAGTTTTATTTAAAAGCGAGTAATTTACAACAAAACTTAAATGATGAAAAAGGAATAGGTGTTTCTTATTTAAATTTAGGCGAGGCTTATAGAGAAATTAATAATTTAGATTCATCTTTATATTATTACCAAAACGGATTAAAATTATTTATTAAAAACAACAGAAAAGCCTTTCAGGCAAGGGTTTACGAAGGCATAGCTCAAATTTATAATTTAAAACAAGATTATAATACCGCTCTTCATTACTTATTAAAAGCAAAAAATTTAACCGCTAACACATATGATTTAACAAATCAAACATTGGTAGAGTTAGAAATTGCAAAATGCCAATTAAATCTTAAAAATTATAAAGAAGCAAAATCTAACTTTATTAAATTAATTAATAATCAAGCAAATTATAAAGACGTATCGATATTAATGAAAACACATTATGGTTTATATAAAATTTTTAAAATAGAAAATAACCATAAAGAAGCCTTTAATCATTATACGTTATATAACAGTTATAATGATAGTTTAATAAATCAAACAAGTTTTAAAAATCTTGCTAATATAGAAACGGAGTTTTTATTAAATCAAGAAAAAGAGTTAGGCTTAATAGAGCGCGAAAACATTAGAGATCAATTTGAATTAGATAAAAAAAATAAAAATTTATTTATTTTAGCAATTGTAATAGTTTTAGGTTTAATTGTTGCTTTTTCAATTTATTTAGCATGGATGTTTATACAGCGTAAGAAAAAAAATAAAATTATTTTATCGCAACAAACAGAATTAAACCATCAAAACGATGTAATTGAAGAAAAACAAAAAGAAATTTTGGATAGTATTTATTGTGCAAAAAAAATACAAATAGCGCTTTTACCAAATAATAAATATTTAAATAAATATTTGAAAAATAATTTGTAATTTAGCTAAAAGCTATATTATGAAATCTATATTCTTAATTGCCTTTTCTTTATTTACCTTTAGTTTATTTTCTCAAGAAATTAATACAATTGATTTTAATAATTCGTTGCTATTTACAAATCCGGCCTATGCTGGCAGCAATGGCGGGTTAAGAATTCAAAGTATTTATTTAATAAATCCAAAACCTAATAATTATTACAAAAATTTAAGACATAATTCCGTTGATGGCTACATTTCTAAATTAAAAATGGGTATTTTTGTAACCGAAACAGGCTTTAATTCTGAATATACAAACACAAACACTAAACTTTCAACAGGAGTTACTAAAAAATTAATTTTAAAAAACGGATTAACATTTATCCCCGCAATTAGTGGAACTTATTTAAATGGAAATTATAAATATTTTGGTTATTGTGCAACGCCACTAATAGCCACCAATAGTACTGTAAAGTTAAATGAATTTGCTGTTAATTCGGCCTTAATTATAAATTATAAAAATTTTTATGGAGGCGTTAGTTTTAATAATATGTTTACTGAAAAATACTCTAATAAAACTTGTTTTTTAAAAGAACAAACAAACGCACATTTAGCATATACGTTTAATGTAAATGATAAAAATTTAATTCAAATAAGCACGGTGTTTTATAAACAAAACAATTTTAATTGTTTACAAATAGGAACAAACGCAATAATTCATAAATACTTTTTAATTGGGTTTGGGTATAATAACAACTCAGAAATAATGAGTAAAATTGGTTTTAGAACAACGTTGTTTTCTTTAAATTATAATTTAAATTATGGGTTTAGTAAATTATCAGATTTAAATTATAACCAACATAGCGTTACAGCTTCATTTAATTTAAAATCAAAAAATAACAGAAAAAATTTAAGTTTAATCGAAGAGTTTTAGTTAAACAACAATCGCTTTATTTATTCCATCGTATTGTATAAATAATACGTTTTCATTTTTAACACATTTTGTTTTAAAATCAAAACTTATAGGTAAGGCCACAAACCTGTATTTGTGGTGATTCAATTTGTTTTTTTCTAACAGTTCAAATTTTAGTTTTTTATCCAGTTCATTTATTAACAACGGTTTTGGTTTTACTTTATGATGTAAATAATAATCAATGGCAACCAATTCTTTTAATACCACATCGTTGTTATAATTTGTAAGTATAAAGTCATTTAAAATAATAAACACATCATCTAAACTATATTTATGGTAATCTTTTTGAGTACCAAAATATTTTCCTAAACCCAATAAAAAATCAAAACTGCTGTAATGCTCAGTAACGTGTTTTAATGTATTTATTGCTTTTTTTCCATTCCAATATATTTCTAAGGCGTGTTCTAATTTTACAATATCTTCTAATTCTATTTCGTTTAAATATTTACTTTTAATTATTTGGTAGGGTGGGTAGGGGTCAAAAATATATTCGTGTTGCGCTTTATCACGCATTGTAGTTCCTTTTAAAAACTTTAAAAAACCTAATTGTAATTCGGGTGCCTGTAATTTAAAAACCTCTTCAAAACTATATTTTATATCGTTCCAATAATCAAGCGGTAAACCAACAATTAAATCTAAATGAAGTTCAACCTTATCTTGAACCTGTAAAATTATGTTTTTTGTTTTTTCAAAATTTTGTTTTCTACTTACTTCTAAGTTTGCGGCTTTATTAACGGTTTGTATGCCTATTTCAAATCTAAACAGGTTTTTTGGAACCCGTTCGTTTATAAATTTAATAATATCTGGGTGTAAAATATCGGCCGTAATTTCAAACTGAAAAATATTTTCTGCTCGATGATTATTTAATATAAATTCAAAAATTTCTAAAGTAAAATCGCGCTTAATATTAAATGTTCGGTCTAAAAACTTTATGGTTCGCCCGTTTTGCATTAAAAACAAAAGGTGTTCTTTTATGGTGGTTGTTGGTAAATAACGTACTTTATTATCTAAACTTGCTAAACAAAATTCGCATTTGTAAGGGCAACCCCTACTTGTTTCTATATAACATACTTTTTTATTAAGTTCTTCTGGTGAATCATCAATATAAGGATTAATGTTTTCTAGTTTTTTTAAATCAAAATTTAAGGCTGGCTTATTTCTTTTTATTTCGCTATTATGTTTGTAAACTAAATTACTAACGTTTTCGTAGTTTCCGTTACAATTTAAAAATTCTTCAAAAGCAACTTCCCCTTCCCCTTCTATTATAAAATCAACGTAATCAAGTAAGATAATTTCTTTGTTTTCGTAACTAACTTCGGGTCCACCCAACAAAATTTTACAACTTGGGTTAATTTGTTTTATTAATTTACAAACTTCAAGTGTTTGTGTAATGTTCCATATATAACAACTAAAAGCAACAACATTAAACTCGGCACAGTGTTTTGCAATGCTTAATTTATCTTCTTTAATGGTAAATTCTTTTAGTTTTAACTTATGGCTCTCTTTGTTTAAATGATATAACAACCTAATTGCTAAGTTTAAGTGAATGTATTTAGAATTAAGGGTTGTAAGTAAAACAGACATTTATGTAAAAGTAGTAATAATAATTAGTGTAAAAGTTTTTCTAAATAATTTTTGTTGATAACAAGGTTTGCTGTATACGTTTAGCGTATTTTATAGATGAAATTATTTCTTTTGCCTTTAACTTATATCAACATTTTGTTTTTAATATTATTTAATACTAAATTGTATCTTTGCACAACTTAATGCAAACTCAATACGATGTTATAGTTGTTGGTGCTGGTCATGCCGGATGCGAGGCAGCCGCTGCTGCTGCCAACATGGGAAGTAAAGTTTTGTTGCTTACCATGAATATGCAAACCATTGCACAAATGAGTTGTAACCCTGCTATGGGCGGTATTGCTAAAGGTCAAATTGTTCGAGAGATAGATGCCCTTGGTGGTTATAGCGGAATTGTTTCTGATAAATCTGCAATTCAATTTCGTATGTTAAACCGAAGTAAAGGTCCTGCCATGTGGAGCCCACGTACGCAAAACGATAGAATGTTGTTTGCCGCGCTTTGGCGCGAAATGTTAGAACAAACTCCCAACGTTGATTTTTGGCAAGACATGTGTAAAGGTTTACTCATTAGTAAAGATGGAAAAACGGTTGAAGGTGTTGTAACCGGTATGGGGCTTGAGTTTAAAGCAAAAGCAGTTGTTTTAACTAATGGAACTTTTTTAAATGGATTAATTCATATTGGCGAAAAACAATTGGGTGGTGGACGAAGTGGCGAAAGCGCAAGTTATGGAATTACTGAACAATTAATTAAATTAGGTTTTGAATCAGGGCGAATGAAAACAGGAACCCCTCCAAGAATTGACGGACGAAGCCTCAATTATTCTAAAATGGAAGAACAGCAAGGTGATGAGGTGTTAGATAAATTTTCATACTTACAAAACACATCGCCTTTTATGAATGGCGAAAAAAAACAACTACCCTGCCATATAACTTATACTAACCCTAAAGTACACGAAATATTAAAAACAGGTTTCGAAAAATCGCCAATGTTTCAAGGGCGCATTCAAGGTTTAGGCCCGCGCTATTGCCCAAGCATTGAAGATAAAATAAACCGCTTTAGCGAAAGAGAAAGACATCAATTGTTTGTTGAACCAGAAGGTTGGAACACCGTAGAAATTTATTTAAATGGTTTTTCCTCATCGTTGCCAGAAGATGTTCAGTATAAAGCTTTACAACAAATACCAGGATTAGAAAACGCAAAAATGTTTCGTCCGGGTTATGCTATAGAGTATGATTACTTCCCACCAACTCAACTCAAACTAACTTTAGAAACTCAGTTAGTTGAAAATTTATATTTTGCCGGACAAATTAATGGAACTACCGGATATGAAGAGGCTGCTTGCCAAGGTTTAATGGCAGGTATTAACGCACACTTAAAAGTAAATCAAAAAGACCCTTTAATTTTAAATAGATACGAAGCCTACATAGGTGTTTTAATTGATGATTTAGTTAACAAAGGCACCGATGAACCTTACCGTATGTTTACAAGTAGAGCAGAATATCGCCTGTTGTTAAGGCAAGACAATGCAGATGTAAGACTTACAGAATTATCTTACAACTTAGGTTTAGCAAGCAAGTTAAGATATGATACAGTAAAATTAAAAACAAAAAATTACGAAGAAATTATACACTACTTTAAAAACAACAGTGCCGAACCTAATGTTGTTAATCCTTTTTTAGAAAGTATAGAGTCAGCCCCATTAACACAAAAATGGCGTTATTTTAATGTATTATCTCGCCCAAATATTTCAATTAACGATTTAATTAAACACGACGAAAGCTTAAGCAACTTTATTAAAAATTTTAATAACGAAACCGTAGAGCAAGCCGAAATATTAATAAAGTACGATGGTTACATTGAGCGCGAAAAAGAAAATGCCGATAAATTAAAACGTTTGGAAGAATATAAAATCCCAATTAATTTTGATTACAACGCTGTTAAAAGTTTAGGATTAGAAGCTACCGAAAAATTTAAAAAATTTAAACCATCAACCATAGGTCAAGCCTCGCGCATTAGCGGTATTAACCCTGCTGATGTAAATGTGTTGTTAATACATTTGGGAAGGTAGGTTTTTTTAACGAAATAAAACTCATGAACAAAAATTTATTCATAGTCCTTATTTCATTTATAACTCAAATTTGTATTTCGCAAGAGGTAAAAATAAAAATGTTTCAAAAATCAGGTTTAGATTGTAGTTGGGATGTATCGGGTTCTAATTTAATTGCTTATTCAAAAAAAGGAAGCGATAAGTATTACGACATTTATTTGTCTTTACCCGATGGAACAAAAGACACCTGTATAACGTGTAACAACAGTTTACTTCCAAACAAACACATTGCAAATATGGCGTGGCACCCCTCTGGTAAATGGTTAATTGCGGTTGTCGAAAAAAAAGAACACAAAGGCTCATCTACCGATGCTTTACCTGGTTTTGGGGCTTATTGCGATGTTTGGTTGATAAGTAAAGACGGCAAAAAAGCATTTAAACTAATTGATGAACCAAATGATTATGACCACGGCATTATTGCGCCGCGTTTTTCAAACAATGGTAAAAAAATTGTATGGACAGAAAGAAAGCTACGACCCAAATTTATAAGTCCAACCCAAACATTTGGCTTTTGGGTAATTAAAACCGCTGATTTTGATTTTTTAAATGATACTACACCATTAGTAAAAAATATTAAAACGATAGAGCCAAAAGGTGATGGTTTTTATGAATGTTATGGTTTTTCGCCAGATGATAAACAACTTGTTTTTTGTAGTAGTATGACAGAAAAATCTGTTTGGACACAACAAATTTATACAATTGATACAAGTGGCACAAACCTAAAAAAACTAACAACAGAAGGTTACAACGAGCATTCTGTTTTTACACCCGATGGAACTAAAATTGTTTGGATGAGTAATTTAAACAATAAAAATAAAGGAACCGACTGGTGGATAATGAATGCAGATGGATCTGACAAAAAAAGAATATCATATTTTAATGATAAAACCAGTAAGCATTATGAGGGTCATGCTCGATGGGCGGGACTTGTGTCTTTTTCTGCTGACGGTAAACAATTTGTTGGAGGAGTACAATTAAGTTTAATTACACAAGAAGGTAAAATTGTAATAGTTACGTTAACGGAATAAAAATTTATTTATAAAAAAATAATTATAATGAAATTAAAACAAAACAATTACAATAAAAAATTTTTAGAATTAAAAACATTTATAATAATTGTATTTGTTTTTTGTTTTAATAATTGTTTATCGCAAAAGCAAAACCTAACAGAATTAAAACTATTTGTTTATGATTGCAGAAACACTAATAATAGCGTTTACATAAATGATACAATATATTTTAGTTCGACAACAAACAATTTAAATGCGTATAAACTTATTCCAAAACAGTTTTCGCAAAACGTGTTTAAATTAGTAAATATACCCGTTGAGGATTATTTAATTTCTTTTAAAAATAAATTTAATCAAGAAATATCAAAAAGAATTAAATTAAAAAAAGAAAATGTTAATGAAGTAAGAATTTGTTTAGACAGTTTATTAAATTATCCGCAAAACACATTAGTTAATCTTAAAACAAACGACACATTAATTATAAACTACACTTCTAGTGGTTGTTTTCATTCAAATTCATCAAAAGTTGAAATAATAAAATTAAAAGAAAACTATTGTGCTAAATTATACAAAGGAAAATACGGATCAAACAAATATAGTTTGCTTAAAACAATTATTTTATCAAAAGAGAATTTAAAATGTTATTTAAGGTTTGAAAACGAAATAAACTTTGTTAATGATGGAGGCTGTACCACCGTTGATGAATACAAAATAAAGTCGAAGTATATAAATAAAATGCTTATTGACGAAACTTGTAATTGGAACGGATTTATTTATTTATGTAAAAACATATTTGGCGATATAAAATTATATTAACTAAAATTATATTTACCAAGGTTTTTTTTGATAATATGTTGCATAGGCTCTTCCATCAATAACAATCATGGGGTCGCCATTTTTAGGGTGATTAACTTTTTGCAAGGAATATGTTTTTGTTCCTTGTGTTTTTGAATTTGCAATTATTGTGTTTCCTGCTACTCGCCAAGTTCCGCTATCTGAAGATTGATTGTTTGTTCCTCCAGCATATTCATTAGTGTTTACACTCATTGAACTTTCTGAATAATACTCGTAAGTTCCATTAGCGTAAAGCGTTATACATTCGCTTGTGCTTGAACCGCCAGAGTTTGTTGAGTTTACATTTACATAACACCATTTTCCTACCAAACTTTGATCAACCGACCCAGAATTGTTTTTAATGTTTCCTTGTGGTGTTTCTGTTTGTTGGTTTTTATTTGAGGTTTTTACATAAATTGCCGTTTCACCATTACTTTTTAATGTTAAATATTTCCCATCAACAATATATTCAAATTGCGCTTCTCCTTGATCTGTTTGTATTGTAATAACATTTGATGTACAACTATAACTGTACAATTTACCATAATAGTTTATTGTTTTTGCGTTTAATTGTATTGTTTCGCCGCTCCCTTCCCATGTACCAATTAGTTTTTGATTTTGACTAAATAAAAAACAGCTAAAGAATATTAAGATTATAGATATTTTATATTTCATTTAATTAAAAATATGAGTATAAAATTAATTTAAATAATTAATCAAAAGCGTAAGTTTTATAATTCTGAGATAAATCATACACAACATAATTATTAAAATAAAAAAGCGAGATGTGTTCTCGCTTTTAATTTAAGTTTTTATAATGTACCCCTAAGGGCTTGTTCTCTTTCAATACTTTCAAACAAGGCTTTAAAATTACCCGCGCCAAAGCCTGTAGCGCCCATACGTTGTATAATCTCGAAAAACAAAGTAGGTCTGTCTTCTAACGGTTTGGTAAAAATTTGTAATAAATATCCGTCTTCATCGGCATCAACTAAAATAGAAAGTTCTTGTAATTTTTTTAAATCCTCTTTCATCATATCTTTATGTACACCCAATCTTTTTGGGATTTCATCATAATATGCTTGAGGTGGCGGAGGTAAAAATTCAACCCCGCGTGCTTTTAATTGACCAACAGTTGTAATAATATCGTCTGTTGCTAAAGCTAAATGTTGTACACCTTCACCTTCATAAAAATCTATATACTCTTCTATTTGAGATTTCTTTTTACCTTTTGCTGGTTCGTTAATAGGGTATTTAATTCGACCGTTACCGTTACTCATAACTTTGCTCATTAAAGCAGAGTATTCGGTAGTAATTTGTTTATCGTCAAAACTTAAAAAGTTAACAAAACCCATTACATCTTCATACCATTTCATTGCTACGTTCATTCTATCCCAGTCTGTATTTGCAACCATATGATCTACAAATTTAAATCCAACAGGGCTTGGGTTATAATCTGAATTCCATTTAACGTAACCTGGTAAAAATACACCATTATAATTTTTACGCTCAACAAACATGTGAATGGTTTCGCCATAAGGAGCGTAAATCCCCGCACGAACAACTTCGCCGTTTTCGTCTTTTTCAACTTTAGGTTCCATAAAAGGTTTAGCCCCACGTTTAACCGTTTCTTCAAACGATTTACGAGCATCTTCAACCCACAACGCATTTACTTTTACACCATCGCCATGTTTTTTTACATGCTCACCAATGTGCGAGTTGCTGTTTAGTGCTGTTGTTAAAACAATTCTAATTTTATTTTGAACTAATACATAAGAGGCGGCTTCTCGATTACCAGTTTCTAATCCACTATAAGCTAATGATTGAAACCCGAAAGCTGTTTTATAGTAATGTGCTGCTTGTTTTGCGTTACCCACATAAAACTCAACATAATCTGTGCCTAATAATGGTAAAAAATCTTGCGCTCCGTCAAAAATTTTTTCTAATCCATATTCAACGTTTTCTATTTTTTTAGTTGTCATAATTTATTAGTTTAATTTAAAGAAGAAAAAAAAGACCGCAGCTGCAGCCCATTTTTTGTTTATGTTTTTTACATAACCAATTGTGTTGTAATTTTGGTTTTGAATGGTTCCATCGTCTTTTATGTACCCAATAGTATTGTAGTTTTGATTTTGAATGGTTCCATTATCTTTTATGTACCCAATAGTATTGTAGTTTTGATTTTGAATAGTCCCATTATCTTTTATGTATCCAATAGTGTTATAATTTTGATTTTGCACAGTTCCATTATCTTTTATATACCCAATAGTGTTATAATTTTGATTTTGAATGGTTCCGTTTTCTTTAATATACCCAACTGTATTGTAGTTACTATTTTGTACTTGCTGTGCAAACAAGGTAAAACCACAAAAAATTAAGATTAAAACTAAAATTTGACGTTTCATGAGTAAAATCAGCTTATTTTAAACACAAATTTAACTATTTTAACTAAAAACTAGTGTTAAATATAAGTTAATTTCATTATCTTTGTTTAAGTGAAAAGCAATATCATATTAATTTTTATATGCTTACTGTTTGCAATAAGCAACATGAGTTTTATGTATATTGCTGAAAATAAAACTACTGAGGTTGAAGTTTGTGAAAGCGATGAAAACTGTTGTGATTCTGACTCATCACAAGAAGAAGAAAGTTGTTGCACAGAAAAAGATTGTTGCGAAAAAGTACCAGGAACAACTTTTCACGTTAATATTATTTCGGTTTATTTAAACAAAACATTTTCGGTTCAGTTTTTTAATCAAGAATTAACTTCAAATAATTTTTTATATAATAAACCAGTTTCTTCTGGTTATTTAAATTCTGTTTTTAGGCCACCACTGGTTTAATGTTTTCTCAATTATTGTGTTTAATTATTTTTAAACATAAAACTCAAAAACAAAATTTTAAAATTTATAAAAACAAAAACAATGAAAAATATTTTATTGGCATTAGTATGCCTATTAAGCTTTAGCTTTAAAACAATTAACAATAACGATAGACCAGCTTGTTGCACAGACAAATGCAGTAAAGAGTGTATTGAAAAATGCAAAAAAAATAAATGCGAAGATAAAGATTGCTGCAAAAACTGCGAAACCAAAGGGTGCGAAGGAAAAGCATGTGTAGGTAAAGAAGGTAAATGCTGCAAAGATGTATCGCATAAAGCATGTAAAGAAAATTGCGAAAGCGGTAAATGTGGAGATGCTTGTAAAGAAGAGTGCCACAAAGAAGGTAAAAAATGTTGTTCAAAAAAATAAGAACACTTTAAATTTAAAAGAAGCTATCCTAATAAGATAGCTTCTTTTTTTATGGATTTAATTTGTGTAATTTTTTTGTTCCCCCGTAAAGTTCATATTTTAAAAACCTACATTCTAAAGCGCCATTGTAAATTTGTATTTTGCGCGAAGGGCGTAAACCAACAGATTTAATGCCATCGGGGTTGCTGGTTATCATCCAAGCATTAAAATTTTGAAAATCTTTCTTTAATTTATTTCCAATTTCTTTATACAGTTCTGCTACTTCTTTAATGGGTAATCTTTCGCCATAAGGTGGATTTAAAATAATTACACCACCGCTTCTTTCGGGTTTTAAATCAAAAAACGATTCGTTTGTGCATTTTACCACATCATCAACTTTTGCATTTATTGTATTGGTGCGTGCTTTTTTAAGCGTTGGAGCATGTATATCGTTAGCAATAATTTGAACAGGATTGTTTTTAATTTTATTTACTGCGCTACCAAAAATTGTATCATAAAGTTTTTCATCAAAGTTGCGCCATTTCATAAAAGTAAAATCGTTTCTATAATACCCGGGCGGAATTTGATTTGCGATTAACGCTGCTTCTATAGCAATTGTGGCGGCACCACACATTCCGTCAATTAATAACAAATGTGGCTCCCAAGAACTTAATTTTACTAAACCCGCAGCTAAAACCTCCTTTATTGGTGCTTCGTTAATATCGCTTCTATAACCTCTTTTATACAATGGTTCGCCACTACTATCTAAATTTATGCTTACTTCATTTTTGTAAATATGAACATACAATTTAAATGTTGGTCTTATTAAATCTACATCTGGGCGTTTTCCGGTTTTTTCTCTAAATCTATCAACAATTCCGTCTTTTACCTTTTGCGAAACAAATAAACTGTGTGTAAATAAATCTGTGTTTAGTACACTTTCAATTTGTATACTATCTGTTACATCAATAAATTGTTCCCAGGGTAAAGCTTTAATGTTGTCGTAAAGTTGATGTTCGTTATCGGCTTTAAATTTTGTAATAGGCACCAACACTTTTAATGCTGTGTGTAAACACAAATTGCATTTATACAAAAAACCAATATCGCCACTAACAGAAACTCCTCGTTTAAATGGAGTTATGTTTTTGCCTCCAAGTTTTAATAATTCTTTAGCTAATGTTTCTTCTAAACCAAAAAAGGTAGTAATTTTTAATTCAAAATCGGTTGATAAATTAAAGTTATAGATAAATGGTGTGTTCACAAATAATAAGGTTTATATAGCGTTGTTTAAAAAATCTATTAAGGGTTTAACTGCTTTAAAACCTTTGTTTACGGTGTTAACAAACTGCAAATTATTAACATCACTGTTTGTAAGTTTGCAACTTGCAATAAAGTGTTTATGTTTTATATATTCATTCATTGGGTTGTTTATATCGTAACCTTTTGGAGGCAGCTTTAATTTGTCTATGTTGTCTAATCCTTTAAAATACGCTGTAAATGATTTAGAAGAAATAATTTTAATAAAATCCTTACTGTTATAATCAATCTCTTGTCTTATATTATTTAACACTTCGGGGTTTGGCATATAAACTCCGCCCGCAATAAAACTAGCATTGTTTTGTATGTGTAAATAATAACCAGCTTTACCGCTTTTTTTACCACCGCAATTAATACTTGCTCCCATATTAATTTTATAAGGTGTTTTATCTTTACTAAACCTTACATCTTTATATATTCTATAAACGCACTGTTTAGCTTCTAAATCTTTAGCAATAGAACTATCAAACTTTTTAATATTAAACAGTATTTCGTTTACAGTTGTTTCAAAGTTTGATTTTATTGATAAATAAGATTCTTTATTTTTATCAAACCAATCTTTGTTATTATTGGCCTCCAGGTTTTTTAAAAAAGATAAAACGTTATTCATTATTCTTCAATTGTATCACTAATTTTTTTAAAAAACTTTAAGTGAGTTAAAAATTCTTTTGCTACAATTCTTATTAATGTATATACGGGTAAAGCTACAACCATACCAAAAATTCCACCAATGGTACCAGCCATAAGTGTTACAATAAAAATTTCTAAAGGATGTGCTTTTACCGAATTTGAAAAAATATAAGTTTGAATTAAAAAACCATCAATTAAATTAATTGTAATTAATGTAAAAAATATTTTGTTAATTGTTGGCCCAATTAATTCGTAGTTACCGCCACTAATACAGCCGCTTACACCCAAAAAAACAGCAATAAGTATTGTTATTACTGGCCCTATATATGGTATAACATTTAATGTGCCTGCTACAATAGCAATAATTAAAGCGTTTTTAATTCCTAAAACAGTTAAACTAACAAACACTAAAACGCTTACAATTAACATATCTATAAATAAACCAACAAAATATTTACTCAACATTTTTTTACTCACCCTAAACACTTCTCGCATTTCTTTTTCTTTTCCGCTTGGGGTTAAAACCATTAAGCTTTGTTTTACAATTAATTCATCTTTTAAAAAGAAAAAAGTAATAAACAACACACAAGAAATACCGCCAATTATAGTGCCCGCATAACTGGTAATGTTGTTTAATAAATAAGTTAAGTTGTTTGTGTTTGTAAATTGATTTATTTGTGACGATAAACTAACTTTAATATCTTGTTCAGAACTTATACTGTAAAGTAAGTTTTGAATTTTTGGATACTGTTGTAAAATATTATGTAATACATCGTAAAAATTTAATTTAGATAAATTTTTAGCCTCAATAATAAGAGGGGGAATGATAGTGTAAAATATTAATGTAATTATTCCTACTATACAAAGCAGCGTAATAGTAGCCGCTAAACTATCTGGTAGTTTAAGTTTACCTATTTTTATTTTTTCTAAAGTATAAGTTAAAGGATATGCAACTAAAAACAAAACAATTGCAATGGTTAAATAAATTACAATTTTAAAAAACACATAAGCAAAAATTAAAATTGCTAAAAAGCCTAAAAATTTTAACCAATTGTTTTTAATTTGCATAAACAAATATAAGTTTTTATACCTTTGTGTTATGCGCTTTTTAATAATCTGCTTTGTTTTTTTTAGTTTTTTTGGCGCCTGTGTTTCAAAAAGAAATAGGTTTACAGATAAACCAACAAAATCTATTTCAAACCCAGATAACGATTTATTACAAGTTAATACAGTTTTGTTTAATAATTCCGAAACCTCCACTACGGTTTATTTAAATATTGATAACGAAAATTTAATTTACAAACGCCCCGATACAACCGTAAATTTTTATGCCGAAATAAAAATAAAATACATTTTATTTAACGAAAACAATATTAAAAAAATAATAGATAGCCTTTCGTTTAAATTTGTTGATAAAGAAGACGAGCAAATTAAAAACAAACAAATACCCCTTAGTTTTAAACTTAACACACAAAACGGAAACAACTATTTGTTAGATTTGGTAGTTACAGATGTAAATAAAAAAACAAACTATAACCAAGCCATTACCATAAACAGAAAAAACCATTTATCAAGACAAAATTTTTTAACCACATCTAACTCTAAAATTTCATATAAAAACACATTTTTAGCTTTACAAGAGGTTAATGTAACTTTAAATACTCCAATTATTAAAACAGCAACTGTTGATTGTTTTTTTACTGAATTTCCAATTGCATTACCCCCTTTTTCTAATAAATTTATAGATGAATTAAAGTATAAGCCAGATAGTAGTTTTGTTATTAGTATATCTAATTCTAATTTTGATATTATTATGCCCGAAAATGGTTTTTATCACTTAAAATTTGGCGATGATAACAACGAAGGTTTAACCCTTTATACTTTTGATGAAGCGTTTCCGGGAATAAATAATAGTAAAGAAATGGTTTTGGCCACAAGATATATAATGACTAAACAAGAATATGAAACGTGTATTACTACAAATGATTATAAAGCCTCTATAGATAAATTTTGGTTAAGCATAGGCGGAAGCAACGAAAGGGCTAAAGAATTATTAAAACGATATTATAATAGAGTTAAAGAAAGTAATAAACTATATACAAGTTATAACAAAGGCTGGAAAACAGATAGAGGAATGATTTTTATTATTTTTGGCAAACCTACTCAAATATATAAAAACAGTCGTGGCGAAACATGGGTTTATGGTTTAGAAAACAACCCTAGCACATTTAGATTTACATTTTATAAAACTCAAAACCCTTTTAGTAATAACGACTATGTTTTAGAGCGAAGCCAGTATTATAAAGAACAATGGTATTTGGCGGTAGATTACTGGCGACAAGGGCGTGTTTATAACGTTTTTGAAAGATAACTATTTTAAAAAAGATTTTTCATACAAAGCTATCCAATCTTTAACATTCATTTTTTTAATTAATTCTTTAATTAATTCATAAGGAATGTCATCTGTTTTTTTAAATCGAATACAACTTTTACCCGCATCTAATTTGCTTTTACAATGTTTTGGATATTCTGCAACAAACCACTCGTATAATTCTTTGTTTGCATATAACCCCATGTGGTATAAAGCAATAAAATTTTTTTGAGCAGCAATACTTAAAAAAGGTAAAGGTAATTTAGTATCGCAATGATAACCTTTTGGGTATGTTTTTAAGGGTACAACATAAGAAGGCATGTTGTAATTAATACACTCTTCAAAACCTTTTGGTAAATTTTTAATTATTGTGTTTCTAAGTTTTTCAAAAGAATCTCTTTTTGTTTCGTCAATTATTTTTATATAATCATTTACAGTTTGAGGTGTGGTTTTTGACATTTGTTAATAGTTTTATATGATTGAAGATACTACTTTTGTACAACATTAAACAACATTTGAGAATTTTTTTAAATATTTATTATTTTTTTAGATCGGTTTATTTAAGAGGGTTTATAAACACTTTACGTTTAATTAAATATGAACCTAAAGCCGAAAAGTTTTATAACATTAATACTTCGGGAATTAAAACAAGCAAATCATCACAAAATTTTCATTATCAAGGCGCAAATTATTTAATACTTGAAAAAATAATTAATACAGTAAAAGAAATTTTACCAAATGCTATTTTTTTTGATATTGGTTGCGGAAAGGGTAGGGCGTGTATAGTTGCCGCTAAATTAGGATTTACTAAAGTTATAGGAATAGATTTAGACTCAGAATTAATAGATTTGGCAAAACAAAATGCAAAACAAGCTAACGTTGAGGTTGAATTTATTTTAGCTAATGCAATAGAGTATAATTATCAAAACGTTAATACGGTTTATTTTTTATTTAATCCGTTTAATGAAACAGTATTAAATAAAGTATTAAAAAAAATAAATAAAGTAACTACAAAAAAAATAATCGTAGTTTATATGAATCCAAAATATAGCAAAGAGTTTTATAATAATGGGTTTAAACTATTAAATCAAATTAAAACCAAAAAATATATAGAGGCCGAAATTTTTAGTTTAAACTTAGATTAAATGATTATTAAAATATATTTTCAAAACCTTTATTTTTATACAAATTATGATTCTTTATGTAAAAAACATGGTGTGTAGTCGTTGCAAAATGATTGTGCGAGAAGTACTTGAAAAAACGAGTATTGAATTTACATCTGTTGAGCTTGGAGAAATTCAAACAGCAAAAGAACCAACTGTAAAACAGTTAGAACAATTAAATGAAGGCTTAAAAAAATATGGTTTTGAACTTATAGGTGATAAAAAAGGTCGGATAATTGAAAAAATAAAAAACGAAATTGTAAAACTTATTCATCATTCTGATGATAACATAAAAACCAATCTTTCGCACTACATTGCAGATAAACTCAATTATGATTATACTTATTTAAGTAATCTTTTTTCGGAGATTGAAGGTACAACCATCGAGAAATATTTTATCTCTCAACGTATCGAAAAAGTAAAAGAATTATTGGTTTATAACGAGTTATCTCTTTCCGAAATATCCGATCGCTTAGGCTACAGTAGTGTGGCTTATTTATCTAATCAATTTAAAAAAACTACAGGTTTAACACCTTCTTACTTTAAATCACTTAAAGAGAATAAACGCAAAAATATTGAGGAACTGTAAATCTCATAAATTATTCCAAAAATTCTATAAACAATAAGCTTAATGCCTGCATTACCTTTGTATTGACAACTAAATGTCAAATTAAAAAAATAAAAATTATGGAAACAAACAAAGCAAAAAGCAACTGTGGTAACGAAAACTGCACTTGCAACAAATGTACATGCGGCAATTCATGCACAGGTTCAAATTGTGGTTGTGGCTGTTCTTGCTGCAAATAGAAAATGGGGCTTTTAGCCCCTTTCTTTTTTAATACAACGCAAATTTGCCTCAAAAAATTTATTTATTCACAAATTAAACCTTTAATATTTGTTTGAGTCTAAATATTAAAAATAGTTTTATGAGGTACACAATGTTATTTTTTATTTTTCTTTTTTGGTTTACAAACTCATATTCTCAAAAAAGAGTACATGTTAAATATCGCCCAAACCATATACACAGAAGGCACGTGGTGGTTTATAAAAGCCCATATAGGCCAAGAAAAGTTATAGTTTATCATCCTGTGTGGCACCCGGCTTATGCGTATAACAGAAGGTGGGTATATTTTCCGAAATATAATTTTTATTGGGACAATTGGCGAAACCACTATTGTTATTGGAACGGAACTGTTTGGTTAAGTCAACCAACGCCTCCGCCGGTTATTGTAAATGTTGATTTATCTAAAGAAAAACAATATGAATTAAAAGAATCTGATGACGATAATGATTCGATTAACGTAAACAACGAAGCTCACAAAACAGAGTATAAGGCTGAATAAAATTAAGCCTTTTTTACAAATTCACTTTTTAAAGCCATTGCACCAAAGCCATCTATTTTACAATCTATGTTGTGGTCGCTATCAACTAATTTTATATTTCTAACTTTTGTGCCTGCTTTTATAGATTGAGAAGAACCCTTAACGGGCAAAGTTTTTATAGTTACAACACTATCGCCGTTTTTTAAAACATTTCCATTTACATCTTTAACTACAAATTCCGATTCTGTTTCATCAACAAGTTTTTCATCTTTTGTCCATTCATTAAAACAATCGGGGCAGGTGTAAATTTCATCGTACACATAAGTGTTTGTGCCTTTACATTTTGGGCAATTAGGATATTCCATTGCTTATGATTTAAATATGAATAGCTCTTTTTCCTGTTGCATCTAATGCTGCCTCTTTTAAGCTTTCGGTAAATGTTGGGTGTGCGTGGCAAATACGCGAAATATCTTCGGCGCTTGCTCTGTATTCCATTGCTACAACAGCTTCAGCAATCATATCTGCAGTTCTTGGGCCAATCATGTGAACACCTAAAACCTCATCGGTTGTTTCGTCAGCTAAAACTTTTACAAAACCATCAGTATCCATGCTTGCACGGGCTCGGCCACTAGCCTTAAAAGGAAACGACCCTACTTTGTATTTTATGCCTTTTTCTTTTAATTGCTCTTCAGTTAAGCCAACAGCAGCAACCTCTGGCCAAGTGTAAACAACACCAGGAATTAAATTGTAATTAATGTGAGGTTTTTGTCCGGCAAGTTGTTCGGCTACATAAACACCCTCTTCTTCGGCTTTATGAGCAAGCATTGCACCCACAACAACATCGCCAATTGCATAAATGTTATCTACATTAGTTTTTAAATGTGCATCAACTTCAACCCTTCCTCTCGCATCTAATTTTACGCCTGCTTTTTCAACATTTAAACCATCTGTATATGGTTTACGCCCTACAGCCATTAAAACGTAATCTCCTTTAATTTCTATTTTTTCTCCTTTACCATTATCGGCAATTACGGTAACTTCTTTTCCTTTTGAAACAACACTTTCTACTTTGTGTTTCATAAAAAATTCAATTTTTAAATCTTTCTTTAAAACGCGTTGTAATTCTTTTCCTAAACCTGCATCCATTGTAGGAATTAATTTATCCATAAATTCAACTACAGAAACTTTTGCGCCTAAGCGTGCATACACACTTCCTAACTCTAAGCCAATAACACCACCACCAATTACAATTAAGTGTTTTGGTACTTCTTGTAATTCTAATGCTTCGGTTGAAGTTATAATACGTTTTTTATCAATTTCAATACCTGGTAACGATGAAGGTTTTGAGCCTGTAGCAATAATTGTTTTAGCAGATTCTATTTGCTCTTTAGTTCCGTCTGCTTTAGTAATATTTAATATTGTTTTAGATTCAAAACTTCCAACGCCAGTGTAAACTGTAATTTTATTTTTTTTCATTAAAAAACTAATACCATCGCAGGTCATTTTAATTACAGCGCGTTTACGTTCAATCATTTGTTTTATATTAACTTTTGGCGATTTTATTTCGATGCCATGTTCTTCAAAATGATTTACTGCATTAAAATAATGTTCAGACGAATCTAACAGTGCTTTAGAGGGAATGCAGCCAACATTTAAACAAGTGCCACCAAGTGTTGCGTATTTTTCAATTAAAGCAGTTTTCATTCCTAATTGTGCACAACGTATTGCTGCAACATATCCACCAGGGCCAGAACCTATAATGGTAACATCAAATTTTTCCATTTTATTTGTAATAATTTAAAGCCTAAAATTAACAATTTTATATTGTATTTACTAAGAAAACAAATTACAAATCACCCATGATTTTAAGCACTAAAGTTTTAATCTTCTAAATATCCAAACTTACCTGTGTTATAATCGTTAAACGCATCAATTAATTGTTGTTGTGTGTTCATAACAAACGGACCATGTGCTGCAATTGGTTCGTTTAATGGTTCGCCGCTTAAAATTAAAACAATTGCATTTTCGGTTGCTTCTATGGTAAAGTTTTCGCCATCGTTAGCCATTAACGCTAAATTATCTGTTTCAACCTTTTCAGTATTATTTATAATAATTTCTCCTTCAATAACCAAAACCGCTGTGTTAAAATGACTTGGCATATTAAAGTTTACTTTGCCATTTTTATTTAATTTTGCATTTAAAATGTTTAAAGGACTAAATGTGCTTGCGCTTCCTTTTGTTCCATTAAACTCGCCGGCAATTACTTCTACAACCCCTGCATTTAAAGGCAACGTAACTTTAGCCATTTCGCTATTTACAATAGATTGGTATTTTGGTGCACTCATTTTATCTTTTGCAGGCAAATTAACCCACAGTTGCACCATTTGAAAAACCCCACCTTTTTTACTCCATTCGGTTTCGTGAAACTCTTTGTGTAAAACTCCACTTGCAGCAGTCATCCACTGTACATCTCCACTCCCAATAATTCCGCCACCGCCCGATGAGTCGTGGTGTTCTACTTTTCCTTGGTACGCAATAGTTACCGTTTCAAATCCACGATGTGGGTGTACACCAACTCCTTTAGGAATTTCAGACGGCGGAAAATTATATTTAGAATTATAATCTAACATAATAAATGGGTCCATACGTTTCATATTCATTCTTGGATAACTAGGAATGAAGTTGTGCACCCTAAAACCATCGCCAACAAAATGTGGCTCACTTGGTTTTGCTACTATTTCTACATTTTTTTGTTTCATAACATTAATTTTATACCTCAAAGGTACAACTGTAATAACCGAAACACATTGATGTATGTTAAGAAATTATTTGTTTATACTTATTTCTTTTCTTACTCTGCTTAAACTTTCGGGGGTTATGCCTAAATAAGAAGCTACATATGTTTGTGGTACGCGCATTAAAACATCAGGGTAAGTTTTTATAAAATCTAAATAACGTTCTTTAGCTGTTTTGCTTTGTAGTTGCGTAATTCGTTTTTGTAAACTGGCAATATGTTTGTGTAACAATTCAATATTAAAATTTAAAAACACCGAATTTGTTTTAGATAAATTTTCAATTAATTCTTTTTCTATTATAAAAACGGTTGTGTCTTCAATTGCCTCTATGTTATATGATGAGGGTAAATTAAAACACTCGCCCTCTCTATTTGCCATAAACCAATTTTCGGGGGCAAATTGTATTACATGTTCTTTTCCTTTATCATCAACAGAAAATTGTCGCAACAAACCATCTTCAACAAAATAAGATGTTTTACTAATTTCCCCTTCGCGTAATAAATAGTCTCCTTTTTTAAATTGCTGTTGTTTACATTTATTTAAAAGTTCTTTGTTAATTGACTCTAGCGATTCAACATTACTTGTAAGATATGTTTTAAATCTAAATGTTTTCATGATTTAATTTTTCTTTGCAATAAAGTTTGGATTTTTTAAATTTTGTTTATTGTATATTAAAGGCAAATTATTTTCTAAACTTACAATGGTTCCGCCGGCGTTGTTTAAAATACAATGCCCCGCTGCAGTATCCCACTCCATTGTTGTGCCGTATCTTGGGTATTCGTTTGCTATACCTTCGGCCACCCAACACATTTTTATACTACTTCCTACATTAATTAACTTTATTGGTCCCTTTGTCTTTTCTAATTTTTTTATATAGTTATTTAATTCGGCGCTTAAGTGAGACCGACTCGCAATTATTGTAAAATCTTTTGTTTGCGTATTTGTTTTAATTGCTTTTGCTTTAGTTAGTATTGCATCAAAATTATTTATTAAATTATTATTTATAATTTCAATAACGTTGTGTGCGTTTATTTTAAAACTCCCAAATGTGTTTGCGGCAAAATACAAGTGTTTAAATACAGGCGAATAAATAACGCCAATTATAGGTTGCTGGCTTTCAATTAAAGCAATGTTAACTGTAAACTCGCCATTACGTTTTACAAACTCTTTAGTTCCATCTAAAGGGTCAACCATCCATAAATTTTTCCAGTTTTTTCTAATTTCATAATTGGGTAAATCTTCTTCTTCGCTAATAACAGGAATGTTAGAAGTTTGCAAAGTTTCAATAATAAGTTTAGAGGCTGCCCTATCTGCACTTGTTACTGGGGTATTATCACTTTTGTAATTAATAGTAAAAGGTGTATTGTAAATTTGTAAAATTTCATTTCCTGCGTTAATGGCTGCAATTATTGCTGTATGAAGTAGTTTTTGCATTCGTTTAAATAATTAATTTTACAAACTAAAAATTAAAGTAAATCTTTAGCATGAGCAAGATAAAAAAAAATTATGTTATTTCAGACTTAGAAGTTGTAGATATTAGTACCGAGGGAAAAGCAATTGCTAAACAAGATGGTTTAGTTGTGTTTATTGATGGGGCGGTACCGGGCGATGTTGTTGATGTAATGGTGCATCGAAAAAAAAACAGCTATGCCGAAGGGAAAGTACATCAAATTAAAAAATTATCAGAAGATAGGATAGAGCCTAGTTGCAAACATTTTGGAACATGCGGAGGTTGTAAATGGCAAAATTTAAATTACGCCAAACAACTTTATTTTAAACAAAAATATGTTTTTGATGCGTTTACAAGAATAGGAAAATTAGAGTTTAGCGAAATTAAACCAATAATAGGAAACAAAGAGGCGTATTATTATAGAAACAAATTAGAGTTTTCTTTTTCTAATAAAAAATGGCTTACAAACGAAGAAATAAAAAATGCCGAACAAATTGAAAACAAAAACGCACTTGGCTTTCATATACCCGGTTTATTTGATAAAGTTTTAGATATAGAACATTGTTATTTACAAAAAGGTTTAAGTAATGATATTAGAAATACTATTAGACAATATGCCTTAGACAACAACTTAAGTTTTTTTCAAATAAGAGATAAACAAAATTTTTTACGCACACTTATGATACGAACAACAAGCACCGGCGAAATAATGGTTGTAATAAGTGTTTTTGAATATTTAGAAAAAGAATTGTTTGAACTTTTAACCTATCTTAAAAATAAATTTCCAAATATTACAAGTTTACAATACGCCCACAACCCTAAAGGAAACGACACATTAAATGATTTAACGCTTCATACGTTTTATGGCACCCCGTATATTACTGAACAAATGGAAGACTTAAAATTTAGAATAAGTGCAAAAAGTTTTTATCAAACCAACTCAGAGCAAGCCTATGAGCTTTATAAAATTACACGCAGTTTTGCTGGATTAACCGGAAACGAAACCGTATATGATTTATATACAGGCACAGGTACAATAGCAAATTTTGTTGCAAAATTTTGTAAAAAAGTAATAGGAATTGAATATGTAGAAGATGCAATTATAGACGCCAAAGCAAATTCGGAACTTAATTTAATTAATAACACCAATTTTTTTGCTGGCGATATGAAAAACGTATTAAACGAACATTTTATTAATACACACGGCCAGCCCGATGTTATAATAACCGACCCGCCTCGTGCAGGCATGGCACCCGAGGTTGTTGAGGTTTTATTAAAAGCTAATCCTAAAAAAATTGTTTATGTAAGTTGTAACCCAAGTACACAGGCTCGAGACTTAGATTTAATGCGCAACCAGTATAAAATAGTAAAAACACAACCGGTTGATATGTTTCCGCAAACGGCACATGTAGAAAATGTTGTTTTGCTTGAAGCAATAAATTAAAAACAGTATATTTGGTAAATTACTTAAACGTTTTAATATGAAAAAAGCACTATTATTTTTTTTAGTTATTGGGTTGTTTAGTTGTTCAAACCCTACTAAAACAGAATTGTTAGATTATATAAATAATAAAATTGTTGTAGCATCTGGTTGGGAAACAAAAGCAATTAGAGCCTATGAAGAAGTTAGTGGCGCAAATTATAAAAGCGACTCATTAATGTATTTAAAAATACAATCAGACGTTAAACCCAATTACACAACGTTTTGTAAAGAATTAGAAAAATTTCAAGCAGAACTAACACAACCAGAACTTGTTAATTTACATAAAAAATATATTGAAGGTGCAAACCTACAATTAAAAGGATTTGGCTTAATTACCGAAGCTCTAGAAAAACAAGACACTGTAATTATTGCAAACGCAAACGAATGTTTAAATAAAGGCAGAACATTAATTGACGAGTGGAGAGCAGGGCTTGATAGTGTGTGTAAAAAATATGATGTTACGCTTACAAAATAATTAATGATTAAGAAAAAAATAATTGTTTTTACTGGAGCAGGAATAAGTGCAGATAGTGGAATAAAAACATTTAGAGATGCTGATGGTTTATGGGAAAACCATAAAGTTGAAGATGTGGCAACGCCCGAAGCATGGGTTAAAAACAAAGAATTAGTTTTAAAATTTTATAACGAAAGGCGTAAACAATTAAATGAAGTGCAACCAAATGCCATGCACTACTTTATTGCAAGTTTAGAAAATGAATACGAAGTAAATGTAATTACGCAAAACGTTGATGATTTGCACGAGCGCGCAGGAAGTAAAAACGTTTTACATTTACATGGCGAATTAATTAAGGCAAGAAGCACCCTTAACCCCGATTTAATTTATACTTTAAAAAAAGACACCATTGAAATTGGAGATTTATGCGAATTAAAATCACAACTTAGGCCACATATTGTTTGGTTTGGAGAAGATGTGCCCCAAATGGATACAGCATATCAACAAACAGAATATACAGATTTGTTTATTGTTATAGGCACATCTTTAAACGTATATCCTGCAGCAAATTTATTAACCTATGTTAGTGCTTATACCCCAAAAATATTAGTAGACCCCGGCACATTTAATTTAGATTACATAAACAATTTAACACACATTAAATTAAAAGCCGCACAAGGCGTAAGTTCGTTAAACGAAGCAATTACTAAAGCGTTTAAGTAAAATGAAAAACGCAGTATTTAATTGGAGTGGGGGTAAAGATTCGGCTCTTGCGTTACATAAAATTTTATTACAAAAAGAGTATAATATTATTTCATTATTAACAACAATAGATGAAGAAACACAAACCTCATCAATTCATTCAATCCCATTAAAATTGTTAGAAAAACAAGCCCAAAGTATTGGCATTCCAATATATCCCGTTGTTTTATCTAAAAACAAAATAACGTTTGAGCAAGGAATGTTAGAGGCTGTAAATCATTTTAAAAAATTAGGCGTAAACGATTTTATTTTTGGTGATATTTTTTTAGCCGATGTAAAATCTTATCGCGAAAATAAATTAAACCCTTTAGGAATTAATGTAATTGAACCCCTGTGGAATAAAACATCGCAAGAAATTATAAATGAATTTTTGCAATCAGGCATAAAAGCAAAAATTATAGTTACGCAAGCAGATAAACTTAACGAAACATACATAGGAAAAAACTTAACAAAAAACTTAATTCAAGCTTTACCTGCCGAAATAGATCCTTGTGGCGAAAATGGAGAATACCATACTTTTACATACCATGGTGGGCCATTTAAAACCAAAGTAAATTTCGAAATAAACGGTGCAGCACCTGTTACTTACGACTTTAAAATGGATGATGGTACAACCAAAAGTTTTAAATATTGGCAAGCAAAAATTTCGTTTTAAAAATCTTAATCTTTTAGGTTTGAAATTTAAAAATTTATATTTATTTTAGTTTAAAATACTTGGTTTAATATGTGACTGAGGTGGCGAAGCTATAAATTATAGCAAGTAGTAGCTATTATTTATTTTAAATTAGTAGTATGGAAACCGCAAAAGTTTTACAACACAAAAACGAAAGTAGAATTGTAATTTATTGTAGTTCAAACTCGCCCCTAGAAAATCAAGTAAAAAACACAATTGGAAGAAAATGGAGCGCAACATTACGAGCGTGGCATGTACCAAATAACGAAGCAAACACAATAGCATTTTTAAAAAAAGATTTTGTAGCACCATTAATAAATAAAGAAAACGATACTACTAAAACAGAAATTAAAACTGAAAAAGAAACACCATTAAAAATTTCATTTGCGGTAAATGAATTAAGAAGGTGGATGAAAAGCACAAGGTATAGCGATAACACAATTGAAACGTATTGCGATGCGTTAAAACAATTTTTAGTTTACCATAAAACAATAGAAATATCCGAAATAACAAACCAGCATTTAATTAATTTTAATAACGATTACATATTAAAAAATAAACTTTCGGCATCGTACCAAAACCAAATAATAAATGCAATTAAATTATATTTTATAAGAATAGAAAACAAAAAGCTTAGCATAGAAAATATATTTAGGCCAAAGCGCGAAAAAAAATTACCAAATGTATTAAGTAAGCAAGAAGTTAAAACAATATTAGAATCTTTAGGAAACATTAAACACAAGGCAATGTTAAGTTTAATTTACAGTTGTGGTTTAAGAAGAAGCGAATTATTAAATTTAAAATTAACGGATATAGACTCTAAGCGCAACATAATTATAATAAGAAAAGCAAAAGGCAAAAAAGATAGAATAGTACCACTATCAATAAAAATATTAGAACTTTTAAGAACCTATTTTTTAGCGTATAAACCAAAAACATGGTTGTTTGAAGGGCAAGATAATATAAGCCAATACGACGAACGAAGCATTGCCAACGTATTAAAACAAGCATTGCTAAAAAGTAAAATAAATAAACCGGTTAGTTTACATTGGTTACGGCACAGTTACGCAACACATTTGTTAGAAGCGGGAACAGACATAAGGTATATACAAGAGTTGTTGGGCCATAACAGCACAAAAACAACAGAAATTTATACGCATGTAAGCAGTAAGCAATTACAAAAAATAGTTTCGCCATTTGATACATTATAGAAAAAATAGTTTAACTTTGAATAAAGAACCAAGCCATAAAAACCACCCCAATACACCCAAATTGTGTGTAGTGGGGTGATAAAAGCGGTTCTATAAACAAGTTATAGGGCATTTTAGGACAACGGCTTCGGACGACAATAAACATTATAAATGGAACAACAAGACAAACTAAAAAACGCTATTAGAGGTTTAGCAAAAATTCAACTTCACATTGACAACAGCGGTGG
>JAIUNM010000020.1 GCA_020162035.1 Bacteroidota bacterium | reverse complement strand
AAAAAAAAAAAAGAAAAAACATAAAAAAACATAAAAAATACACCATTTAAATATAATTTTTACCTTTTGTTTAATATTTGTTTTATTTTTCCGATAATTAACAAGCAATTATGTCAATAAATAAAGAGTTAATAGAACCATTTAAAAACTTAGAGTTACTTGCAAAACAAGTGGTAGAAGGTTTTATTACAGGATTGCATAAAAGCCCATTTCATGGATTTAGTGTAGAATTTGCTGAACATAGATTGTATAATAAAGGAGAGAGTACCAAGCATATAGATTGGAAATTGTTTGCACGAAGCGATAAATTATTTATTAAACGTTACGAAGAAGAGACAAACTTAAGATGCCAATTAGTAATTGATTCGTCAACAAGCATGAACTTCCCTTTGGGTGTTGAAAATAATAAATTACGGTTTAGCATTAATGCAGCTGCAGCATTATGTGAGTTATTAAAACAACAACGAGATGCTTACGGCTTAACTATTTTTAGCGATGAAATTAAAAGTCATTATACAGCAAAAAGTAGTCCGTTACATCAAAAAATTATTTTTAACGAATTAAATAATTTAATTGAAAGTAAAAATACATTATCTAAAACTAATGCTATTAGTGCATTAAATCAAGTTGCAGAGGTTGTTCATAAACGCTCATTAATTATTATTTTTAGCGATATGTTTGATTCGACTGATGATATTGAACAGTTATTTTCTGCATTACAACATTTAAAGTATAAAAAACACGAGGTTGTACTATTTCATGTAGTTGATAAATCAAAAGAATTAGAATTTAATTTTGAAAATAAGCCTTATCATTTTATTGATTTAGAAAGTGGCGAAGAGGTAAAACTAAATCCAACTCAAGTAAAAGACGCTTATTTAAGTCAAATTAATACATTTTACAACAATTTAAAAGCAAGGTGTGGAATGTATAAAATAGATTTTATTGAAGCCGATATAAATAAAGGGTTTAACGAAATACTATATACTTACCTCGTTAAAAGAGCAATGATGATGTAATTATTTTGAAAATTGTTATATGTATAGTTACAAGTTTCTGTTTACTTTATTTTAATAATGGTAATGCTCAAATTCAATTAAAACATGATACTTTAAAAATTTCCGAATTTTTTAAAATTGCCGATAATCATAAGAAAAATTTTAATTATGACTCAAGCCTTTTTTACCTTAATAAAGGTTTAAAACTATCAAAACAAGCAAAACTAAAAAAACAAGAAGCTCTAGCTTTTGGAAAATTAGGAATTGTTTATTCTGCACTTAGTGATTTTGATAATTCATTATTGTTTCACAAAAATAGCTTAACTATAAAACAACAATTAAATGATAAAAAAGGAATAGCGAATTCTTTAAATAATATTGGGGATGTTTATTACCATTTAGCAAATTACACCGAAGCGCTTTCATATCAATTTAAATCTTTAAAATTAAAAGAAGAACTTGATGATTTATATTCAATTGCAACATCTTACAATAATATTGGAAGTATTTATCATGCTTTAAAAAATTATGATGAAGCAATTAATTTTCATAAAAAATGTTTAGAAATAAGAGAAAAATTAGACGATAAAAATAACGTGGCTATGTCATATGGAAATATAGCTATAAATTATAATGGTCAAAAAAAATATCAAGAAGCATTAGATTATCAAAACAAAGCAGTCAAAATTTATACCGAAACTAATAATAAAAAAGGATTGTGTATAGTTTATGGTAATATTGGTACAACCTATTATCATTTACAAAATTATATTAATGCAATTGAATATTATAAAAAAAATTTAGAAATTAATGAGCAAATAAATGATAAAAAAGGAATTGCAAACAGTTATCATAATATAGCAAATGCCTATATAAAAATAAATTCGATAAAAGAGGCAAGAACTAATTTAAACAAATCGATACAAATTGCAAATGAAATTAAAGGGATTGATTTAATTAAAAATAATTTTTATACTAACAGTGCTTTGTTAACCATTGAAGGTAATGATAAAGAAGCTTTAGTTAATTTTAAAAATTATCTTCAATTACAAGATAGTATTTTTAATATTGAAAACGATAGGAAAAACACAAAAACAGCATTACAATATGAGTTTGATAAACAACAAGCTATTAATGAAGCTGAATTTGACAAACAACTTATTTTATCTGATGCTAAAAATCAAAAAAACAAATTATTACTCGAAAAAAACAAACAATCGCTTTTAATTTTAAATCAAGAAAATGAATTAAAAAAATTAGGCTTGTTAAAATCTCAACTTGAATTAAAACAAAGTAAGTTAGAAAAACAAGCTGTAATAAATGAATCAATAAAAGAAAATTCACAAAAAAAATTAATAATAAATTTTATTATTTGTATAGTAATTTTGCTAATAATTGTAATTGCATTAATAACTCGAAGTTTAATAATTAACAGAAAAAATAATGCTTTAATTAAACAAAATTTAAATGATAAAGAATCTCTTTTAAAAGAGATTCATCACAGAGTTAAAAACAATTTACAATTTATTTCTAGTTTATTAAGCATACAATCTCGATTTATTAAAGATGAAAAAGCATTAGAAGCAATTAATGAAAGTAAAGAACGCTTGCTCTCAATTTCATTACTTCATCAAGAATTGTATCAAAATGAAGTGTTGCAATTAATTGATGCCAATTTATATTTACAAAAATTGTGTAATGCAATTAAACAAACATTCGATCAAAGCAAAAACATACAATTAATTTTTAAAAGTAATGCTAATGTAATACTTATGGATGTTGAACAATTAATGCCATTAGGTTTAATTGCAAACGAACTAATTACTAATAGTTACAAATACGGATGTACAAATATAGCACCAGTTATAAATGTTGAGTTGTTTAAAAACTCAGATGAGGTAAATTTTGAAGTAGCAGATAACGGTGTTGGATTTAACAATGAAATTGATTTTAAAAAATCATTAGGATTTAAATTAATTAATTTATTTTGTCAAAAAATAAAAGCAAGTATTACTACTAAAAATAAAAATGGAGCTTGTGTTTTAATTAAATTTAAACTTAAAAATGAAAAGTAATTTAAAAATATTAGTGGTTGAAGACGACCCTATTATTGCAGATGATATTTGCGCTTGTTTAATTGAAAATGAATACCCTTCTGTAAATTGTGCGTTTAATTATGATGAAGCCATTGCTCAGCTTTCACAAAATCAATTTGATTTTGTGTTTTTAGATATTAATTTAAATTCTAAACACAGTGGTATTAATTTAGCAATACATATTAATGAAAATTATTTAATTCCTTTTTGTTACATCACTTCTTATGCAGATGTTAACACAATTCAAGAAGTTAAAAAAACATTTCCAGTTGGATATATTGTTAAGCCTTTTAACCAAAAAGAAATTCCTATTGTAATTGAAATAGGACTAGAAAATTTTTATAAACCTCAGTTAAAACAAACTATTTCAATTCAAAAAATAAACAAAATTACTACTTCCGAAATTAGCCAACGAGAATACGATGTAATTTTGAAAATGTTAGACGGTAAAAATAATACTGAAATAAGTAACGAACTTTTTGTCTCAATAAACACTATTAAATCTCATTTAAAAAATATATTTGTAAAACTTAATGTTAGGTCTCGAAGCGAAGCTATTAGTGTTATAAATAACATTTAAGATAATATCATGTATTAAAAGCAAAATCACCCAAAGGGGTGAAGTAATTGTTTCTTTTCAATTCTATTTTTACAAAAAAAATCAGATATGAAAAAATTATATTTTGCAATAGCAATATTTTTAACAGCAAAGCTTTTTGCTCAAAATTTTAATCCAACCTCGTTTACAAATGATGGCTATCCTTTTACAATGGGATTCCCTTCAAAAATTGAAAAATCAATAAAGCCATCTGCAGCTGATACACTTATGATGGCTTATTCAACAAGTAATGGCGCAACTTATGTGTTTTCTATTAGTAAAGTTTCATCTAAAAGTTTTGCCGAAAAAACCTTACCAGGAATAATAAAAAGATTAGAAACAAAGGCTACAAAAGTTGATTTAAAAACAAATTCATCTGTAATTGGTAATGCAACAACCTTATTAAATTACATAAACGATAAAGGTACTTTTATTACCATCCATATTTTTAATATTGATAGATATATTATACAAGTTTATACTATGAATAAATCTGGTTATTTTAGTGATAACCAAAACAATGTTTTTTTTAGTACCCTTGTTTACCAAACAGGAGGTAGAGAATCTAATACAAACAACACTTCAACATCGCCAGTTGTAAATACAACTTCACAAAATAACAGCACTCCTGTAATTAATAACTCTCAAAATCAACCATCTAACATTGTAACTAATACAAGTAATTCTGTTTGGAATGTAAATGATAGGGCAGAAATATATGATACTAAAGAACGTAAGTGGTTTGGTTGTATAATTTTAAAAGTTAATTCAAATGGTACTTATAAAATTGGCTATGATGGATATAGCGAAAACTATGATGAAGATGTAACAGCCGATCGTTTAGCTAAACCAACATCAAACACTACGCCCACTTTTCCAAAATATGTAAAAGCAATAAAAGGACAAAAAATTACATTTAAAGGTAATATTTCTTCGGGTGAAATAATGGAAGATTTAGAATGGGCAGAATTAAGTACAATGGCTTGTTGGGTAGGTATAAGAAATGTTGAATTTGAAGGTAAACATGTGGCTTATTGGTTTGATTTACCTAAAAAATCAATAGTAAAAATTACTGTTACTCCAACAAGTCCAAGTACACGCATAAACATATATGGTTATAGTGGTTTTGATTTTGTAAAAGTACCACCTCAAGTTAGCCGTTGTACAACTTGCGAAGCATCTTTTCCTGAGTGGATTGGCCAACCAAATTTAAGCGAACCTGCTGTTTCTCAAACTATCGAATTTAACGCAACTACAATTCGTAATAGAATTTATTTTGCTGTTGCAGGCGCGAAAAATGTGCTACAAGGCGATTATACAATAACTATAGAATTACAATAAAATGAAAAATACATTTAAATTTTTAATTGTTGCAATTATTTTTGGTTGTGCATGCAATTCAAACTCATCAAAACTTAGTGGCGTATGGAAAATGTATTCATACAAACGTACAAATGATACAACTGAACAAATTCAAAATGAAAATAGTTCAAATGAATACATCGCATTTCATAAAGGTTCTTTTTTAAAATATTCAAATGATAACTGCACCTCAAGCGATTGGTTTAAATTTGGAAGAAAGCTTGAATTAACTACCGACACTATAAAAGGTTTTTCAAAAGAAAAAGACTTTGAACATATAATGCATGATAAATTTTCTTACAAATTAATAAACGACAGTACACTTCAACTTGGTATAATATATGATAATAAATTAATAGAAACTCGTACTTATAAATACAATGGAGATTTTATTGATTAGTTAGTTAAATTTGTGAAATTAGATAATCTAAAAAAATTCATTTAAGGCCAATTTAAACCAATGCGTATAGCTGTTTGGATTGTTTTGAATTTCTTTTTTTATGTCGATTAAATTAATCCATTTGTAATTACAAACTTCTTCAACATTTATTACTGGGTGTTTATTGTATGTTCCAATTAAAATGTAATCAAATTCGTGCTCAATTAAATTATTTTCGAATTTAACTTTATAAACAAAGTTTGTTTTAATTGTTAACTCTGTTTTAAATCCCATTTCTTCTTGCAATCTTCTGTTAGCTGCCGTTAAAATTTCTTCACCAGGTTTTGGGTGGCTGCAGCAAGTGTTTGTCCATAAACCAGCGCTGTGATATTTAGTTAAGGCTCTTTGTTGTAACAATAGTTCGCCAGCATCATTAAAAATAAATATAGAAAACGCTCTGTGGAGCAAGCCTTTTTCATGAGCTTCTATTTTTTCCATAGTTCCTAAAAAGTTATCCTTTTCATCAACCAATATAACTTCTTCAATCATGTAAATTTTATTATTAAAAAAGCCGTCTTTTAAAAGACGGCTTTTTAGGTAGAGGTCCCGAGCGGATTCGAACCGCTGTAGGAGCTTTTGCAGAGCTCAGCCTAGCCGCTCGGCCACAGGACCTTTAATTTTAAGGAGTACAAAAATACAAATATTTTCAATATTAAAAACGTTTTTAAAACTATTTATTTTTAATAAAACATTAGAACTATAAATTTAACTTAAAATTCATAAAAAATAAACAATTTTAAACAACTTTATTGAAATAAGAAGTAATTTTATGGCATATAAAACAACATGAAACATTTAGTCGCACCTTCGGTATTATCAGCAAATTTTGCTAATTTACAAGCAGATATTGAACTAATTAATAAAAGCGAGGCAGATTGGTTTCATGTAGATGTTATGGATGGTGTTTTTGTGCCAAATATTTCGTTTGGATTTCCGGTAATAAAAGCGCTTAAAAAGTTCGCTAAAAAACCATTAGATGTTCATTTAATGATTGTTGACCCAGATAGATATGTAACAGCTTTTAAAGAAGTAGGGGCAGATATTTTAACAGTGCATTTAGAGGCATGTACACATTTACATAGAAGTATTCAAAACATTAAAAATAATGGAATGAAGGCTGGAGTTGCAATAAATCCGCATACTAACGTTGAATTATTAAGAGATTGTATTGCTGATATTGATTTGGTTTGTTTAATGAGTGTAAACCCTGGGTTTGGAGGCCAAAAATTTATAGAAAACACCTATTTAAAAGTATCTAACTTAAAAAAAATAATTTTAGAAACTAAAAGTAAAGCATTAATTGAGATTGATGGAGGGGTAGATTTGAACAATTATAAAAAGTTAATAGATTGTGGCGCAAATGTATTGGTTGCAGGTAATACAGTGTTTGGAAGTCAAAATCCAATTCAAACAATAAGTGATTTAAAAAAATAAAACATAAATTAAGCAAAAAAATTGCTTTATATAAAGTAGCATAGTATATTAGTAACTTAAAATCAAAACAATGGATCCACTAAAAGAAAAATTTAAAGCAAAAGCCGAAGTGCTTGCTGCTGAAATTAAGGATATTATTAAAAATAATGGTGATGTTAAATTAGGTGAAATCACCGTAGCTCAAGTGTACCAAGGTATGCGCGGTATGGTTGGGATGGTTACAGAAACTTCTAGATTAGATCCTGAAGAAGGAATACGATTTAGAGGATATTCAATCCCTGAATTAAGAAAGGCTCTTCCTAAAGCACCAAATGGATCGGAACCTTTACCTGAAGGAATTTTTTATTTAATGTTGGTAGGAGAATTACCAACACAAGAAGATGTTAACTTTATTACAACAGAGTGGACAAAACGTAATAATGTTCCTAAACACGTTTTTGATGTTATAGAAAAATTACCTGCAGATACGCATCCGATGACTCAATTTGTTGTTGGTATTATGGCTATGCAAACCGAAAGTTTGTTTGCTAAAGCATACGCTAATGGTATGAGTAAAAAAGAATACTGGGATTATGCATACGAAGATAGTATGAACTTAATAGCTCGTTTACCTCGAATTGCAGCATATATTTACCGCAGAAAATACAAAGGTGGTATTCATATTGAGCCAGATCATAAATTAGATTGGGCAGCAAATTTTGCTCATATGTTAGGTTACGATGCAGTTGATTTTAAACGTTTAATGCGTTTATATCAAACAATACACGTTGACCATGAAGGTGGAAACGTATCTGCACACACTACACATTTAGTTGGCTCTGCTTTAAGCGATCCTTATTTAGCTTTTGCTGCAGGAATGAATGGCTTAGCGGGTCCATTACATGGTTTAGCTAATCAAGAAGTGTTAGGTTGGATTATGGAGTTGAAAGAAAATTTAGGTGGAGGCTTACCAACTAAAGAACAAATTGCAGATTATATTAAAAAAACATTAACAGAAGGAAAAGTTGTGCCAGGTTACGGACATGCCGTTTTACGTAAAACAGACCCTAGGTTTACAGCTCAGCAAGATTTTTATAAAACTTGGATAAAACACGATGACATTTGTGAAATTGTACAAATGGTTTATGAAGTTGCTCCTCCAATTTTAGAAAGTACAGGAAAAATTAAAAATCCTTGGCCTAATGTAGATGCACATTCTGGTGCTTTATTAGTACATTATGGTATGCATGAGCATGATTTTTATACTGTATTATTTGGTGTAAGCCGTGCATTAGGTGTTTTAGCGAGTTTAATTTGGGATAGAGCTACTGGTTCTCCAATTGAAAGACCAGGTTCTTTAACTACAGATAATATTAAAGCTAAAATTAAAGCAGCAAAAGAAGCGGCTAACTAAGTTGTACTACAATTTAAAAAAAACGACTCAATAATATGAGTCGTTTTTTGTTTTTTAGCAATACCTATTTTATTTTGATTTCATAAAAATGCATGCTCCAAGTACAATTTAAACAATCTTGTGTGCTTTTTGGTTTTTTTAAACCTTCAGCATATATTAATTTTCCCTCATCCATTGCCTTAGGTGCTAATTTAAATTTATCTGTAACTTCATTTCCTTGCGCATCTGTGTATCTGTTACCTATTTCAAATTTTACAGTATTTGTTTCAGATAAGTTTGTAATTTCTACATAGTAATGGCAAGCTAACATTACTCTTTTTTTAAATTTAATTCTAATTGAAATTGGTGCAGTTACCCCATCTTTTGAGCTTAAATTTGTTTTAATTGGTTCTGACCAATTTTCATCTCCATTTTTAAAAGTAAAATTTTCCCCATTAAATACCCCTATGTTTTGAGATTTAATGTTAATTGAAAATAAAAAAAATAGACATAAAATTAATTTTAGATTTGTTTTCATAGTTTAAAGTTTAATTGGTTTATGGGGATAAAAATATTTTAATAAATGACTTAATACAATCACCATTTAGTAGTAATTTTACAATAAGTAAAATATTTTATAGATTGGGCCTTTAAATCTGAAAAAAGATTTTTTTTAAGAAGTATTTATTTTTAATTTATATTATAACTTAATTTAAATATTAAATAACCTATTGGATTATAGCCAATATTAAATTTAGTTGAAATTGTAGAAGATTTATAATTAATTAATGTGAATTTTGAATATGCAAACTTATGTAAATATGAAATCCCGAGTGTAGTTTTTTTTAATTTTTTTTGTAAAGTTAATCCATTAAAAATTCCATACTCTTCCCATTTATTTAATAAAGTATTTTCAAATTTATTTTTATATCTCATTATTGAAAATTTACTATTAAATAACAGTTCTATGTTTGAATTATAACTTTTTAATTTATAATCATATCCAATGTAATAATTTGTAAAAGGTAATATTGGATATGAATTTCCTAAAATAGCACCAATTGAAACATAATGTTTATTTATATTCCCACTAAATTCAGGATTTAAACCTAAATTCAATACCCCATTTTTATTATCAAAATTATTATAATTTATAAATGTTACGGGATTTATACATACAGCATACTTAATGTCATTAGTTTTATTAGTTTGAGAATTTATATTTAAACTCAATATAAAACATAAAAAAATAATTATTTTAAAAATTCTGCATGAAAACATATGATTTAAATTAAATTTATTTTTTTTCATTTATCTTAAATTCAGTCCTTCTATTTATTTTGTGTTCATCGTCAGTACACTCAATATTATTTCCACATTTATTTAAAAGTTTAGTTTCTCCATAACCAACAGCCGTTAATCTTTTTTTATCAATTCCCTTATTAATTAAATAATCAACCGCGGTTTGCGCTCTTTTTTTAGATAAAGTTAAATTAAATGCATCGCTTGCTTTACTATCTGTATGCGAACTTAATTCAACAATTAAATTAGGATTAATTTGCATTACAGAAATTACTTTATCCATAATTTTTATTCCTGCTTCATCTAATTTAAAATCGCCACTGGCATAATAAATATTTTCAATAATAGTTAATTCTTTTAGTTGTTTGTTTTTCAATTCTAATACCTCTAACCATGGGTCATCTACAACAAACTCGCCTAAATTTTGTTTATCAGATTCTAGAATTTTGAATTTAAATTTGCCATCAATACTTTTATCAATTACTTTATAAATTTTACCTCTTGCATCTGCAATAAAAATTCTGGTTACATTTTTTAAAGCGGGGTCATTTTCATCTGCTTCAAAAATATAATTTTTATCTGCTTTTAAATTTCTAAAATTAAATTTTCCATTTTCTGAAGTTTTTAATTCGTGCAAAGCAGTTTCATTTTCGGCAAGCAATTTAATTTTTGTAAATGCTATTGGTTTTTTATTTTGATCATAAACATACCCATACAAATCCATAATTAAATCTTCATCATTAACATTCATTTCAGATAAAGTGGTTTTATCAGAACTTAATATTTTAAAGTTAAATTTTTCTTTTCCTTTATAAAATGTTTTTAGCACCTTACCACTTTTGTTTGTTAAGGTAATTTTTGTGTTTTCGGGCAATGTTATATCTTCTTCTTCTATGCTAATTAAATAATTTTGATCGGCAGGTATATTTCTAAACGCAAAAGCACCAAATTCATTTGTTGTTGTTTCTTCAATTACATCTCCATGATCGTTAACTAATTTTATTTTGGTGTTTTTAATTGCTTTACTTGGATTTTCGCCATATAATAAATTTCCGGCTAAAGTTAAATCGTCGTCAGTAAATAAATCGGGTAGGGCATTAGGGTCTGCGGGTAAATTTTTGAAAAGAAATTTTTGATTAAAACCTTTGTTTGTAATACGTTGTATAACCCCATTTTTATCAGCATAATAATAATGGGCTTTACCTGTAAATTGAGGATCAGTTTCATCTATGTAAATCATATATTTTTTATCAGCTTCTAAGTTTTTAAATTCAAAACTTCCATTTGATGAAGTATTGGTGCTATCTAAAATTTTACCATTATTATCTAATAATTTTAATTGAACATTTTTAGCAGGATTGTTTAAGTTTTCTGTTAATAAAATGGCACCATTTAAAATCATTGATTTGTCTTTAAATTCAAACTTATAAATATCATCTTTACCTTTTCCTCCAATTCTGTTTGAAGAGAAATAGCCAACACTATCGTTTTCGAAAGTAATACCAAAATCGTCGTAACTACTGTTTAGATTTAAACCCTCGTTTCTAATTAAAACCCAAACACCGTTAGTTTGTTTGGCAGAGTATATATCTAAACCTCCAAAACCTGGTAAACCAGTTGAAGAAAAATATAATATATTATTACTTTTTACATTCGGAAACATTTCATCGCCAGTTGTATTTATATCTGGACCTAAATTTTTCGGTTTACTCCATCCATTCGTTTCTTTTACGCAATAATAAATATCTTTTCCTCCCATACCACCTGGCATATCGCTTGTAAAAAATAACATATTACCATCATCACTTATACTTGGGTGTGCAACAGAATATTCATCACTATTATATTGAAATGCAATTACATTTCCCCATTTAGTATCTTTACCTGTAGCGCTATATATTTTTGCACGATTTATAAAACTATTTTTTAAATCGTTATTAGTGCGTGTAAAATATAAAGTTTGACCATCTTTAGTTAAACAAGCAGGCCCATCGTGATAATTTGAATTTATTTTTTTATTTAAAGATTTAGTTTTTTTAAATAAATTGTTTTTAATTTCTACGGTGTACATATTTAAAAAGGGTTGACCGTTTAAATCATTATTATTAAAATCAACAAAGTTAAATTCTGTTTTTTCGGCAACGTAATACAGTTTGTTGTTTTGATAAATTGGAGAAAATTCGGAATTTATTGTATTAATTTTTTCTACTGCTTTGGTTTCATACTCAATTGGTTTACTGGTGTAATATTTAATTTCTTTACAAAATTTTAATGCATTTTTTGCATTACTGTTATTTGGATTTGTTTTTAAAAAATTTTGATATTGTTCCGCAGCTTCGGTGTATTTATTATTAATTTTTAAAACTTGTGCGTAATTATAATAGTCGTTATTATCAGGAAAATTGCCTAAAGCTAATGCTTGTTGAAAAGCTGTTTCGGACAGTTGATAATCGTTAATTGTTTTATATGCGTTTGCAAGTTTTATTAAAGCAGTTTGTTTTTCGTTAGTGTTTTTTGTGTTAATTGCTTTTTTGTAACAACGAATTGCTTTTATGTACATGTTTTTTTGAGCATAATTATCACCCTTTTTTAGTTGTGATAAAAGAACATTTGTAGTAACAATTAGAAAGATAAAAAAATAATATTTTTTAAACATATAGAATTAATTATAAAAAACGTGGACTAATAACTTTTGATTTTTTTGAAGGCATTTCAAAATTGATTACTATTTCGTGACTTCCGCCTAAATATTTTGCGTGTCCACCACCAACATCAAAACTATAGCCAACTTTAAAGTTATTATTTATGTAATATTGAAATAAAAACCCAGGGCCATAACCAGTTCTAACAAATAAACCAAACCAAACTTTTTTAAATAAAAATGCATTTAGGTTAATGTCTGCCATACCTTTGCCCGAAACAGTTTTAAGCATAAGGGTAGGAGCAAAAATAAAATTTTCGTTAATTAAAAACGATTTACCAATACTTAAAAAATTATGTGTTCTTAATCTATAAGATAAAAATGAATTATTTCCTGTTTCTATTTTAAAAACATCGCTTGCAAATAAATGCGTGTTGCTTAAACCAATAAAAAAACTATTGGATCTAAAATACAAACCAGAATTTACATCAAAACTATTAAAGGTTTGTACTTGAGAAAAATCAATTGTGTTTTCGTTTTGTTTATAGGTTAATTTATTAAAATTAAATGCATATCTATTTAAACCTGCACTTAAACCAAACGATAATTTATATTTATTATTTAGTTTTAAAATGTACGCAAAATTTCCATATGCACCAGTTAAATTTCTTGGTCCCATAACATCGTTATATAGTGTTAAACCTATCCCAATATTTCTGTTTAAAATTGGAGAGTGAACACCTGCAGCAATTGTTTTTGGTGCGCCATCAAAACCAACCCATTGGTTTCTAACCGATGCGGTAGCACTTAAACCATCTCTTGCCCCAGCGTAAGCAGGGTTTATAACTAAAGGATTAAATTGATAAGTACTGTATTGCGGATCTTGTTGTGCAAAAACATTTGTACTTATAAGTATTAATAGTGTAATTAATTTTTTCATTTTAATTTTTTAAAATTTCTACCCAACCTTTTATTGGATTTATACCTTTTCCTAAATTTAAAATATAAAAATAAGTACTAGGTGTAATTTTTTCATTAGCTGTTGGCCAACCATTTTTGTTATCATAATTTTTTCGGTTATATAATTGTTTGCCCCATCTATTAAAAATAGTAATTTCATTATCAGGAAATTCTTCTATATTATCTATTGTAAAAAAATCATTAATTCCATCGCCATTTGAGGTAATAGTATTGTAAATTTTAACTTTACACGGCCCATTTATATCAGTTATAGTTATTGGGATTTGCGGGTATAATTTTTCAGTAAAACTACCACCTATATTTGTTTTAATTGAAACCGTAACATTATATACACCGGCAACTAAACTATCAATTATATTACAAGTTGATGAAGGGCAATAATTATTAGGTTGCCAAATATAACTTACGGTTTGAGTTGATAAAACATTAGAAACACTTATGCTTATATTTCCATCAGTTTTATCGGCACAGCTAACGTTGTTGTATGTAATTAAAATAGTTGGTCCAGAATTATATACTTGTAAAAAACCTTGATTAAGAATATATGTTCCTGTTTGTTCTGTTAAAATAAAAGGTTCTCCTACATTATCTGTATAAATAAAATTAGAATTAATTGTGTGCGTTTGCCCAGCTGTATTTATAACTTCGTTATTAATAGTTTGTGCTGTAAATTTTAAAGCACAAAAAATAAATATGTATTTAAAATATTTCATTATTCTATTATAAAATAGTTAAAAGAGAATGTGTCTGTTCCTACTAAAGTTAATGGTAAACTACTATCAGTATTCATTATCCTAATAGTAAAATTAGAAGTTAAAACGTTTTTAACAAAAAAAGTAAATTTGCTTGCGTTATCTGTTGTGTAAACTTGAGAAACAACAACAATTGGAGTAGATGAGTACGGTTTATTAAAAGGAATAGTAATCTCTAAATAATCACCTACAGGTATTGTTGTAAATGTAGTATTAGAAAGAATTATTTTACCTTTTACATCTGTACAATTAATGTAAGTGTGTATATTACCACTTGATGAAAAGCTAATACCAGGAACAACATAAGTAGGAGAAAATGATAATGAACCAACGGATTTAATATGAGTGTTTTCTAATTGAACGCCAATTGCTGCAATACTAGAATTTGAGGCTGCATTAATAGCAGGAGAAGTAGGAACATTACTGTTATTAACAACCTGTAGCACTTGTGCTGGATTAGTAGGAGTTAAATTTTCTATATAAGCAGCATTTCCGGTTGCACTCCCAGTTTTATGTGTATAAAAACTTGCTTGGTTACCTGTGTTTAATACTGATAAAGCGAATGCAGCGTTAGAATTTGAGTTTACATTAAGAGCAGGCGAGCTATTAGATGAGTTTATGTTTTGAAAAAAACCAGCAGCACCATTACCATTAGTGCTAACAAAAAGAGCACTACTTGAATTTGAAGAACTGAAATTTTCAAAATAAGCTACAGAGCCAGTTGAATTTTTACTTGCATATAAAGATGTACCACCAGAACTTGAATTAAAAAATGAACCTGCATATCCACTACTAGAATTTGAAACTACATGTAAAGCCGCTGAACTATTTGTGTTATTTTTATTTTCAATAAATGCAGCATATCCTGCCGCACCCCCTTGTTTTACACCATAAATAGAGGGGCCATTGCTGTCATTTACTCCAAATACACCAGCAGCTGAAAGATCAGTATTTTGAGTTATACCTAAAACGCCATGTCCATTATTACTACTTATTGAACTTGTATTTATACCATGTACACCAGCACCTAAGCCAATATTGCTTCCATAAACACCATAAGCATTAATAGCAATTGAATTAGTTGCACGTCCAAAAACGCCAGAACCTGCTCCTATGTTTTTTCCATAAATACCATAACTATTAATTGCAGATGAATTTGTTTCACCAAAAACACCGTGTTCATTACCTGTATTAGTTCCAGTTAAATTTACACCTCTAACTCCTGCACCTATGCTTTTATTTTCTCCATAAATAGCTGCACCTTGTGCACTACTAGTTTTTGTTTCACCATAAACACCATAAGCAAAAGTTGAAGTTGTGCTACCATTATTAATTCCATTAATTGCTGCATTATTATCGTTTGTTTGAACATCTAATTTAGCAACAGGTAAAGTAAAATTACCTACAGCAATTTTATTGTTTGAACCATTAATAAATAATACGGGTGGATTGATGGTAGGAGAACCTGCGCCTAATTTTAAATTATTTATTCCTCTTAACTCAATATCATTGTTTAAAATTGATGTATCTCCTAAAAAACCATTAACTGTACCGAGTTGGCCGTTAAATGTCATAAAAGTTTGAGGTAAATTACCTAAGCCTGAACCTCTAATTGCAAATTGTCCATATATTTTATCTGACAATGAGAGCAAAGGCCCTTGTAAAGTTAAATCTTTACCTAATGAAGTAGATGTTGGCGAACCACCAATTACAACACCACCTGATCCACTTGGAGCATTTCCATTTATTCCAATTCTAGATAATGAATTTGTAGAAATTGTTAAACCATTATTATCTGTTGTTCCAATAAAATTAGAAGTTTGATTTGTTCCTGAATTTCCAGTTGTACCCCATCCACTACTTGTTAATGTTGATAAATCAACACTATTGCTTGATACACCTGATGTTAAAGTGCTTCCTATTAAAGCCAAAGATGGAGTAGGCGGAAAGCTAAAACTACCACCTAAGTTAGAACTAACTACTGAGCCACCACTAACCGAAAGAGTTTGTGTGGGCACATTTACATTAAAACTACTTCCAGTAGTTGGACTTACAACTGCATTACCACTTCCTGTAATAGAAATAGCAGATGCAGTGGATGAGCTAATAGAAGTGGTACTTGTAGTTGCACCATTATTTAAAGTTAAAATGTTAGATATATTGTTATAAGTTAAAGTAGGAGTTGGAACACCCACATTGAAATTGGGATATGCGCTACTTACTGTTGCAATACCACTTGAAGTTATATTAATAGTTTGATTTTTTGCAGTATTTATAATAGACCCCGAATTAATACTAATGCCATCACCAGCTTGGTAATTTGTACCAGGTGTGTAAGGTACAGTTACTGAACCAATTGTAAGTACTCCAGTAGAATATGATACAGCAGGCTCAGGTGCATTTAAAGCATAGGGTACGCTTGCTAAAATTTGCGGTGTTAAAATATTGCCATTAACCGAAGTTATTAAACTAAAATTACCCAATGCTAAGTCAGAATTGATAGGGTTACTGGCACTACCAATAGTTGTATTAAATAATCCAAAACCATTTGTAGTTGCATTTTTACTATCTGTATATGGGGTAGTGGCACCATTTGTAATTGTAAAACCTAAAGCTACAGATTGGTTGGTTATTGGATTACCAGAAGCATCTCTTGCCAAACCTTGATAATTAATAAATTTAGGAGTTTGAGCATTTAAATTAATAAAGATGGTGTTAAGTATTGCTATAATTAAATATTTTTTCATTTTTTATTTTATCTTAATAATTTACCGTTAAAAGAGTTCATTAAATTTGGTGAATTTAAATTTGTAATTGCACCACCTGTACCTCCAGATGCCCCTACAGCTCTTATATATACAACATCTCCCACAGCTAATGTTGTAATTACATTTGCATGTAATGTAACATAAGTTGGATTTGATGCGTCTTGATTATTCATTCTAGATCTTCTTAAAATTATTGGAGAAGCAGGGTTTTTACAAATATCTAAACAAATCCAATTGTTTCCAGAAGGAGCCGCATCTAACCTAAAATATAAACTTGCATTAAATTCATATTGACCAGCGGTTGGAGCAATAAACCGTGCTGTAGAAGGATTAAATCCACCTCCAATAGAAATTGATTGAGTACTTGAAAATTGAAGGCTATTACCAAGATCGTTAACTATATTTGTACTTACTGTTATAGCAGCAAACGGTGCAAACTCATATTGAAAGATTACTGGTGCAATCCACATTGTATTACCTGCGGCATCAGTTGATGTAAGTACTGCGTTTACTATAGCACCAGTTGTAACTTGAATTTGATTTGTTTTAGTATCACCAATAATTTCTAATTTTTTTGTGGGAGTAACAGTACCTATTCCAACATTTCCATTATTTTGTACATTAAATACCGAATTTAAAAGGTCGTCTCTTACTAATAAACCATAAGTACTAGGCCCTGGCTTACTTATAGCATTAATTCCTCCATTAAAATAAGCTGCGTAATAAACATTATTAGTATTTGTATTTGTAACACTTAATGTTTGCGCAGCACCAGAATTAGTAATATTAGCAGCAATTACTGAATTAGTTTCTAAAATATCTAATTTTGAAATAGGTGTTGTTGTTCCTAAACCCACATTATCAGAAAGTACACTTGGGCTAATAGATGGCCCTGTTTTAGTCCAAATATTATTTGGTATTAATGGAACATAGGTATTAACTCCTTCTGAAACCATAAATTTATTAGTTGATTGATTATAATAAATTCTTCCATTTCCTGCTCCAGCAACCGATGGAGCTGTTGCTTGACCAACTTGATGAAAATGACCATTTAAATATTGAGCACCGTTAACTGCAAATGAATAATTATTACTGCTAAAAGTTAAAGAGTTTGTACCAATTGCTAAACCATGAGATAAATTTGAAGGAGAAATAGTGTTTCCTGAAATTGAAAATGGTGGGGTTACATAATTCCAAATAGAACCATTATATGTTAAGCGTTGACCAGAAATTGGAGGAGTAATGCCTAAATTAATTCCACGTAAAGCAACAACTGTATTACTATTACTGGCACCTGTTGCATCCCCATTTAATATAGTGCTTGTTGAAGTGGGAATAACAAAAGTGCCACCATAACTAGATGTTATTGTATTTGTACCTGAAAATACTTGAGGAGCCAAGTTTAAATTATAATTTGGATACGTAGAGCTAACAGATAAAACCGTATTACTTGAGATAATGTTTATAGTTTGATTAGGTGCAGTATTAATAATAGACCCCGAATTAATACTAATGCCATTACCAGCTTGGTAATTTGTACCCGACGAGTATGGAACTGTAGTAGATCCAATTGTAAGTACTCCAGTAGAATATGATACAGCAGGCTCAGGTGCATTTAAAGCATAGGGTACGCTTGCTAAAATTTGCGGTGTTAAAACATTACCATTAACCGAAGTTATTAAACTAAAATTACCCAATGCTAAGTTAGAATTAATAGGGTTACTGGCACTCCCAATAGTAGTATTAAATAATCCAAAGCCATTTGTTGTTGCATTTTTACTATCTGTAAATGGGGTAGTGGCACCATTAGTAATTGTAAAGCCTAAAGCTACAGATTGGTTGGTTATTGGGTTACCAGAAGCATCTCTTGCCAAACCTTGATAGTTAATAAATTTAGGGGTTTGGGCAAATACTGAAATTACAAAAAATTGTAATAAAATTATATGTGTAAATTTCATTTTTAATTAAATTATAAATTGATTGTTTTTCTATCAATTAATTATAATTAAAGATATAACATTTTTTTTGTTCGACCAAATGTTAAAATAATAAGATGAAATAGTATTATTTGAAAAAGTAGTCTTTTAAGTAATTTGGCTCAAAGTAATTTAAATCTTCAAATTGATTATTAGTGTATTTTGAGTATGCCGCTTTATAAAAATTTTTAACACTACTATTTATTTCATTTAAAAATTCAATATTCAAATTTGAAGACAATAACGATTTGCATTTTTGGGCACCATTTCCCAAGCATAAAATTGAATTATGATTTAGATAATCCAAATAAGAATTTTCATTTATTATTTTTGCTTGCTCAGGTAAAATAGTATTAAACTCATTATCTAATAAACAGGTATATACTTCCATTCTTCTTGCATCAAGCATTGGTAAATAATATTGTTTATTATTTAATGGAACGGTATAACATAAAGCATGTAAACTACTTATACCAATTAATGGGCAATTAATAGCAAATGCTAATCCTTTAGCAGCACTTGCTCCAATTCTTAATCCAGTGTATGAACCAGGCCCTTTGTTTACTGCAATTGCATTTATGTTTTGTGGTTTTAAGTGATTGTTTTTTAAAATGTTGTTAATGTAAACATGTAACATTTCTGCATGACTGTTAACATCGTTACTTTCAATACAATCTATTAAATTTTCGCCTCTAGTTAAACCAACTGAACAGATTGTAGAACTTGTATCAAGCAGTAATATTATGGGTAAATTGTAATTTTCTATAACTTGTTTTTCCATTAACAAGCGTTTGTTTTAAAGTTTTTCAAATTTACTCATTTAAACTATTAATTATAACAATTATGCTTTTAACTTTATAAGGTAAACATGAAAACTCCCACGCCTAATAGTTTAATTAACGAAAGTAGTCCTTATTTACAGCAACATGCCTATAACCCAGTTAATTGGTTGCCATATAATACAAATGCTTTTGAAAAAGCAAAACAAGAAAATAAATTAGTTTTAATTAGTATTGGTTATAGTGCATGCCACTGGTGTCATGTTATGGAGCATGAAAGTTTTGAAGATGAAGAAGTGGCTGTTTTAATGAATAAATATTTTATTAATATTAAAGTAGATAGAGAAGAGCGAACTGATGTTGATATGCTTTATATGCAAGCCGTTCAAATTATGACAGGGCAGGGGGGGTGGCCACTAAATTGTTTTACATTGCCCAATGGCAAACCAATTTATGGCGGTACTTATTTTAACAAACAACAATGGCTTAACATATTAAACAATTTAAGTGAATTGTATCAAAACAATAAAAATAAAGTTATCGAGTACGCAGAGAACTTAACAAATGGAATAACAGAAGCCGAACTTATAAATTTAAATAATGATAAGAGTGAATTAAATGATTTAAAAAAAATTTTAGAATTAGGAATTGAAAAATGGAAATTAAGATTTGATAATTTTAATGGAGGGCCACAAAAAGCACCTAAATTTCCTTTACCAAACAATTATTTGTTTTTATTAAATTATACAAACAATAATCAAAACTTTGAATTACAAAACCATGTTAATTTAACTTTAACAAAAATGGCAAATGGAGGTATTTTTGACCATATAAATGGAGGGTTTGCAAGATACAGCGTTGATGAATATTGGAAAGTGCCACACTTTGAAAAAATGCTATACGACAATGCACAATTAGCATTTTTGTATTGTAAAGCATATATAAAAACAAACTCAAATTTATTTAAGCAAACAGCAATAAAAACTTTAAACTTTATTAAACACGAGTGGTTTAAAGATGGTTATTTTTTTAGCGCATTAGATGCAGATAGTGAAGGAGAGGAAGGAAAATATTATGTATGGGAAAAAGAAGAATTAAGAGAAATTTTAAAAGATGACTTTGCTTTATTTTCAGATTATTTTCAAATAAATGAAATTGGGTATTGGGAAGATGACAAATACATTTTAATTAAAAATGAAAACACATCATCAATTTTAATTCAAAACAATTTATTGATACAAAATTTAGAACAAAAAATAGATGAATGTATTTTAAAATTAAAAAACGAACAATTAAAAAGAATTAAACCAGGTTTAGATGATAAAAGTATTTGTGCTTGGAATGCCCTAACTATTAATGCTTTTTGTGAAGGTTATTTATCATTTAATAGAGAAGAGTATAAAACAGTTGCAATAACAGGAATTAATTTTTTATTAAACAATCTTATTAAAGACGAAAATTTAATTTACAGAGTTTATAAAAACAATACTATAAAAATAAAAGGCTTTTTAGATGATTATGCATTTACTATTGAAGCTTTAATAAGCTGTTATAAAATTAGTTGTAACGAAAGTTATTTATTAAAAGCTAAAGATTTATGTGCTTATGTTTTAAAAAACTTTTCAAATCCAAATAACCCTTTGTTATTTTATTCGCAAGAAAATAATTTGATTATACAAACTACAGAAATAAGCGACAATGTTATCCCTTCGTCAAATTCACAAATGGCAAACAATTTTTATGAAATAGGTAGGTATTTTAACGACGATAATTTTATACAAAGAGCATTAAATATGTTAGAAGTTGGCATTACAAATTTTAATAATTATGGTGCAGGCTATTCAAACTGGGCTATACTTGCCAATAAAATTACACAGCCACAATTTGATGTTGCAATTGTTGGTAACAATGTTAATACAATTTTGTTAGAGCTTTATAAACATTGCCCTACATATCCGATTTTAGCAGTTAGTAAACATACAAGCAGTTTGCCACTAACTAAAGATAAATTTGTTCCAAATCAAACTTTAATTTATGTGTGTAAAAACAAACATTGTTACCTGCCTGTAAACACTGTTAAAGAGGCAATAAATTATTTTGAAAATTAAATTAACATATCTATTTGTACTTGTTTTAAATGCTTTTTTTGCTCAAGTTTTAATTCCAACTTATAAAACTGCATTTGAAAAACAACATAGTTTTAATTCAGAAATAATAAAAAAACATGGTATAAAAAAAATAACGTTTGAAATAGTTGATAAAAAAGATTTTGAAGCTGTAGTAGATAAAAATTTAACTGAGACCTATGAATTTGACACAAATGGTTATTTAAGTCGGTTTTACTATACAACCATTGTAAAAACAGTTGAAAGAACTGTGCCAACAATTGTTTACCATAACCGTAGAAAACACACTGTATTAAAAACATTTACCGATTATATATACGATACAATTAGCATAAACTATATTTATCACAACAACTTATTAGCATTAAAACGTAATTTTGACGGAATTAATTATTACGAAAGCCGTTATTTTAAATACGATACTAACAAAAATATTGTAAAAGAAACCAGGTATAAAGAAACCAATAACAGCTTAAATAATCAGGAATTTATACTTGGTAATCAGGTTTTATTAAGTATGGATAGTATGAATTATATAAAGTTTAATCCATATCAATCAAAATGTATTTATTTTAATAATGAAAACCGCCCATATAAAGAAAATTATATCTATAGTGATAGTTCAAGCCATGTAATTAAAATGGTTGAAAACTACGTGGCTGCAAGTTGGATAGTACAAGAGCAAATTTTTAAATATGATAAAAATAAACTTATTAGTGCCGAATTTAAAGGAAATGCAAACATAAGTTTTACTAAAAAAGTAGAGTTTGTTTACGATAATTTAAATGAACTTTACACCGAAAAGCATTACAAAAACGATATGTTAGTTAAAGAAATTAGTTATGTAAGCGATAAACAAAATGGTTTATTAAACTCTTATGTAGAAAGAGATCCAATTAATAAAAGTTTAAAAATTGTAAAATTAAAATACGATTTTGGTTGGTTATCTGTTAATCAAGATTCTAAATAATTAATTTAACTCAAACATATAACCAACACTTCTAATAGATAAAAAGTATTTTGGTTCTTTTGGATTAAGTTCAAACAATTTTCTAAAATTTAAAATGTAATTATCTATTGTTCTTCCTGATGGATTTTCATCTTTATGCCAAAGTTGTTCAATAATTTCATCTCTAGAAACTACATTGTTTATTTTAGAAGTTAAAATTTTTAATAAACCAATTTCTCTTTTTGATAAATGTATCTTTTCACCTGTATAAGTTTCTATTTCAAACGAATCGAAATTTATACTGTTATTTCCAAAATAAAAAGCGTTTTTTATAACTGTTTTTTCTGTTCGTTTTATTAAATTATTAATTCTTAATAAAAGTTCTTCCAACTCAAATGGTTTTGTAACATAATCATCTGCGCCTAATTTTAACCCTTCAATTTTATCAATACTTTGGTTTCGAGCGCTTAAAAATATTACCGGAATATTTGGTTTTTTTAGTTTAAATTGTTTGCATAATTCAAATCCATTAACATCTGGCAGCATAATATCCAATAAAATTAAATTCAAATTATTTTTATTTTGTTCAAATTCTTTAATTGCATTATTACCAGTGTTTGCAATTTTAGTATAAAAACCATCTAATTGCAGGTTTAGTTCAAGCGTTGCAGCTAGTGTGGCTTCGTCTTCAATAATTAATATGGTTTTATTTTTAATCACTTATTTTTTCAAATTTAATGATTTTAAGAGTACATTAAAACTAATACATAATTAACATTATGTTAAATAGAAATAGTAAAGTTAAAGCGTAATATTCATTACGCTAAACAAATTAATACTTTACAATTTTAGAGTCTGCTTTTGAATAAGAAGGACATTTTTCGTGGCTTTTACAGCTACTAAATGATACAGCAACAATTGCAAATAATACTACTACTCCAAATAACTTTTTCATTTTTTAAATTTTAATAAACAAATATATTAATAAATTAAAGTTATAATAAACCGTTTATAAATATAATTTACATAGTTATTAACATAAAACCTTTTTTGTATATTTAATGTATTCTAAAAAACCTTAAATATCTATGTTTTTTTATACTTCCCTTAGTTTATAAGGCTCAAGATATCCATTTTTCTCAATTTAATGGTAGTTTACTTAATCAATCGCCTGCATTTACAGGTTTTTTTAATGGAGATTATCGCGTAAATGCTATTTATCGAAGTCAATGGTCGAGTGTTCCAGTACCATACTCTACTTTTAGTATGGGTGGCGAAATGCGTATTAAACCTTTTGTAAATAAAAAAGAAATGATTGGTGTAGGCATTACATTTAATAACGATAAAGCTGGCGATGCTAATTATGGTACAAACCAATTTTATTTTAGTGGCTCTTACATTATACCATTAAAAGCAGATAGTACATTATTATTATCCACAGGGTTAAATTTTGGAATTTGCCAGGTTGGTTTTGATTATAGTAAAATGACTTTTGATAATCAATTTGATGGCGCTAATTACAATAAAAATATTGCTACTGGCGAGCGTTTTAATTATACCAATTATACGTTTGTTGATTTTAATGTTGGCGCTGGCTTACAATACATTTTAAATTCAAAGCATAAATTTATGTATGGTTTGGGTTTACATCATTTAACTAATCCTGTTATAACATACCAAGGTAATCGTTTAAGTAAACTCGATTTTAAATTAAGTAATTATATACAATACACTACACCAATAAGTTTAAAAGTTGATGTAATTGCAGAAGCTCTTATAAACAACCAAGGGAAATATTACGAAATTATACCACACGCCTCATTAAAATATTATTTTAATAAAGATTTAAATCAAGCGGTTTTAGGCGGTTTAAGTTTAAGAGCTAGAGATGCTTTTGTTTTAAGGGCTGGTTATCATTTTAAAACAATGCAAAGTGGAATAGCTTATGATATTAATACAAGTAAATTTATTGCGGCTACTAATCGTCGTGGTGCTTTTGAATTGTTTATTAATTATATTATACAAACCAAACGCAGTTATACTGCTAAAAAAAGAGCTTGCCCTGTTTTTATGTAACATCCTATTTTGAAAAAAACAATTACTTACATAATTATTTTGTTAACTTTTACTAGTTATTACGCGCAAAGCAACCGTAAATTAAAAGTTTATGGCGACCAAGCATTTGCCGAAAAAGATTGGTTTGGTGCAGCCCAATACTATAGTAGATTATATGCAAGAGATAGTAGCGATATTAATTTACAATACCAGTTTGCCGAAGCTAGCCGCTTAAATTTTGATAATGATATTGCTATAAGATTATATCTTAAAGTAATTTCTAACGATGAGAAATATAAATATCCACTTTGTTATTACTGGTTAGGGCAACTATACAAGCAACAAGGAAATTATAAAGACGCAAAAAAACAATTTACAAAGTTTAGTAAAACTAAAAAAAAGAAAATTAAAATTAATATAGATTATTATTTGAAAAAATGCTCAATTGAATTAGAGGCTTGTAATTGGGCGCCTTTAGCAATTAAAATGCCAGTAATTCCTAAGCCCGAACATTTAGATACAAACATTAACAGTAAAGTTAGTGAGTATGCAGCTTTTGAAATGGATAGCACACTTTATTTTTCATCGTTAAGAGTTAAAAATAGTAAAGATGCTAATGAAGTAGCATTTAATAAAATTTACACTAGTGAAATTAAAAACACAAAATGGCAAAAGCCTCAATTGTTAGATACCAATATAAATTCTACTTATTTACATAATGCTAACACTTGTTTTACTAATGATTATAAAAAAATGATTGTATCGAGATGTAAATCAAAAAACGAAAGTGAATTTACTTGCGAATTGTTCGAATCTAGTAACATTAATGGTAAGTGGACAGAATTAAAACCGCTTCCTAACCCAATTAATTTAAAAGGTTACAATACTACACAACCCAGTTTTGCTGAGTTTAATAATAAAACTACTTTATTTTTTGCAAGTAACCGCCCAGGCGGACAAGGAAATTTAGATATTTGGTACAGTTATTTAAATGCCGATGGTAGCTTTGAAAACCCGGTAAATACAGGAAGTTTAATAAATACACCTGATGATGAAATTACACCTTGGTATGTTACAGAAAGAAAGCAATTGTTTTTTAGTAGCACTTATCACAAAGGTTTAGGTGGTTATGATATTTTTAAATCAACTTATAACGATAGTATATTTACATTACCAGAAAACGTTGGTTATCCCATAAATAGTAGTTATAACGATATTTATTATTCAGTAAATAAAGCTAAAAACCGAGCCTACATAAGCAGTAACCGTATTGGTTCTTATTTTGAACATAAATTAAATTGTTGTAATGATATTTATAGATTTGATATTGATCCACTAACCCAGCCACCAAAACCTGTTGATACGCTTTTGGTTAAAAAAACAGAATTAAAACTTTTAGTGCCTTTAACTTTATATTTTCATAACGATGAACCAGAACCCAAAACAAAGTTAATAGTTACATCAAAAAATTATCAAACAACTTATATTGATTACAAAAAGTTAGTGCCTGATTACGAAAAATATTACCCTGCAGGTTTAACACCTGAGCTAAAAGAAAAAGCATTAGAGCATTTAACTGATTTTTTTACAGATAGTGTTGATGCAGGAATGAACGCACTTACTAAATTTAGTGAGTTACTTGAAAATGTTTTATTAAAAAACGAAACAGTAAAAATTACACTAAAAGGTTATTGCAGCCCGTTAGCCAGTACAGATTATAATATTAACCTTGCAAAACGAAGAATTAGTAGTTTACGAAATTATTTTACCGAATATAAAAATGGCTGGTTTAAAAAGTACATTAACAACCAAACCCCAGGCGAAGGCAAAATAACATTTGAAGATGTAGATATTGGCGAACTTGTTGCAAGTAAAGTAAGTGATGATTTAAAAGATAAACGAAATAGTGTTTATAGCCCTTTTGCTGCAATGGAACGTAAAATTCAAATAATTGCAATAAGTTTTGGAACTGATTAATAACTATTTATTTGATTGATAATAGTTTAAATAATTTTTTCGCCACTGCAAACTAGCTAATGCATTTTGTTTTTCGAGTATCTGAAAGTTATCTGAATTAATTTCAAAATAAGGATTAGCTTTTATTTTATCGTTTAAATTACATTTAAAAACTAAATTACTATGTGCTTCATTTAAACTTGTACTTTTTAGATTAACATCAAAACCTGCTGCTTTAAATGTATTTATTAAGGTTAGGGTTCCCTTTCCTATTTCATTTTTATAATAACCGTGCCAATTAACAAATACTTTACCGTTTGGATTAATTATGTTTTTAATTTTATTTAAACTTTCAATGGTTACAACGTGAGATGGACATTCTTCAGATTTAAATAAATCAAAAATTATGTATTGAAATTTTTCATCACATTTATTAATGTAATTTCTTGCATCGTCTTCAATAACAACTGTTTTCGAATTTAAATTAAAGTAATTTTTAGCACAATCAATTATCGTTTTATCAAATTCTATTGCTTTTACTTCGTAACCTTTATTAATTAGTATGTTACTTAAAATTCCACCTCCAAGTCCAAGTATAAGAACTTTTCCTTTTAAACTATCTTCTTCTACCTCATTTTCAATTAACTTTAAATAATTACTTGAACTAGTTTTGGTTGTTAAATTATATTCTGTTTGAATTATATTATTTATACTCAACAATCTAATAGTTTGATTAGATACTTGATATTCGGCAACATTAACAGTTCCGTTTAAGCCATTTTTAGAAAACAATAAATTAGAGTTTTTGTTTGAAATAAATACTGAAATATAAATTGCAAAAACAAACACTAACAACAAAAACCAATTTATTTGTTTTAGAGTTAGTATTGTAACAAAATAAAGAAATAAAGAAAATGAAATAATTGTTACATTAAACCCGAAATTAGGAATAATAAAAAAACCAGAAATAAAGGTTGATAAGATGCCTCCTAAAGTGCTTACTCCATAAACTGTTCCGCTATACTTACCTGCATTTACATTGTTTGAAATTATTTTTATAAATAATGGAGATGTACAACCTAAACAAGCTAATGGTAAAAAAATTAGTAAAGCCGTACTTAATATAACAGCAAAATTAAAGTTAAGATAAGATATGCGAGGTATAATATAATGGGCTAAAAAAGGGATTAATGCAATACAAATACATGCTAAAGCAATTACATTTTGTAATACTTTTTTAGTATTTTCTTTTAAGCTTAAAAAGGCCCCAAAAAAATATCCGGTTGCTAAACCAGCCAATGTTAAGGCTAAAACACTACTCCAAACATATAAACTAGTTCCGTAAATTGGCGAAAGTAAACGTGCGCCACACAATTCTATAGCCATTACTACAGCACCTTCTACAAATACTAAAGGTAAATATTTAAGGTTAGATTTAATTTGTTTTAACTTGAGATATTATATCAGCTAATTTTTCGAGTGTGTTTTTAAGTTCTATTTCATTAATATTTAACGGCGGACAAATACGCAAAGCTTTATCGTTAAACAAAAACCAATCAGTTATAATTCCATTTAATAAACATTGTTTAATAACCTCAAAATTAATTAGTTGAGTCTTAAATTCTAATGCTGCAAATGCACCAACAACTGTACATTTTAAAGAATTAATGTTTGAAAATTTATCACTAATAATTTTCTCAATTTTTATTGAATTAGCTACCAATTGTTCATCAATAATAATCTCTAAACAAGCTTGAGCGGCTGCTAAACATACAGCATTTCCGCCAAAAGTATTTATGTGTCCTAATACAGGTTGGTTTGTAAAGCAATCCATATGAGTTTTATTTGCAATAAACGCGCCTATTGGTAAACCACCTCCCATGCCTTTAGCAATACATAAAATATCTGGCACAACATTATATTTTTCAAATGCAAATAAAGTTCCAGTTCTTCCAAATCCTGTTTGTATTTCGTCTATAATTAATAGCGCATTGTGTTGAGTGCATTTGTTTTTTAACTGCTCAATAAATTTATAATTTGCTGGTGTAATTCCACTTTCGGCTTGTACAAGTTCTATAACTACAGCTGCAGTTTTATCTGAAATTTCATTCAACTCAATTAAATTGTTGAAATTTAACTGTTTAGTGTTTGGTAATAATGGTCGGTATGCGTTTTTAAAATATTCATCGCCCATTATGCTTAATGCACCTTGTGTTGAACCATGATAGGAATTTTTAAAAGAAATAATTTCGCTTTTACCTGTAACACGTTTGGCTAATTTCATTGCACCTTCTATACTTTCGCTACCGCCAGTTGTGTAATAAATGCTATTTAAATTTTTTGGTAAAAGAGGTAATAATGTTGTTGCGTATTTAACTTGCGGACTTTGATTAAACTCGCCATACACCATTAAGTGCATAAATTTTTGAGTTTGTTCGTTTATTGCTTTTACAACTTTTGGATGACAATGACCAACATTACTAACTGAAATTCCACTTATTAAATCAATGTATTTTTTACCATTTACATCTGTTAAAGTTGCCCCATTTGCGCTTTCTATATTTACATCAACCCCCATTAATGGGTTGTCACTTGTTTGTGCAACATGTTGTAAAAATAATTGTCTTTGATTCATTTTTTAGTTTTGTAAAATAAAAAATAATTCGCGATTAGCTCGAGGTTCTATAGAATTATAACAAGGTTCCATTTTAATTACTTTTAAAGTTGTGTTTTTAATATAATTTAAATATTCGTTTAAATTTCCACCATAGGGTGGCCCATTTTTTTCTGAATCAAAAACAGTATTAAAAAGTAATCCTACTAGTTGCCCGTTTAATTTTAATAAACTTTGCATTTTATTAAAATAATTTTGACGTAACATTGGATTTAAGGCACAAAAAAAAGTTTGTTCAATTATTAAATCAAAGGGTTCAATATTTAAATCGAAAAAATTTGAATGAAGTAATTGATTATCTGGAAATATTAAACATCTTGATTTTAAGTTACTTAACGGTTCTTTTGCTAAATCGCAAACAAAAGTATTTTTAAATCCTGCATTCATTAACCATTCGGCTTCGTACGAATTGCCTGCACCTGGAATTAAAATACGTAAATTTTTATTTGTTAAGCTTTCAAAATAAAATTTAAAAGGTGTACTTATTTGTCCAATATCCCAACCAAAATTATTAGTAAGGTAACGGTTGTTCCAATATTGTTCGCTTAAAAATTCCATTTTAATTAATTTCTGAAACTTTAAATTTAACAGAATCTACACTTTGCCTGCTTCTTTTTAAGATAATAATTTCGTAACCATCTTTAAATCTTTTATCGTTTACAGCAGGAATCCGGCCAAAAATAAAATTAATATAACCACTAACGGTTTCGTAATGAGGATTTTCGGGAATTGCAATTGGCAAACTTTCGTTTAAATCAGAAATTGTAGTTTGTGCATTTACAATAAATTCAGTTTCACTTTTTTTCTCCACATTTGGTTTTTCTTCATCGTGCTCATCTTGAATTTCGCCAACCAATTCTTCAATAATATCTTCCATAGTAATAATACCTGCAGTTGCACCAAACTCATTTGTTACAATTGCCATTTGAATATGGTTTTTTTGAAACTCTCTTAAAAGTTCATTAATTTTCATGCTTTCGGGCACAAAATGTGCTGGACGCATAATTTCTTTAAGCGATTTAAATCTGTTTTCAATTAAAGCTTTTAACAAATCTTTTGTATGAACTATACCAATTACATGGTCAATATCTCCTAAAAATAATGGTATTCTACTAAAACCTTCTTCAATAATTTTTTTTGTAATTTCATTTTTACCCAATTCAACATCTAAAGCCACTACCCTATTTTGCGGCACCATAATTTGTTTAACAATTCGATCATCAAAATCAAAAACGTTTTGTATTAACTCATTTTCGCTTGGTTTAATAGCTCCACCCTCTTCGCTTTCGGTTAAAATTAAACGTAATTCTTCTTCGGTATGAACATCTTCGTCGCCTCCTTGCTTAATACCTATTAACCTTAATACCAAATTAGAAGATTGGTTTAAAAACCAAATAAAAGGGCTAAAAATAAAATAAAAAATACGCATTGGCCATGCAATAGCTAAAGTTGTGGGCATACTATACTTAATACCAATCATTTTTGGAATTTGTTCACCAATTGTAACATGCAAAATAGTTAATAAAGCAAGTGCAATTGGTAAAGAAATGCTATGTATTGCGATATCATTTGGTGTCCAACCTACTTTAACAAAAAAACTTTCAACTAATTGAGATATAACTTCTTCGCCAACGGCACCTATAGCTAAAGAGGCTAATGTAATGCCCAATTGAGTAGCTGATAAATAAGCGTCTAATTTTTCGATAAGTGTTTTTGCTAATTTTGCTCTACTACTTCCCTTTTGTGCTTTTATATCTAATTGAGATGCTCTAACTTTAACTAGGGCAAATTCGGCAGCAACAAAAAAACCATTTAAAATAATAAGAAGAGCTGTAATAAAAAGATCGAATGTCATATTTTCAAAATCAAATATACACTTTTTATTGTGTTTTTTTTCAGAAAGCTAAAGCATTTTTTAATAAGCTTTAAAATAAAAGTTGACTTAAATCATTAAAATTGATAGAATTACGAGATTATATTTTAAAAAATTAACTTTTATATATTTAGTTTTTTATTAACTTTACACTAAATTTAAATTTAACCAAATGAAAAAAGTATTATTATTAGCTGCATTTGCTGGTTTATTAACTAGCACAGCTGTTGCTAACACAAAAGGCGACGATAAAGACAAAAAAGCAAAAAAAGAATGTTGCAAAAAAGGTGAAGGTAAAGCTTGTGCTGGTGAGAAAAAAGAAGCTTGCGAAAAAGGTGAAAAAAAATCTTGCTGCAAAAAGAAAGCTGAACAAGCTGATGCTGCTACAGATACAAAAGCAACAGAAACTAAATAATAATTTATTTCTTGAAAAATTAGAGCCACCTATTAGGTGGCTTTTTTGTTTTATTAAATTCTAATTCCAATTAATGTAACATCATCAACTTGTTCTAAATTTCCTTTCCAATTATTAAAAGCAGATGATACTATTTGTTTTTGATTTTCTAAAGTTTCTGTTGTTATTTTTAATAACAAATCTTGTAAATTTTTATACTTAAATTTTTTACCTTTTGGTCCGCCAAATTGATCCTGAAAACCATCGGTAAAAGTATAAATCATATCTCCTTTAATTAAATTTATTGTTTGAAATGTAAAAGGTACATTATCTCTATCATGTTTCCCAATTGGGAATCTATCTCCTTTAATTTCTATTATTTCATTATTTCTAATTACCCAAATTGGGTTATTAGCACATGCACAGTTTAATACCAATCTGTCAAAATCAAAACACATTAAACTACCATCCATACCATCTTTACCCCCTTCTTCACTTCCATCTTTTTTTAAAGTTTCAATTATTTTTTTACGAGTATGGTTTAAAATTTCATTAGGGGCTGTTAAATTTTCTACTTCAATTGCTTTTTCTAAACACGAAATATTTAAAATGCTCATAATAGAACCTGGTACACCATGCCCTGTACTATCGGCACACATTAAAGCAAACGTACCATTGTTTAAGTTTGTTGCCCAATAAAAATCGCCACTAACTACATCTTTAGGTTGAAAGTAAATAAAATAATCATCTAAATTATTGGTTAATATGTTATTACTTGCTAAAAGCGAGTGTTGTATTCTTTCAGCATAATTTATACTGTCTGTAATTTCTTTATGTTTTTCTTCAATTACATGTTTTTGTAATTCAATTTCTGTTTTTTGAAATGCTAATTGTTTGCGAGCCTTATTAATTTTAAATACTATAAAAACAATTGAAACTATTAAAATTAGTGCAACAGAAAACGCAACAGTTAAAATAGATTTAATTTTTTTATCACTGGCTTTTTCTACATTAAGCATTTGAATTTCTTTTTCTTTCCCTTCTGTATCAAATTTGGTTTGAAGCTCGATTATGTTTTTGTTATTTGCTTCAGAAAAAATAGAATCTTTTACATGAACAGATTTTTTAAAGTATTCAAAAGCTAAATCATATTGGCCTAAGGCTTTGTGTATATCTGATTTTAATTCATATATTTTATTAAATTTTTCGTAAACATTATTGTTTATTGAGTAATAAATTGCACTATCAATTTGAATTAAAGCAAGTTTATTGTTATTTAATTTATGGTTACAGTTTGCCAAGTTTTTATAAGAATCAATTATTCCAGGTACATCAAAACCGCTAATAAATTGTTTTACACAATAATTCTCAAGTTCTATTGCTTTATTATATTGATTATGATCAATATAGTATTTTGCAAAAGCAACCTGTGTCCACAATACAACTGTTTTATTATTATAGTCTTTTCCAATTTTTAATGCTTTGTTTAAATAATATAAACCTTTAGAGTCATTTTTTTGTCTTAAATAAACAGAACCAATTCTCAAATGAACTAAGCCACTTCTACTAATAAAATTATTTTTTTTAAGAATATCGAGTGATTTCATATAGTACTCAAGTGCTAATTTATAATTGGGGTTTGGTTTGTTACTATAAGATAAACCTATTTGATTATGTAGCCATGCATAAGTAAAATAATCAGTTGAATTTTTAGCAAATTTTAATCCTAAAAAATATACTTCAATTGATTTATCGTAATCACCTTGAGAATAATACACAAAGCCCAAATTAGAGCAAGTTTTCGCAATCATTGTATCATTTTTAATAGATTCAAATAGTTTAATTGATGCTTTATAATGTTTAATTGCACTATCATTTAAATGATAGCTTTGATAAACTATAGCTAAAGTTCTATTAACATAAGCTTCTCCAAAAATGTATTTTCTTATTTTGAATTCTTTTTCAGCAACTTTAAAATATTTAATTGAAGAATCTATTTTGCCATATTCATAAAATACAAGCCAATTAATTGAATTTAATTTTTCATAATCGTCATTTGACTTATTATATTCTGTTTTAATACTATCAAGATTGTAATTGTTTTGCCCAATACTAATTGAGCTAAACAACACAATAAAGATTGCAATACTAATAAATTTGAATATTTTAGAGATTATCACTTTAATATAAAGTTAATTTAATATTTTGAAACTCAAAGTGTTATTTTTTTATTAATTTAGAAATAATTTAAAGCCTTAATAATTTATGAAGCATCTTATATTAGTTTTTATATTTATATTAACTATAGTTGGTTGTAAAAACAAATCTAAACAAGAAGAAGAACCAACACCTGAACCTATACCAGTTACAACTCCAACAACTAATGCATATGGTTTTAATGTTTTAAAAAAAGTTTGTGGTTTATGGAATGGTCAAGTAACCTCTACAACTCCGTTAGGTGGATTTTCTGAATGGGTGGTTGATTTTAGACCAATTGCAGAAAATCAAGTTTCTGCTAAAAACGAGTTAGATACATTAAATGATATTTTTATGTCGTTTTTTATTACAAAATACAATAATCAATTTAAAGTTGCTTTTAGAAATGGAGGTTCATTTAATGGTATGAAAAGAGTTTCATACTTTTTAGCTGATAGTGTTGCTGAAAACGGAGTTAATTCATTTTACCGATTTACTGAAATTATAAAAGGTAAAAAAAGAGCATATACCGAAGTAATTTTAAAAGCAGATAGCTTATTTATTAAAGCCTATACCAATAAGTATAATGTTCAAAGCACTGCTACTCCTCATATGACATGGAAAGCTAAACTTCAAGATACAACAACAGTTCAAGCATCTATAACTAATTTTTTATTTCCAAAAAACACTGTTAGGATTGATTTTACAAATAGTTTTAATAGTATTCCCGAATCTATATTTTATTCTACAAATTCTGTTCCTGTAGGAGACCCTTACCCAGAAACTGCGCAGCCTTATTTAGGTAAAGCCAATGCGAGTTATAATTTCACATCAACTTTAACACCTGTTTCTTCTAAAAAAGTGTTTTTAGTTTTTACAACACAGCCATTATTTTCAGGTATAACATTTAACTCTGCAAATTTAAAGTACAAATCACGTTATGTAATTTTAAATGCAAGTAGCACTAATTTTACATTTAATTACATGCACCCTGGAACTTATTATTTTTATGCTTTTTATGATAATAATAGTGATGGCGTAATAAATAGTGGAGATTGGATGAGTACAACTAATGCCATTTTAAATTTATCAGCATTAGCAACCACCCCAATAAACACTCAAATAAATTTTATTGTTCCTTAAAAAATATTTTGATTACCACTTTCCACCGGAACCACCACCACCAGAGCTGCCGCCGCCAAATCCACCAAAACCGCCCCCACTACTTCCAAAACTGCTTCCTCCGCCCCAATATGTTGTTCCTCCTCTTGAAAAGGTTGTGCCGCCTCCGCCATTTTTTGAAAAAAAAGATGAAATAATAAAAAATAAAATAAAAATTAATACGAAAGTTAAAATTTTATTTTTTAATGATTCACCACTTTTAGCTGTGTAATCTTTTTGATTTATTTCGCCTTTAGCTAACTGCATTAAAACAGTTGTACCCTTATCTATTGCGTTATAATTTTCGCCGTTTTTTAAATAAGGATTCATTTCGTTTTCACGAATTCGTTTTGTAGCTAAATCTGGTATTGCGCCTTCTAAGCCATAACCAACGGCAATAAACAAATCTCTGCTATTTGGTTTTAATAAAACTACAATGCCATTATTTAAATCTTTTTTACCTACCCCCCACTCGTTTATAATAGAAGTTGCATAATCAGCAGGTGAATAACCGTTCAAATCATCAACTATAACAACACATATTTGGTTTGATGTTTCTTTACTAAATTGAAGTAGTTTTTCTTCAATTTGTTGAGCTTCGATTGAATTTAAAAACTGAGGATACTCTTTTGATAAATTATTATATAACCTTTGAGGACTTGGACGAGAAGTTACTTGAGCAACAAATAAGTTTACAATTAAGATAAATAAAAGACTTAAAACTTTTTTCATAGTTAAAACGATAAATTATTATTTAATTCGTTTTTATCATTAATTTTTCGTGGAAAATATTTACCTAATTGATTGCCACAATGTAAAATACAATCGGCTAAAGCAAGTGCTTTATTTCCTGATTTAAACTTTTCAATTAATTCGTTAACTGTTTCGTTCCAAAATTCGGCACCAAGTTTTTGATGAATGCCAATATCACCAACAACTGCAATTTTTTTATCTAATATTGATAAATAAATTAAAACACCATTGCGTTCGGCAGTTTGGTGCATATTTAGTTTAGTAAAAACTTTTTCTGTTCGCTTTATTACATCTCCTAAACAAATATTATCAATGTGTAACCTAATTTCGCCAGAGGTTTTAAGCTCAGCAGTACTAATAGAATTAACTAATAATTCTTGTTCTTGTTTAGTGAAAAAATTTTTAGCTGTTTTCATTAAATTAAAATTCAACTTTTGGCGCTTTTTCAGCTCCTGCGTCAGCTTCAAAATAAGGAAGTTGTGCCATACTACCAGCAATTAAACTACCTGGGAAAAATTGAATTGCCTTATTAAAATCGCGTGCCATATCGTTATATTTCATACGTTCAGTAGCAATTCTGTTTTCGCAACCTTCTAGTGTTACTCTTAAATCAGCAAATGCCGCATTAGCTTTTAAATTAGGATAATTTTCAGTAACCATCATTAAACGAGATAATGCGCTACTTAATTCGCCTTGTACAGCTTTGTATTTTTGAATAGATGCTTCATCTAAATTTTCGGGATTTATAGTTACTTGAGTTGCTTTTGCGCGTGCGCCAATTACGCCTTCTAAAGTACTTTTCTCAAAATTAGCTTCGCCTTTAACGCTTGCTACAATGTTTGGTACTAAATCTGCCCTGCGTTGGTATTGACTTTCTAATTGTTGCCACTGGGCTTTAGCGTTTTCGCGTAAGCCAATAAAGCTATTTCGTTTGTTACAAGACCAAACACTTGCAAATAATGCAATTACAATAAATATTATTCCGATTATTAAACCTCTTCCCATAATTTTTTTATGTAAAATTAAAAATTATTTAAACAAATAATCTTTTCATGTAAAATTAAAAGGGTTAAAATAACTTATTTTATGAAATTTATATTGCTTTTATGTTATTTTTAAGAAAATACTATTATTTGTAATATTTTTTTAATTAAAATTAAGTGCGCTTTAATTAAATAACTTTATTGAGTAATGGGTTCTATTTGATATCCTAATTTTTTCAATAAATTTAATATACCAAATTCACCCAATAAATGCCCTGCCCCTACTGCAACAAACTGACTTTTTTCTTTAAATAAGTTTGGTAATTTATTAACCCAATTTAAATTTCTGTTTTTAAGTAAAGCTTCCATGTCCATTTCATTAGCTTCATATTCATAATTATTTAATAAATTTTCAAGTAATTTTACATCTTCATTTTTATAGGCAAAATATAAACTATCTTGCAAGTATTTTACTTTATTAATTTCATTTATTGTTGTTAATAATGCTTTTTTTTGAGATGCAATACTTGATTTAAACAATAAATTTGCTTGTTCATCAACAGTTTCAAGTGCGGTAATACTTAAGTTGTTTGTATTTGCGTATTCAATAAAATCTAAATCCATCGCACTATTGCCGTATTTTTTTGAATCGTTAATTGATTTTATATTGCTTTGTTTTATTAAAGCTGCAGTTATATTAAATGGCTTTAATTTATTAAATGATGAAAGGTTTAAACCAGTTTCTTTTTTTAAAATTCTTGAAACTAATTCATATTCATTTTCTGTTAATATTATAGGTATTGTAGAATCTTTTGGTGCAACCAAATAAGGTAATAATTTCAAATTTTCATGTTCATTTATTTCAACTTCAACTATTATGCCTTCACATTTTTTAAGTGCTGTGTTAACTTTTGGTTTTTCCTCATCAATAAATTTTTTTGAAAGCAAATGATATGTACCCCAAATGTAACTTGGATTTTTTAAATCATTTTTAGTTACTTTATACAATAAAGTAGAACTTGTTTGTGCAAGAATTATGTAAAAACCAACACAAAAAATTGAGGTTATTATATTTTTTAATTTCATTTGTGTATATAAAAAAAGCAGTTGAAAATACAACTGCTTTTTAAATTAATAAATTTATTTATGTTATTCAATTCTTCCTTTGTGGTCTTCAATATCAGCTAATTCTTGCAATGCAGTAAACGAATTTTGATCTGCATTAGTAGAGTACATCATCTCTAATTGTTTTTGTACAGTTTTTTCATCCATTGGCGATGGGTTTTCTTTTTTAGATTTAATTTGAACAACAAATACACCATTATCACCTGCAATAACTTTACTAGTTGCACCATTTTTTAAACCAGCAATTGTACCTGATAAAATATTATCAATACCAGCTCCTTTTATATTTCTGCTACTTAAATTAAAATCATCCATTGTAGTTTCTTGTAAATTTAATTTTGCAGCAATTTGTTGAACAGTGTTCCCAGCAGCGGTAAATTCTTTTGAAAATTGTTCAGCTTTTTTTACGTTTATAGCTTTTAATTTTACAAGATCTTTAACGTCTTCAAGTGGTTTTGTTCCTTTATTATTTATAGCAGAAAGTTTTACTACAACATGTTTATCATTTAACGAAAAAACACTTACTTCTCCTTTTTTAGCAGTGTACATCCATCTTACTATTTCTTTAACATTATCTAATCCTACAATTGTTCTATCACTTTCTTTAATGTTTTCGCCAATTCTTTTTGTTAATTTTTCTGTTTCTATACCTTTATCAAATAATTCGCCAGTATTATGTTTACCAGCAAATTCGCTTGCTTTAGCAAAAATTGTTTGGTTAGTTTCATCACTTGGTGCTATTAATTTAAATATTTGCGCAACTTTATATGAATCGTGTCTTGTTTTAGAAACATCTAACACTTCTATTATATGATAACCAAATTGAGTTTGAACAGCCGATAAATTCCCTTTTGTTCCCATTAAGCCTGCCATTTTAAATGGTTCAACAAATTGTTTGTTTTCATCAAACCAACCATAATCTCCTCCATTTGATTTACTTCCTGGATCATCACTTACTGTTTTAACTAAAGTATCAAATGTTACTTTTTTATCTTTTAACAATACAATTAAACTATCAGCAATTCTTTTACAAGCTTCCATACTTCTTGTTGGTTGCTGTGTTTTAGGGTCTGTTTGTGTTCCAATTAATATATGACGAACTTTTGCACTATCAGCAATTGATTTAACCCCATGTAATTTATATATTTTAAAATATGCTCCTTCGTTATATGGCCCAAATACAGAACCAACAGGAGCAGTAAATATACTAGAGTCTCTAATAATCATTGTTTTTTTAGTAAAATCTTGAATAGTTACAACTCCATTTTCAGATTCTACTTGAATAAATGCACTATCTTCTTTTATTGGTTTTGTTTTAAACTCTTCAGCAGTACGTTTTGCGTCTGCTTCAATTTCTGCCAAATCTTTATCACTAGCTAAAACATTATATGTAACATATTCAATATTACGCGATGTTTCAGGGTTGTAAAATTCATATTTATGATCGTTATAATAGTTTTGAATATCTGCATCTGTAACTTTTACACTACTATCAGGTATAGATGTGTAAGGTTTCATTACATAAGCAAGGTTTACTTGCGTGCTATTATTTGCCATACTAGCTTTTGCTTCGGCAGTTGTAACATATAAACCTTTTTTAATAAGAGCCATATATTTTTCACCCATTCGCATTTGAGCAACTTGCTCTTCCATTTGTAAAACTGCTTTTTCTTGGTCGCCTGTAACGCTTTGTATTGCTTGTTTCCATTTATTTGGGTCTAAAGTGCCATCTGGTTTTGCAAAGCTTGGGTTTAATTGTCCTGTTTGAGGATCAGATATTTGTTGAAGGATAAATGGCATTGGTTCCATTACCACTTTATGGTATAATTCATCATCTCCAACCATAATTCCTAATTTATTGTATTGTGGTTTTATAACTAAATCAGAAACATATTGATTCCAAACATATTCTACCACTTGTCCGCGAGTAGCATCATCAATATCTTGGGTTTGACGATTTTGTCTTACCATATTTAATTGATTTTCAACACGTGATGCAAATTCATTTCTATCTATTTTGATGCCATTTATTTTTCCAACAGTCATTTCATCGCTGCCACCAAATATGCTTGCGCCAGATCCTAATAAACTTTGAAGTACGAATATTACTAATGCTAATCCTACTATACCTACTAATAAACCGGTACGTTTACGAATACTTTCTAAAATACTCATATTATCTTTTTCAATGTTTTTATCTACCGGTTGCTCGTTTTTTTTGTTACTCATAAAATGTTATAAAACTTAATTTTTTTGGATTTGCAAAGTTAACATTTTTAGCGAATTAGCCTTAATTTTAACGAAAATAATTACCCGTTTTTAAAATCTAGTAATTCTTTAACAAAATAACGTTGAATTGGAAATTTTAAAAAATTTGTAATGTATTGATATTCAGAGCTTGATTTAGAAAAAACGAGTTTAACTAATTGTTTTTTTTGCGAATTTGTTAGTTTTTTTAACTCTAAACATAATGTTAAGAAAAACGCCAATTTATTAAAGGCAATAAGTTCCAATTCATTTAGTTTAGAAAAATTAAGCCCTAGCTCTTTTTTTAGTACTAATTTGCAAAAAACCATTGCTTTTATTCTGTCTCCATTAAATTTCTTAGTAATAAGTTGTGTTATATAATTACTAATTATTGCAGGTTTAATTATGTGTTCTGTTGGTTTAAAATTAACTATAAGGTTTGATTTAGTAAATTGCTTTAATGTTTCAAAAGATGTTCGGTAATTTTTAGTTTTTGAAATTTCATTAAATTCTTGTTCAGCAATTTTAAACAAATCACTATTAATTGGTCTAAAGCCAAATCTGTAATAAAACCAAAATGCTCCAGATTTTATTCCTTCTGGGTTTCCTTTTCCAAATTGGTAGGGTTCTACCTCAAATTGTGTTGCACCAAAGGCTTGAGCGTAAGTTCGTAAAAGTTGTGCAAATACAAAAGCCGATTCACCCCCTCTAAATGCTTCAAATATATTTATACCTATTAGCGAACGTTTACCATATAACCATGCTCCACCGTATGACATTGGATAACCATTTTTAAACATCATAAAACCTATATAAGATTCTATTGGTAACCTTAATTTTGGATTAATGCAGAATAAAGCAATAGTTAAACCATGTTCTAAATTATAAACTAATACATCTTCTGGGTTTCCATAAGTAATTGGGTCTGTTTCTCTATTTAATAATAATAAAGCGGTTTTAGCTGTATTTAAAATATTATTTTTTTCGTTTAAAGCAAGCTTTTGTGGTAACGGTAATTTTTTATGAATTAACTCAACTTCATTAAACTTTTTTAAAATTCCATTGGTATGAAAAAAATTATTTTTTATTTTAATTGAACCAAAACTTCTAGAAAATGTAAAATCGTTTGTTTTTATACGAATATATAATTTTAACGATTCAAACAATTGCTCTTTTAGCCCAATATCTAATGGTAATTTAATAATTTCTGTAACTAACCAATTTAATAATTGGGTAGATTTTTTTAAACCACTAACTAATTGTAACCATTTAATTTTTGATAAAGTATCATTACTTATAGCTTCAAACTCCATTTCATTAAAAAAATGTTTTAAAAGCTCTTTTGGGTGTATTCCATCATCGCCAAATGAATGGATTTGAACTGAATTTGGTTTGTAATTTAAAAGCCAGTTAATGAGCGTTAAACTATATGTACCATGAGTTTCGGTATTTACTATACCGCTATTAACTAATTGAATTTGTTTTGTTTTTGATAACTGATTTACAGAAATACTTAATCTATGCATTTCTTTTTCTGCTAAATTTAGTACATCTTCATTTTCAGCATAAGAAATTAAAAACAAAAGTTGGTTGTGGTACTCTTTTATTTGGTTAACTGAATTAAGTTTGTGTTTACTGCAATTGTTTAAACAATTAATTTTAATGTTTATAGCTTCTTCGCTATAATTATATAAGTATTGTTTTAATTCGCTAAAAGCAGTATTAATTGTTGTTTTCAAGTTTTAAATAATTTTATTTAAATTCAAATTATTCAATAATTAACTTTTTTACTAAAGTTTTACCGTTTATTAAAAGTTGTATAAAATATATTCCACTTTTTAAATTGCTTGTGTTTAATTTAGTTAAATTTTCTTGTGTAATTTGTTCACTTACAATAGTACCTAACGAATTAATAATTGTAATTTTTGCATCAGATAAATTTCTTTCACTTTCTATATAAACTTCATCTTTACTGGGGTTTGGATACATTATAATATCATTATCTAAAAATTGTTTATTAATGCTTGTTGAAGTATTATCAATTTTTCTGATTAATAAATCGTCAAAATAAAAGCCGTCTTTATTTGTACTAAAGTTTGAATTAAATGTAAATCTTAATCTAATATTTTGACCAATGTAATTTGATAAATCTATATCTTCTTTAACCCAACCATTCTGTAATCCATCATAAACTGGATTTGTACCGCCAAATGATGCAGGTGATGTTTCATATCTTCCACATAAAGGAACAAAACTTGCACCATTATTTGTGCTTATAAAAACTTGAGCCTTATCGTTATTTTTTTCAATTTCAAAACGTGTGTAATATTGTAAATGTGCATATACAGCATTTGATAAATTTATATTAGTATTTGTTGTAATGCTTTTATTTGCATTACCAGAGTAGTTTCCACTTGGGCTATCTGTAATACTACTTGGTGGCGATTTAAATTTGCTTGTACTTAAACCCCATGTTCCACTTGTAGTAAAACTAGTTGCTATATTGTTGCCATTATCGTTAAACAGAGTTAAAGGTGTTCCAAAAATTTTAGTTACTGTATCAGAATGTGTAAACGTACCAGAGTTTACCTCTATTAAATACTTTACAGTTTGTCCGGGAGTTAAACTAGATAAAGAATATGAAATAGAATCGGAAATTGTTTGGTTAAGACTAATTGAATTATAAATTTTTGGTGTACCTACACTTGAAATACCGCTACCAACAGGAATTATAGAAACAGTATAAGAACCTGAATTTAAATTTAAACGTTGCAAATTATAATTAAGAAACCCTGTTGTACTTAAAAATTTATCTTCATCATCTCTACCAACAGCCATACCAATTGCTAGTTTTGCTAAATATAAATTTTGTGTAAAAGTTGTTTTACAAATATCTAAAATTCGAGCTGAAGCTGGCCAAAATCCATCACTTGCACTACCCGCTTCTGGCGTCATAGATAATATTTTGTTTTTAGTAGTTTGCTCAATATACATCCAATCATCACTATCTCCATTTGTTACATAATTTACAGTTTGATCGCCAGTCCCATATAAAAATCGTGTGTCTTCAGTTAACAATACTGCCCAATTTACAAAAGTTGCACTATCTGGTGTATAAAAACTAGGTAAGTAACCGTATGGGTAAATTAATAAATTGCTGTACGTGTGGGCATTTAAAGCTGTTACAAATGTATGAGTATTGCAAAAGTTTCTTATGGCTTGTGTTTCGGGTTCGCTAAAGCCAGATGTACCCCTATAAGTATCACTACTTGTATTTGGAGAAGAACCAGTGTTATCATATCCCCAATGAGCTCCATAATTTCTATTTAAATCAACACCAAAAGTTCCATCACCATTATTTTTTCTGTTTTTACGCCACATTCCTCCTCCATTTGGGTTAGTTGTTTGGTTGTAAACATAACCATCAGGATTAACACATGGTACAAAATACAGTTCGCTATTGTCAACAATAGCTTTAATTTCAGGGTTTGTAGAATAATTTTCTAACAAATACCACATGTAAAATATTAATTGTGATAGGCTTGCTGCTTCGCGCGCATGATGTAATGCTGTGTATAAAACTTCTGGCTCATTTTCGTTAATAGATGGGTTATCGCTTATTCTAACTTGCCAAATATCTCTACCTTCAACACTTAAAGGTGATAAACTTTGTTTAACAGAAATTAAATTTGGAAATAATAATTGCATACTATCCAAAATTTGTTTCATCTCATTATAAGTAAAATAGCCACCCATGCTTCCTAAATGAAAATTGTTTGGTTTTATAATTGGCGGAGCATTACAAACACCAGCAGCCATATTTCTTTGAGTTAAATTTCTTTCTGCATAATACTTTGCCATGTCGCTTATTAAAATGGAATAGTTAATGTTATTTTGCTTTAACAATGCAATTTCAGTTTCACTAATTTCAGCAACAACTTCAGTTTCTGATGTTTCGCTATGGTCAATAGTGATGCCTAAGTTTAGTAATTGATGAACTAAATTACTGTTTCCTGTAATTTTAACCTGATGGTATTTTTGTACTTGCGAATTTGCTACAAACGCTATTAATAATAATAGACCTAATATTTTATTTTTCGTCTTTTTCATATTATGTTATTTAATAATTCATTTCAAGGTAATTAAATACAAATGCCCACATATCGCCAAATTCATCTATTTGTTTAATTGTAGGTTTACCTGCGCCATGCCCTGCATTTACATCAATTCTTATTAGCATAGGATTAGTACTTTTATTTTTTTCTTGTAAGGTTGCAGCAAACTTAAACGAATGAGCAGGTACTACTCTATCATCATGATCACCTGTTAAAACTAATGTTGCAGGGTATCTATCTGGTTTAATGTTATGTAATGGCGAATATTTAACTAAGCAATTAAACTCTTCTTTGTTTTCGCTGTTACCATAATCAACACTCCAAGCTCTGCCAATTGTAAATAAATGAAAACGTAACATATCCAACACGCCAACTGTTGGTAAGGCAACTTTACAAATATCTGGTCTTTGTGTCATTACCGCACCAATTAGTAAACCACCGTTGCTTCGCCCATGTATAGCAACTTTATTATATGATGTGTATCGTTTTGAAACTAAAAAATCAATTCCAGCACAAAAATCATCAAACACATTTTGTTTTTTACATTTTGTACCTGCTTTGTGCCAATCTTCGCCATACTCTCCGCCACCACGCATATTAATAACAACGTATATTCCGTTATTTTCTAAAAAAACAGCTTTATCAATTCCAAAACCAGGCGTAACTGATATGTTAAATCCTCCATAACCATAAACAAAAGCTGGTGTATTTTCGGTCATTTTTAAAGTTTTTTTACGAGTAATAAACATAGGAATTTTAGTGCCATCTTTACTTTCAAAATAGAGTTGTTCGGTTATAAAGTCATCGCTTTTAAAATTACAATTTGGTTTAAAAATTACTTTGTTTTCGCCTGTTTTAGCATCATAGTATACAACTTGTTCTGGTGCAATAAATTGAGAAATACTGTATGTAGCAAAATCGTCTTTTAGATTAGAGTTTAGCCCGTTTATTTTACATAAGCCAGGCAATTGAATTTCGTTAAGTTTTTTACCATCTAAACTATATGAAAATAACTTTGATGTAACATTTTGTAAGTAACATACAAGTAATTGATTGTTACAAAACGTTACACTTTCTAATAAATTTGTTTCTTGAGGAATTATAGTTTTCCATAAATCTTCATTAAAACTTTCAAAAGTAAAGGTTACCAATTTATACATTGGTGCATTACGGTTTGTTTTTAAATAAAATTTTTCGCCAATGTTTCCTATAATACTTACTTCACTTGTAAAATCATCAACTACTTTAATAAATTTTGAGTTTGGTATTGATAAATCTTTAATCATTAATTTATCTCCACTAGTTGATTCAGAAGTGTATATACATAAATATTTTTCATCTTCGGTAACAATTGCAGAAAAATTATAATTTGGGTTTAATTTATCTTCATGTATTAAAATATCTTTAGTTTGATCTGTACCTAAAGTATGTGCAAATATTTTATGAAATTGGTTTTTTTGAGATAAAGCACTTCCAGTTGGTTCATCGTATCTACTATAATATAAAGTTTTTCCTTTCCAGCTCATTCCACTAAATTTTACCCACTTAATTACATCAGGTAAATCTTTTTTTGTGATAATATCTTTAAAATGAATTTCAACCCAATCGCTTCCTGCTTTACTTATACCATAAGCTAAAATTTTACCATCGTTAGAAATTGAAGTTCCACTAAGAGCTACAGTTCCATCTTTTGATAGTTTATTAGGATCGAGTAAAATTGTACCAACATCTTTTATACTTTTTTTAATGTATAACACGCCTTGGTTTTGTAAACCATCATTTTTATAACAGAAAAAATTATTTCCTTTTTTAAAAACTACACTTTGTCTATTATAATTCCATAACTCCGTTAAGCGCGTTTTAATTTTAGTTCTAAACGGAATTTGACTTAAATATTTTTCGGTATGGCGGTTTTGTTCTTTAACCCACGCTTCAGTTTCAGCACTTTTATCATCTTCTAACCATCGGTATGGGTCTTCAATTTTATAAGTGTCAAAATAAGTATCAATTACGTTTTGTTTTACTGTATAAGGCGATTTTAACTGAAAGTTGTTTTGAGCCAAAAGTATTGTAGTAATTGATAATGAGAAAGTTAATGTGTGTTTTATTAGTTTCATTTTTTAATATACTGTTGTTAATAGATATTTTTTTAATTTAAAAAATAAATTTATGTTGAACTTATATTTGTAAATATACATGTTTACAATACAACATTCAATACCATTTATAATTAAAAAAGGATATTTCCTACTTATTTTTTGCTCTTTAAATTTAATTTCTCAAACCGATAGCTTAATTAGTTTATATATAAAACAAAACTACCAAATAGCTAAAGAGCAAATGCTAATATATCAAATTCCTGCAAGCATTACTTTAGCACAAGCAATTTTAGAAAGTGCTGCAGGTACAAGCGAATTAGCTAAACGATCTAATAATCATTTCGGAATAAAATGTCATTTGCAATGGCAAGGCGATACAGTTCGTAAAACTGATGATACACTTAACGAATGTTTTAGAAAATATGAAAATTTTAAAGATTCATACACTGATCATAGTAGATTTATAAAATCAAGACCAAGATATATTGGTTTGTTTTATTTAGGAATTACAAATTATAAAGCATGGTGTTTAGGTTTAAAACAATTTGGTTATGCAACTCATAAAAAATATTCAGAAGATTTAATCGCAATTATTCAACGTTTTAAATTGTATGAATTTGATGCGTCTGAACCTTTAAATAATAAATTAGAATCTATTGATAAAGAAAAGCATTTAATACCAAGCTTTGCCTACAGCTTTAACAAAATTAAATTCGATAATTCTAATGTTGGTTGCTTATTTGTATCTGAATTTGAAATTTTACCTGCGAATATTGAGTTGGTAACTCAAGATAAACACATTTATAATTACTTAGCTAATTAAACATTTCTTTTAAAGAATTTTGTATCTTTAAAGCCATATTTATGGCACAATTAGTAATTTTTAGACACGGACAAAGTCAGTGGAATTTAGAAAACAAATTTACCGGATGGGTAGATGTTGAATTAACCGAAAAAGGAATTGAAGAAGCAAAAAATGCAGGAAACAAAATTAAAGGCTACCATTTTGATTACGCATACGCATCTGACCTTAAACGTGCACAAAACACGTTAAATATAGCTTTACAAACTGCCAACCATTCGGTTATTTCTCCTATATACAATAAAGCATTAAACGAGCGAATGTATGGCGATTTACAAGGCTTAGATAAAACAGAAACAGTAAAGAAATTTGGAGAAGAGCAAGTGAAAATTTGGAGAAGAAGTTATGATATTGCACCTCCAAATGGCGAAAGTTTAAAAGATACTGCCGCACGAGTTATTCCTTATTACGAAAAAGAAATTGCTCCAAAATTAAAAGCAAATAAAAATGTAGTTATTGCAGCACATGGAAATAGTTTAAGAGCACTAATTATGTATTTAGAAAACATGACTCCTGAACAAATTTTACAGTTTGAAATTGGCACAGCGCAACCCAGATTGTATGAGTTAGATAATAATTTAAACGTTTTAAAAGCACAAAATTTATAATGCAAAATTTTGTAAGTGAAAATAGTAAAATAATTGCTGTTGATTTTGACGGTACAATTGTTGAGCATAAATACCCTGAAATTGGTAGAGAAATGTTGTTTGCTTTTGCTACGTTAAAGGCATTAAAACAAAAAGGACATAAATTAATTTTATGGACGTATAGAGTTGGTAAGCATTTAGATGATGCTGTAGAATATTGCAAAACAAATGGTGTTGAATTTTATGCTGTAAATAAAAATTATCCAGAAGAAGTGTTTGACCAAAACACAGCTCGTAAACTAAATGCTGATATATTTATTGATGATAGAAATGTTGGAGGGTTTTTAGGTTGGAGCGAAATTTGGCAAACATTACATCCCGAAAGCGGAGAGTTTATGCATCAATTAAAAAATGAACAAGCTCATAATAATTTCGCTAACCAAAACCAATCTTTCATTAAAAAACTATTTGGTAAAAAATGATTTTTTTAAAAACTCGCGAAGAAATTGAAATAATGCGCAATGCAGCGCAATTAGTATCTAAAACATTAGCTATGCTTGCACCTATGGTAAAACCAGGCATTACACCAATACATTTAGATAAATTAGCCGAAGAATTTATTAGAGACCATGGCGCAACCCCCGTATTTAAAGGATACAAAGGAGGGCGTGGAGTCCCAGATTTTCCGGCTACTTTATGTTTTAGCGTAAACGAAGTTGTTGTACATGGAATACCTGGAAATGTTCCGTTAAAAAATGGAGATATTGCATCTATAGACTGTGGGGTTAAACTAAATGGTTATGTGGGCGACCACGCATACACATTTGCAGTAGGCGAAATTAAACCAGAAGTTCAAAAATTAATAGATGTAACTAAAGAAAGTTTATATAAAGGCATCGAACAAATGATTACTGGTAACAGAATTGGAGATATTAGTTATGCTATACAACAACATGCCGAAAAACATAAATACGGAGTTGTAAGAGAATTAATTGGGCACGGCTTAGGAAAAAATTTACATGAAGAACCCGAAGTGCCTAATTATGGTAAAAAAACAGATGGACCAAAACTTAAAGAAGGAATGGTAATAGCCATAGAGCCTATGATTAATATGGGGCGTAAAGATATTAAAGCTTTAAAAGATGGTTGGACAATAGTAACAACAGATGGTTTACCAAGCGCTCATTTTGAACACGATGTTGCTTTTATTGATGGAAAAGCTGATATATTAAGCAACTACCAAATTATTGAACAAGCTATTGAATTAGCAAAGTATTAATACAATTACAAATTTTTCTAATATAAAATTTAACGAACTAAGAAAAAAAGTTCAATTAAGGCAAGAACAAAAATTATCTTGGTTTAATAAATTAATTTTAAGTTTACATTACTTAGTAATTTTTTCGCAAGTAATAGCATTAATTGCTGCTTACATTTCACCAATTGTGTTTTGGATACCAGCATTTTTTGGATTAGCTTTTCCTTTTATTTTTATACTTAACTTAATTTTTACATTATTTTGGCTAATACAGTTTAAACGTACCATATTGTTAGGCTTGTTAACTGTATTTATTAGTGTTCCAATGGCATTAAGGTATATTCAATTTTCTAAAATTAAAAAAACCGAAAACAAAACATTTAAAGTTGTATCTTATAATAGTATGCTTTTTGATTTATATAATTGGAGCAATAACAAAAAAAATAGACAAAACATTTTCAATCAACTATCCGAAATTAATCCAGATATTTTATGTTTACAAGAGTTTTATACATCAGAAGATATTGATGATTTTAATAATATTGATACTTTAAAAAATCTATTAAAAACAAAATATCATTATGCCGATTACTCTGTAACCCTTCGAAAAAACGATCATTGGGGAGTAGCCATTTTTAGTAAATATAAAATTATAAATCAAGGTAAATTAGAATTTAAAACTTCGTTAAATAATTTATGTATTTACAGCGACATTGTTATTAATAACGATACAATAAGGGTTTATAACATTCATCTACAATCTATTTCATTTTCTAAAGAAGACACTAAATTTTTTGAAGAAGTATTGTTAGAAAAAAAGATTAATATAGAACTTGAGCAAAGTAAAAATATTGTACGACGATTAAAACGTGCATTTTTAAAAAGAGCTGTACAAGCAAAACTTGTATCAGATCATATGCAAAATTGTAAATATAAAATTATTTTATGTGGAGATTTTAATGATACACCTGCTTCGTACACCTATAATTTGTTAACTAAAAAATTAAAAGACTCATTTATTGAAAAAGGAAATGGTTTTGGTAGAACTTATGCCGGTAAATGGCCTAAATTCAGAATTGATTATGTTTTACACGATGAAAAATTAAAATGTGTTGAACATACTATAAGTAGCGAAACCTATACCGACCACTACCCTATAAGTAGTAAATTTATTTTACCTAATTAAAATAGTTTAAATAAATACTTAAAAATGTTTTTTAAATATCAAAAATGCAACTATTAAACTAAATAAACTTAAAACCAAAACAGAAGCAGCACTTACATCTTTAATGTATTTTATTTTAGGGTTATAATTTTTATCAATTAAATCACAAACATTCTCAATTGCACTATTTACCAATTCAGCTGAAACTACTAAAGCACAACATAAAATAATCCATAACCAATCATTTATAGATATTTTAAAGTAAAAACCAGCAATTAAAACAATTATACAAGCAACAAAATGAATTTTTAAATGAGTTTCATTTTTTAATGCATTAAACAATCCATTAAATGCTGAATTAAAAGCAGATATTCTTTTTTTAATAAAAGTCATAAACTTTACCTAAATTACTAATATTTTTGACTCTTTATTAATAATTTAAACGGTTAATAATTACTAATAGATTCGTTCTAAATTTTATTATAAAAAAACCTTTTTTAGTATCTTCGTGCTTCAAATTTTTATGGAAGCAAATAAAGTTCGTCAAACATTTTTAGATTTTTTCAGAAGTAAAGGTCATCATATAGTTCCAAGTGCACCAATGGTTGTTAAAGGCGACCCTACCCTAATGTTTAATAACAGTGGCATGGCTCCTTTTAAAGATATTTTTTTAGGAAATTCACCCATTAAATACCCACGTGTTGCCGATACTCAAAAATGTTTAAGAGTTAGTGGTAAACACAACGATTTAGAAGAAGTTGGTGTAGATACTTACCATCACACAATGTTTGAAATGCTTGGTAATTGGAGCTTTGGCGATTACTTTAAAAAAGAAGCCATAAGTTGGGCATGGGAATTGTTAACCGAAGTATATAAAATAGATAAAAATAGATTATATGTAACCGTTTTTGAAGGAAGTAAAGATGATGGTTTAGGTTTTGACCAAGAAGCATTTGATACTTGGAAACAATTTATACCAGAAGTAAGAATTTTAAATGGTAACAAAAAAGATAATTTTTGGGAAATGGGAGATATGGGCCCTTGTGGCCCTTGTAGCGAAATACATTACGATGGAAGAAGTGACGAAGAACGACAAAAAGTTAATGGCGCAACTTTAGTAAATTCAGATAATCCACAAGTTATTGAAATTTGGAACAATGTATTTATGGAATTTGAAAGACGAGCAGATGGTTCGTTAATTAAATTGCCAAAACAACACGTTGATACAGGTATGGGTTTTGAACGCTTAGTACGTGTTATGCAAGGCAAACAAAGCAATTACGATACTGATGTTTTTATGCCTTTAATTAATAAAATTGAAGAGTTAAGTGGTTTAAAATACAATACAAAAGATGAGGAAAAGCATAAAAAGCAACAATTAATAAATATTGCAATGCGTGTTATTGCCGATCATATACGCACAATTTCATTTAGTATAGCAGATGGGCAATTACCAAGTAATAACGGCGCAGGATATGTAATTAGAAGAATTTTAAGAAGAGCAATTAGATATGGCTACCAATCGTTAAATTTAAAAGAACCTTTTATGCACCGCATTGTACCAACATTGGCGCATCAAATGGGAGTAGCTTTTCCTGAATTGGTTTCACAAAAACTACTAATCGAAAAAGTTATAAAAGAAGAAGAACAATCGTTTTATAAAACTTTAGAAATTGGTTTAAAACGAATAGATCAAATTTGTATAGACACTACTTCAGCAAATAAAAATAGTATTGACGGTAAGCTTGTTTTTGAATTATACGACACTTTTGGTTTTCCGGTTGATTTAACAAGTTTAATTGCAAGAGGATATAATTTAAGTATAGATGAAAAAGCGTTTAATGAAGCCTTAACCGAACAAAAAAATCGTTCGCGTGCTGCAACTGCTATTGATACTGATGACTGGGTATATGTTGAAGCAAATAAAAACTTATTAGATACACAAGAAAAAGAAACTGAGTTTATTGGTTATACTGATTTAGAATGTACCTGTAAAATAATTCGTTTTAGAAAAGTAAAACTAAAAAACAAAGAAGAATTTCATTTAGTATTAAACAAAACACCATTCTATGCCGAAAGTGGCGGACAAATTGGAGATAAAGGATTTATTGAAACCATTAACGAAAAAATTTATATTACAAATACTCGTAAAGAAAATGGTGTGATTATTCACTTTATTGATAAATTACCCGAAAAAATTACCGAAGAGTTTACAGCAAAAGTTAATGTTAATGAACGTTTAAGTACAACTAATAATCATACAGCAACTCATTTAATGCATGCTGCATTACGACAAATTTTAGGTACTCATGTTGAGCAAAAAGGAAGTTTGGTTAACGATGAATATTTACGTTTTGATTTTTCGCATTTTGCAAAAGTTTCTGACGAAGAGTTAAAAGCTATAGAAAAATTAGTAAATCAAAAAATTAGAGAAAATATAAAATCTAATATTCAACTAATGGCAATAGACGATGCCAAAAAAACAGGTGCAATGGCTTTATTTGGCGAAAAATATGGAGATGTTGTTAGAGTTGTTGAATTTGATAAAAATTATTCGATAGAGTTATGTGGCGGTTGCCATGTTCCTTCTACTGGGCAAATTGGTTATTTTAAAATAATTAGCGAAGGGGCCGTAGCCGCTGGAATTAGAAGAATAGAAGCCGTAACATCAGACAAAGCAGAAGCTTATTTTGAAAACCAAACACAATTAATAAACGATATTAAATCTATTTTAAAAGGAAGTAAAGATATTGTTAAAAGCATTACACAATTACAAGAAGATAACAACGAATTATTAAAGCAACTAACCGTTTTAAGTAAAGAAAAAGCAGCTTCAATTAAAAAAGAATTAATTAAAAACATTACAAATACTAATGGTATAAATGTTATTACTAAACATATTTTATTTGATAACGCAGAAGAAACTAAAAATTTATTATTTGAATTACGTAACGAAGTAGAAAATTTATTTTGTGTTATTACTCAAGAAATTAAAGGCAAGCCAAGTATATCTGTAATTTTATCTGATAATATTGTAAAAGAAAAAAATTTAAATGCAAACTCTATAATTAGAGAGTTAGCAAAAGAAATTAATGGTGGCGGTGGAGGCCAAGCATTTTACGCACAAGCAGGTGGCACAAAATTAGATGGTTTATCAAACGTTTTAACAAAAGCTAAAAGTTCCCTCTAATTTAAAATAAATGATTTTAATCAGCAAAGAATAAAGTATTTGTATATAATTTTAAACACTTAATTTAAAAGCAAAATGCTAACTCTAAAAACAATTAAAATTATATGTTGTTGTTTAGTTTTAAATTTTTCTTTAAAAATTAAAGCACAAAACACAAATACAAATCAATTAATAAATAAATTTATGAGTAAACCTTATAGTCCTGCAATTAAAAGCAATGGCAATTTATATTTAAGTGGTCAAATTGGCTTAAGTAAAGAAACAAACACAATTGTAACTGGAGGTGTTGTTGCCGAATTACAACAAATATTTAAAAATATTGAAACCTTATTAAATGAAAATAACAGTAGTTTTGATAAAGTTGTTGCGGTAACTATTTATTTAACAGATATGAAAGATTACAGCGCAGTTAATGAAGAATATGTGAAATATTTCACAAAACGTTTACCAACTCGTACATGCATTGCAGTTTCGGCATTACCATTAAATGCAAAAGTTGAATTAACAGTAATTGCAGAATAATTTTATAATTTATTAATTACGTATTTAAATTTTACAAATAAATTGTAAATTTAAACTTTGCGTAATTACTATGAAAGACACAAAAACAACTTCGTTTTCTACAAGTTCTAAAATTGCTAATTCTGTTCAAAGCTGGTTAGATAAAAACAATAAAAAGTTTTATTTAATTAGTATAGTATTATGTTTAATATTTTCAGTTTTATTATTTAATGTAAAAATAAGCGAAGCAAACGACGATTCAACTTATATCGAGTCTGGCTACAAGTATGTAACTGAATTTCCTAAATTTTTTCACACATTTAATGCGCCATTGTATCCAATGGTTTTGGCACTAATTATTAAGTTATTTGGTTTTCATTTAATTTTATTCAAATGCTTTTCTGTGTTATTTAACTTATTGGGATTAATTTTATTATACAAAGCATTAAATAACAGAATCCACGCAATTATTTTTATTCCAGTTATCTTATTTCATGCAATAAATCATCAAATGCTTTATTATGCAAGTATGACATTTAGCGAAGCATTTTATGTTTTTTTACAAAGTTTAATGGTATTTAGCTTTGTTAAGCTTTACGATAGTATTTGTTTAATAGGAATTGATTTAAAAAAACAATATTTAAGTTGGTTGTTTTTTGGATTAACATTATTATTATTAAGTACTGCGCGTAGTGTTGGTATAATTGCAGTACCAGTTGCTATTTTGTTTTTTTTACTTGATAAAAAATATAAAGCAATTTTATTTACAGTATTAAGTTATGGTGTATTTAAATTAATCTATGAGTTGTTGGTTACAAGTATTTGGAATGTTCCCAATCAATTTAAAGGACAAGCCAAAGCATTAATGCAAAAAGATTTATATAACCCAAGTAAGGGCATGGAAGATTTTGGTGGATTTGTAACTCGATTTATAGAAAATACATCTCAATATTTAGGAAAAAGATTTTATCAAATTATTGGTTGGAGAAGTGAAAACGTACCTATAAATCCTAATGAATATGGCGAAATGCCATCGCAATTTTCGTTATTTGGTGTAAGTGGATTTTTTACATTATTACTTGTAATAATTGGTGTTTGGTTTATTTATAAAAAAGCAAACAAAAGCATATTTTTTATTACATTGTTTTGTTTAGCTCAAACAGTTTTTTCATTTATTATTTTACAAGCAAGATGGGACCAAGTAAGGTTAATATTGGTTTGTATGCCTGTACTAATTTTAATTTTATTTTATTTAATTATGCAATTATCAATAAAGTTTAATAAAAGTTTAGAAGTTTTAACCGTAATTATTTTATTTGTTACTCTTTCGTTTAGTTTTTCTACTATAAAAAGAAGTTTTAAAAATTTACCAATTGTATCTAAAAATTTAAAAGGAGATAATTATTTTGGTTATTCGCCAGATTGGGTAAATTTTTTAAAATGTAGCGAATGGTGTGCAAATAATTTACCTCAAAATTCTTTAGTTGCAAGTAGAAAAGCGCCAATGAGTTTTATTTATGGTAAAGGAAAAAAATTCTTTCCAATTTATTCTGTTATAAAACGAGATACATTAACAAACCAATCAAACCCTGATAGTGCTTTGGTGTTTTTTAAAACAAATAATGTAACACATGTTATGATAGGGCAATTACGAATAGACCCAAACAACCCAGGTGCTGGATTTATTAATACTATGCACAATATATTAGCGCCAATTGCACAAAAATATCCTAATAAATTAAAATTAGTACATACAGAAGGTGCTTTTGAAGAATCGCAAGTGTTTGAAATTATATATTAATTGTGTTAAAATTATTTAATTTGAATGAATTAAGTAATTTGTTTAATCATTAATCGTACAAATTAGTATGAAGCAACAAACAAATTTTATATTAATTTTAATGGTGTTATTTTTTAGTATCAATAGTTTATCTTGCCAAAATAAAAATCAAAACACAACTTCTAATATGGAAAATAAAATAACAAAAACAGATGAAGAATGGAAAAAACAATTAACTGAAGAACAGTATTATGTTTTACGAGAAAAAGGTACTGAACGCCCATTTACAAGTTCGTTAAATAATTTTTATGAAGAAGGTACATATGTGTGCGCTGGTTGCAACACAGAACTTTTTACAAGTACTCAAAAATTTGATGGACATTGTGGTTGGCCAAGTTTTGATGGAGAATTAGGAGGAGGTGAAAGAATTAAAAAAATTAAAGATTTTTCACATGGTATGGTTCGCACAGAAATTGTTTGTGCAAATTGCAATGGTCATTTAGGCCATATATTTGATGATGGCCCAACCGCAAGTGGATTAAGATATTGTGTAAATGGCTTAAGTTTAGGCTTTAAAAAGAAATAATTTTATTCTTTAATTACCTTTTGTGTATAAACTTCTCCATCTATTTCAACTGATAAATTATATACACCTTTAGTTAAACCATTAGTGTTTATTCTTTTTTCTAATAATCCTATATCTTCTTTAGTTTCTATATAAATTAATTGTTTACCTGTAATATCGGTAATATAAATTTTAATTTTTCCTGCTTTAATTGAGTTAAATTTAATATACAAATCATTACTAAAAGGGTTTGGGTAAACAGCAGTAAAAATGTTTTGTTTATTTTGTGCAATTGAAGCTGGTGTAGTAGTAACCAATTGACCGTTAGAACTAATAATATTACTTAATAAACCTGCGCCATTTTCGGCCCTTACATTAAAATAGTAGGTTGTATTATTAGTTAAAACTAATGAATATGCCGTAACTGATGTAGCTGCAAAATTTTGTGTCCATCCTTTAACATCTGTTAAACCTGGAGAAGTACCAATACTGTACCAATAAAAATTTATTGATGAGTTTGTATCTAATGAATTACCCCAATTAGCTTTTAATGAATCACTTGTATTAACTGCCGAAATATCTGCAGCTGCTCCATCATTAACAAATGGAATATTCATAGGTGGTGTCCAATCTACATCTAAATCGTGATAATAAATAGCAGATAAATTCCCCATACTATCTTGGCAAATAGATTTTATTTTTCCTGCGTTTTGAGATGGCGAAGGGTTTTTAAATCTTAAATCATTTGTTGCTGCCGAGCCTACACTAATATTAACTGTTGAGTTTCTTGAACGGTAAACTTTCAATTCGTCAACACTCATTTTACAATTCCCACTTCTAAAACTTATCGAATTTCCATTTGTATAAGGTGCGGTATCTGTCCATGTTAATACTGCATTATTATTTACATAAACCGATATTTTACCAGTTATTCTATCAAAAATTGTTTTATAATCGTACCAAGTACCTGGCGAAACAGTTAAACTTGCACTTGCTACAGATGCAGTAAAAGTATTAGCAACCACTTTATATAATTCAACTAAACTTTGATCAACTCTAAACCAAACAAAATATGAGTTACCTCTATTACTTTGGCTTGGGTTATCGCAAGCAAAATGAAAGCCCCCTCTTCTATTAGAGCCTGAACCTTCAAACTTTGTAACAAAATGGTATAAATATCTATTACTTAAACTTTGGGTAAGAGATGCATAAATATTTGTGTTACCTGCAGTTCCGCTAACTTCATCGGTTTGAACTAAAGAATTCCCTTGTATAGTCCATGTGCCAACAGATTGATTCCAATCTGGGTGAATTGCTAAATCAAAATTATCAGCAAAAAAACCATTATTGTTATTGGCTCTCCATTCTGTTCCATTAAAATCGATTGCTTGATAATATCCTTTTTCAACGCCACTTCCACCTATGTTATCAACATCTGTAATGGTAGATGTAAATGCACTTGTAATCCAAGGGCCTGTTGTATTTACAACTGTTGTTGGAGCTATGTTATCTGTTGGTGTAGGTGTTACAGTTCCATTCATATTAAAATTTGCTGCCCAGCCTGGTGCAGTTGTTGCGCAATCGCTTCTAAATTCAACTAAAACAGAATCGTTAACCGAAATTAATGGACCGGGACTAAATGAACCTGTGTACTTACCAACAAGAGGAGAGTTTACATTACCTCCATTATAAATAAATAAATAATCGTAATTACTTTCTAAATTAAATGAAGTAAAATTTAAAGTAATATTTGAAGTACCTGGTTTTGTAAATAACCATAATTTTCTTTCATCATTACTGTAATTTGCACTTGCTCCGCCAGTATCGTAAAACGCGCCTGAATTCGTTGTGTAAGTTGCTGCAATTGTATAAGTGTTATTTACAATTTTATAAAATTTTTCCCAATCCCAAATAGGCCCTGGGTCGTTGTGCGTTTGGCTAGGGTACATTTGATGCCCTTTTACTTTTACACAACTACCTTGTAAGCAAGATGAAGATGAGCCTGAACAACCGGGTCCATAATAGGTTCTTAATTTATTAATTCCATTACTGTTACAAATATCGCGAGTTAAAGCGCCAGATGAATTATACATTGCATTAGTAAACCAACTTGCACTGCTAATGTAACCTTCATGCTCTATACCAACTGTATAAGGGTTTTCGCTACCAACATGCCATGCTTTGTTTGATTCTAATACCATTTGAGTTACTTGTCCATCGCTACTTCTTACAACATAATGAGCAGATGCATTTGCCGAACAATTTTTAAACCAACTAATACAACCAGCGTACGAACCCTGTACAAAGTGAATTGTAACAGCGGTAATTGCTGTACCCCCTCTGCTACTGTAATTACACGTAGTTGGATCCCAAATTGCAGAAGGATAATCAGGAGACATTGACATTGTAACAGAATTATTTAATTTATAAGTTGAACCATTTCCGCTTATTGATTGATTATTAATTATAACAGATTTTGCACTTAAAACTGCGTAGTTATCGCCAAAAATAGATTGCATATCTATTGTGTATTGAGGGAAATTATAATATTCTTGAAGTTCATTATTATTTAAAAACCAAAACAATTGGTAAAGATGTGCGCTTAAAGCATAGTTTTGTTGTAACTCTTGTTCTTTAGGTAATTCGCTTAATTCAATTAATATTGATAAGTAATTTTTAAAATTAATACCATATACATTTTGTTGTTGTTGTAATGTACTAAACGCTTTTGCGTAAGCTAAAATAGAAGTTTCAACATCAGATTTAATATCCTCTACTCTATATCCACTTAATTGTGAAACTTTTTGTAAATTATTTCTAAAATAGTTTTTTCCATCTTCTATTAAACCCATAATAGTTTGTGCTTGAGGTACACCAACACAACTTTTTTCCATATCATCGGTTAAGTGCACAAAACGAGTTTGTGTATAAGCAACCGCTTCTAACATACCTTTTGGTATTGATGGATTTAAAACATAAGCTTTTTTAAAACTATTTTCAAATGCATTAGGTACAACTAAATCAGTTGATTTTACAAAAATTGAATAGCTAACAAAAATAAGGAGTAATAATTTTTTCATTTATAAAATAATTAGATGTATGAAAATAATTATTTTTTAAATAGATATTGAAAATATATTCTCTAAAAAACAAAAAACATTGAAATTAAAGCCTAAAAGGGTTTAAAAAACTTACTAAATTTTACTTTATTTTTTAGATAAATGATAATTATAAAAACTTTTACCTAACTCAGTAAAAAAAGGTAAAGCAATTGTATTATATTCATATTTACCATCGTTAATAATTTCATCGGTATTGGTATAAATACTTGCAGTTAAAATAAATTCAATGTTGTTTTTAATATCTTTTATTCTTGCACAATCTACCATAAAACCATAACTCTGCCCAACTATATTTGTTATTTCAATTGTGTATTCTTTTATTTTCTTTTCATTTCCATAAATAAAATATTTTTTATAACTATCAAAATATTTTTTTGAGTTATACTTAGGACATTGACTTTCTTTTGGAAGCATGGTTAAATATTTTATTAAAAACATTCGTTGTTCGTTAGTTATATTAAATTGTTTTTTTTGATTATAAATTAATTCTAATAGCATGCTATGAACTTCATTTAACGGCATGTTGTTCATGTAAGTAAAATCTTTTGGTTGTTTTATTAATTTGTTTTTACTGTTGTAATAAGCCTTACCAACTATAATTTTATTTGCAAAATGAGATAACGAAATGCTTGATGTAATACAAGGCTGTTTATAGATAATTTCATTTTTACTATTTATAAAATTAATAGGATTAGTTATATAATTTTCTTTTCCAAAACAATTTCCATCATAGCGATTTATAATTCGAGTGTTTACATAACCATTGTTATTTAACCTTTTATGAATATCATCAACACCTAAAAATTCATATACTCTACTAAAAGCTTCGTTATCGCTTACTAAAAACATTTTTTTTATGTAGTGTTCTATGCTTGGTAATTTGTTTTGAGAACTTGTATCTGTAAAAACTTTTTTATGACAAGGCACACAACTATCTGTTAACATAGTTGTATTTAATGGAATTTTTAATTCATTTAATTTTTCGATAGCATAAATACTTACAGGTAATTTAACTAAACTTGCACAATACACATAACTTGGGTTTGAATTAAATGTAAAGGTTTGTTTTGATGGTACACCATTAATTACAGGGGTATATAAAATTTGAATTCTGTATTTTTGAAATTGAGCGCAAGTTTCTTTTAAAAAATTATTTTTTAATATAACCGAATCGAACGAAAATTGAGATTGAATAAAGTTAATAACACAACAAAAAAATAATATTGTGTATTTCAATTTCATCATTTTTTTATTTTAGTTGCAATTAATAAATTGCTATTGTTATCTTTAAAATTGTAACCTATACCAAATCCTATTTTCTCAGAGCCTTGGCTGTGCCAAACAGAATCTAAATCTTTTTGATAATTTTTTGAAAATAAGGATATGGGTTTTACATAATCGCCAAAAAATTTAAACGAAAATTTTGTATCATCAAAGTATTTAAATGCAATGCCACTATCATCTTGAACAATACAATTAGAACCATTTAAAATAATATTTCTTATTATTGAAAAATGCGCGCTGTGTAATAAATACGATGCACCTTTTAAATAGGTATTAAAATTATTAAGTTGATTTAAATAAGTTGTAAATCCTTTATTTTTACTTAAACCATCGTTTGCTGCATTTAACGAAAAATATGTAATTGTTTTAACTTGGTTAGTATTTGTAATAAATTTAATTTGAATACCTTTTGTTCTGTAATTAGATTTTTTTAATTCAACAAAATTATTTTTATCAAATAAATTACCTGTACTATCAATACTTACAGGCTTTGCCGAAATAATTGAATTGCCTGTTCTGTTTAAAAATAAAAATAATAAATGTAAAGTTCCATCAACCTCTTCGTTTTTTAAATCTTTACTCATGCTTTCTGTTCTAAAAAAACTAAATTTTAAAATCGCATTTAATGATGTATTAATTTTATTAAAGTAATTTACAATTGAATCTTCGGGGTTATTTGTAAATTTTGGTAATGTACCAACTGGTTCTAAACCAACCATAATATAATTTTCAACTTCAGGAAAAAAAGTATATGCGTATAAAATGTCTGGCCCCGAAAATGGGTAAAATAATGTTTGTGCTGGCTTTGTGTTTTTTGAAAGTACTTTTTGTTGAAACAATTTTAAGCGTTCAAGCCTTGTTGTATCATATTTTATCCATCTACTATTAAAGTTTGATGAGTAATTTAAATAATCTTTATTTTTTAATAAATATTTAAATTCTGAATTTGTGTTTTTAAAATTACCTGCAATAATATTTGCAATTTCGTTTAAACTATCGTTTATTTTGAATGTAGTTTCAATTATTGTGCTATCAATTTTTACTGGCTCAACAGTTAATGAATCATTTACTGTGTTTTTACTTATGGTATTAGTGTCTAAATTATTAGTTTTATTTTCAGTAGTTCCTGAATTAGAGCAACTATATGCAAATGCTAATAAACATAAAACAAGTATTTGTGATTTCATATATTTTCTGAAACGAAAATGGTTTAAAAAGAAGTTCGAAATTAGTTTATTTTTACGAGTGTACAAATAAAAATTACATCATAAAACTTCTAACTCAATTTCTGATATGTTTGCCACCAACGGTCTGGTATTTCGTTATTTACTGCCATTTCATAATCCTTATAACTACAAGGAATTATGGTATGGCGTTCAAATTTTAATCCTTTTTGCGGTGGATATGGTATTTCCATCCACCATCTATCTGTTTTTTTACTTTTATAGAAGTTAATTTCATATTTTTCATCTTGCAAAATAACATGAAACTTAACGTAATCTGTATTGTATTTACTTGGAATATCGTTTTTACGGTTGTAATAACCATCTAAAAAACACCAAATCATTTGTGCAGCTAAATGCGACGTTTTACCACTTATGTCAAAGGTTGGGTTAATTTCATAAATACCTAACGAACTTAATTTATCGCTCATTCCGGCATAACGCATCATTTGACAAGCATCTTCAGAATAAAAACCATTTGGCGATGCGTTTGGATTTGCAGGCGCATCGCTGTTTTTAATTGCAGTTATATCAAATGTTAAAGCGTCTGCTTGACGAATTATTGGTTCAATTTCTTCAATTTTATTTCTAAATTGCCCTAAACGGTAACTATCAAAATACAATTTACTCATCATATCAACGCTATTGGGTTCAACTAAATAGGTTTGATAACCAATATTGCTATAATTAAATAAATAATTGGGTTGATGTAAAATTATTTTACCTAAATAACTATTGTTTGTTATGTCATCATCAGGGTTTCCTAAATCAAAAACGCTATCAACTGCAACCATATTTATGGTTTGTTCTAAATTTTTATAGCCTAAAAATTGAGCATAAGTAATATCTTGCGAGCCACCAATTATTATTGGAAAAATATTTTGTTTTACTAAAACTTCAACGCATTCGCGTAAGGCAAAATAAGTGTCGTTTACTGTTTTGCCAGGCATAATATTTCCTAAATCAACAATTTTAGGAGAAAAAGTACCCGCATAAAGTTTATATAAAAATGAACGTACCTCGTTTGGAGCCATATTGCAACCTGTATTGTTAACAGAATTTCTGTCTTCGCAAACTCCAATTAATGCAATGTTTATTTCGTTTAGTTCAGGAAAATTTCCTTCTGTGTGTTGTACAATAAGGTTTCCTAATTGGTTTTCGTGAAATGTTGTTTCATTTAAAAACTCATTTACATCAATAGGTTTAAAAAAATAATTAATATCGCTCATCTTTTATAAAAGTAAGATATAGCCTATAATTAATTAAGTTTATTAAAGTTTTTAATGAATATTAGATTGTTGAAAACAAGAACTAATGTTATTTTAATTTACAATCGAAATTTGCTGTTCCGCTATTTGTTACAATTACATTAAAATTAAATGATGCTGAAGGTACGGCTGTAACTGTTTTTTCTAAAAATGGTTCAGAGTAACTTAAACAATTTTGTTTTGCTTTTTGTTTAGTTGTTTTTACATACTTCCTTTCGTATGTTCTGGTTTCGTTTAATGGATTTGTAAATGTTGTATCAACTAAATTTTGCTCAAAACCAGGAATAATAATAACTTTAACTGCACCAGTTGTTGAGCTTGTACCTGTTCTTGTTTCGGTACACTCACATGTTCTATCTTTTTTACAAGCAACTAAAAATAAAATTGCTGCAGTTAATAAAGTTATTTTTTTCATATTAATTATATTTTAAACTGTTCTTGTTGTGTCAAATTGTTCAAGGTAATCGGCTACTTTTCTTAAAAAACTACCTCCTAAACTTCCATCTACAACTCTATGATCGTAACTTAAACTTAAAAACATAAATTGTCTTATTCCAATCATATCTCCTTGTGGTGTTTCTATTACAGCAGGTTTTTTCTTAATTGTACCAACCGCTAAAATTGCAACCTGTGGTTGGTTAATAATAGGTGTACCCATTACATTACCAAAGTTTCCTACGTTTGTTAAGGTAAAAGTACCTCCTTGTATTTCATCTGGTGCTAATTTGTTGGCACGGGCTCTGTTTGCTAAATCGTTTACTGTTTTTGTAATTCCTAGTAAATTTTTTTGATCGGCATTTTTAATAACTGGTACAATTAAATTACCACTTGGCAAAGCAGCTGCCATACCAATATTAATGTTTTTGCGTTTTATTACTTTAGTGCCTGTTTGGTCAACACTTACATTAATTAACGGGAAATCTTTTATTGCTTTTGCAACTGCCTCAATAAATAATGGTGTAAATGTTAATTTTTCACCTTCGCGCTTTTCAAATTCTTTTTTTGCTTTATCGCGCCACATAACCAAATTAGTAACATCTGCTTCAACAAAGGAAGTAACATGCGGACTAACATGTTTACTCATTACCATATGATCAGCAATAAGTTTACGCATTCTATCCATTTCTACAATTTCATCTCCAGCACCAACACTAACAGCTGGGCGTTGAACTAATACAGTATTATCTGCAACGCTTGTTGTACTTGTGTTGTTTGATTTAGTTTCTGTTGATGTTACACTTGTAGTTGATGAAGTGTTTGCTTTGTTTTTATTTGGAATATAAGCTAAAATATCTGCTTTTGTAACTCTTCCATCTTGCCCAGTTCCTTTAATAGCATCTAACTCAGCTAAACTTATTCCTTCTTCTTTAGCAATACTTTTTACTAAAGGTGAGTAAAATTTATCTGAATTTGAATAATTGTTATTTGTTTGAGCAGGGGAAGAAATAGTTGTAGAAGCTGCGGTGTTTTGTGTTTCTGTTTTGGTTGCAGGAGCTTCTACTTTAGGGCTTGCAGTTGTTGAAACCGTGGCATTTGCATCACTACTAATTGTAGCAATTACTGCACCCACTTGCACTACATCTCCTTCTTTAAAAAGTTTTTTAACTAAGGTGCCTTCAAATGGTGATGGTATTTCGCTATCTACCTTATCAGTTGCTATTTCTAAAACGGTTTCGTCTAATTTGATGTTATCGCCTTCGTTTTTAGTCCATTTTATAATTGTAGCCTCTGCTACACTCTCGCCCATTTTAGGCATTATTAAATCAAAAGTTGCCATTGTTGTTACAAATGTGAAAACACAAAAATAACATTTTTTTTAAACCTATAATAATACTTTTCTATCAATAAATCCTCCACCTACTAAATCGTTGCCTTCGTAAATTACAGCACTTTGCCCTGGTGCAACCCCATTTACCGGACTATGGAATATTACATCTAATTTATTGTTAATGGTATTAATAGTTGCTGGCGTACCGGCATCTTTATACCTTATTTTTGTTAATCCCACAAAATCATCGGGTAAATTTGCGTATTTAATTAAGTTAAAATCGCGAACGGTTAAATGATTTTCTTCTAAATCTTCTTTATCGCCCAGTACAACGGTGTTTTTTTCGGGGATTATTTCTTTAACAAAAACAGGTACACCTAATGCAATTTCTAAACCTTTACGTTGCCCAACTGTAAAATACGGGTAACCTTTATGTTTACCTACAATTTTATTTTTATACACAAAATCGCCACCTGCAACTTTTTTTTCAAGGTCTGGTATTCTGTGATTTAAAAATGATCTATAATCATTATCGGGCACAAAACAAATGTCGTAACTTTCGCTTTTGTTGGCTAAATCATAAAACCCAGCATCTTTAGCCATTTGTTTAATTTCGGTTTTTTTAAATTTACCCAACGGAAACATAGTTCGTTTTAAGCAATTTTGATCTAAACCCCATAAAACATAAGTTTGATCTTTTGTGTTGTCTGTCCCTTTAAAAATTACATGTCGGTTGTTTTCTTCTCTTATTTGTGCGTAATGGCCAGTTGCAATAAATTCGCAATCTAACATATCTGCCCTTTTTAAAAGCGCATCCCATTTAATGTGTGTGTTACACAATACACAAGGGTTTGGTGTACGCCCTGCTAAATACTCTTCAACAAAATTATTAATAATGTGTTCGCCAAATTCGCCTCTTATATCTAAAATATAATGAGGGAAGCCGAAATTAACGGCCATAGTTCGTGCATCGTTAATGCTATCTAAACTACAACAACCAGTTTCGCGTTTACTTGAGCCGCTACTTTCATAGTCCCATGTTTTCATGGTAATGCCAATAACTTGGTAGCCTTGTTCGTGCAACATCATTGCAGTAACACTACTATCAATACCACCACTCATGGCTACTAAAACTTTACCGTTTTTGCTCACAAATACAAAGGTAGGTTTATTGTTTTAATGATTAATGTAAAAATGAGTTAATTTTTAGTTTAACATTGTTGATTTTTAAAAACTCCTTTTAAATTTTGCATCTTAATTTATTTTCACTAAATTCGTTATACAATTTCATTAAAAGCATTTATACAATGAAACAAACAAAAACATCAATTACCCCCCCCCCCAATGGGCAAAAGCCTCTGTAATAGCTTTATTTAGCTTTATGGGTTCGTTTTTAATAGCACAAAATGGTCCACCGTGGAAACCCTCGGGCAACAACGCTAGTAATGGCGATTTTATTGGCACAACAAACAACATACCATTATTAATTAAAACCAATAATACTACCCGTTTTACATTTGATAGCAATGGCGACATTATTTTTAATAGTTTAACTAACAATATTAGCGATCGTGTTTTAAGTTTAAGCAGCTCCGGAAAACTTTCTGCATTAAGCGGCACTGCCATATCAACTTCTTTCGAAAATAACGGACTAGGATTATTAAGCAAAACAGGAACTAATTATTATTTACCAAACGGAAATTTAGGCATAGGCACAACACCCAACAGTAACTATAAATTAGATGTGGCAGGCAATACACAAATTACAGGCAGTTTAAAACTAAGTAATTTAGTGGGCACAGGTTACGCTATAGTTTATACCGACTCTGCAGGTAATTTATTAAAAACCATCCCTAACCCAGGTGGTGGAAATGGTATAGGAAGTACGCCTTGCTTACCAAATACCATACCTTGGTTTGAGGGAGGAAATAATGTGGACTTAACCGTAAATGGCAGCAATTATGCTGGTACCTGTAATAATGTTGATTTTATATTAAAATCAAACAACGTATCTACCATTTATAATAAACCCAGCGGTTCAATTGGGTTTGGTGCTAATTTTACGAGTAACCCAGGCGACCCTTTACAATTTATATTTAGTAATGGCTTAACACGATGTAAAGGAAATAATGCTTACGGCGGCCCAATGTTTGTGTTTAATGGCCCAACAAGC
>JAIUNM010000019.1 GCA_020162035.1 Bacteroidota bacterium | reverse complement strand
TTTGTAATTGCCTCGTGGACTTTCTTCTGAATATTAGTCGATTTATAATCACCTAAAAAGTTTAATATTTTCAGTTCCTAGGTAAATAGAATTTGGTTAATTTCTTAAAACCCGTCAATATTGACGGATAAGACGTCAAGTCTCAAAAAACTGGCATAAAGAACTTAGGGTTAAAAGGGTAGAATTTTACGCTAACTGTTTGATCTCCATGAAAGCCTTTAACTTTCTAATACGGCTAAAATCTTCAATAAAGTTCGATAATTTCAACCAGTAGGGTACAAAGAGCAAAACCCCTGATTTTTCAGGGGTTTTGGCGTTTTTGGAGTGTAGGTTTTGATATGTTTTAGTGGCACTGGTTTGTTGATTTTTTGGATGATGTGCTGTTTTCCCTGCTGCGAAGGATCTGCAATCATTCATTAAATTTTATATATTTATTAAAACAATAAAATGAAATTTAATGATGAATTATATAAAACCCGCAGGATTAGCAAACACACAAGGCATTCGCTCAAAATCCAGCGGAGCGGGGTTTGCAATCATTTATTAAATTTTATATATTTATTAAAACAATAAAATGAAATTTAATGATGAGTTATATAAAACCCGCAGGATTATCTACCCGCATAGCTATCGCGAAAATCCTGCGGAGCGGGGTGTTTTTTGGTAAGTTTTTGAATAAAATCAATTTTAAATAAAAAAGTAGTACTTTAGCAATGCACTAATGAAAAGAGCACTTGTTTTATTGCTGATTTTTATCACTTTTAAAGTGTTTAGCCAAAATTACGCATTATTAAACACATTAAAACAAGATGTAGTGGATTTTCCAAACGACACATTAAAATTAAAAAAATTATATAATGAAGTAGGTTTAAATAAAGATAAATTAACAAATGATTCACTTTTCAATTACTTTAAATTTATTTATGTAGCAAGCACTAAAATAAATTTTGATAAAATTACAGCTAATGTTTGTAGTTCTTTAGGTAATTTATATAATGGCACTGGCGAGTACCAAGAGGCACTAAAACATTTATTTGAAGCCGAAAAATTATATGAAAAACTAAATAATAAAGAAAAATTAGCAGCGGTTTATGGAACCATTGGAAACACTTATTTAGGTTTAAAAAATAATGATGCTCAAAAAGAGTATTATTACAAACAATACAATTTAGCTGTAAAAATTAATGATTTAAGAGGCCAAGCGTATGGTTCTGGTGGACTTGCAAGTTTTTACAGTTCCGTTAAAGATTACCATTCTGCCATAAAATGGAGTACCATTTGTATAAAGTTATTTAAAGAACAAAAAAACTATATTGGTTATGTAATAATACTTAGTAATCTTTCAGGTTATTATCGAATTATTGGAGAATATGAAAAAGCTAAAGAAAATTTAAGATTAGCTGAACAGGGTTTAAAAGATGCTAATTTTAATTATGCTTCATTTGTTTATTACTATGCAAATGCTGAACTGTTAGTTGTAGAAAAAAAATATAACGATGCCATTAAAGATTTAAAATTAGGTTTAATGTTAATGTTAGAAGATAAGGCTAAACATAATGTTTCTGAGGCTTATAAATTGTTGTCAAAGATTTCGTATGAAGCAAAATTATATAAAGAATCGGCTGATTATTTAAATTTACATTTGCAGTATAAAGATTCTGTTTTTAACGAAACAACAAATAAACAATTGTTAGAAGTACAAGAAAAATTTGAAACTGAAAAAAAGAATGCTCAAATTAAAATATTAAATTCTGAAAATAATTTAAATAAAGTAGAATTAAATAGAAAAAAGACTTTAATATACGCTGGCTTAGCTGTAACAGCATTGTTATTGGTTTTATTTGTGTTTGTAATAAAATCTAACATTCAAAAAAATAAAACCAATAAAATACTTAAAGAACAAACTAAAATTATTGAAACAAAACAAAAAGAAATTTTAGATTCGATAAATTATGCTGGCAGAATACAAAAAACTATTTTACCCAGTGAAAAATACATTGAAAAAAGTATTAATAAAACTAATTAGTTAAGAGTGTAATTTTCGTTTTTAGAAAGATTTATTTGCTTTACAGGAAACAATACTACTAAAATACAAAAAGGTAAAATTAAAAGTAATGTATAACTAAGTTCGTTAATTGTAGAAGTGTTTAAAGACAAAGAATTAGCATTTGTAATTAACTCCGAACTCCGTTTCACTTGTATATCCGATAAACTTTTTAAATTAGCAGATATTAAATTTAAATTTGAAATAAAGTTTAAATTAATTGCTTTATTGGTAAATAAATTTTCTTTATTGTAATTTACATCATTAAATAATTTATTTGCTAATTCTTTTGTTTTTTCAAAAATTAGTATTTCCGAGTTTAGTAGATAAGTAGTTTCAAATTTATTTAAATAGGCTAAAATTGTATTATTGTTTTGATTTAACTTGTTTAAATTGGAATTATTTGGTGCGCCTATTACACACAAATCTTTTTGTAAATAAACCAGTTCATTTAACTTTAATAAATAATTCTGAGCAAGTATTCTATCCGAATATGCTTCGTTTAAATTTGAATTAACTTTTTTAAAATTATTTGTTTGGTTGTATGAAATTAACGCTTCAACTCCAATTATTAAAGTTAAAATAAGTGCTATTTTAATTTTGTCTTTTTTTTCTAAAATTAATTTCATAACTATTATTTTATTAATTAAGCGATTTATAATGCAAGTTTTAAAACTGTTCGTTAAATTTTAACTATTAACAACTTTCAAAATTTCAATGTTTTTGTTACCTGAAGGTAATTCCCATTGAAATTTATCTTTCTCTTTAAAACCAAATAAAGCAATACTAATTGGTGCAAAAATTGAAATTTTTCGTTTACTTACATCAACCTCTTCGGGCAATACAATTTGTAAACGTATGGGCTTATTTAAACTTTCATCTTTAAATTCAACCATTGAGTTTATGCTTACTATATCGTTATTTAAGTCGCTATCTTTAACAACTTTTGCATTAGTAATTATACTTCCTAATTGTTTTCCTTCTGGAGATTTTATTTTTTGTATTAATGAGTATATTTTTTTGTATACTGATTCTGAAATTGTTGCTTTCATAATTTTAATTTTTAATAATTTGGTTAAACTTAATTTAGTTCAATAGGTATTAAAATACAATCTCCCCCTTTTAAAAATTAATATTAAAAAAGTTTTATTGTTTTTAAGTACACTATAATATTTTTAAAGAAGATTCCCTTTTAATAAATAAAAAAGGGACTTAAAACACAAAGGCTTTATTGTTTGAAGATAAAATAAGCTTCTTAATTCCAATTTTTGAAATTGAATTATTTAATTTTATTATATTAATATTATTGCTCATTTTTGTATTACAAATATAATAAAATAATTTAATTTTTACAGTTAATTTATGTTATAACATTTATCAGTTTTTATGAAAAGTGTATTTATTTCTCGAAAATTATCAGCTAATAGCCCAATTTATATATTAAGCACTGAGTTAAATTTTAATTTATTTGACTTACCCTTAATTGATACTGTCAAAATTCCATTTTCATACACACCTCAAACAAACTGGATTTTTTTTTCAAGTAAAAATGCTATTAATTACTTTTTTGAGCAAAATCCAAATATTCCTTATAAAGTAAAGTATGGTGTTGTTGGTCAATCATCAGCAAATGAATTATTAAATTATAGTACAACTGTTGATTTTATTGGTAGAGGAAATGATATTGTGAAAATTGCAAAAGATTTTCGTGAAATATTGGGAAACGAAAGTGTATTGTTTCCTCAAGCAATGGATTCTTTGCAATCTATCCAAAAACAAATTGCATTTACTAATACTACGCATAATTTATATACATATAAAACAATTATTAAATCAAATTTTGAAGTGCCTTATACTGATATTTTAATTTTTACAAGCCCATCAAATGCAAAAACATATTTTACTAAATATAAAATAGACGATAGGCAAACTATTATAGCAATGGGCGCATCAACAAAATACGCACTTTCTGAATATGGTGTTAGAAACGTACTTGTACCCGACGAGTTTACTGAAGAGAGTATAAGTTCTTTAATTAAGGAATTAATTTAAAATACTATTTACACAAATTTTAACAGTAGTTTTATTTTTTATTTTATTAAATCAGCTAATTTTGCGTTGCTTTGAAAACTAAAAATAAAAACATAAAAATTCTATTTTTTTTCGTTACCATTTTTTTATTTATTGGTATAGTTACTAAAGCAAATTCATTAAATCAACCCACAGAAATTTTTACCGAATTAAGTTTTTCAGAAATTAAAGCTGAAAAAACAAATGTAAATGAAACAACATTTACAGAAGATGAAAACGATTTATTTAAGTTAAATGAAGTTATACCGTTTTGTGTTTGCATGACTAAGTTTAATTATTCAACTACACAAACTAAGATTTTAAAAAAATCTTTAAACGTTTTTAGCCCCCCCCCTAAAAAATAATTTTTGTATTTTTAATTTTTAAACTTGACTTAATCGTCAAAAAAAACTACTTTATTTAATAAAAATGAAACTTATATATATAATACCACTATTTATTCTTTTTTTTGGATCTTGTAAAAATGATGAAGAACAAAGCCAATTAAATGATTCGTTCCCTGTAACAACTTTAATAAAAATTGACACTTCAACCCATACAGATTATGTTGCAGATATTCACGCTATTCAAAACATAGAAATTAGAGCAAGAGTTGCAGGTTATCTTGAAAAAATATATATTGATGAAGGGGCGCATGTTAATCAAGGACAATTATTGTTTAGTATTAACAATAAAGAGTATTTAGAAGAATTGGCAAAAGCTAAAGCTTTATATAAAAGCTCTGTAGCTGATGTTGATGCGGCTGAACTTGAATTAAAAAACGCAAATCAGCTTGCTGAGAAAAAAATTATTTCAAATACAGAAGTAGCATTAGCAAAAAATAAATTAGAAGCACAAAAGGCAAAAATGGATGAGGCGCAAGCACACCAATCTTATGTTCAAATTAAATTATCTAATACCGAAATTAAAGCACCTTTTAAAGGAGTACTAAATAGAATTCCACATAAAGTAGGAAGTTTAATCGATGAAGGCACTTTGCTTACTACATTATCGGAATATGATGAGGTTTATGCTTATTTTGATGTGTCTGAAAAAGAATATTTGCGTTATGCTAAAACAATCAAATCAGACAGCGTTCGTTCACGCGAAGTTTCTTTAATACTTGCTGATGGTAGTGAACATCCATATAAAGGAAAAATAGAAACTGTTGAAGCTGTTATAGATGCAAGTACCGGTAACATTGCTTTTAGAGCAAAATTCCCTAATCCTGAAAAAATTGTTAAACATGGCGCAAGTGGAAAAGTAAGGTTAAATAAAAAATTTACAGATGTAATTGTTATACCACAAAAATCAACTTTTGAAATTCAAGATAAATTATATGTATATGTTATTGATAATAATAATAAAATTCAACAACGTAATATTGAATATTTAGCACGCTTACCACATTTATTTATAATATCAAAAGGGGTAAATGTTGGAGAAAAAATTTTATATGAAGGTATTCAGAATGTAAGGCCAGATATGGTTATTAAACCACAAGAACACAAAATGAAAGACATTATTATAGAATTAGGTTCAAAATAATTTATTTATGTTTAAAAAATTTATTCAACTTCCTGTTCTTTCTCTTGTAATTTCTTTATTTATTACAATTTTAGGAATCTTAGCAATGGTATCGTTGCCTATTACACAGTATCCTGATATTGCACCGCCAGCTGTTTCGGTAACAACAAAATACACAGGAGCAAATGCAGAGGTTTGTGCAAAAGCTGTTGTAACGCCACTTGAACGCGCAATTAATGGTGTGCCAGGTATGGCTTATATGACATCAGTTTCGGGAAATGATGGTACAAGTATAATTCAAGTTTATTTTAAAGTTGGCACAGATCCAGATTTGGCTGCAGTTAACGTTCAAAATAGGGTAGCAACTGTTTTAGATGAGTTGCCCGAAGAAGTAATAAAAGCAGGTGTTTCAACCGAAAAAGAAGTTAACAGTATGTTGCTATATTTAAATTTAATTAGTAGCGACACAACTTTAGATGAAAAATTTATTTACAATTTTGCTGATATAAATGTTTTAGCTGAACTAAAACGTATAGATGGTGTTGGCTTTGCCGATATTATGGGGCAACGTGAGTACGCTATGCGTGTGTGGTTAAAACCCGCAAAATTAGATGCATATGAAATATCTGCCGAAGAAGTAATTCAAGCATTAAAAGCACAAAACATAGAGGCTGCACCTGGAAAAATTGGCGAAAGTTCGGGACGCAAATCTCAATCTTTACAATATGTTTTAAGGTACACCGGTAAATTAACTCAAAAAGAACAATATGAAAATATAGTTGTTAAAGTTAATAAAAGTGGCGAAATGTTACGTCTGCGCGATATTGCAGAGGTTGAATTTGGCTCGTTAGATTATGATGTTTTATCTAAAGAAAATGGAAAACCCTCAGCAGCTATTGTGCTTAAACAACGTCCTGGTTCAAATGCAAGTGAGGTAATAAAAAACATCAAATCTAAAATGGCATTTTTAAAAGAAACAACTTTTCCTCCAGGTATGGATTATACCATAAGTTATGATGTTTCTCGTTTCTTAGATGCTTCTATTTCTGAAGTTCTTAAAACGCTAATTGAAGCTTTTATTTTAGTTGCTTTAGTTGTATTTCTTTTTTTACAAGATTGGCGTTCAACTTTAATACCCGTTTTAGCTGTACCAGTTTCTTTAATAGGAACTTTTGCTTTTATGCAATTATTTGGTTTTTCAATTAATTTATTAACCTTGTTTGCATTAGTTTTGGCAATAGGTATAGTTGTAGATAATGCAATTGTTGTAGTTGAAGCTGTACATGCCAAAATGGAACAAAATAATACCGATGCCAAAACAGCAAGTATGCAAGCTATGGGCGAAATGGGCGGGGCAATTATTGCAATAACTTTAGTTATGTCTGCAGTTTTTATTCCTGTTGCTTTTTTAGATGGCCCTGTTGGTGTTTTTTATCGTCAGTTTTCAATTACAATGGCTATATCAATTGTGATTTCAGGTGTTAATGCTTTAACACTTACTCCTGCGTTATGCGCCTTAATGTTAAAAAATCAACATCATCAACCAAAATCAAAAAATATTTTAACTAAATTTTTCGATGGATTTAATAACTATTATAGTTCTATATCAAATAAATATAAAAATATTTTAGATGTAATTATTAATAGACGAGTAATAACTCTTGTTGTTTTAATTGGGTTTAGTATTGCAACATGGGGTGTAGGTAAAGTATTACCAACTGGTTTTATCCCAACCGAAGATCAAGGAACAATTTATGCGAATGTTACAACACCTGTTGGTGCAACTTTAGAACGAACAGAAGATGTAATGAAAGAAATTGATGAGGTTGCAAAAACAATTGATGAAGTTGAATCTACTTCGTCTTTAGCTGGGTTTAGTATGATGACTGATGGATCTGGCGCATCGTTTGGAATGAGTACAATTAGTTTAAAAGCATGGAAAAACAGAAAGAAAACGGCTAATGATATAATTGCATTATTGCAAGAAAAAACAAAACATATAAAAGATGCTGATATACAATTTTTTCCACCTCCTGCAGTGCCTGGATTTGGTAATGCCAGTGGTTTTGAATTGAGATTGTTAGATAAAACTGGTAGTGGTAATTTACAACAAACATATAATATAACTCAAAAGTTTATTGATGCTGTAAGTAAACGAAAAGAAATAAAAAATATTTTTACAAGTTTTAATCCAACTTTCCCGCAATATTTAATCCATATCGATCAAGATGTTGCTTCTAAAAAAGGCATTACTGTTGATAATGCGATGAGTAATTTACAAACATTAATGGGCAGTTATTATGCTACAAATTTTATTCGTTTTGGTCAAATGTATAAAGTAATGCTACAAGCCGATCCTAAATACAGAGCTCAACCAGATGATATATTAAAATTAAGAGTAAAAAATAAAGATGGTGAAATGGTTCCTTATGGTTTATTTAGTAAAATAGAAAGAATTTATGGTCCAGAACAATTAACAAGATACAACATGTACGTATCTGCAATGCTAAATGGTGAAGCCGCACCTGGATACAGTAGTGGAGATGCAATTAAAGCAATTGAAGAAGTTGCAAAAGAAAATTTACCTAGAGGCTATAGTTATGATTGGTCAGGTATGACAAGAGAAGAAATTGCATCTGGCAATCAAGTAATTTACATTTTTGCAATTTGTTTATTGTTTGTTTATCTTTTACTTGCTGCTCAATACGAAAGTTTTTTATTGCCTTTACCTGTTTTACTTTCGTTACCTGTAGGAATTTTTGGATCATTATTTTTACTTTACATTACAGGTTTAGAAAACAATATTTATGCACAAGTTGCTATGGTAATGCTAATAGGCTTATTAGGTAAAAATGCAATTTTAATTATTGAATTTGCAATTTTAAAACAAAAGCAAGGATTTACGGCAATAGAATCGGCAATAGAAGGAGCTGTAAGCAGATTACGACCAATTTTAATGACATCTTTTGCATTTATTGCTGGCTTAATTCCTTTAATGATGGCCTCAGGAGCAGGAGCAATTGGAAACAAAACAATTGGAACGGCAGCTGCTGGAGGTATGTTATTTGGAACAATTTTTGGTGTACTAATTATACCAGGATTGTATGTTCTTTTCACTAAATCAAAACCAAAAATCAATTCTAAAAAACCAAATGTAATTACTAAAGAACATGTTGAAATTTAAAATCTATAATCTTTTTTTAGTACTAATAATCTTTTTTGCGTCTTGTAAAACCAAACAGTTACAAACAGATACAATTAATAATAATTTACCAAAAAAATTTTCCGATTCTACTAATAGTTTATCTTCATCTAACTTAAAATGGAAAGAATTTTACTTTGACCCCAATTTGGTAAGTTTAATAGATACCGCTTTAAAAAATAATTTCGATTTAAAAATTGCATTACAAAAAATTGAAACGTATAGAGCCGTATTAAAAACAAACAAAGGAATTAGATTGCCAGATTTAGGAGTAAATGCTGCATTTGGGCAAAGAAAATTTGGCGATTATACAATGGATGGAGTTGGAAATTATGACACACAATTTTCTACTAACATAAATAATAAACAACAAATTCCAAACCCTTTACCCGATTATAATGTAGGCTTTCAAACATCTTGGGAAATTGATTTGTGGGGTAAATTAAAAAATAAAAAAAAATCAGCAGCATCTAAATTTATTGCATCTCAATATGGTAAAGATTTAATTGTTACTAATTTAATTGCCGAAGTTGCTACAGCATATTACGAATTAATTGCTTATGATGAAGAAGTTCAAATATTAAATGAAAACATTGAGCTTCAAAAAAATGCAATTGAAATGGTTTTAGCGCAAAAAGAAGCTGGTAAAGCAAATGAGTTAGCCATAGAATTAATGACGGCTCAATTATTAAATTCAAAAACTATAAAAGCAGAAATTGAACAACTTACTATTGAAACAATAAGCAATATTAATTTTCTTTGTGGTACTTATCCTTATAATTTAAATAGAGATACAAATTATTTAGCACAAAAAATTAATAACGCAATTGTTACTGGTATCCCGTCAGATTTAATTAATAATAGAGCAGATATTAAACAAGCAGAGTTTGAGTTAAAAGCTTCAAATGCTGATGTTAAATCTGCAAAAGCAGCTTTTTATCCAAGCTTAAATATAAATGCATTAATTGGTTTACAATCATTTAACGCTTTACTGTTAACAGAACTGCCGGCATCATTAGCTTATAATACAATTGGTGGTTTAACCGCACCGTTATTAAATAGAAGAAAATTAAAAGGAGAATTAATGGCAGCTGAGTCAGAACAAAAACAAGCTTATATTAATTACGAACGAAATGTTGTAAATGCTTTTAAAGAAGTGTACGTTGCTGTTAATAATATCAAAAATTCTAAAGTAATGTATGAATTAAAAAAAGAAGAGGTTGATTTACTTAAAAAATCAATATCAACTTCTTCTGAACTTTTTAGAGCTGGTAGAGCTAATTATTTAGAAATTATTACATCTCAAAAAAATTCACTTCATTCTCAAATAGAATTAATAAATTTATTTAAACGTCAAAATATTTCTTTAATCAATTTATATAAAGCTTTAGGAGGCGGTTGGAAATAATTTAATTAAAATAACATGTTTTTAGATTCTTTAATCCCATTAATTTCATTAATTTCTTTAGAAATTATTTTAGGAATTGATAATATAATTTTTATATCAATTCTTTCAGATAAATTACCTGCAAACCAAAAAGATAAACTAAGGTATTGGGGCTTAGGATTAGCAATGCTTATTAGGCTGTTGCTTTTAACTGTAATTTCTTGGATTTTGAAATTAGATAAAACCTTATTTACATTTCAAAATATTGATTTTTCTGGTAAAGGTTTAATTTTATTAACTGGTGGGTTATTTTTAATCTACAAAAGTTCAAAAGAAATTATGCATAAAACGGAAGATGTAGAGGATGAAAATTTTGAAAAAAATAAAAATAGTGATTTTAGTAAGCTATTAATTGAAGTTATTGTTTTAGATTTAGTTTTTTCAATAGACTCTATTATAACTGCTGTTGGTATGGTTCAAGAGCTTTGGGTAATGTATGTTGCAGTTATTGTTTCTGTTTTAATTATGTTATTTGCATCAAAACCAATTAGTACATTTATTCAGAAACACCCCTCATTTAAAATTTTAGCGCTTTGTTTTTTATTAATGATAGGTGTTTCATTAATAGCCGAAGGTATGCATTTTGAAATACCAAAAGGTTATATTTATTTTTCAATGGCATTTGCTTTTATAGTTAATGTTTTACAAATAAGAAGAGTACCTAATAAATAGTAAAAAATTAAATTAAGTACGAAGTTTAGAAAGCATTTCGTTTGTAATTGAATTTGAGTATATACTATATGCATTAACTAAAACACCTTTTAAATTATGTTTTGCTGAAGATATTGCATAAAGTATAGAAGAGCCCTCAGCACTCGAATCATCTCCTTCAATTCTGTACCATTCATCTATTTGAAATTCATCATGAAAAAGTTTAAAGTGCCCGTTTCTACATTCCAAACAATTTTCTCTTAGGTTAAAGTCCTCAGTATATCCTTGTTTTTTTAAATCGTTTATACCACTTACTAAATCAGTATAATTTCCCATAATTATTGTTTCTGTATATTATAAAATTAATGATATTTTTGATTAAATCAATAAATTTATTTTTTAATATTTTAATATTTTTTTATATTTAATATAGAAATTAAATTGTTAAAATTCAGGTCATATTATATTTGCATTTTTTTTATTGTATTATGCTTTAAATTAAATGCACAAAATAGAGATTCTATTTTAAAAACTATTTATAGTATAAAAAATGACTCTGTGAAAATTTCTAAATTTGAAAAATTAATTGGACTTACAATTTATGATGGAAATTTAAATAAAGCCGACTCGTTATTAAATGATTTGATTAATTTAAAAGTAAAAACACACATAAAATTTAAACAACTTGTCTGTTTCGCGTTAAATGCATATTTAAACGAATTAAAAGGAAACTATTCAGTTTCTCTAAACTTGTACTTAAATGCATTAAAAATTGCTGAAGATTTAAAATACACTAAACAAATTGTTAGTATAAATAGTAATATTGGTGTTGTTTATTTTACACAAAACGAATTTAATAAATCGTTGAATTATTATTTTAAAGCTATTAAGGTTGTAAATGAAAGCAAAGAAAAAATTAACCTTGGTAATTTTTATTCAAACATTGGAAATGTATTTTATAAAAAGAAAGAATTAGAAAAAGCAAAAGGATATTATTTACAAGCTTTAAAGCATTATAAAGCAGCAAATAGATTAACAGGTATAGCGAGTGCTAAAAATAATTTAGGTAGTGTTTGTTTAGAGTTAAATAAATTTGAAGAAGCTTTAAGTTATTTTAATGAAGCTATTGATTCTCAATTTAAATTGAATGATAATTTCGGAATAGTTTATTCACATTTAAATATTGGAACAGCTTATTCTAGTTTATATATGTTTGATAAAGCTGAAAAAAATTTATTTTTAGGTTTAAATAAAGCTAAAGAAATAAATTTTCCTGATGCTTTTAGAGATGCCTACAGCTCTTTAGCTAACCATTATGAAAGACGTAAAATGTACGACAAAGCATATGCTTATTATAAACTTTTTATTTCTTATAGAGATAGTTTAACGAATTCTGAAGTTTTAAAAGAGATAAATCAAAACGAAATGAAATTTGAAATTCTTAAAAAAGAATTATTACATAAGGCTGAAAAAGAGAAACAAAAAAAAGATCATGAAGAAAAGCAAAAAATAAATAGAATTATTATTTATGCAATACTTTCAATTTTAAGTATTATAATACTTTTTTCTTTTATTCTATTTAATAAATTTAAAATTATTCAAAAACAAAAAGATTTAATTGAAGAAAAGCAAAACGAAATAGTTTCAAGCATTCGTTATGCTAAACGTATTCAAAACGCTGTTTTGCCTAGTACAAAGTTTATAAAAGCAAAAATTAACAGTGTAAAATAATTATTTTGTGTTTTTTTAGTAAATTTGCTTAATTGAAAAAAATAATTGTAATATTTTTACTATTGCAAATAATTAGCAATAATGCATTTGCAGAAGAACTTATTAAGTTACCTAGTTTATTTCAACATTACAATCATCACAAAATTTCTCATAACAAAGACTTAACTTTTATAAATTTTTTAAAAATTCATTATTCTGATATAAATGCAGATACTCACAATACATCTCATGATGAAGATGACAAAGATTGCAATTTACCATTTAAACATTGTAACGATTGCTGCTTTAATATTCATATTCCTTTGTATGGATTAACATCAAATTATGTTTCGGCTATTTGTAATTATATAATTATTCAATCTTTTTCTTATATTAACATAAATGAAAACATTTCTTGCACAGATTTGTGTTCAATTTGGCAACCTCCAAAACTAGTTTAATGAATTTTTGTAAGTCAAATTAATATTTTTTGACAGTTCTCTTGCTTGCTTTAAAAGCTAAATTTAATTCATTAATTTTTCAATCATGTTAGATAAAATTATTGCGTATAGCATTAAAAATAAAATTGTTATTGGTGTATTAACGCTCTTTTTAATTATCTGGGGAATTTGGAGTTTATCAAAACTTCCTATTGATGCTGTACCAGATATTACCAATAACCAAGTTCAAATAATTACAACTTGCCCAACATTAGCTGGCCAAGAAGTAGAACAATTAGTTACATACCCTATAGAAAGGACTATGTCTAATTTACCTGATTTAACTGAACTAAGAAGTGTTTCACGTTTTGGACTTTCGGTTGTTACAGTTGTATTTGATGATGATGTTGATATTTATTTTGCAAGACAAATCATAAGCGAAAGATTAAAAGAAGCTGAATCTAAAATTCCAAATGGTGTTGGCTCACCCGAATTAGCTCCTGTTAGTACGGGTTTAGGTGAAATTTATCAATATGTAATACATCCAGCAAAAGGTAGCGAAAATAAATACTCTGCAATGGATTTACGCTCAATGCAAGATTGGATAGTTGCACGCCAATTATATGGTACAAAAGGAATTGCAGAGGTAAATAGTTTTGGTGGACAATTAAAACAATACGAAGTAGCTATTAATCCAACAAAATTATTAGCCATGAATGTTACAATTGCTGATGTTTTTAACGCTTTAAAAAACAATAACGAAAATACAGGCGGAGCATATATTGATAAAAAACCAAATGCATATTTTATTAGAGGTGTTGGATTGGTTCATTCTTTTGAAGATATTAAAAATTGTTTGGTTAAAAATAATCCTAATGGTATCCCAATTTTAATTAAAGATGTAGCTGAAGTTAGATTTGGAAGCGCAGTAAGATATGGAGCAATGACATATAATGGTGAAAAAGATGTTGTAGGTGGTGTAATAATGATGCTGAAAGGTGAAAATAGCGCAGACGTTGTAAATAGAATTAAAGAAAAAATGATTACAATAAAAAAATCTCTTCCTCATGATGTTATTATTGAATCTTTTTTAGATAGGAGAGATTTAGTTGAAAGAGCAATATCTACAGTAAGTAAAAATTTAATTGAAGGCGCTTTAATTGTAATTTTTGTTTTAGTACTATTTTTAGGAAACATAAGAGCTGGATTAATTGTAGCTTCGGCTATACCAATTGCAATGTTGTTTGCCATTGCTTTAATGAATGTTTTTGGAGTAAGCGCAAATTTAATGAGCTTAGGTGCAATTGATTTTGGTTTAATTGTAGATGGGGCAGTAATTATTGTTGAAGCAACTATGCATCATTTAGCTATTAGGAAAACTATTGGGCGTTTAACACAATCCGAAATGGATGAAGAAGTTTATAATTCTGCGTCAAAAATTAGAAACAGCGCAGCTTTTGGAGAAATAATTATCCTTATCGTTTATATCCCTATATTAACAATGGTTGGCATTGAAGGTAAAATGTTTAAACCAATGGCTCAAACTGTTGGTTTTGCAATATTAGGCGCATTAATTTTATCATTAACTTATATACCTATGATGTGTGCATTGTTTTTACCAAAAACAATTTCAACAACAAAAAGCTTTAGCGATAAACTAATGGATTTGGCTTATCGTATTTACTTACCAATACTTAATAGCGCAATAAAATTTAAAAAATTTTTAATTGGATTAACAATTTCTCTTTTTTGTTTATCAATAATTTTATTTTCACGTATGGGTGGAGAGTTCATACCAAATTTAGATGAGGGTGATTTTGCATTTCATTGTATTTTACCTCAAGGCACATCTCTATCACAAAGTATAGAAACGAGTATGCAAGCCATGCGAATATTAAAAAGCTTTGATGAAGTGAAATTAGTTGTTGGTAAAACAGGTTCGGCTGAAATTCCTACCGACCCAATGCCGCCTGAAGCCACCGATATGGTTATAATTTTAAAACCACATGAAAATTGGAAAAGAAATATTTCCTATCAACAATTAGCTGATGAAATGATAGATAAACTTAAAGTTTTGCCTGGTGTATTTTTTGAAAAAAATCAACCAATTCAAATGCGATTTAATGAATTAATGACAGGTATTAGGCAAGATGTAGCAATTAAAATTTTTGGTGAAGATTTAGACACACTTTTAAATTATGCAAATAAAGTTTCAGCAGTAATACAAGGTATTAGAGGTGCTACAAATCCAATGGTTGAAAGAGTAGAAGGCTTACCACAAATTGTTATTAAATACAATAGAATTCAAATGGCAAACTATGGAATAAATATTGATGATGTTAATAGTTATGTAAGTACTGCTTTTGCTGGAGGTATAGCTGGTGTAGTTTTTGAAAATGAACGAAGATTTGATTTAGTTGTTAGATTAGATAGCGCATACAGAACAAAAATAGAAGATGTAAATAATTTATATATCCCCGCCAAAAATGGCGTTCAAATACCTTTATCGCAAATTGCAGAAATTAAAATGGAATTAGGGCCAGCGCAGATAAGTAGAGAAGACGGAAAACGCAGAATAGTAATAGGGTTTAATTTAAAAGATAGAGATGTTGAAAGTGTAGTTGCAGATGTTAAATTAAAATTAGATAATTTAAAATTACCTAATGGTTATTTTTATAAGTTTGGAGGCACTTTTGAAAATTTACAATTAGCAAGAAATAGATTATTAATAGCATTACCAATTGCATTATTGTTAATATTTTCTCTTTTGTACTTCACATTTAATTCTATAAAACAAGCAATTTTAATTTTTGCGGCAATTCCAATGAGTGTTATTGGCGGAGTTTTTGCTTTATTAATTAGAGATATGCCTTTTAGTATTTCTGCAGGAATTGGTTTTATTGCATTATTTGGAGTAGCAGTTTTAAATGGAATTGTTTTAATAGGCACTTTTAATCAATTAGAAAAAGAAGGTGTTATAAACATTATTGATAGGATTAAAACTGGCACAAAAAATAGATTAAGACCTGTTTTAATGACTGCAACAGTTGCCTCGCTCGGATTTTTTCCAATGGCATTTTCAAATGGAGCTGGTGCAGAGGTGCAGAAACCATTAGCTACAGTTGTTATTGGAGGTTTAATTTCAGCAACAATTTTAACGTTATTTATTTTACCATTATTGTATTACTTTTTTTCATCTAATTTAAAAAGTAAAATTAACTCAAAATTAGTTGTTGTATTTTTTATATTTATTTTACCAATTAATTTTAAAGCACAATCTAATTTAGAGTTAACATTAGATGATGCAATAACCCTTGCTTTAAAAAATAATTTTGAAATTAAATCACAACAACATCTTGTAAAATCTTATCAATATTTAAAAAAATCTGCTTTTGAACTGCCTAAAACTACAGTTAATATGCAATATGGTCAATACAACAGCGTAAATCAAGATTTAGGTTTTAATTTTTCGCAAGGGATTCCGTTTCCAACATTTTTTGTTGCAAAATCTAAATTATATAATGCCCAAGCAAATTCTGCAATATTACAAGAACAAATAACAATTAATGATGTTAAAAATCAAGTTAAAAGTTTTTATTATCAAATTCTTTTTTTAGAACAAAAGAAAAAACTTATGATAGATTTAAATTTAACTTATGCTGAATTTACAAATACAGCAAATTTAAAATATACAACTGGCGAAACTAATTTGTTAGAAAAAACAACTTCAGATGCAAAATTTGCACAAATAAAACTTCAACTTCAACAAATAGAAGCCGAATTAAATGAAGTAGTTTATATGCTGAAATCAATAATTAACATAAATGAAAATTTTGCATTAAAACAAATCATTTTTGAACCTTTAGAAATTTCAACTGCATTTGATACTTCTTTAATTATGAATAACCCAAGACTTAAATCAATGTATAATCAAATTATAATTGCTGATAAAACTAAAAAACTTGAATCTAGTTTATTTTTACCCGATTTATTAATAGGGTATTTTAATCAATCTTTAATGGGTATTCAAAACATAAATGGGCAAGATGTTTATTTTAATAGAAGTAATAGGTTTACTGGTGTAAATGCCGGAATAAGTGTTCCGCTTACTTTTTTTAGTAATACAGCAAAAATTAAATCTTTAAATCAACAAAAATTAGCAATCGAAAACGAAACTTCAAATGAAAAAATAAAATTACAGGCAAATTTACAAGTTGCATTGTTGAAATATAATCAAGCGCTTCAAAAATACAATTACTATAAATCGGTTGGTACAAATAATGCAAATATTATTTTACAAACTGCTAAAACATCATTTAAATCTAATGTTATAACATATGTTGAATATTTACAAGCAATTGAAACTTTTACACAAATACAACTCGGTTATTATGAAGTAATAAACCAAATTAATCAAGAAGTAATAAATATTAATTATTTAATAAATAAATAAGATGAAATACAAAATTCAATTTTTAATTATTTTTTCCACTTTTATTTTTATAACTGCATGTGGAAATAAAAACACAACTAATCATAATCATGAAGACGCAGAACATAATGACTCGCACGAAGTAACAAATTCTGTTTCTTTTACAAAAGATCAAATTAATGCTATTAAATTAGAATTTGGGAAAATTGAGAAGAAACAATTAACTGCCGCATTACGAGCTAATGGCATATTAAATGTACCCAACCAAAATAAAGCTACTATTTCGGCATTAATGGGAGGAGTTATAAAATCAATATTTGTTCAAACAGGTAACAATGTTAATAAAGGGCAAGTAATTGCTACAATTGCAAACACTTCATTTATTACTTTACAAGAAGATTATTTAAACACAACATCAAAATTAGATTTAGCAGAAAATGAATTTAAACGTCAACAAGATTTGCAATCAGGCAACGCAACATCATTAAAAATTTTACAAATTGCCGAAGCTGAAGTTAAATCTTTAAAAGCAAAAAAATCTAGTTTAAAAAAACAATTAGAATTAGTTGGAATTAATCCATTAAACTTAACAAGTGATAATATACAAACTGTAATTAATATTTTGAGTCCAATTTCAGGTGCAATAAGTGCTATCTCGGTAAACATTGGCACATATGTAGATGCAAATAATCCTATTGCAGAAGTGATTGATAATAGTCAACTACATTTAGATTTATTTGTTTATGAAAAAGATTTAGCAAAACTAAAAGAAGGACAAACTATTCATTTTACACTTACTAATAACCCTGGTAAAGAGTACGACGCAAAAGTATATGCAATTAGTAATACGTTTGAAGAAAACTCAAAAGCTATTGCTGTTCATGCAATGGTTGAAGGAGATAAAGTAGGGTTGATTAACGGTATGGGTATTACTGCAATTGTAAGTTTAGAAAATGCAACAGTTGATGCAGTTCCTACAGATGCAATTGTTAATTACAAAGGGCAAGATTACATTTTTGCGGTTTCAGAAAAAAATAATAACGAAAATGAGCATAACCATTCCGAAAATCATGACCATAGTCACGAACACAATAGTTCTATCGATATTACAGTTAATGGAGATGTTGAGTTTGAGAAAATTCCAATTAAAAAAGGTACAACTGATATAGGTTACAGTGAGGTTGTATTTTTAACTGAGTTAAAACCGAATACAAAAATTGTTACAAAAGGTGCATTTTTTATTTTAGCAAAAATGACAAATTCAGGTGAACATAGTCATTAAGTATATCATGTATTAAAAATAACTACTTACACCTAATTGTATAACTCCAGTTTTTGAAGCAGGGTTACCCAATAGGTCTTTCTTATGTTCTAACCTATAATTTAACCTAATCACAGTTTGTGCGGTTGGCCTAAAACTTATTGCTGGAATTATTGCAAAAATGTCATCTGATATGCTTGTGTTTGTTTCTTTAAATTTTCCATAATTCCAATCAACATATTCAGTTCTTAATGCAATATTTAAGGTTGCTTTTTCAAAGCCAAAAATATTTCTTTTTAAAATTGGTTGTACAATATCAATAAATCCACCATGTTGTTTGTTTCCAAATTGTTGAGAATATGTGTTTGGCACATCAACAAATACCCATGCAAATTCTGTAATTATTGTAGTTTTTAATTTTGGAATTTGTGTGTTGTAATCAATAGCAAAAACATCTGCCCTTCTTTTTTTGTCTAAAATTAAACCATCAATTTCAAATTTATTGTACACCCCTCCCATATATGAAATGCCTAACTCTCCAATATTTTTAAATTTAACAGCTGTTTTAAAATTAGTTAAAGGTATTCCGTTGTAACTTTCTTCAAATCTATTTACATCTAATTTTGTTGAAGGTAAAAATGTTTTATTTTCTGTATTTGAAATTATATTATCATTAAAGCCATTGGTTAAATAAAATTCATAAGACCATACAAAGTTTGATTGATATGATTTACCAAAAATCCCAAAACCAATGTTGCTAAACGTTGAGGGTAACATTTGTGTTGCAGAAATTGGCCTATCAATAAACTCCCATTTTGGACCATCATGATTTTGGTTAAATGCACCAATTGGATTCATTACTATTCCGCTTCTAAAATTTAATAAATGATGCAGTTGAAAATCTAATGCAGCAAACTCAATATTAATTTCTTTTGTTCCATCTTCAAATTCAATTTCGCTTAAAAATTTTATTTTACGGTGTATTGATGAAGATAAAAACAATGTCATTCTTTTCATTTGAAATGAAAATCCGTCTGATACGCCATCTGTTACTTTATACTGAGTGTTTGCTTCAGCATATCCACCAATAGCAATTGGTATTTTGCCATATTTTAAAAATGGTCTATTATAAACAGCATCAGTATTAAGGTATAATTTTGTTGTATCAATGTTTACACGATTAATTTTATTTGTATCATTTTGTGCGTAAAAAGTATTTGTAATAAATACAAACAAAAAGTTAAATAAAACTATTTTTTTAAATTTATAAATAGATGTAAATATTTTCATCATCAACCGTTGTATTAAATGTTTTTAAATTAGTTTCTGCTGGTCCTGTAACAACTTCTCCTTTAGTGTTAAATTCTGCTCCATGGCAAGGGCAAACCATTAAAGTATTATGAGGTGTAAGCTCGCAGCCTTGATGTGTACATTGCAAATAATTAGCAAAATATTTATTTGTTTCTAGCTTATAAATAACAATTGGAAATTCAATTTGTTTTGGCTTTAGTATTACAAACTGTAATTCTTTTGACTTGTTGTTTTCAACAATAAAAAACTCGTTTTTACTTAAAGTTATTTTATTGTTTGCTATTAAAAAATTTGATGTGTATTTATTTGTTGTACAACTATTAATTAATAAAATACTAGTAAAACTAGCAGCACAATTTACACAAGATGATTTTATAAATTCTCGTCGTTTCATTATAAACTTTCTAAAAACTTCATTAATTTTTGTTTTTCAGAAGATGTTAAGTTTTGATATTTAGTATTACTTTGTTTACTTTCTCCTTCGTGTAACAAAATAGCTTCTTCAATTGATTTTGCTCTACCATCATGCATTAAAAAATAATTTCCGCCTTGCGAATTTTTAGATAAACCTAATCCCCATAATGCGGGAGTTCTCCATTCATAGGTTTTTGCATTTCCTTCGGTATAATTATCATCTAAACTATTTCCCATGTTGTGCAATAATAAATCAGTGTAGGGATAAAATATTTTGTTTGATAATACTTCAATATCTGAATATCCTGTTTTTAATTCTGGTTTATGACATTTGTCACATCCTATTGAGATAAATAATTCTTTACCGTTTTTTACTTCTATATCATTTACATTTCTTTGTAGTGGAGTTTTTAAAGTTTTTAAATAAAAAATAACTTCATTTATTGTTTGATTTGATACTTCGGGGTCAACTAATAATTTAGAATATGTGTCAATAGGCTCAAATGATGAGTTAATACCCATATCTTGATTATAAGCATTTACAGTTTGTTGAAGTAAATCGTAAGTTGATGCTTTTTTTCCAAATCGTCCTATGTATTTTCCATTTTGTGTAATTGAATTAATTCTTTTATTGCAATAGTTAGGTAAATTTATCCAGTTAGGTACCCCTGAAATGCCATCACCATTTGAGTCATTTGGGTCAGACATTGCTAAAATATCAGCATCAGTTACCGCATCTAGATAACCTAATCCAGTATTTGCAGGTGGCAATATTTTAGAATAACTTATATTATTTGGTAAATTTTCTGGTTCATAACCTGGTATTGCTCTATTTTGTAATTGTGGTCCCCCTTGGTTTAACCATGTGTTTCCGGTGCTATCTATTTGACCAAATCTAATTAAAGTTGTAAATGGATGTCCCTTTCCATCGCCAGCATGACAAGACCCACAAGAGTTTGCAACAAATATTGGTCCAAGGCCAGTTTGAGGAGTAAAAACCTCGTCGTTAAAAGCTATATCCCCTTTAATAAATTGTTTTAATTGAGCAGAAGTTAGCCCTTCTATTGGTCCATCTAAAATCTCATCGTCTTTAGGAGCTGATGGCATTATTTTTTTACATGAAATAAAAGTGTAAATAAATAATAAAAAAAATATAAAATATTTATACATAAATTAATTTACAAATATTATTGTATTTTTATTTATAATAATTATTAATTTAGGCATACCAAAAAATATATTTATGAGACAAGAAACTATAGAAAATTATTTAAAAACAATTTACAACCTATCTTATAATAATACAGCTGTAGTAAATAATCAAACAATATCTAAAAAACTAAACCTTAACCCTGCAACCGTAACCGAAGGTTTAAGGAAATTGCATAACCTTAAATTAATTGTTTATGAAAAATCATATGGCTCAAGATTAACAACAAACGGGTCTAAATTAGCGCTCGACATCATAAGGCGGCATAGAATTTGGGAAACTTATCTAGCAAAAGAATTAGGTTTTGGATGGGATGAAGTGCATGAAATAGCCGAAGAATTAGAACATATAAATAATACCAAATTAATTAATAAACTTGCCTCAATTCTTGGTAATCCAATTTATGACCCTCATGGCGAGCCAATACCTGATGAAAAAGGTAAAATTCAAAAAAGTAACTTTATTAAATTATCAGAATCGAAATTAAAATGTAATTATATAGTAATGGGAGTTACCGATCACTCTACTTTATTTTTAAAATATCTCGAAAAGCAAAAATTAATTATAGGGGCAGAAGTTAAAGTTATTAATATCGAAGATTTTGATAATTCAATAACTTTAAATTGCAATAAAAATAAAATAAACATCAGTAATAAAGTTGCAGAAAGTATAATTGTGCAATTAAAATAAGTTATTTCAAATAAAATAATTGTTGTTAAATAAATTGATGGAAAATGTTTTTTTTGAAAGAATTACATAAATTACTTATAATCAATAACTTGAATTATTAAATTAGGATGTATATTTATTTAATTAATCTTATCTTTGCAGCCTAACTTAAAAACTTATGACGTATTTAGATTTTGAAAAACCAATTCAGGATTTGGAGGGAGAATTGGTAAAGTTGAAAGAGGTAAATGCAAAAAGTAAAGTTAAATTAGATGATAAAGTTAAAGAGTTAGAAGACGAAATTACTCTAAAAACAAAAGAACTTTATTCTAATTTAACACCTTGGCAACGTGTACAAGTAAGCCGACACCCAGAAAGACCGTACACCAATGCTTATATAGAAAATATTACTAACGGAACTTACATTGAACTTCATGGCGATAGAACCGTTGCTGATGATAAAGCCATGGTTGGAGGTTTTGGCGAAATTGATGGACAAACAGTTATGTTTATTGGTCAACAAAAAGGTATAAATACTAAAATGCGTCAAATACGCAGGTTTGGTATGGCAAACCCTGAAGGTTATCGTAAAGCTTTGCGTTTAATGAAACTCGCTGAAAAATTTAATAAACCCATTGTAACATTTATTGATACCCCTGGCGCATACCCAGGTTTAGAGGCCGAAGAAAGAGGGCAAGGCGAAGCTATTGCCAGAAATTTATTGGAAATGAGCCAACTAAAAGTACCTGTAATTTGCATTATTATTGGCGAAGGAGCAAGCGGCGGAGCATTAGGAATTGGGATTGGAGATAAAGTATTAATGCTTGAAAACTCTTGGTACTCTGTAATTTCGCCCGAAAACTGTTCAACCATTTTATGGAGAACTTGGGCACAAAAAGAAAAAGCAGCTGAAGCATTAAAACTTACTGCAACAGATATGTTTAAAAATGGGTTAGTTGATGGCGTAATTCAAGAACCAATTGGTGGTGCACACCGCAACCATCAACAAATTTTTGAAACAGTAAAATCTGAAATAAAAAAACACTTAAATGAATTAACTAAACAATCAGAACAACAACGTGTAAATGCAAGAATAGAAAAATTTGCAAATATGGGCGTTGTGCATGATATTAATGAATAACTATAAAATAAAAAAACAATGGCAGACACAGGAGACATCAACGTAGGTTCTATAATTAGATTTAATGGTGATTTAGTACAAATTACAGAATACCAACACCGTACCCCAGGAAATTTACGCGCATTTTATCAAGCAAAAATGCGTAATTTAAAAACAGGAAAACAAACCGAAAATCGTTTTAGAAGTGGCGAATCTGTTGAAATTGTTCGTGTAGAGTATAAAATGATGCAATACATATACAACGAAGGCGAATTTGCTGTTGTAATGGATAACGAAACGTTTGAACAAGTTCATGTGCCATTAATTATGTTTGGTGAAGGCGGAAAATTTTTAAAAGAAGGAATGGAAGTTAAAATCAGCTTCGAGGGTGATGAAGTAATAGTTGCCGAACCTCCAACTTTTATTGAAGCACAAATTACTTATACCGAACCTGGTGTTAAAGGCGATACTGCAACCAACACATTAAAAAGAGCTACAATTGATACAGGCACTGAAATAATGGTTCCTTTATTTTTTAATGAAGGTGATTGGGTAAAAATTGATACAAGAACTGGCGATTACGTTGAGCGTATTAAAAAATAAAATTTTAATTAATTAAAGTTAAAGCGAAGTTTAAACTTCGCTTTTTTTGTATTTTTAAATTTAATGAATAAATATTTTTTTAGTTTCATTTTAATCGTTTCAATTAATTTCAAATTTTTTTCACAAACATTTGAGGTAGAGCAAATAGAACAACTTTTTAGACCACGTTTAAAATTTGATTCAAAATATATTTTTGATTCTAAGTTTACTGATACAAGCAATGTTTTCAACTCTAAAGATGTTAACGCAGTTTTTACTTTTCCAATAAAAACAAAATTAAATGCTGATATTAAATTAGATTTAAGTAGTTTAAAATTAAAAGATATTTTACGTAATAGTGTAAGAGTAAAAGCCTCGCAAACCTTAGGCATGTTAAGGGTTAATGCTAAACAAGTAAATATTGGTTTTGATAGTTTGCCAATAAAAAATAATTACACAATTGCCGGTGGAGTATTAGGAACGTGGCTAACTAAAAAATATAGAATTGGTTTTTATAGTACAAATATTGCTATTGCCGAACAAGATATTACTTTAAATAAAATGGCGCCAAGATTTAGTGGTGTTATTGGCCAATTACACATAAGAGGTTTAAGAAAAAATTATTTTTATGGCTTAGCTGCATCTTATAGCGATGGGCTGTTTATTCCTGCGCCTTTTTTTGGAGGAAGCGTTCCTGTTGGTAAAAAAGTTGTTTTTAATTTTATTTTACCAGTACAACTTAATGTACAAGTTAAAACTAATAAGTTAGTTTTAACAACAGGTGTAAGTGCAGATGGTTATAGGACAGGGATATTATATAATAGAAGTAGATTAAATGTAAATTACACATCTGGCGTTGCTTACACAAGTTTAAGATATAAGTTTAGCAAAATTTTTGTTGCTAGGGTAGAGGCTGGTTATGTCTTTTATCAAAATTGGAAATATACTAAAACTGATAATTTAAAAACAAATTTTAATATAAAACCTGGCCCTTATGTTCAAGTTGGGTTTAATGTATTGTTTGGGCAAAGTCTATGGGAAAAAGTATTAGAAAATATTATCAGTAAATAAACAGTAAATTTGTTATAATTGTAAGTTTAATAAATACTATTTTTGTGTTAAAAATCCTTTTAAATATAGTTGTTTTAAGCTTTTTAGTTTTTGCTTGTCAATCAAACACAAAGCATGCTGATAAAGAATCTGAAGAAGTTATTGCAACAATAGGAACTCAAGTTTTAACAAAAGAAGATTTTTTTAAAAACTCTATAAAAACAATAAATAGTAGCGATAGTGCAATTGTTGCAAAACAACAAATTGATAATTGGATTACCGAATCATTGTTTTATGAAGAGGCTATTTCAAAATTACTTGATGATGAAATGGATATTAATAAGCAAGTAGAAGAGTATAAAAAAAATCTTGTAAATTATATTTATCAAACTAAATTAATTGAAGCAAATATTGATACTACAATTTCTAATGAAGAAATAGAAAATTATTACAATCAAAATATAGATAATTTTCTTTTAAAGGATAATATTGTAAAGGTAAACTATTATAAAATTCCTTTAAAAGCATCAGGATTAGAAAAAATGAAAAAGTTATTTAACACGCAAAAAGAAAACGAAAAACTACAATTGAATAATTTAGCTTTAGAAAACGCCGACAATTTTTTTAATAACGATAGTACATGGTTGTATTTAGAGGATATAAAAAAAGAAATTCCTGACCTTAGAAATCAACCAGATTTGATTTTAAATAAAGGTAAAACTATGGAGTTTAGTGATAATGAATATTATTATTATTTAAAAATTAAAGACGAAAAAACACGCAATAATTCATCTCCTTTATCATTTGAAAAAAACAATATAAAAACTCTAATTGTAAATAAACGAAAAACAGACCTCATAAATAGCTATAAAAAGCAATTATTAAGTACATATTATCAAAAAAATAAACCAAAATAGCCTTTACATTTATTATTTATTTTAAAATTCAATAATTATTACTTATTTTTGAACAATTTAGAACGCATCTCAATTAATTATTTTATTTGGTTTACAGTCTAAAAGCAAATATTTAATTAAAATACAATAACAAATAATATAAAATTTAAAAAAAATTATAAAGTGGTTTTAGAATGTTACACTTCTTAATAAATTAATAATAACATTCAACTAATAATCGCCTAAGGGCACAAAACAAAACAAAATGAAAAAAGGAACAGTTAAATTTTTTAATGAAACAAAAGGATTCGGATTTATTAAAGCAGAAGATGGCGAAGAAATTTTCGTGCATGTTACAGGTTTAAAAAGTAAAATCCGCGAAAACGATATCGTTACATTTGATGTAGAAAACGGTAAAAAAGGATTAAATGCCGTAAATGTTACAATAGCAGCTTAATAACAAAAATCATAAAATTAATTAAACCAAAGCAAATTTAGCTTTGGTTTTTTTATTATAATTGTTATAAATAAAAAAAACATGAAACCATTACAATTTATAGATAAAGATAAAAACAAACTTTTATTTTTTTCAACCTTAAGAAATAGGGTTGATGGCTATTTTAAAGAAAATAAAATATCTAAAAATTATAATAATAGCATGGTTACTAAAACAATTGTATTATTAGCAATGTATTTAGTGCCATTTTCATGTATTTTAATTTTCACCCCGCAACCGGTTTATGTTATTTTATTATTTGCTCTTATGGGTATAGCCTTAGCTGGTATTGGTATGTCTATTATGCACGATGCAAATCATGGTGCTTACTCAAGTAGTAGTAATGTTAATTATTGGTTAGGTCATACTTTAAATTTATTAGGCGGTGCTGTTTTTAATTGGAAACTACAACACAATATTTTACACCATACATACACAAATGTTACTGATTATGATGATGATATTGAAGATAAATTAATTATGCGTTTTTCGCCTCATACCAAAGTAAAATGGTACCATAAACTCCAACATTTTTATGTTTTTTTATTCTACAGCATTCTTACAATTTATTGGGTAATTTTTAAAGATTTTGTGCAATTTTCTAAATACACTAAGTCTGGTGTAAACAAGCTAAAAGCTAAAGAAAATGTAATTGCTTTAATTAAAATAATTTTAAGTAAAATAGTTTACATAGTTGTATTTATAATTCTGCCAATATTTGTAATAGAAGTTCACACACCTTCATTTATCATTGGCTTTTTTACTATGCACATTATAGCAGGTTTAATACTTTCAATTACTTTCCAATTAGCACATACAGTAGAACAAACAACGCATCCATTACCAAACGAACATGGTACAATAGAAAACACATGGGCTATACATCAATTAAACACAACAGTTAATTTTTCGCGTAAAAATAAATTTATTTCATGGTATGTGGGCGGTTTAAATTTTCAAGTAGAACATCATTTATTTCCTACAATTTGTCATGTACATTACCCTGCAATTGCACCAATAGTTAAGCAAACAGCCGAAGAATTTGGCATACCTTACTTAGAAAACGAAACCCTATGGCAGGCTTTTTCTTCACATTTAAATACATTAAAACGTTTTGGCAAACCAGAAGATATCCAATTAACAACTAATTAATATACCATTTTTAATATTAATTAATTAAATTTGTTTCTTTAAATTTTTTATATGGCAACTGATAATTTTCAAGCACACGATTATTACTTAATGGATGAATTATTAAGTGATGAACATAAGTTAATTCGTGAAACTGCACGAGCATGGGTAAAAAAAGAAGTAACTCCAATTGTTGAAGAGGCTTGTCAAACAACAAAATTTCCTAAACAATGGATAAAAGGTTTGGCTGAAATTGGTGCGTTTGGGCCGTATATTCCAACCGAATATGGTGGGCCAGGTTTAGATCAAATTAGCTACGGATTAATAATGCAAGAATTAGAACGTGGCGATAGTGGTTTAAGATCAACAGCCTCTGTTCAAAGCTCGTTAGTTATGTTTCCAATTTACACTTACGGAAGCGAAGAGCAAAAGAAAAAATATTTGCCAAAACTTGCAACTGGCGATTTAATGGGTTGTTTTGGTTTAACAGAGCCCGATCATGGAAGTAACCCTGCAGGAATGATTACAAATTTTAAAGATGCAGGAGATGGTAAGCACGTTATTTTAAACGGAGCAAAAATGTGGATAAGCAATAGTCCATTTGCTGATATTGCTGTTGTTTGGGCTAAAGATGAAGCTGGCGATATTAGAGGTTTAGTTGTTGAAAGAGGAATGCCAGGTTTTACAACTCCCGAAACTCATGGTAAATGGAGTTTAAGAGCAAGTGCTACAGGCGAGTTAGTGTTTGATAACGTTAAAGTTCCTAAAGAAAATATTTTCCCAAATATAAAAGGTTTAAAAGGGCCATTAGGTTGTTTAAATAGTGCGCGTTTTGGTATTGCATGGGGCGTAATAGGTGCAGCAATGGATTGTTATGATAGCGCTTTAAGATACAGTAAAGAACGTTCGCAATTTGGAAAACCAATTGGAGCATTTCAATTAACACAAAAAAAATTAGCTGAAATGATTACAGAAATTACTAAAGCACAATTATTAACATTTAGGTTAGGCCAATTAAAAAACGAACACCGAGCAACGCCAGCACAAATAAGCATGGCAAAACGTAATAACGTTAATATGGCTTTACAAATTGCACGCGAAGCCCGCCAAATACATGGTGGAATGGGAATTACTGGAGAATATCCAATTATGCGCCATATGATGAATTTAGAAAGTGTAATTACTTACGAAGGCACACATGATATTCATTTACTAATTACTGGTATGGATGTTACAGGATTTAATGCTTTTAGTTAATTAAAACTTATTTAATAAAAAAAGCGACAAATTTTTGTCGCTTTTTTTATTAATTTTTTATTTGCTTTAATTTAAGCACCAATTAATGCTTTATATGCATCGGCAGTTAAAAGTCCTGCAACTTCTGATGAGTTAGTTATTTTTAATTTAATCATCCAGCCTTTTCCGTAGGGGTCGCTATTTACACTCTCAGGAGCAGAGTCAATATCTTTATTTACTTCTAAAACTTCGCCACTTAATGGCATAAATAAATCGCTAACAGTTTTTACGGCTTCAACTGTTCCAAACACAGCTTCTTTTTCTACTGTTTCACCAATTGTATTTACATCAACATAAACAATATCGCCTAATTCGCGTTGTGCAAAATCAGTAATGCCAACTGTTGCAACATCACCATCAATTTTTACCCACTCGTGGTCTTTAGTGTACTTTAATTCTGAAGGAAAATTCATAATAAATATTTTTTACAAATTTAGTAGTTTGAATGAAACATAAAAAAAATGTTTTAAACCATTTTATTTAATCTTTAGTTTTTCTACTTGTAAAATTGTTTTATCTAATTCGTCGTACACAAAAGCAACTAAATACATATCTTTATCTTTAAAGTTACTAGGTATAGCGTAATTATCGTAAGAAACACTCATACTGTCATTTACTGCAATTGGCGTATTTTTAGCAGTAACACCCCATGAGCCATTTAAGCTACCACGTAACATGTGCATAAATACATAATTTGGTACTACATCTGGTAATTGCAAATAATCTTTTTGAGGGCCAATTATGCTATCTTCCATTAATACTAAATTAATTTTTGTGTTATTTGGATGAGTAGCTTTAAATTTAACTTTAGCCATTGCACTTAGTTGCCTTGTGCCTCCATCATAATTTAAAAAAAGCTCAAGTTTTACTTTTTGAATTTCTTTTTTTGCAAGTTCAACATATCCTTGCCATGCACCCTGTGGCTTAATTTTTCCAGAACCATAATCTTTTCTATTTATCATACCGTTTGGATTACCGGCAGAACTTACACCAAAACCAGATGATGCATCCCAATCGTTACCTACTGTTGTTGTATATGATGTAGGGAAAGTTGAATTTGTTTTTGAAAAAAAACCTGCATGCACTGCAATTGCTATTACTGTATCTTTATATTGATCGCCTATATTATGAGCTACAACAGCAGCAGGCGGGCAGTTTCCACATTGCTGCCCTGTATAATCTTCAAGTAACACTTTTTTAAAATTACATTTTGTAATGTTGTTTTTAGAATAAAATGTATATGGGTTTACTGTTGAATTACTGTTACCAACTGTTGGATTTTCAATTGGATTTTTAACTTTATCGCAACTAATAACTATTGCTGTTAAACTTAGAATTAATATGGTGAGTTTTAATTTCATAATTAATTATTGTAAATATACTAAAAACTACTGGTAATAGAAATAGCAAATCCATTACTAGCCGGAACATTTCTACATACCCCTCCAACACAAAAAATACCGGCCCTTTGTTTACCGTAACTCATACTTATTCTATGTGGGCCTGATGTGTAGCCCGCACTTACTAAAAAGTAATGTAATTTTAAATTATCAACAGGGTTTCCGTAATTGTATTGGTCTAAAACTGCAACAAAAAAATGTGTGTTGGGTGTCCACTCTACCATTGCTGTAGCCCAACTTCCTAAGTTTAGTGTATCGCTGTTGTCTCTAAATAAACATTGTGTTTCAAAACGTATGGCCGAATTTGATTTGTATTTATAAGTAATATCTACAACACCAATATTTGATATTATATTGTTATATCCAGCATTTGGCGAACCAAACTGAACTATGTTTTTATTGTAAAATTGGTTAGCATACATAAACGTACCTTTTAATTGCTTTGTGAATTTTTTATTTATTTCAATAAAAAAATCGTGATAATATTGTTCGCCTACTTCGTTATAATTGGTTTTGTATAGTTGCATGGTTGAATTGGTGTCGTTAACACCTATATGTTTTAATCCATTGGCTTGTGAGTAATTTAAAGTTATTTCTGTTCCATATTTTCCGCCAAGTGCAGTACCTTTTTGAAATTTATATTGAATTTCTGCTAATAAACCAATTTCGCCTCTTGGTTGTGTTGCGTATGGGTTATATGCAGGCATTAAATAAGTATGTTGTTTAGTTGTAGCTGGTAAATAATTTATAAGTAAATTTTGTAAGCCTGCATCTCTATCACTTCTAAATCCGAAATTATCTATGCGTTTACCTTGTAATAAAAAAGATAAGCCTTTTGTTGCATAAGAGGTTGATAGAAATAATGCCTCACCATTTTTGTAACTATAAATTGTTTTTCCATTTGCAACGGCTTTATTGTCATTACTTGGATCATTTTCTTTCATTACATATTCACCATAAAAATTAAAACCTTCTCTAATGATATTTATTCTACCACCATACGCACCAACGTTTTCAGGTAAATTATAAGCTGGGTCTTGGTCTGGCTGAAATTTACTTACAAAACTTCCTCCCAAAATTACTTTTGTTTTAATTTTTGCAGCTAAAGAATCTAAAGCTTCATTAATATTTACTTCGCCATCAAAACCTCGCACTATACCTTGTCCTAAAGTAAAAAAACTTCTTTGACGACCAACTAAACCTTTAAACGTAAAACCTTTATAGGGGTTAGATATAACACGAATACCATCTAACGAATTATCGTACAATAAACCGGGTTCATAATAAGTTCTAAAAATTAAACCGCTTCCAAATTGTTCGTATATGTTTCCAACAGTTATATCTAATAAATTGTCTTGATATCTTGCAAATCTATTTACAACGCCTTGGCCTTTGTATCTTTGGTCAAAGCCTTGCATTACATTATTGTAAGCTTCGTATCTTACACCAGCGCTAAATTTACCGCGTTGATAATTAATATTACCAAAAGCATTTGAAAGCATTTTTTCAGGAACTTTAGGTGCTCCAATTAAACTATCAGGATTATAATATTGAGCATCTACTTGAAAATTTCCGTGTATTGAATTAACTTCATCTGAAATGTTAGATTGAGAAAATATCTTAAATGGATTTAGAGTAAAGATTAACAAAAAAGTAGCAAACAAGCTACTTTTAAAAGATGTGTTTTTCATGCTACAAAGAAAAACAATTTTTGCGAAAATTAACAATTAGTGAGTTAACTTTTCGCCATTTATCACTTTTTTTACGTTTTCGTGTAATTTTTCTTCATCACCCTCGGTATATGAATTATGGCTCCAAACAATTTTTCCAGTTCCATCAATTATAAATGTATGCGGTACGTTGTTTACGTTCATTGCTCGTTTAAAATCTTGATTTTCGTCAATGTAAACTTCATATTCCCAACCTTTACTTTTTACATCTGTAACAACTTTACCGCTACTGCGGGCATCATCAATACTTATTGCAATTAGTTTTACTCCAGTTTCTTTTTGCCAATCAGTATAGTTTTCAGCAATTGCATCTAGTTCTTTTTTACATGGTTTGCACCAAGTAGCCCAAAAACTAATAATTATAGGCTTACCATTATTAGTAAAAGTAGTGCTACTAATTTTACTACCATCAAGTTTTTTTAAGGTTGCAGTTGGAATTTTATCGCCATCTCCAGCAAAAGCAGTTAAACTTATTAATGCGATAAATAAAGTTGTTAAAATTGTTTTTTTCATAGTTTTAATTTTAAGGTATTAATCAAATTTTAAGCCAAAATTAATTTTTTAACATTTTTAAAATATTTCCTAATGTGTTTTTTAATTCGGTTCGAGGAACAATTTTATCTAAAAAGCCATGTTCTAAAACAAATTCAGCAGTTTGAAATCCTTTTGGTAAATCTTTCCCTATTGTTTCTTTTACTACACGCGGCCCTGCAAAACCAATTAAGCTACCTGGTTCAGCAATATTTAAATCGCCAAGCATTGCATAACTTGCCGTAACACCGCCAGTTGTAGGATCTGTTAACAAAGAAATATATGGTATTTTGTTTTGGGCCAATAAGCTTAGTTTGGCAGATGTTTTAGCCATTTGCATTAAGCTAAAAGCTGCTTCCATCATACGCGCGCCACCGCTCTTGCTTATAATTAAAAGTGGGGAGTTTGTTTTAATACAAAAATCTATTGCTCTTGAAATTTTTTCGCCAACAACACTTCCCATGCTTCCACCAATAAAATTAAAATCCATACAACAAATTACCAATGGTAAATCGTTTACTGTGCCATAAGCACTTCGCAAAGCATCGTTTAAATTTGTTTTTTTAATGGTATCTGCTAATCTATCGGTATATTTTTTTGTATCGGTAAATTCTAAAGGGTCGCCACTTACTAAGTTTTCATGTAATTCGGTAAATTGATTGTTATCAAAAATAACTTCAAAATATTCTTTACTTCCAATGCGTTCGTGATGTTTACATTCGCTACAAACATATTTATTGTTTGCGTGATGTTGCGAATCGTGTATTTTTTTACACGAGGGGCACTTATACCAAAGACCTTCGGGGGTTTCCTTTTTTTCTTTAGTTGAGGTTGTAATACCTTCTTTTAATCTTTTAAACCAACTCATTTCTTTAAATTAAAAAATTATAAATTTTAAACAAAGTAATTCAATATTTAAAATTTAATAAATAATAGCTTAAGCTATTGTGATTTTACTATCAAGATAAACATCTTGAATTGCATTTAATAAAGCAACACCTTCATTTATTGGTTTTTGGAATGCTTTTCTACCAGAAATTAAACCTTGACCACCAGCTCTTTTGTTTATTACAGCTGTTGTAACTGCTTCAGCTAAATCGCTTGCACCTTTACTTTCGCCACCACTATTAATTAAACCCATACGTCCCATGTAACAATTTGCAACTTGGTAACGGCATAAATCTATTGGATGATCGGTTGTTAGTTCAGAGTAAACTTTAGGGTGCGTTTTTCCATGACCAACTGCTAAATATCCGCCATTTTTGTCTGATAATTTTTGTTTAATTATATCTGCTTGAATTGTTACGCCTAAATGATTTGCTTGACTAGATAAATCTGCAGCTGTGTGATAATCTACACCGTCTTTTTTAAATGCTGAATTTCTTGTATAGCACCATAATATTGTTGCCATACCAAGTTCGTGTGCTCTTTCAAATGCTTGAGCTACTTCAATTATTTGATGATGGCTTTCGGGCGAACCAAAATAAATTGTTGCACCAACTGCCACAGCTCCCATATTCCAAGCATCTTCAACAGAACCAAACATTATTTGATCAAATTTATTTGGATAAGAAATAAATTCGTTGTGATTAATTTTAACGATAAATGGAATTTTATGAGCATATTTTCTTGCTACTGAAGCTAAAACACCATATGTAGATGCAACAGCGTTACAGCCACCTTCAATAGCTAATTTTACAATGTTTTCGCTATCAAAATACATTGGATTTGGCGCAAAGCTTGCTCCTGCACTGTGTTCAATACCTTGGTCAACTGGTAAAATACTCATATAACCTGTATTTGCTAACCTTCCTGTTCCATACAATTGTTGTAAGCTTCTTAACACTTGTGGGTTTCTGTTGCTTTGCATAAAAATTCTGTCAACAAAATCGTTACCTGGCAAATGTATGTTTGCTTTTGGAATTGTTTTACAAGTATGGTTTAATAAATTATCAGCTTGATCGCCTAAAAGTTGTGCAATTGTGTTTGCCATTATAATAAATTTAAGGGTACAAATATAATAAAAAAAACCCCGCCAAATGTTTGGCAGGGCTATAATTTGATAATAAATTATTCAGCAACCATTACCATTTTAAATGGTACGTTTATAATTGCTTGATAATCTTCTCCAGCTTCTAACATATCTTCATCATCTTCTTCGTAATGCCAGTTAATTGTAACTGCACTTCCGCCTTTGTGTATGCTTTCTAATTTTTTAAATACATCTAAAATACATTTAGATGATGATGTGTTGAAATATTCTAGTTGAACATTTACTGTTGTTGCAGATTTAGCACCACTTGAGTATTTGTCTAATGAATCTACTAATGGTTTGTAAAATTCAATTGAGTTTTCAGGAATTGAGCGACCTTTAATTTCAAGTACTCCTGAGTTTAAGTCAAAACTGATACTAGGTGTTTTAGGTGTGCCTTCAATTGCGTATTTGTCCATAGCTTATATTTTAATTGTTATTTGTTATTTTAATATTTAGTGTAAAGAAAGAAACTTTCTTGTCAATTTCCAAAAAATTATATCCAATTTTTTCACCAGTTTTTCTGGCAATGTCAATCATACCTAAACCACCCCCACCTTTTAACGACATTTCGCCATTATTTAATACTTTTTTGTAGTATTCTTTTAACTCCTCTTTATTTAATGCATTTACATCATCTAATCTGTTTTTAAGAGAGGTAATGTTTTCGTTTAATATGTAATTTCCAGTAAAAATAGAGTATTTACCGTTTTCTCTGCCAATCATAAATATAGCAGATTTACTTCGGTCTGTATCTTCTTCACTAATTTCGTCTAAATGGTGATATAAATTCTGTAAACATTCAACCAAAACGTTGTAAACTTTCTTTTTTATTTTAGGTTCTTCTTGCATATTCTCCATTTTATTTTCCATAATTTGAAGAATAGAAGTAAGGAGGTCAGACGTAATTTCACCTTTAAACGACAATAAAATATTATTGCGTTCCATTTTATCGTATATATCAAATACGTCTACCATAGCATCACTATTTACAAGCGTTGAAATATTATTTTAATTTAAATTCTACAGTGTTTCCATTAACAGTAAAGGTTGCTTTATCATCGCAAGTTCCATTACCAAAATCTACTGTTCTTGTTTTAAAGCCTTCTGGAGTTAAACTTGTTGCTCCTTTATCAATAAATTCGCAACTTTTATGTTTTACTAATGGATTAGATGCTTCTGTAGTTACTGTAAATGGTTTGCCTTGACGCGTAATGCCATTTGCAGTTCCCCACATCATTGTTACTGGATCTGTATTTCCTGATACACCATTTGGATAATGTTTAAATGTTCTGTCAAAAGTGTATTTAATTGTCCAATCTGATGTTGTACAAACACCATTTACTAATTTTACATTATACTCAATATATTTAGGAACAACTGTATTGTTAGTTACTGTTGTAACAATTATACTATCGCAAGCGTAATTAATTTTATTTAATGTTTTATGATTTTGTAATTTAATTACAACTTGGCTACCAGCTTTAGTTAATGGGCCAGTAAAATAAACGGTCCAAATACCTGTTCTTACTTTGCCATCAGAAAAAGATAAACTACAAGTTGTTGCTGCATTTGAAAAATCTAATTGATACACAGGAATTTTAATGTATTTACCATTTAATAAATTTGTATCAGCTGCAGGAAATACTTTACCATTTACTGTTGCTGTAGCTACTTCATTTAAAAAATTTAATACGTTACATGGGGCAGAAGTTAACCGTCCTCCTTGCGCTCCTGTACCCTTAGTGTTTACTGCATGGTTATTTACTGTAGGCATAATAGAGGCATATTCTTGATAAGCAACAGCATCATCAACTGCAGATTGTGTTTCGTTATCCACTTCAACAGTTTCTTTTTTACGGCAACCTACTAAAGTTAATGTTGCAGCAATTAAAGTTAAACCAATTATATTAAAAACTTTTTTCATTTAAATTTTAATTTTGTATTACAAATATATAACAATTTATTTAAATTCCAATACCTATTACTAAAACATCATCAACTTGTTCATGGTCACCTTTCCAACCTTCTATATTTTGTAATAATAAATACTTTTGTTCCATAATATCTTTTGTATGAATATCTAAAAGTAGATCGTAAAAACGTTTTACCATAAATTTTTTACCTTTTTCGCCTCCAAACTGGTCTGCATAACCATCACTAAACATATACGCCATACTGTTAGGTGTGTACGTAATTTCTTTTGTTGTAAATATTCTGTTGCTATCTAATTGTGCACCTCCAATTGGGAACTTATCGCCATCGTATTTATTAAATGCTCCTTGATTATCTATTATTATTAATGGCCTATTGGCTCCAGCCCACTCAATTTTACCTGATTTAGAGTCGATACTAATTAACGATACGTCCATACCATCATTGGTATTTACTTCGTTACTACCTTGTCTTAAGGCTACTTGTACGCCATGATGTAGGGCATTTAAAATTTCGCCTGGTTTGGTAATTCCTTTTTCTGAAACTATTTGGTGTAATAAGTTGTGCCCAATCATACTCATAAATGCGCCTGGCACACCATGGCCGGTACAATCTACACATGCAAAAATTTTAACATTATTTTTTTCTGCAAACCAATAAAAATCGCCGCTTACAATATCTTTTGGCTTATATAAAATAAACGATTTATTAAGTTTATTGTAAATATGATCACGCGAGGGTAAAATAGCTTCTTGTATGCGTTTGGCATATTGAATACTACTCATGATATCATGATTTTTTTCGGCTAATTCTTTTGTTCTTTCTGCAACTTTACTTTCAAGTATTTTATTCTCCTTTTTTATGGCATTTGTTCTAAATTGTATGAAAGCAAAAACACCAGCTGTTCCAAAAATCCCTACTAAAATGTAAAACCATAATGTTTTCCAAAAGGGTGGAACAACGGTAATGTGCAATTCGTATGGCGTTTCATTCCATACACCATCGTTATTACAGGCTTTTATTTTTAAAACATAATCACCACCAGCTAATTCTGAATATGAAATGTAGCGTACGTTTGTAGGGGCACTCCAGTCATTATCTCGGTTTTCTAATTTAAATTTAAATTTGTTTTTGGAAGGTTCTGTATAATCTAAAGCAACTAATTCTAATTGAAAGTAATTTTCGCGCCAGTTTAATTTAATGTATTTTTTGTAAGTTATACTTGTATCAAAACTTACATCGTTACCACTTCTTTTAAAACTTACAATGTAACTTTGTGGTAAATTGGTATTGTTTTTAATAGTACTAGGTCTAAATAAATTTACACCATTTGATCCTCCAAAACACATAATTCCGGATACTGAATAAAACGCAGCACCTGAATTATGCTCGGCATTAATTAAACCATCTTTTAAGCTAAAATTTTTAAAGTTAATTTCTTTTTCATTAACTAAAGGATTAAACTCAACAATACCGTTATTAGAACTCATCCAAAAATTACCTACACTATCTGATACAATTGTATATAAATAACTGTTTGGTAAACCAGATTTTTCGTAAAAATTACTAAAAGATTTATTTGGTAATAATTTACTTAAACCAGAGGTTGTTGCAAACCACATATTGCCTTTAGAGTCTTGATTTATTGCCAATACAGCATTTGAAGCAATTTCGTTTTGTTTACCTGTATTTTCAAATTTATTTATAATTTCTATTTTGTTATTTATTTCCGAGCCTTTAAATTGATAAACACCATTTTCATAAGTACTTACCCAAATGTTATTTGTTTTATCTTTAAAAAGAGAATAACAACTTGTGTTGGGTAATCCTTGTTCTATGCCGTAAATTTTATAATCAAAAGATTTTAGGTTTATTTTAATTAAGCCATCGCCATAAGCTGCACAAAGCAAATTTCCATACCCATCAGGCAGTAATGATATAATTGTTCCACCTAAATTTGTTGTAAAAAATTTTTTAATTGAATTTGTGGATCTGTCATAACGAATTAAACCTATACCCCATGTTCCAATCCAATAAATGTTTTCATTTTCTTTGTAAAGAGATAATACAGTATTTTCCCCTATAAATTTTGTAATATCAAAATACGTTCTTGTTTTATAATTGTAAAATTTAAGAACTTTATTTGCACCAATTAAAATCTCGTTATTTTTACCATCACAAAATGAATAAACACTCTTAATTTCTTCAGGGTTATATTCATTATTAAATTTTTGAGTTTGTTTAAACGATACGTTAACGCCATTTAAAATAAAGCCTAACCATAAATTTTCTTGTTTATCAATATAAATACTAGATAAATTATTGCCTGAAATTTGTCCATTTTTATTGTTTTGTGTATATAAATATTTATCAAATTTACCAGATAATAGATTGTGTATATATAACCCGTTTTTAGTTGCAGCATATATCCTGTTGTTTTTTGCAACTAATCTTCTTATCATATTAGCACCATCTATTGTCTTAGATTCTAAAAATTTAATATTTTCCTCTATTATTAAATCAGTTGGGTCAATTTTAAAAATTCCATTTGTAGAAGTTCCAATATAGATTCTGTTTGCGTATTCACAAATAGATGAGATGCTATCTAAAGTGCTTAAATTAAATTTTGAGTATTCGTTATTGAAATTTAAACGTTTAACACTTTTGATATTGTATTCCCATAATCCTATATTATTTGTACCAACTAAAGTTTTATTATTTAAGTATAAAAACGAAGTAACTTGGGGTATTTTTTCTGTGCCAAAATCAATTTTATTAGCAACTCTTGTGTTAATATTTAATTTAAATAAGCCATCATCACCTCCTAATAAAACTTCTGTTTCATTTAATTTTATTATGGCATTAATCTTACCACTTATTAATTTATTTTTTTTAAGTGAAACAAATTTTTCTGTTAATGGGTAAAATAAAGTTACGCCTTCTCTTGTACCTATTACAGTAAGTGTATGGTTTATTTGATTTTGGCAATAAATTTCATTACTACTTAACGAATTATCTGGGTTATCAGGGTCTGTTTTATAAACTTTTATTTGGTAACCATCGTATTTATTTAAGCCATCTTGTGTACCAAACCACATAAAACCTAAATCGTCTTGCATTATACTGCTAACAAATAACGAACTTAAACCATCTTCATTATCAATGTATTTAAATTTTAACTGCTGAGCATTAAGCCCTAATGTTAATAAAATTAAGATGAGTATATATTTTTTTGCTACCAAACGAAACATTAAAAGTACAAAAAATTATTAATTGATTGGGTTAAATGATTAATTTTAGTCGATTTACATTGCGTTTTTTTAATTGACAAAAATACTAAGGATAGTTAATCGCTTTAATTTAGGAGGTATAACCTATAATGTTACTTATTTGAGTAAATATTTACCTAATAATTATGAAACTAAATTAATAGGTGGGCCAGAAGAAAAAGGTGAACAAAATTCGTTGTATATTCCAGAAAGTGTTGGCTTAAACCCTGAAATAATTTTTGAAATGCGTAGAAGCATAAATCCAATACAGGATTTTTTAGCCTACCGAAAAATTAAAAAAATAATTAAAGAATTTAAGCCAGAAATTGTACACACTCATGCAAGTAAAGCCGGTGTAATTGGTAGGTTAGCGGCAATTCATTGTAAAGTTCCAGTAATTGTTCATACGTTTCATGGACATGTTTTTAATGGTTATTTTTCAAAAGTTAAAACGGCATTTTTTAAACAAATAGAAAGATTTTTAGCTCAAAAATCTACATCAATTATTGCAATAAGTGAATTGCAAAAAAAAGATTTATGCGATGTGCATAAAATATGCAATCCTTCTAAAGTTAAAGTTATACCACTTGGGTTTGATTTAAAAAAATTTAATACAGATGTAGAACTTAAAAGAAATTTATTTAGACAAATGCATTTAATTGAAAAATCTGAAATAGCAATTGGAATTGTAGGAAGACTAGCTCCAATTAAAAACCACTTTATGTTTTTAAATGCCATTATTCAATTAAAAAATAGTTGTAATAAACCATTTAAAGCTTTGATAGTTGGCGATGGAGAAATGCGAACTGCATTAGAAGCGTTTTTAATTGAAAAATCTATCACATTTAATTTACCTAATTCTTACATCCATTTTTTGGGTTGGATTAAAGAAGTTGATGTTGTGTTGGCTGGTTTAGATTTGGTTTGTTTAACCTCAAACAACGAAGGTACTCCTGTAAGCATAATAGAAGCGCAAGCTGCTGGTAAATATGTAATTTCTACGAATGTTGGAGGGGTGAAAGATATTTTAGTAGAAACATCTGGTAAATTGTGCGAACCAGGAAACGACAAAATGTTTACTAAACAATTAATAAACGTAATAAATGATTTTGAAAATTGCACAATTAATGCAAAGTTGGCAATTGATATTGTACACAAAAAATATTCGTATTTAAGGTTATGTAATGATATGGATAAACATTACCAATCGCTTTTAACTCAATAAATATATAGTTTCACTCATTTTTTTTACGTTTTTACATTTTTTTTTAATCTTTAGCCCACGTTTTGTATCTAACAATCGTATAGATAAAAAACAACGAATTATGAATACTCAAAATTTAACAATTCCAATGTTTCCATTAAATATGGTTTTGCTTGTTGGCGAAACAACAAAGCTACATATTTTTGAAGAGAGGTATAAACAACTAGTAAACGAATGTTATGAAAATAATGCTTCGTTTGGAATACCATTTTTAGATAAAGGAAAAGTGCAAGTTTACGGGAGCGAAGTAAAAATTAAACGGATATTAAAAAAATATTCAGATGGTTCGATGGATATTTTAATTGAAGGGCTTGGTGCATTTAAGTTACTAGAATACTCAAAAAAACTTACACCAAAGTTATATGGAGCAGGGTTAATAGAATCGTTAAACAACAATCAAAAAATAACATTAAATGCTTTACAAGATGCATTAGTAAATTATTTTGGAAACATTCAAAACAAATTTGTTGATTACGAAACTATAGGACACATGAATGTGTTTAATGTTGCAGCTTCATTACAGTTAACGCAACTAGAAAAATATAATTTAATTGCCAGTAAAAACCCGCAGTTTTTATTATTAAATCAAATAAAGTTTATTACACATGTAATAAATATAGAACATACTTTAAGAGATAGTTTTATTAATAATTAGTTTGCGTTACAATAAATAATAGTTTTTTTAGTGGAAGTAATATTCCATATTTTAAGCAATTTAGAGTTAAGTTCATTATTTAAAATAGGCTGATTAGCCCAACCCAAAACATTACAATTATTATTTAAAAAAACAGTGTCTTTTTTTGAATTACTAATAAAACTAAGAGTTTCTTTCTCACATTGATTTTTATTAAAATCTATTTTATCAGAGTTGATAAAAATAAAACTAATACATGATAAAATCGAAATATAAATATGTTTTTTACTAATGCCATCAAAATTAATTATGCTTAAACTTGAGAATAAGTATGCGATAAATAAAAGTAAAGAAATTGGCATAAATGTGTCATATCTTATAATGTATGGGCGATAATCTTTATAACCACCTAAGGGTAAAAGTAATGTATAAATAACTGAGAAAGACAAAATGCTGATTAGTAATAGGGTTAATTTTTGTTTTAAAATTTTGTTGTTTGCTAAAAATAAATAAGAAATTAAAATATTACCAATCAATAAAGAAATAGATAATTTTTGAGTTATAATATTATATAATCCAATTGGTAGATCCAAGTATCTGTCTATAATTGATATTTGATTGGAGGAGAAAATGACATTATTTTGACCTATGTATAAAGAATATATGCAAAGCAGATTAATAAATATAATTATTAAATTAAGTTGGTGTTTTAAGCTTACATTTAAAATGTTTTTATAATAGTAATTAACTTGTTTGTTAAATAGTAAAAAGCCAAAAGTTGCAATTGATAAAACTAATTGTATTCCTGGTAATAATGGCCCACTTAGGGGGATGTAAAATAATAATATAATTAAAATGCATATTTGAAATGGAGTTAATTTGCGGTTATTAATGATTTTATAATAAATAATAAAAACGAAAAATAATAATACTAAAAGTGGTAAAGCGTAAAAAAAAGTATAAGTTGGAGACGGATCAATTATTCCAATATAACTTCTATAGCCATTTGTTTGAAAAAGAGGAGTTATTATAGCCATACTTAACAAATTTTTTTTATTAAATATTGAAATATTTGGATTACAAAATTTAGCCAACATAATAATATAACACAGTTGAATTAATGTTTTTATTATAGCGTTTGCTAAATACACAGAGTTTATTGGTGTAGTAAAATTTTGTAAAAAATGAGGAACGATACGATAATATTTATAAAAACATAATGTGCAAAATACCTATTTGGGTTCGCATAACTTGAGTCATTAATTAGCACATTTAAGCCCAATGGGTCTTTCAAAATTTTAGATACATTTTGTTCTGGCACAATGCCACCAGTCATATCACCATCCAACCCTGTATTATAATGTTGCACAAATGAAAATGCAATATCAAAAATTAAAAAGCAAATTATGAAAACATGAAATAATTTTTTCAAAATTATGAGTATATTAAATTTTAATTACTTTTATTACATGTTGTACATCAGGATTTTCAATCAAGATTTGTAATTGATAAACACCTGTTTTATTTTCTAATGTGTAATTAGAGTTGTTGCAAAAATTTTGGCCACATTGTGCGTTTACCAATAATCTGTGATTATCATCTTGAGTTTTTAACTCAGGGTCATGCCCACAACAGAAATTAGTTGCCACACTCGAATTTGAACAATTACAACCGTGAAACCAACTGCCTGGACAACCGCCTGATGGTTGAGATTTGACAACATTTAAATAGAAAAATAGCATTAAATATATTATACTTTTCATAAATTAATTAAAATATAAGTTGTAAGAAAAAGAAACTAAAGAGTTTGACCATGGTATTGAAGATAAATCTATAATTGTTCCAGATGAATTAGCATGGACTATGCTTGAATCTTTCCAATTAATTAAATAGTCAGAAGTCATAAATATAATAGGAAGTCCGATATTTATTTTAAATGAGTTGTTTTCTTTATGTTTATATTCAATAAAACCATCAAAATTAATTGTCATTGCTCTATTACTGTAAGAAATTTTATTTGAAATTACTTCGTACTCTTTTTGGCCAGTTATTTTTGTTGTTAAATATTTATAATCATAATTTTCATTGATTGAATGTGCATTTAAAGTGTATATAAAATTATTTCTTAAACCTAAACCGAAAATTATTTTTTTATACCTCTTATTTATATAATGGGTAATTGAAGTGCAAAAATAATTTATTTGAATATTTTTTCGTGAGAATTTTTCGATTGCATTAATACCAATAAAGTTAAATGGGTTTTCTAAGTTTGTGAAATTTAAATTAGGCACATTTACGTTATAAACGCGCTGACCTACATCTACTTGTAAAAAATAAGCTAATTTTTTATGTTTTTCAAAAGTGTGTTGTGCATTTAATCCAATAAAGTAGCCGTAACTCCCTTTGTTTTTATACAAAGGCATTTTATTAACAAAAAATAAAGCTCCGCCACCTACATTTATTCCAAATTGCCATTTTTTTATTGTGTCAATTGGTGAGGTAAACTTTTCATTTGCTTCAAAAGTATTAGTTGCATCGCAAGGTAATTTAACTATTACTAAATCATTTGGTAAAGCCTCAGTTTTATTTTCTAATGTGTAATTAGAGTTATCGCAAAAATTTTGGCCACCTTGTGCGTTTACCAATAATCTATGATTATCATCTTGAGTTTTTATTTCTGGATCGTGGCCACAACAATAGTTAGGTGTAATTTCAGAGTTATAATGAGTGCAGCTTTGCGCATTCAAAGTATATTTTAGCCCTATTATTACGATTATTATATATGCCTTCATGTTTTAAATAAAAATTACAAACAAGATAAATTAAATAGCTGTTCTTTTGTAGTTTTGGTTTTAGTTGTTTTTAGCTTCAAGTTTTTCAATTCGTTTATTAAGATCAAAAATATGTAAATAGGCTTCTTCTAGTTTTTCTAATAAGCGAACTGTTGTTTCACTTAAATTTATTCCATTTTCATTTACTTGTTTAGTTGTTGGCATATTTGGTAAATGTTTTTTTGTAAACACAAAAGTGGAATTCCATAGTAAAAGTGATTGATATTTGCGCACTTAAATTTTCAGTAAATGCAATCATAACAAGTGTTTTTAAGAAGTTTTTTAAAGTTAAAAAGGGGGGATTAGTCCTTTAAAAATCATAAACATAGTGGTGTAATTTTTGTTTGTTATAACAAAATTAAACTAACTTTTTTAATATGCAAGTTTTAACTGTTTTTATGTGCTTTATAAGCAATTAATGTTTGTATATAACAAACAAAATAAACAGTACAGGTATTGAGCTTAAAAACATTCCCAAATAACCTTTAGGGATTTTTTCTTCGTCGTAAAAATATTTAGTATTTAAAAAAATATTAATTCCGGCTGTTATAAAACCTAATACACAAATAGGTAAACCAATTTTAATGTATTGAATTTTATATATGCTAATTGCAGCAATAATACCAAGTACAATAGAAGAGTAGCCACAAATTTTATAAATTAAACCAAGTTTCATTTATTTTTTATTTTGGGCATCAACTACCGAAATAATAACCATGTTTACAATTTCGCGTACACTACTGCCAAGTTGTAAAACATGCACAGGTTTATTTAAACCCATTAACACAGGGCCAATAGCTTCGGCACCACCAAGTTCTTGTAACAATTTATAGGCAATATTACCAGCCGATAAATTAGGGAAAATAAATGTGTTTACATCTTTATCAACCAATGTACTAAAAGGAAATTGTTCTTTTAATAAACTGTTATTTATTGCAAAGTTGGCTTGTACATCTCCATCTACAATTAAACCAGGGTAATTTTTATGTAAAATTTCAACTGCTTTTCTAACTTTTGTTGGCACTTCACCTTCCGAACTTCCAAAATTAGAATAGCTTAACATAGCTATGCGTGGCTTAATATTAAATTGATTAACTGTATTGGCTGTTAATACTGCAATATCTGCTAACTCTTCGGCAGTTGGGTTTGCATTCATTGTTGTATCAGCAAAAAAGTAAGGACCTTTTTTAGTTACCATAATATATAAACCGGCTACTTTACTTATTCCTTTTTGTACTCCAATAATTTCTAAAGCAGGTTTAATAGGTTGACCATATTTTCGGGTTAATCCACTTATCATTGCATCTGCCAATCCTGTTTCAACCATCACGGCACCAAAATAATTTCTATCGCGCATTAATTTGGTAGCATCGTGTTGTGTAATTCCTCTACGCTGACGGTTTTTCCAAAGTATATCGCCAAATTCTTTACGTTTAACTTCATCTTCCATTAAAGGGTCAATTATTAACATGTCAGATAAATCAATACTATTTTCATTGGCTATGTTAGCAATTTTTTCTTTGTTGCCTAATAAAATAGGTTTTGCAATACCTTCATCTTTTACTAATTGTGCTGCTTTTAAAACTTTATAAGTGTCGGCTTCGGTAAACACAACGCGTTTAGGGTTGTTTTTAGCTTTATTAGCCAAGCTTCTTATTAATTTATTATCTTTACCTAAGCGGTTTTCTAAACTTGTTTTATAAGCTTCCCAATCTGTTATTTTATATTTTGCAACTCCACTATCAATTGCTGCTTTTGCAACAGCAGAAGAAACAGCACTCATTAAACGGTTATCAATTGGTTTAGGAATGATATAATCTGAACCAAAACTTAAGTTTTTACTGCCATAAGCTAAATTAACATAATCTGGTACGGCATCTTTTGCTAGTTCTGCAATGGCTCTAGTAGCAGCCAATTTCATTTCTTCGTTAATAGTATTAGCTCTTACATCTAACGCACCTCTAAAAATAAATGGGAAACCTAAAACATTATTAACTTGGTTAGGGTTATCGCTTCTACCGGTTGCCACAATTATATCCGGCCTAGCAGAAATTGCATCTTCGTAACTAATTTCGGGAGTAGGATTAGCAAGAGCAAAAACAACGCAATTTTTATTCATACTTTTAACCATATCTTGGTTTAAAATATTGCCTTTGCTTAAGCCAACAAAAACATCGGCTCCTTTAATTGCTTCTACAAGAGTATTTATTTTAGTGTTAGATGATGCAAAAAATTGTTTGTATTGATCTAAATCTTTACGGCCAACGTGTATTACACCTTTACTATCAAGCATAGTAATGTTTTCTTTTTTTACACCAACTGCAATGTACATTTTAGCACAGGAATTAGCGCTTGCTCCAGCCCCATTAATAACAAGTTTAACATCACTCATTTTTTTACCGCTTAATTCAATAGCATTAATTAAACCAGCTGCACTAATAATTGCTGTTCCGTGTTGGTCGTCATGCATTAAAGGAATATCTAGTTCTTCTTTTAAACGGCGTTCTATTTCAAAACACTCGGGCGCTTTAATATCTTCTAAATTAATACCTCCAAAAGTTGGAGCAATATTTTTTACAGTTTGAACAAACTCATCTATGTTTTTAGTATCAATTTCGATATCAAAAACATCTATATCTGCAAAAATTTTAAACAATAGTCCTTTACCTTCCATTACTGGTTTAGAGGCTAAAGCACCAATATCTCCCAAGCCTAAAACTGCGGTTCCGTTACTAATTACAGCCACTAAATTACCTTTTGCAGTGTACTTATAAGCATCTTCAGGATTTTTTTCAATTTCTAAACAAGGCTCTGCAACACCAGGGCTATAGGCTAGGGTTAAATCGCGTTGAGTGCTGTATGGTTTGGTTGGAATAACTTCAATTTTTCCAGGACGACCTTGAGAATGATAATCAAGTGCGTCTTCTTTTCTAAATTTTGACATAATAAACAGAAATTAGGAACTCGCAAGGTACATAAAAAGCAAAGAAATTGCAAGTTTAGTGTTTTAGGGGTCTTTTTTTAACTATTCCGCCCCTAATATCTTTAACACTATGGGTTACCATAAAAATATTTGGTTCAATTTTTTCGAGTTCGGTTTTAAGTTTGCTAAATTCAATACGTGTTACAACGGTATATAAAATTTCTCTGCTTTGGGCTTCTCCTGTTTTTCCGTACCCACCTTTGCCATTATAAACTGTAACACCATGTTTCATATTGTTTACAATCATATCTTTAATTTCTTTTGAGTGGGTTGAAATTATAGTTACCCCAACATACTCTTCAATACCTTCTACAATAAAATCGAGAGTTTTAGAAGCTGCTAAATATGTAATCATTGAATAAAGCGCAATTTCAACTCCTAATAAATATGCAGCAACCGAAAAGATAATTACATTAAAAACTAAAACAATATCGCCAATAGAAGCGCCAATTTTACGACTAATAAATATTGCTAATACTTCTGTGCCATCAATTACTGCACCACCACGAATAGCTAAACCAATACCTGCTCCCAGAAAAAAACCACCAAAAACGGCAATAAGTAAATTATCGTGTGTAACATCAGGAAATTGAACAAAAACTAAAACAATAGAAAGTAAAATAATTGCTAAGGAAGTTTTAATTGCAAATGACTTACCTAAAACTTTATACCCTAAAATTATAAATGGGATATTAACTAAAATGATAAAAACAAAAAGAGGTAAATTAATTAGTTGTGCAAGCAAAAGCGAAATGCCTGTTGCACCACCATCAATAAAATGATTAGATAGCAAAAAGCCTTTAAATCCAAAGGCTGCGCTAAATATACCTGCAGTTATTAAAAAAACATCTTTTAATAAGCGTACTAAAGATATTTTAAACTCCCGATAGCTTTTAGCAAGCAGATAATTTGAAACTTGGAATCCACTTCCAATAGTAATTTTACGGTTAGGATTATCAAGTTTAATTGCCCTTATTAATATTTGCTTCCAAAAACTTAGCATTATTTTTACCAACCTAAAATCCAGGCAAACATTAATGGGGCAACAATTGTTGCATCGCTTTCTACAATAAATTTAGGTGTATTTATATCTAATTTACCCCAAGTAATTTTTTCGTTAGGCACAGCCCCAGAGTACGAACCATAAGAAGTTGTTGAATCTGATATTTGACAGAAATAACTCCAGAAAGGAATATTTTCCATTTCCATATCTTGATAAAGCATTGGTACAACACAAATAGGAAAATCGCCAGCAATACCACCACCAATTTGAAAGAAACCAATACCTTTTCCTGAACTGTTTTTCACATACCAATCTGCTAACCATGCCATGTATTCAATACCACTTTTCATGGTTGTAGCTTTAATTTCGCCCTTAATAACATAACTTGCAAATATGTTTCCCATTGTACTATCTTCCCAGCCTGGAACTACAATAGGTAAATTTTTTTCAGCTGCGGCAAGCATCCAACTGTTTTTCGGATCTATTTCATAGTATTGTTTTAATTCGCCACTGTTTAATATTTTGTACATGAATTCATGCGGGAAATAACGTTCTCCTGCTTTATCGGCATCGCTCCAAATTTTATGAATATGTTTTTGTAAACGACGAAAAGCTTCTTCTTCAGGAATACAAGTATCTGTAACTCTATTGTAGTGGTTTTCTAATAAATCCCATTCGTCTTGCGGACTTAAATCTCGATAATTAGGCACACGTTTGTAGTGCGAGTGTGCAACTAAATTCATTATGTCTTCTTCTAAATTTGCCCCAGTACAAGAAATAATATCAACTTTTCCTTGACGAATCATTTCAGCAAGAGATTTACCCAATTCGGCAGTACTCATTGCTCCAGCAAGTGTAACCATCATTTTACCGCCTTCGGTTAAGTGAGTTTCATAACCTTTAGCCGCATCAACTAAAGCAGCAGCATTAAAATGTTTGTAATGGTTGGCAATAAAATTAGAAATAGGGCCTTTGTTTGAAATAGAATTTGTTGACATATTATTTTTTTTAGAAAAACAAATTTAAGATTTTAATTAAATAAAAAAGCCAATTCTATTATAGAATTGGCATAAAAAATATTAAATTTTAGTATTAAATTTTATCTAAACTTACTGCGTCGTTATTATTAATTTTTATATTAAATAAACCTGCACGTTTAAAGTTACCTACAAAAAATTCTTTTGAATTTGCGCTTTTTAATACAATTGTTATTGCGTGATAATCGCCAGTAACTTTACCAATTGTTACGCTTGCAATTGTTGGGTTTTTTCTTAAAGTTTCTACAACTGAGTTAACAAACTCTACGCTTCCTGGTTTATAAATTTCAAAATTTAATGTTGTAATTGTAGAGAAAAATTTATCAGCATCAGCTGCACTAGGGTTTTTAATGCAAATTGTTTTATCTGGTGTTGTAACTGCTTTTGTAATTGTTGTTAGTTTATTAGATGCAGTTGCAGTAATAACTACTGTACTTAATATTAAGCTTAACGCTAAAGTTTTAATTAATTTCATAGTTTTTAGTTTTTTGTTATGTAAATATACTCAAAAATTATACCACAAATTTAAGATTTACGTTTTTTAAGAAAAAATTCTTTAATCAATGCTTCGCACTCTTCACTCAATATGCCAGCAATTACTTTAGTTTTTGGGTGTAAGATTGATTGATTTAGTTGAGAAAATCCTTTTTTAGAATCGCCTGCGCCATAAACTATATTGGATATTTGGCTCCAACCTAAAGCACCAGCACACATAAAACAAGGTTCTACTGTTACGTAAAGCGTACAATCAGTTAAATATTTACCACCTATATAATTTGCTGCTGAGGTTATGGCTTGCATTTCTGCATGGGCTGTAACATCATTTAATTGTTGAGTTAAATTATGGGCGCGAGCAATAATTTTATTTTCGGCAACAATAACAGCCCCAATAGGCACTTCATCTAAAATAAATGCTTTTTGAGCTTCTTTTAAAGCCTCTTTCATAAATTTTTTGTGGTTTTCCATTATGGGCAATTACAGTTTGTTGTTGTGCTTATATCGTTAATTCTAGATATTGTATCGCAATCTTGTATAATTAATTTGTAATTGTATTTGTTTTTAAATTCTTCTTTGGGTTGTATAAAATACTCTCCAAATGGTTCTTTATGTACTTCACTCAAATCGTAATTAACTTCAAAATGACGAAGTTCAATTTTTAAGAGCAATTCATTTTTAATTAAACATTTAAGTTTACATTTTGCTTTATCAGAAAGTGCAAATTCTTGATAAACTAATTCTTGCATTTTTTGTTCGTTAGGGCTAACGCAACTACGAGAACCAAACATTGCATAAACCATAATTAAGCCAATGCCAAAACCAATTCCGTAAAATTTTAGTCTGTGTAAAAATTTCATTGTGCAAAGGTGCAAATAAATTAGGCTTTTTACTAATAAAAAACCTCAACTTATTAGGTTGAGGTTTTTAAAAATTTAATTGTTTTAAACTTTATTCAGCAACTACTTCAAAGTTTACGTTAGCAACTACTTCTTTAAACAAACGTACTTTTGCAGTGTATGCACCTATTTGTTTAATTGTATCTTCGCCAAGTTCAATGTTTTTACGTTCAATTGCATAACCTGCTTTTTGTAAAGCTTCGGCAATTTGAATTGTTGTAACTGAACCAAAAATTTTACCACTTTCGCCAGCTTTAGCACCAACTTTAATAGTTAATGTAGCTAATTTTTCGGCATTTGCAGTAGCTTCTTTTCTTAATTTATCTTCTTTAAAAGCTTTTTGCTTTAAAATTTCGGCATGCATTTTTTTAGCACTTTCAGTTGCTAAAATTGCCATTCCTTTAGGAATTAAAAAATTTCTTCCGTATCCGTTACGAACTTCAACTTTATCGTCTTTAAAGCCTAAACCTTTAATGTCTTGTTTTAAAATAATTTCCATTGTTTTCCTCCTTTACTTATTATTTCATTAAATCTGCTACGTATGGCATTAATGATAAATGGCGCGCACGTTTAACAGCTTGTGCCACTTTACGTTGAAATTTTAGAGAAGTACCAGTTAAACGACGAGGTAATAATTTTCCTTGTTCGTTTACAAATTTTAATAAAAAATCTGGGTCTTTGTAATCAATATATTTAATACCGCTTTTTTGAAAGCGACAATATTTTTTCTTTTTAACCTCGCTTTGTTGAGGATTTAAATATCTAATATCTTTTGATGTGCTCATTTTTTTAATTTAAAAAGTTAAACCATTAAGCGTTTGCGCTTTCTTTCTTTTTAGTTTTACCTTCAGATACTTTACCTCTGCGTTTTTCAGCATAAGCTATAGCATGTTTATCTAAAGCTACAGTTAAAAAACGTAAGATACGCTCATCACGTTTGTAAGTTACTTCAAGGGTATTAATTATTTCTTCCCCTTCGCCAGTAAATTCAATTAGGTGGTAAAACCCTGTTGTTTTCTTTTGAATTGGGTAAGCTAATTTTTTTAAGCCCCAGTTTTCTTCGTTCACTACCTTGCCTCCCAAATCGGTAATGGTTTTTTTAAATTTTTTTGCGGCCTCCTTTGCCTGATCATCAGACAAAACGGGAGTTAAAATGAAGACCGTCTCATAATGTTTACTCATTGTTTTATAAATTGGGGTGCAAATATACACATTTTTTGTAAAATAATTAACTAAAAATATAAAATAAATGAATGGTGTGTTTATTTTAATTAATTGAAAATCAAAAAGTTGAGTGTTTGAATGGCTTTTTAAATTGAAATGCTATGTCTTGCATGCTTTAAATTAAAGTATAATTATTGAAAGTAGATGATTTTCTAATTATTATTATATTGTGGGTATTATACTAAGATATTTTTAAACTATAAATAATTTAAGTTTAATTAAATTCGCGAATTAATTTTAATAAAACAGCCAATCAAATATTATTAAAGATTATAAAATAACTAAAAGTGTTTACTTGCGTTTTTTGTTTTTAATTACAATTTCTTTTTTTGTTGTTTTTAAGTTTAAAGGTCAAAATGATACACTTCAACAAAAAAAAAACAAACCTTTTTACTTTGGTTTTCCTATAATTTATTATACACCCGAAACTAGATTTGCTTTTGGAGCAAGTGGTTTTACATCTTTTAATTTTAAAAATGATACTATAGGAGCTCCTCAATCTAAAATAAGTTTTATTGGGATATATACCCAAAACAAACAAGTGCTATTTTATGTACCGTTTAATTTATTTTTTAAAAACAGAACTTACCAAATAAATGGAGAGGTAGGTTATTATAATTTTAATTACTTGTTCTATGGCATTGGAAATTCATCAAACAACAATACTGAACGGTATTTTTTAAAATATCCAAGAGTAAGAATTGCATTATTAAAAAAAGTTTATCCTAAATTTTTTATTGGTGTAAAATATTTATACGATAACATTAGTCTTTATAATTTAGATACTGCAGGATTATTAATTAAGCGTGATATTGTTGGAAGTAATGGTGGAGTTGTTTCTGCTGGAGGTTTAACATCTATATATGACTCAAGAGATAATATTTTTTTCCCATCTAAAGGTATTTATTTTGAATCTTCAATTATAATTGGTGATAAAAAAATTGGAAGCGATTTTAATTATGTTAAAGCAACAATTGATGTTAGTAAGTTCATCAATTTTAAAAATAATATTTTTGCATTTAATTTTTATTCGACTTATACATCAGGCTTGGTGCCGTTTTATCAAATGGGCGTTTTAGGAGGAGCAAACAGAATGAGAGGGTTTTACGAAGGAAGATATAGAGATAATCAATTACTATTATTTCAAACAGAGTATAGAAGAATATTATATAAACAAATTGGAATTGTACTTTTTGCAAACGCTGGGCAAGTAGCTAGCCAATGGCAATTGTTTAATTTAACAAATACACATTATACATATGGCGCAGGATTACGTATTGTTTTAGATAAAAAGCAAAAAATAAATTTAAGAACTGATGCCGCTATTGGTAACGCTAAAATTTTACCCTATTTTACTTTAGGAGAGGCATTTTAATTTATTTAAAATTATTAATGTATTCAGATAATTCTTTTTTACTTCCACTAAGCGATAAATTATTAATTACATTATAATAGTTTGATTTATCTATAGTTTGCGCATATAAATGTTTTGATATATCTAATTTATTTCTTTCTAAATAAAACGTATTTAATGCTTTAACAACTTGAGATGAATTTATGTTTTTATTTTTTAAAAAAGTTTTTGCTAAGTTTAATCTATTTGTTTCAATATGTTCTTTTTTAAGCATATTTATTATTCCATTAAATTCATTGTCGCTTATTACTGTTGGTGTAGGAGTAGTTGTTAAAGTATTTGAATTATTAGAAGAATTTTGAGTTAATTGAGTGTTTGTGGTTTCTGTTGGTATTGCAATTGTTACCGAACTTTCTATAACTGTTGGCGTAGAAGCCGCGGTGTAAGTAGGAACAAGAGTAGGAGTAGAAACCGAATTAGAAGGGTCGTTGAAATTTATTAAACTTTTATTTTCTAAGACTAATGAATATCTATTAAACATGTCTTTATTTAATATATAAGTACATATATAGTTAGGTGAGCTGTATGCATTAAATAGCATTGGGTTTGAAACGCCAGCAATTAATAATTGTACCGTATAGCTTTGTTCAGTTAAACAGGTAAAAGTTAAGTTTGTAGTGTATGTATTTAATAACCTAACACCATTTAAAGTTGCAATAAACTGTTCTTGTTTTGACGCAACATTTTTAATTTTTAACATACCACAATCTTGTGAAATTATATGATTACTAAATAAAACACATACAATTAAAAAAATATATAATTTAAATTTTTTCATTTCTCTCTTTTTACAAAATCAAATTTACTAAATATTTTTAGGTTTAATTACTTGTTTAACTTTTTCAAAAAAACAAAATTGTTTTATATCTATTTAAATTAATTGAAACGTTATTAATTTAACTCTTCTTTTATTATATTTAAACAATTAAATTAGATATGACACAGTTACAAAATTATATTTGCGGCCAATGGGTTGCCGGTTCAGATAAAGGAACAGAGTTGTTTAATGCTATTAATGGCGAACTTATTGCTACTGCCAGTAGTAAAGGTATTGATTTTAAAGCAATGCTAAATTATGCTAGATCTATAGGTGGACCAAATCTAAGAAAATTAACTTTTCATCAACGTGGCATGATGCTTAAAGCATTAGCAACTCATTTACTTTCTAAAAAAGATATTTTTTATAAAATTAGTTGGGCTACAGGTGCAACAAAAATAGATAGCTGGGTGGATATTGAAGGAGGAATTGGTAATTTATTTACCTATGCTTCATTACGTCGTCAATTTCCTAACGAAACATTTTGTTACGATGGCGATGTTGCAAGGCTGTCTAAAAACAATACGTTTATTGGTCACCATATTTGTGTACCTAAAGAAGGTGTTGCAATTCACATCAATGCTTTTAATTTTCCTGTATGGGGTATGTTAGAAAAAATTGCAGTTAATTTATTTGCAGGCGTACCTTGTGTTGTAAAGCCTGCAACCTTAACAAGTTTTTTAACCGAGGCTGTTGTAAAAGAAATTATTGCAAGTAAAATATTACCTGATGGAGCAATACAATTAATTTGTGGGAGTGCAAACGGAATTATTGATCATGTAATGAATCAAGATGTTGTAACTTTTACTGGCTCAGCTAGCACTGGTAAAATGTTAAAGTCTAATGTTCACTTAATAAATGAAAGTGTACATTTTAATATGGAAGCTGACAGTTTAAACTGTTGTGTACTTGGTACAGATGTTACTCCTGACAAACCAGAGTTTGATATTTTTATAAAAGAAATTGCAAGAGAAATTACAACTAAAGCAGGGCAAAAATGTACTGCAGTTCGCAGAGTAATTGTGCCTGAAAATTTAATTGAAGATGTGCAAATTGCTTTAGGAAAACGATTAGCATCTAATGTAATTGGCGATCCAAATGTTGAAGGGGTAAGAATGGGTTCTTTAGCTGGAAAATCTCAATTAATAGAAGTAAAAGAAAAAGTAGAACTTCTATCTAAATCTCAAAAAATAATTATTGGTGATTTTGAAAATTTTGAAGTTAAGGGTGCTGATAAGACAAAAGGATGTTTTATGCCGCCAATAATTTTCTTAAACGAAAAACCTTTTCAAAATACCGATTGTCATGATGTTGAAGCATTTGGACCGGTTAGTACTATTATGCCATATAAAACAATTGAAGAGGCAATTGAATTAAGTAAAATGGGTAAAGGCTCTTTAGTAAGCAGCATAGTTACAGCAGACGAAACAATTGCTCGTAAATATGTTATAGGGGCAGCTTGTATGCATGGTAGAATTTTAGTGTTAAATAACGAATGCGCAAAAGAAAGCACAGGTCATGGAAGCCCAATGCCAATGTTAGTTCATGGTGGGCCAGGTAGAGCTGGCGGTGGAGAAGAAATGGGCGGTAAACGAGGTGTATTTCATTATTTACAACGTACAGCAATTCAAGGATCGCCAAGTATGATTACAAGCATTTTAAACAACTATCAAGTTGGCGCAAAACAAATTATTAAAGATCTTCATCCATTCCGTCAATATTTTGAAGATTTAGAAGTTGGAGAAACAACTGTTACACCTTCGCACACCGTTAGTGAAGAAGATATTGTAAATTTTGCAAATTTAAGTGGAGATAAATTTTATGCTCACTTGCAACCCGAATCATTAGATGGAACAATATTTAAACGTACCGTTGCACATGGTTATTTTGTGTTATCAAAAGCTGCAGGCTTATTTGTAGATCCACCAAAAGGACCAGTGTTATTAAATTACGGAATTGATGAATGCCGTTTTACTCGCCCAATATACCCAGGTATGAGTTTTAAAGTTCATTTTACTTGTAAAGAAAAAATTGAAAACGACAAACCACTAAAGGCTGCCAACGGAGATGAAGTTAATGTTGGTATTGTTAAATGGGTTGTTGATATAGTTGATTGTAGCACACCTGAAATTTTAGAAAAATATGATGCAGCAGACCAAGCTGGGCAAACCGTTGGTATTGCAACTATATTAACTATGGTTAAGAAAAAAAATAAAATATAAACTTTAATATTTAAATTGGAGAGAATTAACATATTTAAATTAAAACAGAAATTAATTATAATAGGTTTTATTTTTTGCCAAACGGTTTTTAGCCAAAGTATAGATTCTCTTAAAAATTTACTTAAAACAAACATAAACGATACCACTAAAATTATTGTTTATGCTAAAATTTCAGATGTTACTTCTCATCTTAATATAGATGAGAGTTTTAATTATGCATACAAAACCCTTTCTCTTAGTAAACAACTTAATTTCGAGAGAGGAACTGCTGAAGCTTACAGTTGTTTAGGGCAATTACACAGCACAAATTCAAAAGACTCTTCTTTATTTTATTTAAATGAAGCTAAAAAATTAAAAGAAAAATTAAAAGATTATAAAGGCGCGGCATCTATATACTCTTCATTAGGCAATGCTTATGATATTATAGGAAATTCAGATAAAGCTTTAAAATGTTACATTAGTTCTTTACGAATTTTTGATTCTTTAAAAATCGATCATGGAATAGGTGCTGCATCAATGGGTATTGGTAATGTTTTTGAGAATTTAAAAAACCATAAAAAAGCAATTGAATATTATGAAAAATCACTTGATGCTTTTTCAAGAATTAACAGCCCGTATGTTTCTTGGGTAATTTCAAACCTAGCAAATTCTTATGAAAATCTAGGTCAAACTGAAAAAGCTAAAGGTTTATATGAAAAATCACTACAGTTAAAATTAAAAAATAAAGATTATTACGGTACCTTAGAATCATACAACAGTTTAGGAGATTTGCTTTTAAAAGAAAAAAAATTTGATGAATCACTATCATATTACAATCACGCATTAGAGATTGAAAGAAAATACAATTGTGAAAAAGAAACGTTTGCTACATCGTATTACAAAATAGCAAATGTGTTATTTGAAACAAACAAAATTGCTTTAGCCAAGCGATATAACGATTCTTTAGGTTATATACTAAATGAGACAAATTTATTTGATTATCAAATGCGTTATCTTTTACAAAAATCAAAATATTATGAAAAAATATCAGATTTTGAAAACTCTTTATTGTTTTACAAAAAACATGTAAAGCTTAAAGATTCATTATTTAATTTAAAATTAACAGAGCAAATTGCTGAAGCTGACGCAAAATATGCAAATGAAAAAAAACAAAAAGATATTGAACTTTTGCAGAAAGATAATTCTATTCAACAAATTGTAATGGAAAAACATAAAACTCAACGTAATGGTCTTATAATTGGGTTTAGCTTAATGTTTATAATGTTACTATTTATAGTAAAAGGATACAGGCAAAAACAAAAAGCAAACGAAGTAATTACACAACAAAAAATAGATGTTGAGCAAAAAAATAGTTTAATTGAAGAAAAACAAAAAGAAATATTAGATTCCATACATTATGCTAAACGTATTCAAAACACATTATTAGCTCATCATGATTTTTTGAACGATAATATACCTAATAATTTTGTTTATTTTAATCCAAAAGATATTGTAAGTGGAGATTTTTATTGGGCAACTAAACATGGCAATAATTTTTATTTAGCAGTGTGTGATAGTACTGGGCATGGTGTACCAGGCGCATTTATGAGTTTGTTAAATATTGGTTTTTTAACCGAAGCGATAAACGAAAAAAATATTACAGAAACTAATTTAATATTTGAATATGTTCGAGAAAGGTTAATGTCAAGCGTTAGCAAAGAAGGACAAAAAGATGGCTTTGATGGAATTATAGTACGCTTCAATCAATCAACAAAAGAAATTACATATACAGCTGCACACAATGCGCCAATTTTAATTTCAAATAATGAGTTAATAGAACTTCAAAAAGATAAAATGCCAGTAGGTATAGGTGAAAGAAGAGAAAATTTTACTTGCCATAAACTACAAGTAAAGCAAGGCGATGTGTTATATTTATACACTGATGGCTACGCCGATCAATTTGGTGGACCAAAAGGTAAAAAATTTAAATACAAACCATTAAACGAACTCTTACTTTCAATATCAAATAAAACTTTAAGCGAACAAAAACAAGAATTAGAAACTAATTTTAAAAATTGGAAAGGTGATTTAGAACAAGTAGATGATGTGTGTGTTATTGGTATTAGAATTTAATTTAAGCATGAAAAAATTACTTTTTTATATATTAATAACAGGATTAAGTTTAAAATTTAATGCTCAAAATTTAGATAGTTTAGAAAAAGTTTTTCTTATTGAACAAAACAAATTTAATAAAGAAATGATAGCCTCAAAGTTGATATTTGAGGTTTATAAAACAACTGGAGATATTAATAAATCGTTATTTTACTACAATTATGTAATTAAAAATTCAGATATAAATTATGTTGGAAAAAACCCATATGTAATAGCTTTACGCAATAGAGGAATTATTTTTTATTATACAAACGAAATTGATTCTGCTCTAATTTACTTTAATAAATCTTTAGCTAAAGCTGTTGAAGTAAAAGATAGTTTATCGGAATGTAAAAATTTAAACAATATAGCTTCAATTTATTATCATAAAGGAGAATCAAAAAAAGCGTTAGATTTTTATTTAGAAGGAGGAAGAAGAGAAAAGAATTTTGGTTTTACTGAGGGAGAAAATATTAGTTTAAATAATATAGGATACATTTTTTCTGCGTTAAAAATGCATGAAAAATCAAGGTATTACTTTAGAAAAGGGTTAAATTACGCGCAAAAAACGAAAGATTATAGTTCATTAATTTATTCTTATGATGGTTTAAGTACAACTTATGTTAATAATAAAGATTCTAATCATTTTTATAAATTTAAGGCATATGATGTTGCTCTAAAAATCAATGATATAAATAATGCCATGCATTCTAGCGCTGATATAGCACAAATTTATTTAGAAAAACATGATTATAAAAAAGCATATAAGTATGCAAACGAAAGTTTAATCTATTCAATTAAATTAAAAAACTCGTCTGTAAAATCAATTATTTATATGGTTTTAGCATCAATTGCAAATATTGAAAAAAATAATACGTTAGCATTAAGTTATTGCGACTCTATTTCTAAATATCTAAATAACAAAAATGAATCTTTTTCATCAATTAATTTATATAAAATATTATCAGGCATATTTGAAAGTTGTAATAAACCTGATTCAGCAATAAAATATTTTAAAAAAGCTTCAATTATTAGTGATTCGCTTTATAAAACTGAATTAACTTCAATTGTTGCTGAATTGCAAAGTAAATATGATATTTCAAGAAAAGAAACTGAAATACTCGAATTAAATAAAACAAATAAGCAAAAACAAATGATTATTTATGTTTCGATTTTTGTTTTTGGAATAGTAACTTTATTGACAGTTAATATATTTCGTATTAGTAGCAAAAGAAAAAAATTAAATTTAGAATTACAGCTAACAAATACTAAAGTTGAAAAACAAAAAAATAAAATAGAAGAACACCAAAAAGAAATTTTGGACTCTATACATTATGCTAAACGCATTCAAAACACATTACTAGCACATCATGATTTTTTGAACGATAATATACCTAATAATTTTGTTTACTTTAACCCGAAAGATATAGTAAGTGGAGATTTTTATTGGGCAACTAAACATGGTAGTAATTTTTATTTAGCAGTGTGTGATAGTACCGGCCATGGTGTACCAGGCGCATTTATGAGTTTATTAAATATTGGCTTTTTAAGCGAAGCGATAAATGAAAAAAACATTACAGAAACTAATTTAATTTTTGAATACGTTCGAGAAAGGCTTATATCAAGCGTTAGCAAAGAAGGACAAAAAGATGGCTTTGATGGAATTATAGTACGTTTCAATCAATCAACAAAAGAAATTACATATACAGCAGCACATAACGCACCAATTTTAATCTCAAACAATGAATTAATAGAATTACAAAAAGATAAAATGCCAGTTGGTATTGGCGAAAGAAGTGAAAATTTTACTTGCCATAAACTACAAGTAAAACAAGGAGATATGCTGTATTTATACACTGATGGCTACGCCGATCAATTTGGTGGATCAAAAGGTAAAAAATTTAAATACAAATCTTTAAATGAATTGTTACTTTCAATATCAAATAAAACTTTAAGCGAACAAAAACAAGAATTAGAAACTAATTTTAAAAATTGGAAAGGTGATTTAGAACAAGTTGACGATGTATTAATAATTGGATTAAAATTGTAATGAAAATTTAAAGTAACTTAGTTGATCATGAATGAGTACTCCTTTAGAATGAAAGAACTTTTAACTCTGTATTTTATTTTTATGTGTTCTGTTTCGGTTCACAGTCAAAAACACGTCATAGACTCGCTCAATAACTTGCTCAAAACTGAAAAAGATAGCGCTAAGATTTTCATCATTATCGACGAACTGGCATGGACCTACTCAAATAAAAATGCGGATAAAGCCATAGAGTACGGGGAATTATCATTAAGTTATGCGAAGCAATTAAAGAACAAAAAAAATATTGCATATTGTTATAATTCATTAGGTACCTTTTATTTAAACAAGCCTAACTTTGATAAAGCCATGTTTAGTTATCAGGAAAGTTTAAAATTGTTGGAAGAGTTGAATGATTATGCTAATATATCGAAAACACATAACAACATTGGCAACATTTATCAAAAAATTCAATTAGATGAAAAAGCATTGAAGGAATATAAATTAGCCCTCGAATTCAGGAATAAATCAGGAAGCGGTCAATCTCCGTTAAGAATATACATGAATCTTGGTGCAATTTATTATAAAATGAAGAATTACAAAGATTCGAAATTTTATTATGAAGGAGCTTTAAAAGTTGTTGATACAGTGAAGGACATTAAAGCCTTGCCGCTACTTTACTCTAATTTGGGAGTAATTGAAAGACATCAGAATAATTACGCAGGTGCCATGCAATATTATTTAAATGCCGAAAGAATTAGTTATAAAATCAAGTTTGTTAATCCTGACTTGTACTCAAACATTGCTGCTTTATATGAACATGAAGGGAAATATGAAAAAGCAAATGAATATTTGCAAAAAGCTTCAGAAATTTTATACGAAAGAAGGGAAATGGATAAAATAGAGAACTTTTATGCAAATTTAGCCATAAATTATACATACTTAAATAAAGGTGATTCGGCCCGTGAGTACTTTAGTAAATACATCAAACTAAGAGATTCGTTGTACAAAGGTCAGTCATTAAAAGCAATAAATGAAATTTCGGCGAAATACGAAACAGAAAAAAAAGAACACCAAATTGAAATGATCACTAAAGATAGGGCTTTGCAGGATTTGAAAATAAAGGACCAATCGTTACAATTGGTGGCAGAAAAAATTGAAAAAGAAAAGAAAAACCAGGAAATCACATTGCTGAATCAAGAAAAATCACTGAAAGAACTACAGATTCAAAAGGAACAAATCCGGGTTGAAAAAAACAAAAGAGAAATTGAACTGCTAAATTCGCAAAAAAAATTATCGGAAGAAACTATAGATCAGCAAAAAACAATCTCATATTTTACGGTAACAGGCCTAATTTTAGCTTCAGGATTGGCCTTTTTTATTTTTAAAGGTTTACGGGTGCAACGGAAGGCTAATAAATTAATTTCGGAACAAAAAAGTATGGTTGAGCAACAAAAATTATTGGTTGATGAAAAACAAAAAGAAATTTTGGACTCTATACATTATGCCAAACGCATTCAAAATACATTATTAGCACATCAAGATTTTTTGAACGAAAATATTCCTAATAATTTTATTTATTTTAATCCTAAAGATATTGTTAGTGGTGATTTTTATTGGGCTACAAAACATGGTAATAATTTTTATATAGCCGTTTGCGATAGTACCGGACATGGCGTACCGGGTGCTTTTATGAGTTTATTAAATATAGGATTTTTAAGCGAAGCAATAAATGAAAAAAATATTACAGAAACTAATTTAATTTTTGAATATGTTCGAGAAAGGCTTATCTCAAGTGTTAGCAAAGAAGGGCAAAAAGATGGCTTTGATGGAATTATAGTGCGCTTCAATCAATCAATAAACGAAATTACATATACAGCTGCACACAATGCCCCAATTTTAATCTCAAATAATGAGTTAATAGAATTACAAAAAGATAAAATGCCAGTAGGTATAGGTGAAAGAAAAGAAAAATTTACTTGCCATAAACTACAAGTAAAACAAGGAGATGTGTTATATTTATATACAGACGGATATGCAGACCAATTTGGTGGGCCAAAAGGTAAAAAATTTAAATACAAACCATTAAACGAATTGTTACTTTCTATTTCAAATAACTCATTAGAAAAACAAAAACAAGAATTAGAAAATAATTTTAAAAACTGGAAAGGTGATTTAGAACAAGTAGATGATGTGTGTGTTATTGGTATTAGAATTTAACGAATAAATAGTGGACTGTTGCCTTAATTAAATTACATTTACGTTAAAGTATTAAAATAATAAAAATATTTCTGTTTTGAAAAAGTATTATCAACATCAAATAAAATTATTAATTATATGTTTTTTTATATTAAACATTATTAACGCTCAAACAAATGAAATAGATTCTCTTTTGTTTAAAGTTCAAAAAAACGAAATTAACGAAGAAGTAGCGTTAAAAACTATTCTTTTACCTTATGACAAAGTTGTAAATAATTTGAATAAATCATATTCGCTCTATCAATTAGTATATCAAAGTAATATATTTAAGAATAATAATCAAAATCAAGCTGAATTAATAGAAAAATTAGCACTAGTATCCTATTTAAAGGGGAATTTCTATGAGTCTTTTGAGTTGCATAAAAAATCAATAAAACTTTTTGAATTATCAAACGATAAAAGGCAAAAAGCAAATGCAATGGTTTCAATGGCATATCAAAGTAAAAACAGAAATTTAAATAATTCTATAGTTGTAATGTATGAGGCAATTCAAATTTTAAAAGAGACTAAAAGTTTAAGTGATTTATCCACTGCATTAGATAATTACGGTGTACTTTTTGAATTTAAAGGTGAGTTGGATAGTGCTTTACATTATTATTTCGATGCTTTAAAACTAAAGGAATCTATTGCTGATAGTGTTGCTATTCCATATAGTTTGAATAACATAGCTGGTATTTATTTTATGAAAAATAAATACAACGAAGGTTTAAATTACATCGAAAAATCTAATTTAATTAGAAAAAATTTAAATGATTTTATTGGAATTGCTTGGAATGAATTTTCTTTGGGCGAAATGTATATTAAATCAAAAGATTTTAATAAGGCAGAATCACATGTTAGGCATTCACTAAAGCTAAGCATAAATAAATCTTACCCCGATCTTATATCTAAAAACGCAAAATTGCTTTCTGAAATATTATACAATCAGCAAAAATATGACTCAGCATACCATTATTTTAATTTGTTCCATGTACTTAATGATAGTATATATAATTCAAATAAGCAAAGCCAACTTCTTGAAATGGAAAGTATATATGAATCTGAAAAAAAATCATTACGCATTAAAGTATTAAATGATGAAAATAGTTTACATATAAAAGAAATTGAAAAGAAAAGAGCAATTTTGTATTTTTTCATAATCTTGAGCTTAATTTTAGTATTTACTGGTGTAATAATTTACAAAGCATATAAACAAAAAAACAAAGCCAACCTTATTATTATAGAACAAAAAAAAGAAGTTGAGTCTCAAAAAGCAACTATTGAGGAACACCAAAAAGAAATATTAGATTCAATACATTATGCTAAACGCATTCAAAATACATTATTGGCTAATCATGATTTTTTAAATGAAAACATTTCAAATAATTTTGTTTATTTTAATCCTAAAGATATTGTTAGTGGCGATTTTTATTGGGCAACTAAACATGGAGACAATTTTTATTTAGCCGTTTGCGACAGTACTGGTCATGGCGTGCCTGGCGCATTTATGAGTTTATTAAATATTGGCTTTTTAAGCGAAGCGATAAATGAAAAAAACATTACAGAAACTAATTTAATTTTTGAATATGTTCGAGAAAGACTCATCTCAAGTGTTAGTAAAGAAGGGCAAAAAGATGGCTTTGATGGAATTATAGTACGCTTCAATCAATCAACAAAAGAAATTACATATACAGCAGCACATAACGCACCAATTTTAATCTCAAACAATGAATTAATAGAATTACAAAAAGATAAAATGCCAGTTGGTATTGGCGAAAGAAGTGAAAATTTTACTTGCCATAAACTACAAGTAAAACAAGGAGATATGCTGTATTTATACACTGATGGCTACGCCGATCAATTTGGTGGACCAAAAGGTAAAAAATTTAAATACAAACCATTAAATGAATTGTTGCTTTCTATTTCAAATAAAACTTTAAGTGAACAAAAACAAGAATTAGAAACTAATTTTAAAAATTGGAAAGGTGATTTAGAACAAGTAGATGATGTGTGCGTATTTGGTATTAGAATTTAACTTTTTATATTTAATTTTTACACAAATTGAGAGATGATTATAAACTTTAAATATTATTTATTTATATGTTTTATTATTAAAAGTATTTTAATAACTGCACAAGAATATCCAATAAAATACTATAGCTTAAAAGATGGATTGCCCCATTCTATGGTTGCAGATATATACCAAGATAAAGAATCAAATTTATGGTTTTCGACTTATGGCGGTGGCATTTCTAAATTTGACGGTGAAACTTTTAAAAATTATGGATTGCAAAATGGTTTATTGAATTTAGTTACCCGAAGTGTTGCCGAACTTAATAAAAATGAATTTATAATTGGAACAATTGGCGGAGGATTGTTTTTGTTAAAAAACGATACTGTTTTAAAAATTCACACAAAATTAGCTGCTAAAGAAATTTTTCAAGTAATTGTTGATTCTAAAAAAAATATATGGGCAGGAACTGAAAAAGGATTAATTAAAATAAATTCAGATTCTACAATCGAAAACATTTCTAAAAAGTATAAATTGCCAGAGTATGCAGTAGTTTTTGTAAATGAAGATAAGCAAGGTAATATTTGGTTTGGCTACGATTCAGAGTATGGCTTATTTAAATTAAGCAATAACAAATTACTTTCGTTTAATCAAATTAATGGATTAACAAATGAAAGAATTTTAACTGCATTTCACGATTCTAATGAAAACACTTGGGTAGGAGCAAGTAACGGATTATATTTAATTTCTAAAGGAAATAAAGCAGCAGTTAAAATTAATAATGATCAACTACCAAAGTATTATTTGTTTAGTTTTGCCGAACCTTTAAACGATGTATTAATTATTGGATCTCAAGATGCAAGCGTTGTAGTTTATAATACTAAAGAAAATAAAGTACTTAAAACTATTCGAACAAATAATGGTTTAAAAGTATCTACTGCATTTAGAGTTTTTGCAGATAAAGAAAATAATATTTGGATTTCTAATTGGGGCGAAGGTGTTGCTAATATTTATTTTAATGGTTGGACAAAATACAATGAAAAAAATGGCTTACAAGATAGAATGATTTACTCTATAAATTCTATAAATAACAAGTTGGTTGTAACATCAGCAAGTGGGGTGTTTTTCGAAGAAAATAATTATTTTAAAAAAAATTACATTAATAATTTTAAAGGTTCTGCCATAAATATTTTTAAATATAATAACAATGTTTTTGTTGCAACTGATAAAGAATTAATTCAAATTGATGATAAAACACAAAAAACAATTAAAAAGCATAATTACACAGGTGTAAGAAATGCTGTAATTGATAATGAAAACAATATTTATTTTATTGGATGGGGTTGCGGAATTGTTAAGTATGATGGTAAAGAGTTTAAAAACATAAATGATTCAACAATTGCTAGTATTAAGTATTTTTATTCTTGCTTTAAAGACTCAAAAGGAAATTTGTGGTTTGCATCTTCAGGCGCTGGGTTAGTTAATTACTCTAATGGTAAATGGCAAAGATATTCAACAGAAAATGGTATGCCTATAAATATTGTTAATTGTATTACTGAAGATAAAAATGGAAATATAATTGCAGGGACTAACGGTGGTGGAATTATTAGCGTTAAATCTAATAAAATTAAAATTATAAATACACTTAATGGATTGCCCTCAAACATCATTAATTCAATATTAGTTGATAAAGATAACTATTTGTGGGTTGGCATGCCAGGTAGTATAGCGAAATTAAAATTAGCTTCAGGTAAAATGGAAATAATTTCTAATGAAATAGGGTTTGATGGAGATTGCTTAAATTCAAGTATTTTGGAAGTAAATAATAAAATTTTTGTAGGTACTAACAATTATTTATGGAAATTTGATGAGCAAGATGTTATTAAAAGAAAAAACAATCTTACAGTTGTTTTAGATGAAATAAAAGTTAACGACATTAAACTTAACAACGAAAAAGTATTTAAGTTTTACGAAAACAAATTTAAATTCAATTTCCATAGCACTCAACTTTATAATAGAAAAAATATTAAATATGTTTATAGACTAATAGGCTTAGATTCTGTTTTTACAAAACAAAATTCTATTAACGAAGTAACATTTCATAAATTACAACCTGGTGATTATACCTTTGAAGTAAAGGCAGTTCTTGATAAAACAATTTATTCTGATACAACAAAATATTCATTTAAAATTTCCCCCCCATTTTATAAAACTTGGTGGTTTATTATTTCAAGCATAACTCTATTAATTTTTGCTACCAAAGCTATTATTAAATATAGAGAGAAAAAATATATTGTTAAACAAAAAGAATTAGAATCTCTTGTGAACTTAAGAACAATTGAAATATCAAACAAAAAAGCTGAACTCGAAGAAAAACAAAAAGAAATATTAGATTCAATACATTATGCCAAACGCATTCAAAACACATTATTAGCACATCATGATTTTTTAAATGAAAACATTCCTAATAATTTTGTTTATTTTAATCCAAAGGATATTGTTAGTGGCGATTTTTATTGGGCAACTAAACATGGAGACAATTTTTATTTAGCCGTTTGCGACAGTACTGGTCATGGCGTGCCTGGCGCATTTATGAGTTTATTAAATATTGGTTTTTTAACCGAAGCTATAAATGAGAAAAATTTCTTAGAAACAAATTTAATTTTTGAATATGTTCGAGAAAGGCTAATGTCAAGCGTTAGTAAAGAAGGGCAAAAAGATGGCTTTGATGGAATTATAGTACGCTTCAATCAATCAACAAAAGAAATTACTTATACAGCAGCGCATAACGCACCAATTTTAATTTCAAATAATGAGTTAATAGAATTACAAAAAGATAAAATGCCTGTTGGTATTGGCGAAAGAAAAGAAAATTTTACTTGCCATAAACTACAAGTAAAGCAAGGAGATATCTTATATTTATATACAGACGGCTATGCCGATCAATTTGGTGGACCAAAAGGTAAAAAATTTAAATACAAACCATTAAATGAATTGTTGCTTTCTATTTCAAATAAAACTTTAAGCGAACAAAAACAAGAATTAGAAACTAATTTTAAAAATTGGAAAGGTGATTTAGAACAAGTTGATGATGTGTGTATTGTTGGAATTCGTTTTTAATTAAATTAAATTTTATTGATGTTTTTTAAATATATTTATACATTTTACAAAAGCATGTTTTAACCCATTATCGTAACATGAAAGCAATTAGTTTGAAATTAGTATATATATTTTTTTTCTTTACTTTTTCAATAAAAAATATATACTCTAATTCTTACAATGATTCCTTATTAAATTTATATAGAAATACTTCTTCCGAATATTTAAAATTTAAGTATTTAAAAGCCTATATTCAAAATCATCATAATTTAAATCCAGATACTTTATATAAGTACGCAAACTATTGCCTTCAATTATCTGTTAAATTTAAATCAGACTCCTCAATAGGAATTTCAAATATGATAATAGGAATGTCTTATCAAAAAAAACAAGATTTTAATAACGCAATTAAATATTACACTATTGCAGAGCCTTATTATAAAAAAGTAAATTATTATGAAGGTTTTGCAGCAAATAAATATTTTAGAGCAGTAATGTATGTTTTTTCGGGTGATTTAAAAATGGCATTAAAAGATTTATTTGAGGCATTAGAAGTGTGCGAAACTCATAAACTTAATGACAGAGCAGCAGATATTTTAATTGGTTTAGCTAATGTTTATGGTAGGTTAGAAAATTTTAATAAATGCATTGAATATAACTTAAAAGCAATTGAATTAATTGAAAAACAATCTAAAATTAATTATTACAGCTTAATTGCATCATACATTAACTTAGGAGGCATGTATGCAAAAACTGATAAATATGAAAAAGCCATATCAATTTTAAATAAAGCTATTAACTTGGCAACAGATAAAAATTATATTGATTGGAAAACTAAAGCAAATGGTAATTTAGCGGCAACATATCTTCAATTCGGAAATCATAAGTTGGCACTAAAGCATTTTTTAATTTCTGTTTCTTTAGCAGAAACTATTGACGATAAAAATAGCTTATCAGAATCTTACCTTAATTTAGGAAATTTGTATTCAGAATTAAATGATAAAAATAATGCTGAAAGATATTTTAATAAAAGTCTTAAAATTGCAAATGATTTAAACGATATAGATGCTTTAAAAGGTATTTATTTCTTAATGTATCAGTCATATTTTAAATTTGGCGATTATAAGTCTTCAGTAATTTATCTGCAAAAACATATGAAATTAAAAGATAGTTTAGTTAATAATATAAATCTTGCTCAATTAAATGATTTAGAAGCTAAATACAACAATGAAAAAAAAGAACAATTAAATAAACTATTACAAAAAGAAAACCTTTTAAAAGAATCAGGTTTAAAATTGCAAAAATCAATTACCATTTTTGTAGTTATAGGTTTATTTATTAGTTTAATTTTATTACTATTTATTTTTAGAGGGTTAAAAAAACAACGAAATGCAAATAATGTAATTTCTATACAAAAAAAAGAAGTTGAAAATCAAAAAATAAAAATAGAAGAACACCAAAAAGAAATTTTAGATTCAATTAAATATGCCAAACGAATTCAAGAAGCACATTTGCCTAATATTAATTTTTTAAATAAATATTTAAAAAACAAAACTTAAAATTACTTAACGCACACATTTTTAACTATTTACGCATATGTTATGTTAATTTCATATAATATTGTTAAAAAAATGAGTGTAAATTGTTTAAATTAGTTTTGTAGTAAGCGTTATATGGTTATTTTTGTGGCAAAATTTTAAAATACAATAAAAATGTCTGACATTTCTAACAAAGTAAAATCAATCATCGTTGATAAATTAGGTGTTGATGAAAAAGAAGTAACTCCAGCTGCGAGTTTCACTAACGATTTAGGTGCTGATTCTTTAGACACCGTTGAGTTAATTATGGAATTTGAAAAAGAATTCAATATCGCAATTCCTGATGAACAAGCAGAAAAAATTAGTACTGTAGGTGATGCAATTGCATACATCGAAGCTAACGCTAAAGCTTAAAAATTATTTATATGCAACCGAAACGTGTAGTAGTAACTGGACTTGGAGCTATAACTCCTTTAGGCAATAGTGTTAATGATTATTGGACAAACCTAATTAACGGGGTTAGCGGAGCAGCGCCTATTACCCGTTTCGATGCATCTAAATTTAAAACGCAGTTTGCCTGCGAAGTTAAAGGATTTAATCCTGAAGATTATTTTGATAAAAAAGAAGCAAGAAAATTAGATGCTTTTTCTCACTATGGAATTGCAGCTAGTGTTCAAGCTTTCGAAGATAGTGGATTAGGCGCAGAAGGCATTGATAGAAATGAAATTGGCGTAATTTGGGGTAGTGGAATAGGAGGTTTAGATACTTTCCAAACAGAAACCTTTGCCTTTGCTAAAGGTGATGGCACTCCTCGTTTTAACCCATTTTTTATTCCTAAAATGATTTCTGATATCTGTAGTGGTCATATTTCTATGCGCTATGGTTTACGTGGTCCTAATTTTACAACAGTTTCTGCATGTGCTTCATCAACCAATGCATTAATAGATGCCTTCAACTATATTCGTTGGGGTAAAGCAAATGCCATAGTTAGTGGAGGTAGCGAGGCTGCAATTAACGAAAGTGGAATGGGAGGATTTAACGCTTGCCAGGCCATGAGTACAAGAAATGAAAGCCCTGCAACTGCATCTCGCCCTTATGATAAAGACCGCGATGGTTTTGTTTTAGGCGAAGGCGGAGCAGCTATTATTTTAGAAGAATACGAGCACGCAATTAAACGCGGTGCAAAAATATATGCCGAAATTATTGGCGGAGGTATGAGTGCCGATGCGCATCACATTACCGCACCTCACCCCGAAGGCTTAGGAGCAAGTCTTGTAATGAAGCGCGCATTAAAAGATGCTGAAATTAATGCAACTGCCATTGATTATGTAAATACACATGGCACAAGTACACCTTTAGGAGATGTGGCCGAACTTAAAGCTATCGTTTCTGTTTTTGGCGAACATGCTTATAACCTAAACATAAGTTCTACAAAAAGTATGACTGGCCATTTGCTTGGTGGAGCAGGGGCTATAGAAGGTATTGCTACCATTTTAGCAGTTAAAAATGATATTATCCCACCAACAATTAATTTTACAACTCCCGACCCTGAAATTGATGCTAAATTAAATTTAACACTTAATAAAGCTCAAAAACGCGTTGTAAATGCCGCTATTAGTAACACCTTTGGTTTTGGTGGACATAATGCTGCAATTGTAATCAAAAAATATAACGCTTAATAAATTGCCAATTAATAATTTTTTTAATCGTCTGTTAGCTAACACTAAAGGTGATGATAAAGAATTTAAACGCTGGATAAAATCTATTACAGGGTATTCTCCCATAAATTTAAATTTATACAAACAAGCCTTTAGGCACAGCAGTTCTTCTAGCAAAACAAACTTTTTACAAAAAAGTAACGAGCGATTAGAGTTTTTAGGCGATGCAATTTTAGGAAGCATAATTGCCGAACATTTATTTAATTTATACCCAAAAGAAAACGAAGGGTTTTTAACACAACTCCGCAGCAAAGTTGTAAATGGGCAACAATTAAAAAAATTAGCTTTAAAATTTGGCTTTAACAATTATTTAAAAGCAACATTAAGTAAAACCGAATCAGTAAAAAGTAGTGCATTTGGCGATGCTTTTGAAGCCTTTATTGGCGCAGCTTATTTAGATTTAGGTTATGTTAAAACTAAAAAATTTGTTATAAAAAATATTATTTCTAACCATGTTGATTTAAAAGAGTTAACCGAATTAAACAACGACTTTAAAAGTCAATTACAAATTTATTGCCAAAAAAATAAATTAAAATTAGAGTATGTTTTAATTAGTGAAACATTGCAACAACAAGGTAAATTATTTAAAATAGAAGTTAGAATTGATGGAAATGCATACACCACTTTTGAAAACTTTAGTAAAAAAATAGCCGAACAAAAAGCAGCTGAATTAACTTTACAACAGTTAAATGAGCAAAAAAATTAAATACAGTTTAGATACAGAATTTGATGATTTTAATTTTTTATTATTTGGCATTTCTACAACGTTAGATCAATACAGTGTTATAACGCAAATTAATAATTTATTAAACATTGAATTTTGTTTACAAAGTGTTGTACCTTACTATTTAAAAGGTAATAGCATATTTAATTACAATTTATACACATGCAATGTACCCGAACTTTTTTTAGAATTTAACTTAATTGCAAACTTAAGTAACTTTGAAACAACGCAAGTAGCAACACTAACTAACGATTTATTTGCCGAACAAGCAGTTGAAGAAAGAGCAAGGCTTATTAAAGAATTACCAAAAACCGATTATTTTATAATTGTTAAAGGCGAACAAATACTTGCTTACGAAAACAAAATTTTAGAAAAACTAAAACAAGTAAACGATTTTACTCAAATTCAACAAATACAACCATTTGATTTAAAAAATGCAAGTCATTTAATTTTTTAAAAACTTTACAAAAATTTGCATTTGTACAATTAATAGTTTAAATTTGATTTAATAAAATAAAAATATTAAGCGTTGCTTAATGTTCTTCTGTATAACAAAACCTGAGAATTTTGCAAGCAGAAGGGCTGTATAAAGCAACACG
>JAIUNM010000018.1 GCA_020162035.1 Bacteroidota bacterium | reverse complement strand
CAGCAGGGGCACCTACTGATGGATTAAAACTATAACTATGAACCCCTGTTGCAACTGTAGCATTAAAATTATAACTGTTGCCAATTAAACATTGGGTGGGTGTTGGTACCGTAAATGCTGCATTGGGCCCTACATTAACTGTAATATTAGTTGTAATAGTATTTGTACATAGGCCATTTGAAACAACGTGAGTGACGACATACGCTCCTGCAGTAGCAAAAACTATACTAGGATTTGCGATGTTAGGGCTTGTTATAGTAACACCGCCTGATGGGTTAGTTGACCAAGTATGGGTTACCCCGGCTGAACCAGTGTGAGTAAAGTTAAGGGCATTGCCTGTACAAATAGATGTGTTATTTGGAGTAAAAGCTGGATTTGGTAATGTGCCAACATTTATTGTTATTCCTTTTGTAATAGGCGTTTTACAAGTAGAACTCATTGTAACTGAATATGTTGTTGTAGTGCCTGGGCTAACAACTATACCGGTTGAAGAAGTAGAGCCACCGGGTGTCCACAAAAAGGAAGTGTTACCACAACCTCCTGTAATTCCTGTAATTGAAATTGTACTTGAATTTGGAGCACAATAATTAGGAGGGTTGGCGGTTAAGTTAAAATTAAAAGGTGTAGCTACTCCTGGGACAACAAATGATTGTGCTGCACTCCATGGACCTGTTGGCGGACTTGCAGTTGATCCCCCTAAATATTCCCTTACTGCTACAAAATAAGTTTGCCCTGGACATAAATTTGTAAATGGTATAAAAATAGAATGATATGGCTCTAAAACGCAATTATCACCATTCCAATTACCTGTTGTATAGGCGGGAATATTTAATAATGAATTATACCAAGGGTGAGAATTATAGTTAACTATTGCTGGTGTTGACCAAGTATCTAAAATAGTTTGTAAACTTGCAGGCGGTATTGCGGTTAAGCCCGCTGCTGTACAAGCAATTTCTGCTTGCATCCAATATGGACCACAACCGCAGGTAGATCCATCAGATGAACCATTAATAGTTACACCAGTAGCACCAACAGTAATATTTAAACCACTTATAGCTAAGCCATGACAAGCTTTAGTTTTAAGGGCTATGCAAATAAAAGCGATGAATAAAAGAGAAGTTAAATTTTTCATAAATTATTAAAGAAGTAAAGGTACAATTTGAAACGATTTAGAATATAATTTCACTAAATGGAGTGCTATGTTCACTCAATGAAATAAGTATTTATTAACAATAAAGGCATTAATTGTTAATTTTTTTTAAAAGGATAAAACAGTTGACCTATAAAATTCTTAGGCACATCATTCTTATCAACCCCTAAAATTGGGGTTTTATCTTTAGGAAGGTAAAAATAACCAAATAGAATGTCCCAAATGTTTAAAATAGAAGCGTAATTAACGCCATATTTGTTAGGAATATTTTTAGCGTGATGCCAAGCGTGAGTTTGAGGAGTGTTAATTATATAATTTAGCCAACCCCATTTAACATTTATATTACAATGTGTAAAAAATCCCCATACATTTTGCACAGTAATTTGAAATAAAAAATAATCTAATACACTATAGCCAATCATTGCAAATGGAATATATATAATAGGCTTAAAAACACACATTTCTAAAAAATGAAAATGTCTTGTTGATGCTGCTCCTAATTCTTCTTGCGCGTGATGTATTTTATGAAATCGCCATAAAAAATTTGATCTATGTAAAAGTATATGTGCAATAAATTCACAAAAATCCTGTATTAAAAACATAATTAATATTTGTAAAATTGGATTCCACTTTTTTATTGAAACTATTTCTAAACTATGAATATTAAAAACTGCTAATATTTTCAAAAAAACAAATTCGGTTGTTGCGCATAAGGCAAAAAAACCTAATAGGTATATAAATAAATCATTAAAAAACACATAAAATGTATCTTGCCAAAAAAATTTTCTATTTAAAACGCCATGTTTTCGTTGTTTAGGCAAAACTACCTCCAAAAAAAAACATAACAAATAAGCTGCTAACACACAGTAGTAAACATTTGTAAATGATGGTGTTTTGATACTGTGTTTTATAAACGCAACAATTGCAGTTTGTTGAGATTGAAATTCAGTAGAAATTTCTTTTAAAAAACTCATTGTTTTACAAATTAAATAAAAATAGGCTTCTTATAAAAATAAGAAATCAAATTTATCTAATAATTTTTTCATAAAATGATAAATTTGAAGTGCAAAAATTTAACAGATATACACCATTTATAAACTCTTTAACTTGTATAGAACTATTTGGTTCTAGTTGACTTGTTGTAAGTTGTTGCCCTAAATTATTATAAATACAAAAAGTTATCTTGTCATTAAAATTATTAGTTAAAAGAATTCCTTCAGTATTATATTTAATTTTTATTGAATTTTTAAAATCATCAATTTGATTTAATGTTAAAGGAATTTGATTAATTACACCAATAGCATCTAAATCAAAGCCACTGCTGGCAAATGCAGTAGGAAATGGATCGTTAATTGGATTTAAATTTTTATCTAATGTTTTATTGTTGCAATTAACACAACCAACAACATCTTTAATTTTAACATGAGTTATAGAATTAATATTTAATGTCGGAATGCTAGCCAATTCTTGTAAATCAAATGGTGTGCCATAATTTGCAATGTATTTACCCGCAAGGTTACTTAATTTATCTGCTTGTAAAACAGCGTCAAATGGACCAATTTGGGTTGTAAATTGTGTATTTGAAGTGGGTTGAAATTCGAAAAAATTTATTCCATCACTACTTACAGAAACAGTTGCTAATTCTAAAAACCCAGAGTCAAACGCGTTTTCAAAAACACAAAAATCTGGTCCTGAGCCATTTTTAATTGGAGAATTAAAAGTTAAAATAGCCTCACCTCCATCGCCTAAACTTACTACACCAGAGCCATCTGCAATACCAATAGCCATGCTAGAGTCTCCTGCGCTTGCGTATCCTAAACTTGAATTTGTTATATCTTGAAACCCTCTTTTAACAGTGCAACTTGTTGCCCAAGATATTATTATTGAACTGTCTTTGTAGATTGCATTAGTGCCTAAATTTCCTACCTGAGGATGAAATTGAGCTTTACAATTTTGACTGAAGTAGATTAATAGGATTGTAAAAAATATTTTTCTTAATTGTTTCATATTTTAATACGATACAATTAACAAACAAAAGCGTTTGAAACAAGTCCTGTATCGCGAGGATTGTTTTTTATTAATGTTATAAGTATCCCGACTTGGTATTGCTACTTTACGGTTGCGCGACAGCTCTTGATTTACACAAGATTCCTTATAATTTATCAGTCCAAAAGTACAATTTTATTAATCGTCTTCAAAATCTTCTTCATCAAAAAACTCTGTATTAAAATTTTCTTCTAATTTATTTCTAAGCTCAATCATTTTAACTGCAGTTATTGCAGCCTCATGCCCTTTGTTACCATGTTTTCCACCAGCTCTATCAAGTGCTTGTTGTAAGTTATCAGTAGTTAAAACGCCAAAAACACAAGGGATATCATAAGTTGTATTTAAAGTTGTAATGCCTTGTGTTACTGCACTACAGATGTAATCAAAATGTTTAGTTTCGCCTTGTATTACGCAGCCAATAGCAATTACAGCACTCGGTATTTCATAATCTAAAGCAAGTTTACAACCCGAAACCAATTCAAATGCACCGGGTACTGCATGAATATGAATGTTTTCGATTGCAATGCCATATTCTATTAATTTTTCTTTTGCGCCTTGCATTAAAGGGGTTGTAACTTCAGAATTCCACTCAGCATAAACAATTGAAATACGTTCATTAGGGTTAATATTTATTTTAGAGTTACCTTTAATTATTGAAAGATTATTGTTTTTTGTTGCCATTTTTTAGGTATAAAAAAAGGTTGACAAAACTGCCAACCTTAAGTTTTTTAATTTTTAAATTATAAGTTTCCTAATGCTTTTAATCGTGCGATTTCTTTATCAGCATCTTTCCCTTCGTCAGTACGATTATATTCTTTTTTTATGCGTTCAAAAACTTCAACTGCTTGTGTAAATTGCGATTTTAATTCATAAACAAATGCAGCTTTTTTAAGATATAAAGGAGCTGTAAAAGAATTTCTGCTTTTATCGGCTGCTTTTAAATAATAATTTATAGCATCATCGTTGTTTTTTAATTCTAAATAACAATCGCCAATTGCACCAACAGCAATTGGAGCAACTATTTCATCATCTAAATTAAACTGTTTTAAATGTTCAATAGCTTCGTTAAATTTACCAGTGCGTAATAAGCATATACCTGCACAATAATGCGCTAAACTACCTTGTTTTGTAGATCCATATTCTTCGGCAATTTGTAAAAACCCCATCATTTGTTTTTGCCCACTAGGCGACATTACTGATTTACCACCGTTTAATGCAATTGCAAAACTATCTTTTTCAAAATAATTTTGTGCCCAATACATTTCGTTAGAGGCAAGTTTTTCTTGCTCGGGTAAGTAATATAATTTATAATAAACTATTGCAACTACTAGTAATAAAAAGCCACCACCAATGTATTGCACTGCTTTTTTATTATTTTCATAAAACAATTGAAAGCCTTGTAAACTAGGATCAATTGCTTTTTTTGTTTTAGCACTTTCCTCTACAATAGTTTCTTCTGCTGTTGTTTCATTATTCAAGTCAGACATCTCTTTTCAAAAATTAGTCTGCGAAGATAAGATATTTTTACAAAAAACGAACAGATTTATGCAAAAAAGCACAAATTTTGACTTAATTTTACCCAAATAATGCATTTAACCAGTTTAACTTTACTTAATTTTAAAAATTACGAGCATTTTGAAGGTAACTTCTCTTTAAAGATAAATTGTTTTGTTGGTCAAAATGGGATAGGTAAAACAAATTTATTAGATGCTATTTATTATTTGGCTTTTTGCAAAAGTTATTTTAATTCAATAGATAGTCAAAATATTAAACACAATGAGTCTTTTTTTATGATTCAAGGTTTTTTTGAAAAGAATTTAGATAAAATTGAGTTGCAATGCAGTGTAAAAAAACATCAAAAAAAATTATTTAAGCGCAATCAAGTAGAGTATGATAAATTAAGTGATCATATTGGATTTATTCCTTTAATTATGATTTCTCCATCAGATAACGAATTGATTTATGGTTCTAGCGAGCTACGCAGAAAATTTATTGATGGTATAATTTCGCAATACGATAAAGTTTATTTAGATAATTTAGTTCAATATAACCATGTGTTAAAACAAAGAAATGCTTTATTGAAAAATTTTTTTGAGCAAAATTATTTTGATAATGAAACACTAGAAATTTGGACTGAACAGTTAATTATTTATGGAGAAAAAATCATTAAAATACGCAAGCTGTTTTTAGAAGAATTTATTGAACTTTTTAATAAAAACTACGAGTTTATTAGTTCACAAAAAGAACACGTTTCTTTAAACTATTTAAACAGTATAAACGATGATTTTAAAGCGGAATTAAATAATTACTTAAACAGAGATAGGTTGTCGCACAATACAACTATTGGCCCCCATAAAGATGATTTAGAATTTTGTATAAGTGGTTATTCGCTAAAAAAATTTGCAAGCCAAGGGCAACAAAAAAGTTTTTTATTAGCTTTAAAATTAGCTCAATACGAATTTATAAAACACAAAAAACAAGTTAAGCCATTGTTGTTGTTAGATGACATTTATGACAAATTAGATGAGGCTAGGTTTAATAAATTAATTGATTTAGTAGGAAATAATTATTTTGGTCAGGTTTTTATTACAGATGCGCACCCTGAAAGAATTTCTAAATTAATGAGTAGTAAAAATATAGAAAGTAAACTATTTAATATTGAAAGCTAATTGTAAAACTAAAATATAAATTATTCTATAATTAATTTTTGTTTACTTTGGGTTAAGCCATTTGAAACTTGAACTAAGTAAACACCTTTATCTAAATTAGATGTATTTAAAGTTGTTTCGTTACCAAAAATTGTTTGTGTTAAAACTAACTGCCCTATTAAGTTAAAAATTTCAATTTTATAATCGTTACACTCGCCAAAACTTAAAAACAATTTAGTGTTTGCGGGGTTTGGAAACATTGTAAGTTCAATATTATTAATTTCTGTTTTTAAACTGGTAGGTGTAGTTTTATTTATCCAAATTGGCGAAGTAACAATCCATTGCCCATCAGCCTGTTTTATTTCTGCAAAGTAATAATAATCTGTGTTAGATAACAACGTATTATCTGTAAAAGCTAGTGTGTTATTGTTTGTTACAAAGTTTATTGGCGCAGCCAAAGTGGTTGTGGTATTAATTGTACCTCTCCAAATTTTAATACTGTCTGCCATTTCTCCATCACCATCATTGTGTGTAACATTAAATGTAGGGTTATTGCTTATTGTTAATATTGCACCCATAATATTGCCACCACACGAAAAATTAACTTTAGCATTAGAGTCATCTGTTCCATAAAAATTCATTTGTTTTATGGCGTTAAATAATGTTGTTGTGTTAAGTGTGTTTTGCATAACAACAGCCAATCGGCCACCGTTACTTCTTCCATAATTAGTATAATGATTATCATGGTCGTATCCAATTCCTACGTGGTAGCCTAACGCCAATAAACGTTTAAAATAATCAAAATAATTTCCAACAGGGTAATTTGAATAATCATCAAATGTACTAAAGGCCAAACCGCTACGCAATGGTGTGCCTACAATTGCGCTATCATACATTGCATTGTATGGGCTATTTAAAATTGCTGTAGCAGGTGCCATATTTTGGCAAAAATCTGTATAATATGGATGGGCTAAAAAACAAAAAGCATTTGGGTTATTTTTAACTTTACTAAATAAACCAGCATAATCATTTTTTGCATTAAAAATATCGTAATTGTTTCCGCTAACGCCACTAACTGTTGGTTCCCAACCAATTAATTGATTAAAACCATAAACTACAACATGACCATTGTAATTTGAAGATACACCCCATTCCATTCCAAATACACTAACAAAGGTGCCACTTGCATTTGCAGCAGCAGCTTGACTTAAGCCTATGGCATAACTTTGTTTTTTAAACCCAGGATTGTTATTGCTAGAGTAATGATTATGCTCTGACACTCCTAAAAAATCAAAATTTTGAGAAAGTTTTGCGTAATTATATGCGCCACTTGGTTGGCTTACCCCGCTGGTTAAGCTGTCTTTATTACCATCGCTAAAACCAGTATGCGAATGTAAATTTCCAAAATAATAATTGTAAGTTTGAGAATATCCAAACTTAAATATAAATAGAGTTAATATTAAATATGTTTTCATTTTTAGCAATTTAGTTTTCTTCAATTGTAGTTAATAATTTCATTTCAGATACTAATTTTAAAACATATTCAATTTGTTGTTCTTTGTTTAAATCAGTGTTATCTAATGTTATTGCATCTTTAGCTTTAATTAAAGGATTTTCTTTTCTATGTGTGTCATCATAATCCCTTGTCATTAAATTTTGTTTCACTTCATCATGTGTAAAATATTGCCCTTTACTTTGTAGTTCATCTAACCTTCTTTGTGCTCTTACATCATAATCTGCCGTCATAAATAATTTTAATTCGGCATCAGGAAAAACATTAGTTCCCACATCTCGCCCATCTAAAACAACAGCTTTATTTTTACCCATTTCTCGTTGTAAAGCAACCATTTTTTCTCTTACTTCTTTAATGCTACTTATTTTACTTACAATATCGTTAACCTGCATGGTTCTAATTTCTTTATCAACGTTTACGCCATTTAACAAGGTTTCTGTAGTTTTTGTAATTGTATTAAACGAAAAAGAAACTTCAACCTTATCTAATTGTAAAATTAATTCGTTAACTAATATTTTGTTGTTTTTAAGTATTAAATTATTTTGAAGTGCATAAACAGCCACAGCTCTATACATTGCACCTGTATCAATATAATTATACCCTAGTTTTTGAGCTAAAGATTTAGCTAAAGTGCTTTTACCGCAACTACTATAACCATCTATTGCAATTGTAATTTTTTGCACCGTTTAAAATTAGTAATTTTAAGCACACAAAGCAAACCTTTTAACATGACTAAACTATTAATAATTGGCGCCGGACGATCAGCAACTACATTAATAAATTATCTATTAGAACAATCTATAACCTATAAATGGCAAATAACAGTAGCTGATGTAGATTTAAACCTTGCAAAACAAAAAATTGCTAACCATCAAAATGCTACTGCAATAGAATTTAATATAGATGATAAGGATTTAAGACAAAGTGTTATTCAAAAACATGATTTTATTATTTCAATGTTACCCGCATTTATGCATATGCCCGTTGCAATTGATTGTTTAACTTTTGGAAAAAATCTTGCAACAGCCAGTTATGTAAGTAAGGAAATGGCAGAGTTAAACTCTGAAATTAAGAAAAAAGGGTTGATGTTTTTAAATGAATGTGGTTTAGACCCAGGAATTGATCATGCAAGTGCGATGAAAATTATTGACGAAATTGAATCAAATGGCGGAGCAATTACTTCTTTTAAATCTTATTGTGGTGGTTTAGTAGCACCAGAATCTAACAACAATCCATGGGGATATAAATTTAGTTGGAATCCAAGAAACGTAGTTTTGGCAGGACAAAGCACAGCGCAATATTTATTAAACGGGGAAATTAAATTTTTACCTTATAACAGATTGTTTAAAAACATTGATGTTATAAATGTTGATGGTTATGGAAATTTTGACGCTTATGCTAACAGAGATAGTTTAAGTTACATAGATGTGTATGGCTTGAAAAATGTTAAAACAATGCTTAGAGGCACTTTGCGTCAGTTAAATTATTGCAAAGCATGGCAAGTTTTTGTTAAATTGGGTTTAACCGATGATGGCTCGAAGTTAATAGACACTAATTTAAAAACCTATTCTGATTTAATAAATGCTTTTTTACCTAGTGGGAACGGTTCTTTAAAACAAAGATTAATAGAATTTGTTGGAAACGAATGGGATAATGACATTGAATTAATGATGGAGTATTTAGAGTTATTTTCTAACAAACCTTTGCATTTATCAAATGCAAGTGCAGCACAGCATTTACAAGCTTTACTCGAAGAAAAATGGAAATTAAATACAACAGATAAAGATATGATTGTAATGCAACATTTATTTGAGTATAAAAATAAAAAAGGCGAATTAAAAAAAGTTACTTCATCGCTTGTTGTTGTTGGAGATGATAATATTAATACTGCTATGGCTAAAACAGTTGGACTACCATTGGCAATTTGTGTAAAAAATTATTTAATAGGTATCTTTAAAGAAGAAGGTGTTGTTGTACCAATTAAAAAATCTATTTACGAACCTTTATTAATTGAGCTAGAAGAAAAAGGAATTGTTTTTAAAGAAGAATATAATTAGCGAGTTAATTGCATAATTACTTGTTTATGTTGAGGATAGTTTAAAATTAAATCGCTTGCACTTGCAAGTTCAAAATCTAAAAAATCAAAACCAGGAGCTACCGTACAACCCACAAAACTAAACGTACCATTTTTGTAAACTCTACTTGCAAACCAAGTATTTGCTTTAACGTTATATTGAAATGTTTCACCTTTTTGAATTTGGTTACCTATTACTGTGTGTTTTAATTCGCCAATTTCATTTATTTCTATTACCTCTAAAGCATCGCCATAATAAAAATGCCACATTTCATCACTTTTAATTTTATGAAACGCAGAAAAATTATTTTGTTCTATTAAAAAATAAATTGCAGTACTTAAGTTTCTTTTTCCATTAAAATTTGTAAACAACTCTTTATTTTCATTTCTATAAGTTTCTTTATAAAAGCCACCCTCTGGGTGTGGGAGTAAGTTAAAACGGTTAACTAAAAATTCTACAGTCATTTCTTTAAAAAATTATAAATAGATATTGGTAATACATCTGTTTCTGCACTACTATTAGTTAGCACAATAAAGCCTATGTTTTTTTCTTTTATTAAGCCAATAAAACTACTAAATCCTCCGGTTGCACCATTGTGCCAAATAAGTTCAGGGTCGTTTTTTCTTTTTAAAAAATGCCAAGTTAAAGCAATTTTATGCCCTACATTAAACGTAATACCATGCTCCAATTCTTTATAACTGTTTTTTTGCAAATTACTTTTTACATATTTCAACATATCTTCTGTTGTAGAATATATAGAGCCCGCAGCCTCTAAACAGGTAAATTGCCAATTTAAAACTTCATTACCATTTTCATATCCAATTAAAATACTATCAGGTTTTATTTTTTGAACGCCTGTGTTTTTCATTTTTAATGGAATTGTAATTTTTTCATTAATTAATTCGGAAAATGTTTTTTGATAAACTTGTTCTAAAATATAACCTAATAAACCTACACCTAAATTAGAGTATTCGTTTTCAGAACCTGGCGTTTTATTTAAAGTAATTGTAGATAAATAATTAAGCATTTGCTCATTTGTGTAATTACTATATGGATTTTTAAGATTAAAGTTTTTTTGATGAAATAAATCTTCAGGTTGCCTTGGTAAACCACTGCTATGATTTGCAAGGTGTTTTATTAATATAGGTTGATTATTAAATTGTAAATTTTTAAAATTTCCTTTTAAATATTTTCGAATATCATCATCTAAATTTATTTTATTTTCAATAACTGCTTGAGCTAAAAGATTACCACAAAACGTTTTAGTAATAGACCCTATTTCATAAATAGAATTTTTTGTAGCAAGAATTTTACTGTTTGATTTAACTTCGCCATAATTATAATAATAAACCGAATCGTTTTTTAGTACACCAATACTTAAACTGTTATGGTTTGGGTTTTGCATATATGGTTTAACAATACTATCAATTTTAAAATCGAGGTTGTTTGCCAATTTATTATCACTTAAATAAGATACGCGTTTTGATTTAGGTTTTTGTGCAAAAGGAGTAAAACTTAACTCATCAATTTCGTTTTTATTATTTAATGTTAAAGTATATTTTAAACTATCATCTTTAAAAATATAACTATAATTATAAGTGTTTTTATCTATACTAATTAAGTTGTATTTTATGCATTCACCATAGTTTTGATAAATGTTTTTTTCTAAAAATGCAATAAAATCTATTTCAGATAATTGTTTTTTAAAATCAACACTTAATAAATTATAGGCTTGTTTAAAAGCGGTTGCGTTATAATATTTAGTAAAATTTTTAATTGCAATCTCATTATTAGTTTGACTATAAATAAAATTTGTACAAACCAAAAACAAACTTAAAAATTTAAAATAAAGTAACTTCATGTTATATATTATACGAGCTTTAAAATTAATCAAAATTCAAGTACTAAAATTTTGTAAATATTATATTAAAGTTGTTTTAATTACAATAAAAATCATAAAATTTACGTTAACTTCGTGTTGTAATGCTTAAAGGAATTCAAAATATTGCACTTAAGAATTTAATTAAAAATTATTCAAACAATGCAGCAACCAATTTTGTAAATTGGGATAAAATCACTTCCATTTTGTTATTAATTGACAGTAATGAAATTAACAAAAATGAATTGGATAAGTATTTAAAATCTTCACAAAAACACATAGAAATTATTTATTTTGAATTAAAAGCTAAAGACCCAAAATTTAAAGATTTTAAAACTATAACTAACAAAGATGTTAACTTACTAAAATTACCTAAAAACAAATTAAATGGTAATTATGATTTAATAATTAATTGTTGTTCTAATACTAACAATTGTGCAATTGCATTTTCAATTCAAACTAAAGCTAAACTTAAATGTGCTTTTTTTGATTTTGAAAAAGTTTATAATTTAGTTTTACAACCCAAAAACAATTTAATTGAAAATTTAAAAGAGGCCGAACATTATTTAAATATGATTAAAAACTAATGTGCGGAATTGCAGGTATATTTTTAAAAGGCAACATTACTTTAAACATAGTAAACACAATAAGTAATTTAACTTTAGCTATTAAACATAGAGGGCCAGATGGTGAAGGATATGTTTTAGGAAATGAAAATGAAATCATTCCATTTTATTCTAACTCTAAATCATACAAATCAAAAGAATTAAAATTTCTGCCAAAATATGCTTTACAACAAGCTAATTTAGAGTTTAACTTTGCTTTAAGTCATGTTAGATTAAGTATAATTGATTTAACTGAAACAGGACATCAACCCATGTGTACATTAGATGAACAGTATTGGATAACATTTAATGGAGAAATTTATAATTACCTCGAGCTTAAAGATGAATTAATAAAATTGGGCGTTCAATTTTTTGGAAAATCTGATACTGAAGTTGTACTTAATGCATTTAAAGTTTGGGGTCCAACTTTTATTAACAAACTTAACGGAATGTGGGCTTTTGCAATTGTTGATGTAAAAAACAAACAAGTATTTGCAAGTAGAGATAGGTTAGGTGTTAAGCCATTTTACTATGTAAATAATTTAAATTTATTTGCTTTTGCAAGCGAACAAAAAGCTTTTGTAAAAGCTCAATTAATAAAAGCAGAAACTAATTCTAAAGACATATATCAATATTTAATTAATGCTAATATTGAATATAACAACTCTAGCTTTTTTGAAAACGTAACTGAGCTTTTACCGGGAGAGAATTTAATATACAATTACACAACTCATCAATTAAAAACTGAAAAATATTATTCGCTTAAAGCTAAAAACAATTTAAATAATAATGATTTAAGTGATGAGCAGCTTATTGCAGAAATAAAACAAAAATTAATTAACGCAATACAAATTAGATTAAGGAGTGATGTTGAAGTAGGAACATGTTTAAGTGGAGGTATTGATAGTAGTGCTATTGCTGTGTTAATGCAAAGTATAAATAACAAAAAAATAAACTGTTTTACCGCTCAATTTAAAAATAGTACAACAGATGAAAGTAAATTTGCAAAATTAGTTAGTAAAAAAATTAATGCTAACCATTTTTTTGTTGAACCTAATTTATCAAATTTTGAAAATGAAGTTAAGCAATTAGTTTATTCTCAAGATTCACCAATATGGAGCACAAGCACCTATGCTCAATTTAAAGTAATGGAATTGGCAAAGCTAAATAATACCAAAGTAGTTTTAGATGGGCAAGGGGCTGATGAATTATTTGCTGGTTATCATCATCATTTTGTTGCGCAATGGTTGCAATTATTGAGCGAAGGAAAATTAGCAGAGTTAAGTAAAACATTAAGAAAATCAAATGTTTCAATAAGCTCGCCGTATATTTTCTTTTTAAAAGATTGGCTAAAAAGTAAAATAACAATTGAAACTTCTATTTATAAAAAATATTTCACTAAAGAATTTTTGCAATTCGGAAAAGTAGAAACGCAAATTCAATTTAGTAACGTTAATGAACAATTAATACACGATATTGAAGTTAAACGGTTAAAAATATTTTTAAAATGCGAAGATAGGTGTGGCATGTGGCATGGTGTTGAAAGCAGAACCCCTTTTAGCGACGATGTAAATTTAATTGAGTTGCTTTTTAGTTTTGATGGAAAACGAAAAATAAAAAACGGCGTAAGTAAATATTTTTTAAGAGAAAGTGTAAAAGAATTATTACCGATAGAAATTTATAAAAGATATGATAAAAAAGGCTTTGAAACTCCCCAGTCCAAATGGGTTTTAGAGTATAAAGATAAAATGATAAGTCAAATTAAAAATGCAAAGTTTAATTTTTTAAACCCAAATTTTGAATCTAAAATAAATTTAAGTAATAGCACCGAAGAAAAATTATTTTTTAAATTATACGCTTTAGCAGTTTGGCAAGAGGTTTTTAATTAATACCCCAGTATTTTCATCATGCTTTTGTAACTTTGTTCTTTTGCAAACAAACGTGTTGTTATTTCACCTTCATCGTTTAAATCTATAAGCACATGCTTTGGCGCTGGTATTAAACAATGTTGTGTTCCGCCATAACCACTTAAAGCTTCTTGGTATGCTCCAGTATGAAAAAAACCAATGTATTGCGGAACTTTATCTGTTTTGTTTATTACTGGTAAAAAAACTTGGTTGGTGTGCGCTTCTGTATTATAATAATCCATACTATCACAGGTTAAACCCCCTAAATTGGTAGGTTGGTAGGCTTTATCCCAATTGTTTACTGCTAATAAAATAAATCGTTGGTTAATGCCCCAAGTATCTGGCAAAGTTGTAATAAAACTACTATCAATAAAATACCAAGTTTCTCTGTCGTTTTGTTGTTTAGTATCAATTACAGAGTATAAGGTTGCGCCACTTTCGCCAACAGTGTAGCTTCCAAATTCAGTAAAAATATTAGGTTCAGGTAAATCGTTTTGTTCGCAAAACATTTTAATCTGGCTAACAATTTCTTCAATCATATATTCGTAATCGTATTCAAAACCAAGCGATGTTCTAATAGGCATACCACCACCAATATTTAAACTATCTAGGGTTGGACAAACCTCTCTTAATTCTTTATAAATCTGAAGGCATTTGTTTAATTCTGTCCAATAATAAATTGTATCCTTAATACCTGTATTAATAAAAAAATGCAATAATTTTAATTCAAATTTTTGGTTAGGTTTTATTTTACCATTAAATAAATCCATTATTTGCGAACTACGCACACCTAAGCGAGAAGTGTAAAATGAAAATGAAGGTTCTTCTTCTGTACTAATTCTTATCCCTAATTGTACTTTATCTGCTTTTGCATGTTTTTTGTAATAATCTATCTCATCTAAGTGATCTAAAACAGGTATAACATTAAAGCCATCATTTATTAATTCGCAAATGTATTGTTTGTATAAATTGCGTTTATAGCCATTACAAATAATATATGTATCTTTGCTTAAGGCATTTTTTTGATACTGTTCTTTGATTATTTGTATATCAAACGCGCTTGAAGTTTCAATATGAACATCGTTTTTTAAAACTTCATCAAGCACAAAGCTAAAGTGAGAACTTTTGGTACAATAGCAATATACATATTTACCTTTGTAATCTACCTTTGCCATGGCCACATTAAATAGTCTTTTTGCTTTTTGAATTTGAGAACTAATTTTTGGCAAATAGCTGATTCTTAGTGGAGTGCCATATTGTTTAATAATGTTCATTAATGGAATATTATTAAAATAAAGCTCATCATCTTTTACTTCAAAACCCTCTTGAGGGAAATTGAAGGTGTGATTAATTAAGTTTGAATACGAATTGTTCATTTTTTAGTAATGTAAGTTACTTACTTATGGTATTTTTTACAAATGTAAGTTATTTACTTTAATGTCTGGTTTTTAAAAAATTAAATTTATATTAAGAGTATGATTAAACCTATTAAAATAATTGAGGTAAAAAGCGAAATTGGTGCAGGAACCAGAGGAAGCAGTATGGGTGTAGATGCTATTAAAATAGCTGCTTTAGACTTTGGAAGTGCTTTTTTTAAACGTTATAAAACAGTCGAAATTCCAAATGAAAATCAGTTACTTTTAGAGCCTGTTGTGCATGATTATGCTAAAAGAATTAAAGGGATTTACAATTTAAACGAGCGAATAGCTAAAGAAATTCAAAAAACACTTAAGGCAGAAGAGGTTCCTATTGTACTAGCTGGCGATCATAGTTCGGCTTTAGGAACCATAAGTGGCATTAAAATGGCATACCCAAACAAACGACTTGGGGTAATTTGGATTGATGCACATGCCGATTTACATAGTCCTTACACTACACCAAGTGGTAATATGCACGGTATGCCGCTTAGTTGTGTTTTGGGCGAAGATAATAAAGATAGGCAGCAAAATAAACCCGATGATGAAACAATAGAATATTGGGAAAAATTAAAGAATTTAGGAGGGATTTATCCAAAAATAAATTATAACGATTTGGTTTTTATAGCTTTACGAGATTTTGAACCACAAGAAGAATATTTAATTAAAAAAAATAAAGTACGCGTTTTTAATTTACAAGAGATAAGAAAGAAAGCAGTTGAACGTGTAGCTATTGATAGTTTAAACTACCTCGATCATTGCGACATGATATACGTAAGTTTTGATGTAGATAGTATGGATAGCCGAATTAGTAGTGGAACAGGCACTCCAGTTCCCAATGGAATAACCGAAAAAGAAGCAGGAAACTTAATTTATTACATTATGCGAAGTAAAAAAATTGTTTGTTTCGAAATGGTTGAAATTAACCCTACATTAGATAGAGAAAATTTAATGGCCGAAAACGCTTTTGAAATTCTACAAAAAACTACAAACCAATTAAGTAACGATTTTTAGTATTTAAAATTGAGTAATTTAAAATCACTTAATTTTTACTTCGTAAAATACAAATGGCATTTTACAGCAGGTATTTTGTTTGTTGCCTTGTCAACTATTTTTGGTACATACCAAGGTGTAATTGTAAGAAATGGTACAAATAAAATATTAAGTTTAATAAATTCAAACCAACAAATTCCTAATTCTGATTTTATTTTTCTTTCTGTTCAGTTAATTGGTTTTGCATTAATAAGTGGTTTGTTTATGTTTTTAATGCGACAAACTATTATTGTAATGAGCAGGCATATTGAATATGATCAAAAAAATGAAATTTATAATCACTACCAACACTTAAATTCCAGTTTTTATAAAAAACACACAACCGGAGATTTAATGAATAGGGTAAGCGAAGATGTGAGTAAAGTTCGCATGTACACAGGCCCTGCAATTATGTACATTGCAAATACAATAGTAACTACACTAACAGTTTTAATATTTATGTTTAATGTAAATACTAAACTTACTTTATTAGTTTTTTTACCCTTACCAATTTTATCTTTTATTATTTATAAAGTAAGCGATAAAATAAATAAACAAAGTGGTTTGGTCCAAAAAGAACTAGGCAATTTAACTACTCAAGCCCAAGAAACCTTTAGTGCAATTAGAGTAATAAAAGCATACGGTAGAGAATCTTTTTTTGAAAATGAGATGAAAAAAAAAGGTAATGTTTATAAAACTACTGCCTTAAAACTTAATGCAATAGAGGCTATGTTTCATCCATTTATGTCGCTAATGATTGGCTTAAGTGTATTAATAACAGTATGGATTGGCGGAAAATTAGCCATTGAAAATAAAATAGAAGCAGGAAATATAACAGAGTTTATATTATATGTTTATAAATTAACATGGCCTTTTGCTTCTTTAGGCTGGGTTACATCATTAATACAAAGGGCTTCTGCGTCTCAAAAAAGAATAAACGAATTTTTAAATACTAAAAGCGATATTATAAATATAAATACAAGCGAATATAAAATTAAAGGCGATATTGAATTTAAAAATGTAAGTTTTACATATCCCGAAAATAATGTAACAGCTCTAAAAAACATTAATTTTAAATTATTAGCAGGACAAACTATTGGTATTACTGGTGATATTGGTAGCGGTAAATCAACTTTATTAAATTTAATTACTCGAAATTATGACTGTACATTTGGCGAAATATTATTTGATGATAAATCAATTAAAGAACATAACATAAATATAATTAGACAAAATTTGGCAATTGTACCTCAAGATGTTTTTTTATTTAGTGATACTATTTACAACAACATTGCTTTTGGAATAAACCAGCATTCAAATGAATTGGTTGTTGAGTACGCAAAAAAATCGGCAGTACACAATAATATTTTAAATTTTAAAGATAAATACCAAACAGTAGTTGGTGAGCGGGGCGTAACTTTAAGTGGTGGTCAAAAACAACGCATAACCATTGCGCGAGCCTTAATTACAAAACCTCAAATATTAATTTTTGACGATTGTTTAAGTGCCGTTGATGTTGAAACAGAAGAAGAAATAATAAAAAATTTAAAACAAGAGATGAAAAATAAAACTAGCGTTATTGTTAGTCATAGGTTAAGCAGTATTAAACACGCAGATTTAATTTTGTATTTAAAAAATGGCGAAATTTTAGAGCAAGGTACACATGAAGAATTATTAAAACTCAACAACACTTATGCTAACTTATACAAGTTGCAAAATAGTTAAAAGCAAACCTATTCGCCTGCAAAAAGTGGAAATTTAACCATCATGGTGTTTACTTTCTTTTTCACTTTCATTAATTCTTTTACATTATCTTTATTAATTAAAACATGGTTAATTAACTCAACAATTTTTAAACAATCTTTTTCTTTTAAACCCCTTGTTGTAATTGCTGGCGAGCCTATTCTAATTCCTGATGTAACAAAAGCTGATTTATCATCAAACGGAACCATGTTTTTATTTACTGTAATATTAACTTGTTCTAAAGCAGCTAAAGCTTCTTTACCATTTAAGTTTTTATTACGCAAATCAATTAAAAACATATGGTTATCGGTTCCTTTACTTACAATATTGTAACCCAAATCTATAAACCCTTTAGCCATAGTTTGTGCATTTTTAATTAATTGTATGCAATAATGTAAATAATCATCTGTTAAAGCTTCGCCATAAGCAACTGCTTTTGCAGCAATAACATGTTCTAATGGCCCACCTTGAGTACCAGGAAACACAGCCATATCCAATAAATGGCTCATCATTTTTAATTCACCTTTAGGTGTTTTTTCTCCAAATGGGTTTTCAAAATCTTTACCCATTAAAATCATTCCACCTCTTGGGCCACGCAAAGTTTTATGAGTTGTGGTTGTAACAATATGACAATGTGGAATTGGGTCATTTAAAATACCTTTTGCAATTAAACCACTTGGGTGCGAAATATCGGCTAATAATATTGCACCAACTTTATCTGCAATGTTTCTAAATTTTACATAATCCCAATCGCGCGAATAAGCACTCGCTCCACAAATTATTAGTTTTGGTTTTTCTGTTAATGCAATTTTTTCAATATTATCGTAATTTAATTTACCTGTTTCTTTTTCAACACCATAAAAAGTAGCTCTATACAGTTTACCCGAAAAATTAACTGGCGAGCCATGTGTTAAATGCCCACCATGACTTAAATCAAACCCTAAAATAGTATCGCCTGGTTTTATACAAGCCAGCATAACCGCAGCATTAGCTTGAGCGCCAGAGTGTGGTTGTACATTTGCCCAAACCGCACCATATAATTCTTTTGCCCTATCAATGGCTAATTGTTCAATTTTATCTACAACCTCGCAACCACCATAATAACGTTTAAATGGTAATCCCTCAGCATACTTATTAGTTAACACACTTCCCATTGCTTGCATTACTTGCTTACTTACATAGTTTTCGCTTGCAATTAATTCTATACCTTCTGTTTGACGGTGTTGTTCTTCTTTAATTAATTTAAAAATAGAAGTGTCTTTTTTAATCATAATTCGTTAGTTTTAGTTAATGTGTTATTAAGTTTATTTGCAGCAAATAAAATTATAAATACAATTGGAGATTGTGCAATTCCTAAAAGCCAACGACTTAAAGTGTATTCGCTATCCTGCAATCTATTATTTATAAAATATCCATATAGCATACTTAACGAGGCTAAAGTTAATAAAAGCAAATAACAATAGTTTAAATATTTTATGTTTTTTAAAAGGTTTATGTATTTAAAAGAATAAAAACTTAAAATGTAAAATAAACCCACAGAAATTAATGTAAAAATATACTTTGAATAGTACAACGTTTCATACGTAAAATTGTTAAATATCTGCATAATTTTAGCTACCGGAAACTCTTCATTTACACTATTGTAATACTTTTGATAAAGAATTACATTCATTTGTACAAAAAAGAATTCTCTAACATAACCTAAAACACCAAACAAAAGTAAAACTAGTATAAGTTTAAATTTCATGTTTTTTTAGAAAATTTATTTGCCCATAAAATCCAAAGGTAAAAAATGAATGCGTAAACCAAAAAAGTAAATGTATAAGTGTGATTAAATCCAAGTGTATGCGGAGCTTTAAGCGCAATAATAGCTAATGCTACAACTCTAAATATGTTTAAAAAATGAACTAAAATTATACCCAAAGGAATATACCAAAGTTTATGTTTAATTTTTCCTGGGTACGCAATTACAAACGAAACAAATAGTATAAATAATGAAATTGCATTACAATTTGAACCCACCCAAACGCCACTCGAACCATCAATTCCTACAACTTGCACATCATGGTCTTGTAAAACTGTAAATGTTTTAAACCCAAATAAATTAAGCAACGTTTCGGTTACCGTAATTATGCTTCCAATAAATTTTTGATCGTAATAAGTATATTTTTTTATTATAAAAACATGTAATAAAAAAAGTAATAAATAAGTAAATCCAGCAATTATTAAAAATCTTATAAAGTCGTTTTTAATTACTTTATTAAGCATTAATTTTAAAGATTATTTTTTTTTGCGCTTAAAAATTTTTTAGCACCATAAGCAACGCCAGCAGCAACTAATAAGCCAATACCCCCATCAATAGGAATACATGGAGGAGGCCAACAGCCTGGGCCACCACCTGGAGGTGGGGGAGGTGCGGCATTTGATAAACAAATTACACATACTATGAAAAAACAAGTAAATAGTATTTTTTTAGTCATAAATGCAAATATACACGAAAAAACGTTTGGTGCAAACAAATTGGTCTAAATCGATTTTTAAAAATATATTATAAAATTAGCTATATTTGACCTTTGTGTCTGCACCAAAAAATTCAATAGTAAGCCAAAAAGATCTAAATTTATTATTTAGAGTATTAAAAGGGAATTGGTGGATACCAGTAGTAATTTTACCTATAATTTATGGCATTGCTCAGTTTTACAGTTACAGATTAACCGATGTTTATGAAGTTAGCACTCAACTTTTAGTTAAAGTAAACGATACTTATTATAACAGTAACGTAGTAAACGAAAAAAGTTTTTACGAATACGGCAGTTATGTTGATAACCTTAACGAGCAAAGAATATTACAATCTTACGATTTAATAGAAGAGGTAGTTGATAAAAACCTTGATGCTGTTCAGGTTTCATATTATATTGTAGGAAAAGTAAAGAAAAAAGAACAGTTTTTAGGTATGCCTTTTAAAATTAAGGTTAATACTTTACGTGATGATTTATACGAACAATTTTTTGACTTTAAAATTACTGGAGCTAATGAATATGAACTAGTTTTTGGAGCAGGCGAAGGACAAGTAGTAAAAAAAGGGTATTTTAATAAACCTTTAGTTGACTTAGATTGTAGCATTTTAGTATCTAAATCTACAGACTATGAAAGCTACGATTTTTTAAATTTTAAAGATGTTTTTTACCAAGTAGTTTTCCATTCAAAAGATTATTTAATTTCAAACATTCAAGGTAATTTATCTATTGAAAACCCTGATTACACAAATATTTTATTAATAAATTTAAGAGATGTAATTCCAGAAAGAGCAAAAATAATTTTAGACACTTTAAATGAAGTTTATAAACAAGCAAGAATTAAAACAAAAATTGAATTAAATGACAGAACTATTGAATATATAGATAAACAAATTGATGAAATTAGTTTTTCACTTAATAGCATTGAAGATACAATGCAAAATTATAGAATTAGAAAAGATATTATTGATTTAAGCTGGGAACAAGGCGATTTTTTAAATAAAATTTCAGAATACGATAAGGCAAAATCTTCATTAAATTTAGAAGTTTCGGCATTAAACGATCTAGAAGAATACATTATTAAAGATAAAGACCCTCAATTTTTACCACCAAGTGTGTTTATTGTAGAAAAAAGTGGTTTTATGAATACAGCAGCTGTTGATTTATACACCAAACAAATAGAATTAAACAAACTCTATAACTCTACAAAAGAATTAAACCCAAATATTGTTGAACTTAAAAATGCTATTAAAAAAACTAAACAAGATTTATTAGTTTATATAAATAATGCCAGAAGCGCAACTGCTTTAAGAATTAAAGATGTAGAAAAACAAATTAGTAATTATTTATCAGAAGCCAGACAAATACCAGCAAAGCTAAGAAACGTAAACAACATTCAACGCAAAGCAAATGTTAATGAGGCTTTGTATAACTTTTTATTAGAAAAACGCGCAAACACAAAAATTGCAAAAGCTAGTATTATACCTGATGTAAAAATTGTTGAATCTCCTCGCGAAAATGGAATTGTAGAACCTAATAAACCCCAAATTGTAAAATCCTTTTTAAGTTTTGGCTTAGTTCTTTCATTAGGTATAATTTTATTAAGAGCATTTTTCTTATCTAAAATTAAATCTATCGAGCATCTTAAAGAAATTACAGAAATTCCAATTTTAGGAATTTTACCAAGGCTAAAATCTAACCAAGGTATTGTAGTTCACGAAAAACCTAATTCTTTGGCTGGCGAATCTTTTAGAAATCTTCAAACTAATTTACGCTATGCATCTATTGATAATAACTCTAAAAGTTATTTAGTTACTTCTTTTTTACCAGGCGAGGGTAAAACTTTTACAAGTGTAAACTTAGCTACTTTATTGGCAAAAAGTGGCAAAAAAACAGTTATTTTAGAGTTAGATTTACATAAACCAAGGGTTTACAAATCATTTGATTTAAATCCTCAAACTATTGGTATTACTACTTTTGTTGTTGGTAACAATACAATCGATGAAATAATTAAAGAAACAAAAATTGATAATTTATACGCTGTTTTTAGTGGGCCAATTCCACCAAATCCTTCCGAGTTTGTGTTATCAGAAAAACTTAAAGTGTTAATAGAAGAGTTAAAAGCAAAGTTTGATTATGTGGTTATTGATACGCCTCCGGCTGGTTTATTATCAGATTCTATTTATTTAATGCAATATATTGATACTACAATATTTGTTTTAAATGCTGCAAGTTCTACTAAAAAAGTAGTAAAATTTGTAGAAAACATAGTAGTTGATAATAAAATTAAAAATCTATTTTTTGTGTTAAATGGTGTAACAAAATCAATGAAACGTTACTATTACCAAGGTTATGGCTACGGTTATGGCTATGGTTATGGCTACGGTTATGGTTATGGTGGGAACAAATCCGGGAAAGCTAATAGTTAGCATTTAGCCTAAAAAATTTGCATATTTTTAAAAAAATGAGTAAAATTGTTACTCGTTTATGCTCGAAGCACTTATAACGTCTAAAACTCGTTTAAAACTTTTAGTCAAGTTTTTTTTAAATCACAATTCCTCATCATATTTAAGAGGATTGGAAGATGAATTAAAAGAATCTACCAACTCAATTAGAATAGAGCTTAATCGTTTTGAAAAAGCAGGTTTTTTAAATTCCTATTTTTCAGGAAATAAAAAATTGTTTCGAGCAAATACTAATCATCCATTATTTACTGATATTCAAAATATTGTAAAAAAAATGGTAGGGATTGAGTATGTATTAGATTATACGTTAAAACGTATTGGAAATCTTGAAATGGTTTACTTAGTTGGTGATTTAGCAAGCGGCATTGATAATAAAAAAATTCAACTAGTGTTAATTGGCGATATTAACAATAACTATTTAGTAGAATTAGTAGCTAAGGCCGAAAAAAAAGTTAATAAAAAAATTATATTAGAAGTGGTTAAAAACCATAACGAATTTAACGAAAACTATACTCAAAACAATAACGCTGAACCATTGTTGGTATGGCGTAAATAAAGGGTTTTGAGCTTAATATTGCAGCTTAGTTGATGTAACTGAGGTGGCGAAGCTTTAAATAAAATGACCTGGAAAGTACTTTATGTTCAATCACGAAGAGAAAAACAAATTGCAAAGCAAATTTTTGAATTAGGAATTGAAGCCTATGTGCCATTAAAAACTGAATTGAAACAATGGAGCGATCGAAAAAAAAAGGTAATAACTCCTTTAATTAATGGTTATGTTTTTATTAAACCAAATCAAAACCAAAGAGATGAGGTGTTTAACATTGAAGGAATTCTTAATTATGTGCGTTACAATGGTGCTGATGCAAAAGTTACTAATCGGGAAATCGAAATTTTAAAAGCAATAGAATCTAAAGGTTACTATGTTGAGTTTAATAATAAAATAGAAGTAAACATTGGCGATGTAGTTGAAATTAAAGCTGGTAAATTTAAAGGGTTAGCTGGAGTGATAGAAAAAGTAGGGAAAAAGGAGTTTTGTATTGTTATAATTAAAAATTTAGATTTTCAACTTAAAATAAAATTAGAAAAAGGTACTCTTGAAAAAGTAAAATAACTTAAACTAAATTTTGCAAATCAGCCAAACAAAAAATATTTTTTTCGAAGGATTAAACAGTTTAAGGTTTTTTGCTGCATTAGCAGTTATAATTACACATGTCGAATTAATTAAGAACAGTTTTAAAATTCAAAATTGTTGGTCATCGTCAAAAATTGTTTTTAATTTAGGTGGGTTAGGTGTTTATTTTTTCTTTGTTTTAAGCGGCTTTCTTATTACCTACTTATTAATAATTGAAAAACAAAAAACTGGAACCATTGCAGTTAAAAATTTTTACATTAGAAGAATTTTAAGAATTTGGCCTTTGTATTTTTTTGTTTTAGCATTAGGTTTTTTTGTACTCCCTAATTTCAATCAAATTAATATTTCATATTTAACATCACCTTTTAATCAAAATTTTAATTTAAACTTAATTTTATTTCTTTTAATGTTACCTAACCTTGCTTTTTCAATGTTTCCTGCTGTACCACACATTGGTCAACTTTGGTCAATTGGTGTTGAAGAGCAGTTTTATATTGCTTGGCCATTAATTGTAAAAAACAGTAAAAAATTACTTAACGTGTTAATTGCAATAATTGTTTTTTTAATTGCTTTAAAAATTATTATTTTATTTTTAGGTAAAAATTATTCAAATACAAATTGGTATCCGGTTATTAAAAAATTAACAGCAATGTCTAAATTTGAAAGCATGGCAATTGGAGGCATTGGAGCTTATTACTTTAGTTTAAATCATAAAATTATTGAATTCTTAAAATCTCCTTTTTTGTCATTAGCAGCTTTAGCCACCATTTTATTAATAATTTATTTAATCCCCGATAAATTACAAGATGGACAACACTTAATTATTTCGGTTTTATTTTTAGCAATAATAATTAATGTAATAAGTTCAAATATTAAGTTGTTACGAAACAATGTTTTTGATTGGTTAGGTAAAATATCATATGGAATTTATATGTATCATTTAATGATAATTCCTATTGTTATTGTTATTTTAACTAATGTAATATCACCAACAGATAATATTATTGTATTTAATTTTTTACTATACAGTTTAACTATTTTTATTACAATATTCGTTTCTTGGCTTTCATACCAATTTTTCGAAAGTAAATTTATAGATCTTAAAAGTAAATTTGCTATTATTCATTCAGGTAAAAAATAAAATTATGATTGTTATTGTTGATTATGGTTTAGGAAATTTAGCATCTGTTTTAAATATGTTTAAAAAAATAGGCACTAAAGATGTAGTTATTTCTGGCGAACATGAAATTATTGAAAAAGCAGATAAAATTCTATTACCTGGTGTTGGTGCTTTTGATGCTGGAATGGAGCATTTAGAAAAATCTAACTTAATTCCTTTACTAAATAAAAAAGCGTTAGAACAAAAAGTTCCTTTACTCGGAATTTGTTTAGGTATGCAGCTGTTAACAAAGAGAAGTGATGAAGGCGTAAAAAATGGATTAGGGTATATTGATGCTGAAACAATTAAATTTAATATAGACCCACAATTAAAATTAAAAATTCCACACATGGGTTGGGATTATGTTTCTGTGAAAAAAAATAACCCACTGGTTGAAATTGATTCTAAAAATAGATATTACTTTGTTCACTCTTATTTTGTAAAATGTTTTGATGATAAACAAAGCTTAGCAACATGTAACTACGGACAAGAATTTACGTGTATGGTAAACAACAATAATATTTTTGGTGCACAATTTCATCCCGAAAAAAGTTTACGTTTTGGAATGAAACTTTTAGAAAATTTCGCAAAAATTTAAAATATTTTTTTAAAATGGCTCTAAAAAGAATAATGCCCTGTTTATTGTACGATGGTGTTGGTTTGGTAAAAACAGTAAACTTCAAAAACCCTTCATACATTGGCGACCCAATTAACGCAATTAAAATTTACAACGAAAAAGAAGTAGATGAATTAATTGTAATTGATATTAATGCAACTAAACAAAAACGCAAACCAAATTTTGATAAAATTGCCGATATGGCAAGCGAAGCATTTATGCCTTTTGCATATGGTGGTGGTGTAAAAACGTTCGATGATTTTGCCACGCTTTATAAATTAGGTGTAGAAAAAGTTATTGTAAATTCGTTAATACAACAAAACCCTGATGTAATTAAAAAAGTTATAGAACATTACGGCGCACAAGCAGTAGTTGGTTGCGTTGATTATAAAAAGGCTATGTTTGGTGGATTAAAACCCTTTTCATATTGTGGCGAAAAAATTAAACTTTCTATTATAGATTATGCAAAATACTTAGCAAACGATTTAGGTGTTGGCGAATTGTTTTTATACAGTGTTGATAAAGATGGAACTTGGGAAGGTTACGATGAGGTTACAATAGCTGAAGTAATTAATAATATTGATATTCCAATTATTGCCTGTGGAGGTTGCGGTAATATTGATCATTTAAAAAATGTATTATATAAATTAAATGCAAATGCCGCAGCAATTGGCAGTATGGCTGTATATAGTAAAAAAGGCATGGGAGTTTTAATTAATTTTCCGCAAAGAGAAACTGTAATTCAAGAATAAAAATTGAACAACACAAATCAAAATACCGATTGGGATATTATTGTAAAACCTCAAAGTAATTTTTTTAAACTCGATTTAAAAGAATTATGGAGTTATCGCGATTTGGTTTTATTAATGATAAAACGTGATTTAACAGCATTGTACAAACAAACAATATTAGGTCCTGTTTGGATGTTTTTACAACCCTTGTTTACAACATTGCTTTACACGTTTTTATCACACCAAGCACAATTAAAAACAGATAATTTACCTCCTTTATTATTTTATTTAATAGGTCAAACGTATTGGCTTTATTTTGCCGAATGTTTTACTAAAACATCAAACACTTTTATAGCCAACGCTTCTGTATTTGGTAAAGTTTATTTTCCTCGTTTAGTAATGCCTATTTCTGTAATGTTTTCAAATTTAATCCGATTAGGAATTCAAATGTTAATGATGTTGTGTGCTTATTTATTTTATTTAATTACCACTAACGATGTAACTCCAAGTTACAGTGTATTAGCATTACAACCAGTTTTAATTTTATTATTGGGTTTATTTGCTTTAGGTTTAGGCATTTTGTTTTCTGCAGTAACAACAAAATATCGCGATTTTTCTTTTTTATTAGGATTTGGATTACAACTTTTTATGTTTGTTAGTGGAATAGTTTTTCCTGCATCTACCTTTAGTGAAAAGACAAAATTTATTTTAATGTTTAACCCAGTAATGTCATTAACAGAGGCAATAAAGTTTGGATTAACTGGTCAGGGTTATTTTTCAGTTGTGCATATAATTTCTGCTGTAGTTGTAATTGCAATTGTACTATTTTTTTCAATTATGGTTTTTAATAAAACCGAAAAAACATTTATGGACACTGTTTAATGAATTCTAAAGTAATTGAGATAAATAATTTAGGAAAACAATACCGCTTAGGTCAAGTTGGAACTTCAACATTATCAGATGATTTTAAACGTTGGTTATATAAAGTTCGTGGAAAAGAAGATCCATTTTTAAAAGTTGGCGAAACAAATGACAGAACTCAAAAAGGAAATTCTGAATATGTTTGGGCATTAAGAGACATTAATTTTTCTATTAACAAAGGCGAAGTAGTTGGAATTATTGGAAAAAATGGAGCAGGAAAATCAACTCTGTTAAAAATATTATCTCGCACAACGTCTCCTACAACTGGCGAATATAAAATTAAAGGCCGTGTTGCTTCTTTATTAGAAGTTGGTACAGGTTTTCATCCTGATTTATCTGGGCGTGAAAATGTTTTTTTAAATGGTGCCATTATGGGAATGAGCAAAACCGAAATTAAAAAACAGTTTGATGCCATTGTTGATTTTAGTGGTGTTGAAAGATATATTGATACACCTGTAAAACGTTATTCATCTGGTATGTATGTACGTTTAGCTTTTGCAGTTGCAGCACATTTAGAACCTGAAATTTTAATTGTTGATGAAGTATTAGCTGTTGGCGATCAAGAGTTTCAAGATAAATGTTTAGGTAAAATGAAAAGCGTTAGTGGCGAAGGAAGAACCGTTTTATTTGTTAGCCATAACATGGCTGCCGTAAAAAGTTTATGCAAACGTTGTGTTGTAATGCGTAACGGACAAGTTACTTTTGATGGTTCTGTTTCCGATGGAATTTCAAAATACTTAGAAGCTTTAAATCCTTCTTTAAATAATGGTACAATTGAAGCGCATCACCGTACAATAAATTCAGGAAATGTTTTTATTAAAAATATAAAAATTGAAAATCAAGAATTCTTAACCGGAAATAGCATTTATTTTAATAATTCAATTTCTATTTTAATGGAAATAGATTTTTTAAACGATTTTAACGATATAATTATTGATGCAAGAATAAACAGTAACGATGGAGTTGAATTATTTCATAGCATGACTTTGTATGATAATGATTTAATTAAAGTATCAAAAGGAGTATTACAAACTAAAGTTAACATCGAAAACAAATTACAACCTGGTAAATATTTTGTGAGTTTAGGAGTGCATTTAAGCAATGGTGCAACTTTAGATTATTTAGAAAATGTATTAGAGCTAAATGTGTTAAATGTAACTAATACAAATAGCAAAGGTTTAGTTTACGACTTTAAATTAGGTTACGGCAGATTAAATGCTACTTGGCAAATAAATTAATATTAATGAGCGCAGAATTTATACCACTTGCAAAACCAAATATACAAGAACAAGATATTAACTTGGTTGCTGAAGTGCTTAAAAGTGGAATGCTTGTACAAGGTAAATATGTAAACGAATTAGAAAATTCATTTATAAATTTTACTAAAACAAAATATGCATCTGCTGTAAGTAATGGTACGGCAACATTGCACCTAGCATTAATTGCTTTAGGAGTTAAAACTGGCGATGAAGTAATTGTTCCTGCGTTTTCGTATATGGCAACTGCTAATGTAGTTGAGTTGGTTGGAGCCAAACCAATTTTTGTTGATATAGATATTAGTACATTTAATATTGATGTAACAAAAATAGAAAGTGTTATTACAAGTAAAACTAAAGCAATTATTCCTGTACACGAATTTGGTTTAGCTTGCGATATAGATTCTATTATCGCAATTGCAAAAAAACATAATTTGTTTGTAATTGAAGATGCAGCTTGTGCATTAGGCGCATTATACAAAGGCAAACATGTTGGTTCATTTGGCAATTTCGGTTCATTTTCTTTACACCCGCGCAAAGCTATAAGTTGTGGCGAAGGTGGAGTATTAATAACAAATGAAGAAACTTTAGACTCAGAAATAAAATTATTACGCAACCATGGCACCGAAATTACAAATGGTAAAATGGATTTTACAAGGTTTGGTTTTAATTATAGAATGACTGATTTTCAAGCCGCACTAGTTTTTTCTCAATTACCTCGCTTAAATGAAACAATTAATTATAAACAAAATTTAGCTGAGGTTTATTTTAGTGAGTTAAAAACAACTAAAATAAAATTGCCTTTTGTTCCAAATTATACCAAACATACATGGCAAACATTTCATGTTTTAGTAAATGAAAATATAAATCGTGATGAACTTATAATTAAGTTACGCGATAAAAACATTGGAGCAAATTATGGTGCGCAATGTATGCCGTACATGAAATCTTTTAAAAACAAATACAATTTAAATAGCGAAGAACTTTTTCCAAACGCATTACTTGCCTATAAACAAGGTTTAGCATTGCCTCTATACGAATTATTAAATACAGAGCAAATAAAATATATTTCAAATACGTTAAATCAATTAATATCATGATAAATAATAAAACAATTTTTATTACAGGTGGTGCGGGTTTCATTGCCAACACACTTATTAAACATTATGTAAACACTAACAAAATTCTTGTTTACGATAATTTTCATAGAGACACGTTAACAAACAGTTCAATTGCAAATCATCAAAATATAAAAATTGTAAAAGGCGATGTTTTAGATTTACCAACTTTAACAAGTGCAATGAAAGGTGCTGATATTGTTATACACGCAGCAGGTATTGCAGGTATTGATACTGTAATAAAAGACCCAGTAAGAACAATGCGTGTTAATATGATAGGAACTGCTAACGCTTTGCAAGCGGCTATGGAAAATGGAATTAAAGATAGATTTATAGATTTTTCTACATCGGAGGTATTTGGTTCTATGGCTTTTAAATCTTCAGAAAGCGACCAAACAGTTGCAGGAAGTGCAGGCGAAGCACGTTGGACTTACGCAGTTAGTAAATTAGCTGGCGAACATTTAGCACATGCCTATTATAAACAATATAAATTACCTGTAGTTACTGTTCGTCCGTTTAACGTTTATGGTCCCGGACAAACAGGCGAAGGTGCCATACAAATATTTATTAAAAAAGCTTTAAAAAACGAAGATATACATATTGATGGTGATGGTTCTCAAATTCGAGCTTGGTGTTTTGTTGATGATTTTGTTGATTGTTTAATTCGTTGTGTTGAAAATCCAAAAGCAATTGGCGAAAGTTTTAATATTGGTAATGCACGCGCTGTAATTACAATTTTAGGTTTAGCACAATTGGTATGTAGAGTATTAAAATCAGAATCAAAAATAGTTTTTGACCCACCTTTATCTGCAGATATTGCAATTCGAATTCCAAGTGTTGAAAAAACAAAAGATATTTTAGATTTTAAAGCGCAGGTAGATTTAGAAGAAGGAGTTTTAAAAACTTCTGAATGGATGAAAACTTTAATTAAATAAATTAGTGGATAAAAAAAAATTATTAGAAAATAATAACGAGTTAAAAAAACATTTAACTAAAACGCAAGAATTGAATATTGCGTTAGAAGATGCTTTTTTAAATCATTATAATCGTTCGCTTCCTATGGCAGATCATGTAAATGATAGGTGGGAACGCGCACAACGTTTAGGTTTTGGAAAAGGTTCTAATATTTATGATTCTAGTTACGTTATTGGAGATGTAAAAGTTGGAGAAAATTGTTGGATAGGAATGTTTACAATACTTGATGGCTCTGGTGGTTTATCAATTGGAAATCAATGTACAATTTCTGCAGGAGTTCATATTTACTCTCATGATAATGTTAAAGCAACTTTAAGTAACAACAAATTACCAATTGAGCGTTTGCCAGTTTATATCGGAAACAATGTTTACGTTGGTCCACATTCTGTAATTTCAAAAAGTGTAACACTAGGGGATTTTGTTGTAGTTGCTGCTCAAAGTTTTGTAAACAAATCATTTCCTGACTTTGCAATTATTGCTGGCACACCGGCAAAACACATTGGAAATGTAATTATAAATAATAATGAAATTCAATTTAAGTATTTTAAATAATGCAAACTTGTAAGCGTTGTATATATCATTCTGAAATTCCTAAAATTACTTTTAACTCAGATGGAGTTTGTAATTATTGCGAACAATATGACTCAATGAATACTCAGTATCCTACAGGTGAGGAAGGAGATAAAATTATTAGAGCGTATGTTGCACAAATGAAAGAAGACGGAAAAGGAAAACCGTATGATGTTGTTATTGGTGTTAGTGGTGGTTGCGATTCTTCTTACATGTTGCATTTAGCAAAAAATGTTTATGGTTTAAGAGTGTTAGCAGCACATTTTGATAACACATACAATTCTAAAATTGCAGTTGAAAATATAAAAATTGTATTGGATAAATTAGGAATTGATTTGTTTACACATGTAGTAGATAATAAAGAATTTGAAGGCATACAAAAATCGTTATTAAAAGCATCTGTTCCTGAATTTGAAGCAGCAACAGATTTAGCTTTAGCAACAACACATTACATGGCTTGTGCAAAATACGGCATTAAGCATATTTGGGAAGGTCATTCTTTTCGAACCGAAGGAGTTTCTCCTCCAGGCTGGTTTTATATGGATGCAAAATATATTCATTCAATTCATAAACAATTTGGTGATGGTAAAATAAAATCAACACCTTTACTTTGGTTAAGTAAATGGATTAAATGGATGGTAATAAATAAAATAAAAAAATTTAGACCATTATATTATTTAGAATACAATAAAGAAGAAGTTAAAAAGTTTTTAGCAAGTGAATACGGCTGGCAATGGTACGGTGGCCATCACATGGAAAACCGAACTGCTTATTTTATTAATAACTATTATTTACCAATTAAATTTGGGATAGATTTACGCTGGTGCGAGTATTCTGCACTTGTAAGAAGTGGACAAATGAAACGCGAAGTTGCTTTAGAAAAAATTAAAGAGCCTAAACCTTTTGATAACGACTTGTTAGTTGAAATTAAAACCAGACTTAATTATACTGATAATGAATGGGAAAGTATTATGAATACTAAACCAAAACATTATACCGATTATCCAACATACAAAAAAACATTTGAACGTTTGCGTCCATTCTTTTTTATTTTATTAAAAAGTGGGTATGTAACACGAAGTTTTTATGATAAATTTTGTGTATTAAAAGAAACTTCAAAAAAATAATACTTTGTGAAAACAATTTGGATTGAAGGTCCCGAAACTGCTGGTCTAATTCATACTCTTTCTAATGGGTTTAAAGATAAAGGATATAATGTAATTACTTTTGCTGATAAGAATCCTTTTTACGATTATAAATACAACTTAAATCAAAATAGTTTTATAGCTGATTTAATTTCAAATAGGCTTATAAACTATCCAAAAGTAACTAATGCAGTTATAATTTTAATAAACAAATTTTTTCCGAATAAGCGAAAAAAATTCTTAAAGAAAATTCAATTAAAAATATTGCGAAAAGTTGATTTTTATATTCCAATATATTCTACGTTTTTTATAAATGAAAAAGATTTTGAAAGTATCGTTAAATATAAAACTAAAATAATTGGATATTTTTTAGGATCAGAAATACGAATCTATTCTGTTTTCTGTAAACAATTTAATGTTCCAACTGAAGCTTTTAAAGATTATTTGAATGAAGAGTCATTTGAAAATAAATTAAAAAAAATACGAATATTTGAGAGATTCGCACATTGTATATTCTCAGTTCCCGATCAAATGTCAATGGCAGCTCAACCTTACTTTCACTTACAGCTTCCTTTTGATGTGAGCAAGTTTATCTTTAAAATTAATTCAAGAGAAATTCCAATAATACTACATTGCCCTAGTAATTCAAATGCAAAAGGCTCTGATATTATTGTAAAAGTAGTTAATGAATTAAAAAAAGAAGGGTATAAATTTGAATTTAAATACATAAAAAACATTCAACATAACGATTTATTAAATGAACTATCTAATGCAGATATTTTATTAGATGAATTGTTTGCAAATGGACCAGGATTACTTTCCTTTGAAGCTATGGCTTCTGGCTGTGTGTCTTTAACAAGATATTTTAATGAATCGCCAGAATGCTTTCAACCTCCTGTAATTTCAGTTGACAGTAATAATTTAAAAGATAAACTTAAAGATGTTTTATTAAACAAAGAAAAAACAACTGAATTAATAATTAAAGGGAGAGAATACTTATTGTTAAATAACACTTTAAAAAAAGTAATACATGATATGTGTATAAAAATGGAAATGAACAAAAATGAACTTGCTACATTAAAATATGATTATTTGCCTGATTTTAACCTAACCTACAATAATTACTTAACTCCAGAACAAAAAACAATTGTAGATAAAATTACTTTTTAAATTACTATTGAAAAAAGTTGCAATCATATGCATAACTGATTATACTCGAGAACCTCGTGTTTTAAGAACAATTGAAGCATTAAAAAATCATTATTCTATTTCGGTATATTCAACAAACACAAAAATAGAAGGTGTAGAAAATACAATAGATGTAATTAATTTAAATAAAGATTTTTATTTTCAGCCAACAGGTAATGTAATTATTCGAAAAATAAAATCTGCTTTTAGTAAATTTATTTTAGGGTATAAATTTGGAACAGAAAAATATTTTAATCGTCAATATTGGAGTATTGAACGTTATAAAATTTTAAATTTATTACAAAAAGAAAACGCTGATGTTTACATTGGTCATGGTATATATACTTTACCGTTATTGGCAAAATTATCAAATCAAGCAAAAGTTGTTTTTAATGCGCATGAATATTATCCTTTAGAGTTTGAAGAAAATAAAAATTGGATAACATATACTAAGCCCTATTACAATTGGATTTTAAATAATTATTTCAATAAAATAAATTTAACATTTTCTGTTACAGCTTCAATTGGTAAAATGTATGAAAAAGAATTTAAAATAAATTGGATCGAAGTTACTAATGCAACTAAATATTATGAATTAAAACCAGTTTTTAATTCGCGAAAAATAAAATTACTACATCATGGAGCTGCACTCGAAGGAAGAAGAATTGAAGAAATGTGCGAGCTAATGGAATTACTTCCGGATAATTATGAATTGAATTTAATGTTAGTTAAAACTAACAACGAGTATTATAATAAGTTGTTTTCAAAATATATTTCTTACAACAATATAAATTTTATTGAGCCAGTAGAGTTTTCTAAAATACCTGAAGCTATAAATAAATTTGATATTGGTTTGTATATATTAAAGCCAAATAATTTTAATGAAGAGCATTGTTTACCAAATAAATTTTTTGAATTTATACAAGCAAGACTTTGCATTGCTGTTACACCAAATACTGATATGAAATATTATGTTCAAAATTATAATTTGGGAGTCGTTTCTAAAGGCTTTACAGCAAAAGCCATGAGTGAAGAAATTTTAAAATTATCACATAATGATATTGATAATTATAAAAAAAATGTAGATTCTGTTGCTAAAGAATTAAGTAACATTAAAAACAATAATGTCATATTAAATTCTATAAATAAACTATGTGCAGCATAGCTGGTATATATAATTTAAATGAAAGTAGTATTGATTTAGAAAACTTAAAAAAGTTTACTAATTCAATGCAACACCGAGGTCCAGATGGAGCAGGTTATGAGCTATACAATAATAATTGTTTAGGATTTGGGCATAGAAGATTATCAATTTTAGATTTATCTGAAGCTGGTAAACAGCCTTTTTCTTATTTAAACCGTTATCATATAACTTACAATGGCGAAGTTTATAATTTTATCGAAATTCGAAACGAATTAAAAACAAAAGGCTATTCGTTTAAAACAGAAACAGACACCGAAGTTATTTTAGCTGCCTATCACGAATACGGAAAAGATTGCTTATTAAAATTTAATGGCATGTGGGCATTTGCAATTTGGGACGAATTAAAACATGAGCTTTTTTTAGCCAGAGATAGGTTTGGTGTAAAGCCTTTACATTATAGTTATAAAAAAAATAATTTATTTGCTTTTGCCTCCGAAACAATTGCATTTAAATACATTAATGGTTTTAACCGAAAATTTAACCAACATAATTTAGCAATAGCGCTTCAAAACCCAAGTATAATTGAAGCAAAAGGACAAACAATTTTTGAAGAAATAAATCAATTATTACCAGGACACACATTAACACTATCAAATAATAAAGAGTTAAAAATTGAACGATGGTGGAATACCGCAGATCATTTAATTGAAGTTTCAAAAAATTACAACGAACAAGTACAACAATTTAAAAGTATATTTTTTGATGCTTGTAAATTACGTATGCGTAGTGATGTTTCTATTGCTTCTGCATTAAGTGGAGGTATTGATTCAAGTTCTGTTTATTGTACTTTACAACAGTTTAAAACAAATTCATCAGATATTTCACGTTTGCCAAATGATTGGCAAAAAGCATTTGTTGCAACATTTCCTGGCACAACAATGGACGAAAGAGATTATGCCGAACAAGTAATTAAACACACCAACGGAAAAGCAGTCTTTATTCAACCAGATTACTCAAATTTAGTTTCCGAAATTACTAAAACAACGATTTTATTAGATTCCATTATTTCAAATCCAATAATTGCTATTACTGATATTTATAAAGCAATGCGTAATCAAGGGATTACAGTTTCGTTAGATGGGCACGGGGCAGATGAGTATGCTTTTGGTTATAATTCTTACGCTTTACAAAATTATTATGAGGCTTTAAAAAATAATAATAAAGCAAAGGCAATAGAAATGATAAAAATATTATCTGGACTTTCTAAAAATTATAACACAGATAATTTAATTAAACAATTTGATAATTATAATTCATTAAAATCTAAGCTTAAAAGAACGATAAAAAATACATTTTTAAACAAACCTGAAACTGATATTAAACAAAATAACTTTTGGTTTAATGAAACATATATAAAAGAAAATTTAAGCTTTTATACAAATCCATTTAATGGAGTTTCAAAAACCCTTTTTGATGATTTTCATTACTATAGTTTACCAATTAATTTAAGAGATTTTGATAGAGCTGCAATGCAAAACAGTGTTGAAATTAGAATGCCGTTTATGGATTATAGATTAGTACAATTTATGTTTAGTTTACCCGAAGAATCAAAATTAGGAGGCGGATACACTAAACGAATTATTAGAGATGCAATGAAAAATATATTGCCAGATGAAATTAGAACAAGAACTTTGAAAATAGGTATTGGCTCTCCAATTGTTGAGTGGATTAAAGAGCCTTTAAAAGAATTTGTTAATGATCAGTTACATTCTCAAAAAATGGAGAACTTAACTTTTTTAAATTCAAAACAAATTCAAAACGACATAAATAAATTATATAAAAACAATACTTGGAATGTTAATAATGCATCAGAAACATGGAGTATTGTAAATGCACTTTTAATTAATGAATAAAAGAGAATACCAACAATGTACTAAATGTGTAATGGATACCACTGCACATGAAATTATTTTTGATAATAATGGAGTTTGCAATTTTTGTAAAGATTTTGAAACATTGGCTTTAAAAACTATTTGGCGACCATTAGATGTTAGATTAAAAGAACTTGAAGATGGAGTTGAAAAAATTAAGGAGCTAGGTAAAAATAGTAAGTACGATTGTTTAGTTGGTTTAAGTGGTGGAGTTGACAGTTCTTATATATGCTATTGGGTAAAACAAGTGGGATTAAAACCTTTAGTTGTACATTTTGATAATGGCTGGAATAGCGAATTAGCTGTACAAAACATAAATAACATAATTTCAAAAACAGGTTTTGATTTATATACTTATGTAATTAATTGGGAAGAGTTTAAAGATTTGCAATTAGCATATATAAAAGCATCTGTAATTGATATTGAAGTCCCTACTGATCAATTAATTTTTGCAACACTGTATAAAATTGCTCGAAAATATAAAATAAAAAGTGTTATTAATGGAAATAATATTTCTTCTGAAGCAATTTTGCCACACTCGTGGTATTTTCAGGATAAGTTAGATATTGTAAACCTTAAAAATATTCATAAAAAATTTGGAACTAAAAAGTTAAAAAATTTTCCATCATTAAGTTTAACTAAACAATACATTAATTCCAATTTATTTTCTATGTTCTCTATTTCACCTTTAAATTTGTTAGATTATAATAAAGAAGAAGCAAAAGAACTATTAATTAAAGAATTCGATTGGAAAGATTACGGTGGGAAACATTACGAATCTATCTTTACCAGATTTTACCAAGGCTACATACTTCCCAAAAAATTTAATGTCGATAAACGGAAAGCGCATTTAGCAACATTAGTAGCAGCAAAGATAATTAATCGTGAACACGCAATTGAAGAGCTAAAGAAAGACACATATGATCCAACTCTTCAACATTCTGATTACAATTATGCTTTAAAAAAATTCGATTTATCAAAAAATGAATTTGAATTGTTTATGAATAAGGAACCTGTACCTCACAAATATTATGGCACTCAATGGGATAAAAAAGAATTTAGAAAACATTACCTTTTTAAAAAATTATTTGGTCCTGGATTAAAAATTTTAAAACATTTTTATAAATAAGTGAAAGCTGTAGCTTTATTTATATATGGAATTAATAATTTAAAAGGAGGAGGGGGAGCAGAACGTTTTTTTGCCGATTTTTATGATGATTATAATGATTTAACTACAAAAAATTTTAATTTGTATTATATTATTGATAAACAATCAGTAAATGAGTTGAACTCTGTTGGGAAATTAAAAAACAATATAAATTGTTTAAATTTTAAAATTATATCCAATCGTTTTAAAACTCAAATAGAATTTTTAAATCTATTAAAAATTATTTTAACTTATAAAATTAAATTAATTCACTTACCACTATATAACTTCCATTATCTACCATTATTAAAAAAATTAAATAAATTACCAAAATGGATAAAACCAAAATTGGTAATTAACATATCAAGTTGTTATTTAATACCTGGAATTAAATCTAAAAATGAAACAGATATTAATACTTATTTTCCGTTATTTAAAGAAATTGAAATAGATGGCTATTTTTCATGGTATAGAAATTTTGAAGAATACGTTTTAGAAAACAAAGAAAAATTTAAAAATAATCCTATATGTTATTCAATAACATCTAGATATTCTGATACCAAAAATTTTTACCCGCAAATCAAAGAAAACATTATAGTTTTTGCTGCAAGATTAGACGAGCAAAAACACCCAAGTTGGTTTATAGAAGCTGTTGATTTAATTAAAAAATCAAATCCAAAAATAATCGAAAATTGGAAATTTATTTTATGTGGAAATGGAATTTTAAGAGAAGAATTAGAAAAAAAAATTCATAATCAAGACTTAGAATCAACTATCGAATTAAAAATTGAAGGTGAGTTGTATAAAATATTTAATAAATCTAAAATATTTGTTTCTTGTCAAGAGTTTGAAAATTTCCCATCTCTATCAATGGCCGAAGCTATGGCATCTGGTAATGCAATTATTGCTAGAAATGTTGGTCAAACAAATTATTTCGTTAAAGAGGATTTAAATGGAAAATTTATTGAACCAGATACTCCAGAAGGCTTAGCAAATGCTTTAATTTATTTAATTAATAATGAAAATATAATTGCAAAAATGGGAATGAAAAGTAATGAATTAATGCAAACTACTCATACTTTTGAAAATTTTGTTCCTCAAATTGAAAAATTTTGGAAAAAATTAATTTAAATTTAAAATGGCAAAAATTTTAATAACTGGTGGTGCAGGGTTTATAGGATCGCATCTTGTAAAAAACCTTGTTCGCAATAAACATGAAGTTATTGTTTTAGACAGCTTACTTAGGGGGAATAAAATAGATCAAAATGTATTATCCGATATAACTTTTGTTAAAGATGACGTTCGAAATTTTGAAGTAGTAAAAAAATTATCAAATCAATGTGATTATATTTATCATTTTGCTGCAGTACTTGGCGTTGATGTTGTTGCCGATAATCCAATAGAAACAATGGATACAGAAGTAATAGGGATGAAAAATGTAGTTGACGCTGCATTATTAAATAATGTAAAAAAAATTATTTATGCTTCTACAAGCGGCATTTATGGGCATTCTGCAATTGAAAAATCGGTAACTGAAAATATTCAAGTTGACCCTCGAACTAGTTATGCAATGGCAAAAAGATATAATGAAATATATTTAAAAGCTGCACATGAGCAAAAAGGATTAAATTCAATATCTGTTCGTTTTTTTAATGTTTATGGTGCAGGACAAGATAACCGTATGGTAATTCCAAGATTTTTTGAACAATGTATTTCTGGCGAACCTATAACTGTTTTTGGTAATGGACATCAAACCCGAGATTTTACTTACATTGATGATACCATTAAAGCCTGTTTATTATTAACAGAAAAGGTTAATGGTTGCGAAATATTTAATGTAGCCAATGAAAATGAATTTTCAATATTAGAATTAGCAAAACTAATTAAAGAAATTACAGGCTCTAAATCTGAAATAAAAATAATAAATTCTCCTTCTAAACGTTACGATTATGAAGTCGAAAGACGTTTTGGTTCATCTGACAAACTTTTTAAAGCAGTTAATTTTAAACCTTCAACAAATTTAAATGAAGGCCTAGTAAAGATTTTTAATTCAATAAAATAATTTATTGAAACATAATTTGGTAATATTAACAAACAATTTTCCTGATACTGAAAAAAAATCAGAAATTTGGTTATTAGACGAGCTAAATATAATTTATACTTATTTTAATAAAATTTATTTAATTCCAGATATAGATGTTAAAGGCTCTTACAAACTACCTTCAAACGTTGAAGTAATTGAAACTAACAATTCAGAAAACATTTCACTAATTGATAAATGGAATTGTTTTAAAGTATTGATGAGTGATTGTAAATATTATCCATCTAAAATACATTTTTTTAAAAATTTAAGATATAATTTTGCATTATTAAAAAGTATTCAATCTAAAGCAAACAATATAAATGTTAAGTTAAATAAAATAGAAAACAATATTATTTTATACTCTTATTGGTCAGATAATTTAGCTACAAAAGCGTCATTGATTAAACTAAAAAATAAAAATATTATTAATTTTATTAGTAGAGGGCATGGGTTTGACGTTTTTGAGAACCAAACTCATTTTGGTGTAATACCATTTAGGAAGTTTCAATATACTCAACTTAATAAAATTTATTCTGTTTCAAAAAAAGGGTTAAATCATTTAAATGCAAATCGAAGATATAATGAAACTAAAAATTCATACTCATACCTAGGAACATTAAATAACAGTTTTAAAAATATTTTTAACTATAACAACACTTTTTCAATTCTCACTTGCTCATTTATAAGAAATGTAAAACGTTTAGATTTAATGCCTGAAATATTAAAGCATATTAATTTTGAATTAATTTGGCATGTAATAGGAAATGGTGAAGATTTTGACTTGTTAAAAGAAAAATGCAAAGTTTTGCCTAAAAACATATCTGTTATATTTCATGGAGAATTATCAAACCATGAAGTATTAAATTTTTATCAAAATAATTCAATAAATTTATTTGCTAGTTTAAGTTTTTCAGAAGGTTTACCCGTATCAATGATGGAAGCACAAAGTTTTGGAATACCCATAATGAGTACTGATGTTGGCGGTTGTTCTGAAATTTGCAATAACGAAACTGGGTTTTTAATTGACAAAAATTTTGTTGCAAAAGATGTAGCAGAAAAAATTGAAAAATTTAAAAGCAGTAATAAAAATACAATAACATTTCATAATCAATGCAGAAAGCATTGGGAAGAAAATTTTGACGCAGAAAAAAATTATAAACAATTCGCAGAAAGTATATTAAATTTAAATTAAAATTAAAAGAAATAGATTAAGTATTATGGATTTAAACAATAAAAGTATTTTAATTACAGGAGGAACTGGTTCACTTGGTAAACAACTAACTAAAACAATAATAGATCGTTGGCCAAATTTTAAAAGATTAGTTATTTTTTCACGCGATGAGCAAAAGCAATTTCAAATGAATCAAGAATATCCAGATACTGTATATAAAAATATTCGCTACTTTATCGGAGATGTTCGTGATTTTGAACGCTTAAAAAAAGCATTTAAAGGAATTGATTTAGTTATACACGCAGCAGCCATGAAACATGTGCATATTGCTGAGTATAACCCTATGGAATGCGTAATGACAAATGTAATGGGTGCTGAAAATGTTATAAATGCCGCTTTAGAAAGTGGCGTTGAAAATGTTGTTGCTTTAAGCACCGATAAAGCAGCCGCCCCAATTAATTTGTACGGCGCCACAAAATTATGCTCCGATAAATTATTTGTTGCAGCTAATAACATTAAAGGTTTAAATAAAATTAAATTTTCTGTTGTGCGTTATGGAAATGTAATGGGTTCTAATGGCTCCGTAATTCCCTTTTTTATTAATAAAGCAAAGTCAGGCGTTTTACCAATTACTGATGCAACCATGACTCGCTTTAATATTTCACTTCAAGATGGTGTTGAAATGGTTTTAGATGCAGCGGATACAGCTTGGGGTGGAGAAATTTTTGTCCCAAAAATTCCTTCCTATAAAATTACTGATGTTGCAAAAGCAATTGGCCCAAATTGCAAACATGAAATTGTAGGAATTAGACCTGGTGAAAAAATTCATGAAGAAATGATAACTTCTTCTGATTCTTTTACTACCTACGATTTAGGCAAGTATTACGCAATACTACCTCAAGTCCCTAATTTTAATATAAAAGATTATATAAAACAATTTAATGCGAAAAAAGTTACTTTAGGATTTCAGTATAACAGTGGAACAAACACTGAATGGAATAGTGTTGAAGAATTAAGGGATTTAATTGTTAAACATGTAGATGAAAATTTTAAACCAGTTTAATTATGAATTACAAAAAGAAATTACAAGAAAACAGTTGGGTTTTATGTAAAAATATTTTTGACCAAGAGTACTGTGATAAATTAAGAAATGATTGTTTTAGAACTTATTCTGAGACAAATAAAAATGGAGAAATCTTATCTAATCCATACTTAAATCATTTATTTACTAATGAAAAATTTATTGATTTTATTTCCAGTTTCTTTGAAAGTAAACCGGTTTATTTTGGTGATAGTGGATTTCAAATAGCAAGTTTTGAAGGCAGAATTTCAAATGGATTTCATAAAGATTCTGTTGATAGAGAAAATTCAAACGGAATTGATTGGAAACCTGGATATAGCTTAATTAGAGTTGGAATTTATTTACAGGATCATAAAAATTTTTCAGAAGGATTAGTTGTAAGAGAAAAATCACATCATAATAATAATTTAAAGGTTGGAAAAAAAATAAACGTACCTTCACAAAAAGGTGATATTATAGTTTGGTATTTAACAACAACCCATTCTGGAAACGCAAAACGTATTAAAGGGATTGATTTCCCTGTTTTAATGGGTGATGATACAGGTGGTTGGCTATCTCATAGATTATACTATCATCTCCCAAAAGTATTTATTCAAAAATCAGAAAAAGATAGAGTGGCAATTTTTTTAACTTTTGGACAAGATGATATTCATTTAAAAAGATATATTAACTACTTAAAATATAGAAGATATATGGTAGAAAGTTGGCAAAGTCAAAATTTTAATGAAAAATTTTTAAATGAAATTAAAACTCAAAATAAATTAGAAATAATTGATTTAAAAAAAGAAGCATTAAAATTGGATTTAAACAATTTTGAGGAGTACGAGTTTTCTAATTTTCAAAAATACAATATTTAAATGTCAATACCATACGGCAAACAAGAAATTACACAGGATGATATTAATGAAGTTATTAAATGTTTAACTTCTGATTATTTAACTCAAGGCCCAAAAGTTCTTGAATTCGAAAAAGCATTTGCTAAATATATTGGTTCAAAATATGCTGTAGCAGTAAGTAATGGAACAGCTGCATTACATTTATGTGCTTTAGCGTTAAATGTAAAAAAAGGTGCAAATGTTATTACTACACCTATAACGTTTGCTGCTACAGCAAATTGCATAAAGTATTGTGAAGGTAATATTTATTTTTGCGACATTAATCCTGATACTTTTTTAATTGACACAAATAAATTAATTGAATTAATACGTTCAAAACCAAAAGGGTTTTTTAATGGAATTATACCGGTTGATTTTGCAGGCTTAGCTGTTAACTTAGAAGAAATTAAAAAAATTGCACAAGAAAATAATTTATGGATAATTGAAGATGCTTGTCATGCACCTGGAGGATTTTTTATTGACTCTAAAGGTGAAAAACAATTATGTGGAAATTCTAATTTTGCCGAACTAGCAATTTTTTCATTTCATCCTGTAAAACATATTGCAACTGGCGAAGGCGGGATGATAACGACAAATAATAAAAATTTATACGATAAATTAATTTTATTGAGAACTCATGGAATAACTAAAAATGCAGATTTATTAATTGAAAATCACGGACCATGGTATTATGAAATGCAAGAATTGGGGTATAATTATCGAATTCCAGATATGTTATGCGCATTAGGAATTTCACAATTAAAAAGGGCTGATGTAGGTTTAAATAGAAGAAGAGAAATTGCAGAAATATATCGTAATGCTTTTAAAAACTGCAAAAACATATCTATTCAATCTAATGAAAAAATAAATGGGCACGCCTACCATTTATTTATAATTAAAACTAAAAAAAGATTAGAACTTTATAATTTACTTAAAGCAAATAATGTGTTTGCTCAAGTTCATTACATTCCAGTTCATACAATGCCTTATTATAAGAATTTAGGATATAAAATTGGAGATTTTCCTGAAGCAGAAGATTATTATAAAGAATGTTTAAGTTTACCAATGTACCCAACTCTTTCAAAGGACGAACAGAATTTTATTATTCAACTCGTTTTAAAATTTGATGAACAATAATCGCCTTCATTATTTAGATTACTTAAGAGGATTTTCCGCATTAGGTATTATGTTTTATCACTATCTGGCTTGGACTTTAGGAGCATTTAATGCATCAAACCCTATAGGAAGAGTTGGAATTTATGGCGTTTCTATATTTTATATTTTAAGCGGATTAACTTTGTTTTATGTATATTTTAATTTAGAAGTAAATAAAAAAAACATAGCTAATTTTATAGTTAAAAGAATTTTCAGAATTGTACCCTTATTCGCCTTAATTACAATTTTAACCGTTTTAACACTTAATCAATCAGTACCAATAAAAAATTTAATTTTAAATATTACTTGTCTTTTTGGCTTCTTTACCCCTGCAGGTTATTATACAAATGGTGGCTGGTCTATTGGTAATGAAATGGTTTTCTATTTATTTTTTATTTTTTATTTTATTACATATCATAAAAGTAAAATTGTTTTTTATTTAATGTGTTTATTTACATTAATTATTTATTTCTACTATTCTACATCAATACTTACTATAAACAACACATTAGATAGCCAATGGGCTAGCTATGTAAATCCATTCAATCAATTATTTTTATTTTTAACTGGTATATTAATTGGAATAGTTTCAAAAATAATAAATATTAAAATTAAACAGTTTCAATTTGTTTTAATTATAATAATTGGTATTTTAATATTTGTTTTTTATCCTACAAATTTTAGCGATAGAATTATTCTTGTAACTAATTGGAGTAGATTAATTTTTACTTTATGCTGTGTTTTAATTTGTTTTGGGTTGTATAATTTAAATTATAAACTACCAAATTTCATTCATAAACCTGGTATATTTTTTGCTGAAATAAGTTATTGTTTATATTTAGTTCATGGTATCTGTTTTACCTATTCAAAATTTATCTTAGATACTTTTTTAGTTAATTACTCGCAAATGTACCGTTTTGGATTATCTATTATACTTACAATTGCAATTAGTTATATTTCATATATTTCATTTGAAAAATATTTCATTAAACAGGGTAAAAAATTAACACAAAAATTATATGAATAATTTAAAACGATGCACTAAATGTATAACACCAGAAACGCATGAAACAATTGTATATGACGATAAAGGGGTTTGTAATGTATGTACAAATATTGCAGTAAAAGATGCAATAAATTGGGCAGAAAAAAAAATAGAATTAGGAGAATTAATAGAACAATATAGAGGTAAATTCGATTATGATTGTATAGTCCCTTTTAGTGGAGGTAAAGACAGTGTTTGGACTTTATACTACTTAGTTAAACATTACAAAGTAAAACCTTTAGTGGTTAGATTCGATCATGGGTTTCTTCGTCCAAATATGGAGGAAAACACAAAAAGAGTATTAAAAAAACTAGGTGTTGACTTTCATCATTTTACCCCTAATTGGAAAGTTGTAAAAAAATTAATGCTTCAATCTTTTCTTGAAAAAGGAGATTTCTGTTGGCACTGTCATACAGGTATATTTTCATACCCAATGTGGGTTGCTTTACGTTACAATGTACCTTTAATATTTTGGGGGGAGCCTTCGGCTGAATACACCTCATACTATTCATACGATCAAGCAGAGGAAGTTGATGAAAAACGATTTAACAGATATGTTAACTTAGGAATAAATGCTGAAGATATGCTAGTTCGTTTTGGTGGAGATTTAGACCCACGTGATGTGAAACCATATTCATATCCTCCATTAAAAGATTTACGAAAGTTAAATTACCGTTCAGTTTGCTTAGGATCATATATTCCTTGGAATGTAAAAGATCAAGTGAAAATTATTCAAGAAGAATTAGAATGGAAAGGCGATGAGGTAGAGAATGTACCCGAAAGTTATACCTACGAAAAAATTGAATGTTATATGCAAGGTGTGCGTGATTATATAAAATATATTAAAAGAGGCTATACTCGTCCAACTCATTTAATGTCTATTGATATTAGACATAATAGAATGGAACGCGATAAAGCATTAGAAATTATTAAAAAATATGAAGGCAAAAAACCAAAAAGTTTAGAAATATTTTTAAATTTTATAGGTTTAACTGAAAAAGAATTTTTTGATGTTGCTATGTCTCATCAAGTTTCACCATGGGAATTTGACATGAATAGTACTGTAAATGAAAGTAAACGTATGGAGGATTTTGACGCATGGTATAAAGGCGATGGGTTAACCCGTGAAGAATCTGAAGTGGTGCTTAAACGATTTGGTTTACTTTAGATGTTAGGAATTATTGATTATGGCATGGGGAATTTACTCTCAGTTAAAAATGCAGTTGAGTATTTAGGACATGAGGTTGAAATAATAACATCAGCGAATGAGGTTGAAAATTATGATAAATTAATTTTACCTGGTGTTGGTGCATTCCCCGATTGCATGAATAATCTTAATAAAAAAGGCTTTGTTGAGATTTTACAAAATCAAGTTGTAGATAATAAAAAACCTATTTTGGGAATTTGTTTAGGTATGCAGGTTATGGCAACAATTGGAAATGAACTAATTAAAACATCTGGTTTAAATTGGATTGACGGAGAAGTAGAATTAATGCAAGTAACAGATAAACAATATAGAATTCCACACGTTGGCTGGGCTGAAACTTTTATTAAAAACCATTTTATTTTTGATGGAATAAAATCAATTCCTGAATTTTATTTTGTTCATTCTTATCATATGAAATGTTTAAATGAGTCAAATGTAATAGCTACTATTAATCATCAAAACAATTATACTGCAGCAATATGTAAAAACAACATTATAGGTTGTCAGTTTCATCCTGAAAAAAGCCAAGAGTTAGGATTATTAGTTTTAAAAAACTTTATAACTAAAAATTTTAATGCTTAAAAAACGTTTAATACCTAAGTTATTATTAAAACCAATGCAATTTGGTTCAATTTCTAAATTGGTATTAGTAACTACTGTTGGATTTGAAAAAACTATCAATGCAGGTGACCCAGTTTCACAGGCAAAAATATACGAGGCTCAAGCCGCTGATGAGTTAATTTTTCTAAATATTGAATCAGAAAATGTTTCTCATGAAAAAGTAATTCCAATATTAAATAAATTAAGCGAAGAAATTTTTATGCCTATTACAATAGGTGGAGGTATAAACTCAATTGAAATTATTAGAGAATATTTAAGAAATGGTGCTGATAAAATCTCATTAAATACATATGCGTTTAAAAACCCTAATTTCATAAAAGAATCAAGTTCTATTTATGGAGCTCAATGCATTGTTTGTAGTATTGATTATAAATTAGAAAACGGAAAAGCAATTGTATTTATAAATAATGGGAAAGAAAAAACCAATGTACATTTAATTGATTGGGCTATTGAATGTGAAAAACTTGGTGCGGGAGAATTATTAATAACAAACATTAACCATGATGGATGTAATAATGGCCTCGATTTAATTGAATTAAAAAAAGTTTGTTGTAATGTTAAAATTCCTGTAATTGCATCTGGGGGATGTGGTTTAGCTAAGCATTTCATAGAGGGATTTGAGGCAGGAGCTGATGCTGTTAGTGCAGGAACCTATTTTTGCTTTAAAGATCAAAATCCAATTCAAACGCGTTCTCATATTGCAAACGCTAACATTCCTATAAGATTACATAAATAAATGATTTTAAAAGGTAAAGATATTTTTTTAAGACCAATAACAGAAAATGATGCAACAGAAGAGTATGTTGCTTGGCTTAATGATAAGGAAGTTAATCAATTTTTAGAAAGCAGGTTTATTTTAGCAAGCGTATGCAACGTTAAAAAATTCATAGTTGAAACAAATATTAATGAATTAAACTATTTTTTTGCAATTTGTTTAAACTCGAATAACAAACATATAGGAAACATAAAATTAGGACCAATTAATCACCACCACAAACGAGGAGATATTGGTTTAATGATTGGAGACAAAAATCAATGGGGAAAAGGTTATGCCACTCAAGCAATTGAGTTAATTTCAGAATATGCACTTGATTTTTTAAAACTCAATAAAGTTACAGCGGGTTGTTATAGTAACAATAAAGGTTCAGAAAAATCTTTTTTAAAAAATAATTTTGTTATTGAAGGGATATTTAAAAAACATTTTATTGATGCAAAAGGTCTTTGGGTTGATTTAATTTCTTTATCAAAACTAAATAATGTTGATTAATAAAATTGTACTTGGAACTGTTCAGTTTGGCTTAGATTATGGCATAAATAATAAAAATGGCAAACCAAAAAATGAAGAAATAAATAAAATTCTTGAATTAGCATATTTAAATGGTATAAACACTTTAGATACATCTGTAGCGTATGGTGATTCTATAAAAATTATAGGAAATTATCATAAACAATTCGCAAATAAATATAAAATAATAAATAAATTTTTTATTGATGAAGTATCAATTATTGAAAAAGCTAATAATGAACTACTAGATTGTAATGTTGATAATTTTGAAGCGTATTTGTTCCATAATTTTTCTGATTTCAAATGTGTTAATCCTAATACAATAAAAAAATTAGAACATTTAAAAGACACAAAAAAAATAAATAAAATAGGTATTTCTGTATATACTAACGAACAATTTTCAGATGCAATAAAATCGAATTTAATTGATGTTATTCAATTCCCTTATAATTTATTAGATAACTCAAATCAAAGAGCTGAATTAATTATAGAATCAAAAGCAAACAATAAAGAATTACACATTAGGTCTGTTTTTTTACAAGGACTATTTTTTATGCCTTCAAATAAACTACCTTATAAAATAAATTCTTTTAAAAAATATTTAGATTGCTTAAATGAAATCGCAAAAAAAAACAACATTTCAATTGAATATTTGGCTTTAAATTATGTTTTAAAAAATAAAAATATTGATAAAGTTTTAATAGGTGTAGACTCCTTGCATCAATTACAAAATAATCTAACAATTTTAAATTCAATTCAAAAAGACAATTTAAATTTTTCTGATGAAATTGATAAAATTAAAGTAAAAGAAGTTGAGTTGTTAAATCCTGTAAACTGGAACTAATGAAAATTATTGCAATTACACAAGCCCGAATGGGATCAACTAGGTTGCCAGGAAAAGTTTTAAAAGAAATAAACGGAATTTCATTACTAAAAATTCATTTCGATAGAGTTTCAAAATCTAAATTAATTTCCTCACATATTTTAGCAACTAGTAATAACACTTCAGATGATATCTTAGTAGATTACGCAAAACAAAATCAAATAACTTGTTTTAGAGGCGATGAAAATAACGTACTTGAAAGATTTATTGAATGCTTAAATAATTATAAAAATATTGATTTCGTTGTTAGGCTCACTGCAGATTGTCCGTTAATAGATCCTATTGTTATAGATGAGTGTATAAAGCTAATCATTGAAACAAAAGTTGATTATGTTAGCAACTGTATTGAGCCTACTTTTCCAGATGGGATAGACGTAGAAGTATTTAACTACAAATCATTATTAATTGCTTCTGAAAATGCAAAATTGAATTCTGAAAAAGAACATGTTACGCCTTATATTTGGAAGAATAGTAATCTTAAAGGAGGTTCAATATTTTCAGCTCTTACATTAAAAAATAACATTGATTATAGTTACATTAGATTAACAGTAGATGAACCTAATGATTTAATTGTAGTAAATGAATTAATAAATAAATTTGGCTTACATCAACCTTGGTTAATATACGCAAACGAAATTATAAAAAATGGAAATGTAATTAACCAATCCATTGCAAGGAATGAAGGTTACCAAAAATCAATTAAAAAAGATTAAAATGATTTCAAATTTTAAAAACTCTAACAATTACCGTTCAAAAATCCACAATTTAATTCCTGGAGGTGCTCATACATACAGTAAAGGTGATGATCAATTCCCTCTACTTTCTCCTGCTGCAATTAAAAAAGGAAAAGGGGCTTATGTATGGGATATTGACGATAACAAATTCTTAGATTGTTCAATGGGTTTAACATCGGTTGGTTTAGGCCATGCATATGAACCAGTTTTAGATGCTGTAAGAAAAGAAATTGAATTAGGTGTTAACTTTCAACGCCCTTCTTATATTGAGTTAGAAATGGCTGAAAAATTTTTATCACTTGTCCCTCAACATCAAATGATAAAGTTTGCTAAAAACGGTTCAATTGTTACAACTGCTGCGGTAAAAATTGCTCGTGCATATACAAAACGAAATTTAGTTGCCTTTCCATACGATCATCCATTTTATAGTTACGACGATTGGTTTATAGGTAAAACTCAATGCGATGCTGGTATTCCTGATGAAGCAAAAATTTTATCTGTAACTTACAAAGCAGACGATTTAAATTCATTAAAAGAATTATTTGCTAAATATCCAAATCAAATAGCTTGTGTTATTTCTGAACCAGAAAAATGGACACCTTTACCAGACAACTATTTACAAGATGCAATTACTTTTGTTCAAGCTCAAGGAGCAATTTATATTTTAGATGAAATGATTACTGGATTTAAAACAGATTTACCAGGTTCTATTAAAAAATATAATGTTACACCAGATATTGCAACATGGGGTAAAGGTATTGCGAATGGGTTTTCATTTTCAGCTATGACAGGCAAAAAAGAAATAATGGAAATTGGAGGTATAATTAAAGAAGGATCGGAACGCGTTTTTTTAACATCAACCACTCATGGGGGCGAAACTCATGCCATTGCCGCAGGTATAGCAACCATTAACGAATATCAAAAACACAATGTTATTGAACATAACCATAAAATTGGAGATTTGTTACTTAAAGAATGTAATGAGTTAATTTTAAAAAACAATTTACAAGATTACATTTCAATTTTAGGCGATAATTGGATGCAAGTTTTTGTTTTTAAAAAGAACAATAAAGAAGTTTGTATGGGTATGCGAACATATTTTATGCAAGAAATGATTAAAAGAGGAATTTTATTTCAAGCAGCTTTTGTACCTTGCTTTTCTCATACACAACAAGATATTCAGTTTTTCACTTCACAACTTAATGAATGTTTAAAGCTTTATCAAAATGCTTTAAACGACGGATATGAAAAACATTTAATTGGCCCCCCTACAAAACCTGTTTTTAGAAAATTTAATTAATATGCTTAATAATAGACAATACAAGTGTTTGTATAAGCAAGAGTTCTCTATTAATAATTATTCATTAGTTCCAATAAGACACAATGATAATGAAGAAATTCGTAATTGGAGAAATGATCAAATGGATTTGTTAAGACAGAGCACAATTCTTACAAAAGAAGATCAAATAAACTATTTTGAAACTGTGGTTGCAAATTTATTTGTAGAAGAAAACCCAAAGCAATTACTTTTTAGTTTACTATATAACGAAAAATTGGTGGGTTATGGAGGATTGGTTCATATCGATTGGATAAATAAAAATGCTGAAATTTCATTTTTAACTTCAAAAGAAAGATCTAATAATCCTAACACTTTTGAACAAGATTGGTTAAATTATCTTGATTTAATAAAACGTGTAGCCAATCATATTAATTTCATTAAAATATATACGTATGCTTATTCAATTCGAACAAATCTTTTTCCTATTATAGAAAAATCTGGCTTTGAAAGAGAAGCAGTTTTAAAAAATCATGTTATAATAAATAAACATAAAAAACATGTATTTATTCACAGTTTTTTTTGCGACGAAATTTATTATAGAAAAGCAAGCAAAGATGATTTAAAAATATATTTTAAATGGGCAAATGATACTGAAGTAAGAAAAAATTCTTTTAATTCAGATAAAATAAGTATTGAAAATCACACCAAATGGTTTTTAAACAAAGTAGTTGATGAAAAAACTTTAATGCTTGTTTATTTTAACAGTAAAAATGAACTTATAGGACAAGCAAGAATAGAAGAAAAAGAAAATGAAACTATTATTGGTGTATCTGTTAACAACGAACATAGGGAAATGGGTTACGCAAATAGAATAATTTTTAATGCCTCTAAACATTTTAAATTATTAAAAGATAAAAGTATTACGGCTTATATAAAGAAAGATAATATTGCTTCAATAAAAGCATTTAAAAACGCAGGATACAAATTTACATCAAATGAAATTATTCAAGGCCATGAATCAATTAAACTAATTTTTACATAATGGAATTTAATATAAATAATATTATTGTAGGCAAAAATTATAAACCTTTTGTTATTGCCGAAATGAGTGGCAACCACAACCAGTCAATTAACAGAGCTTTAGAAATTGTAGATGCAGCCTCAGAAGCTGGCGCTCATGCCATAAAACTTCAAACCTATACGGCTGATACAATTACAATGAAGGGGGCATATACAATAAATGATAAAAACTCTTTATGGCACGGTAAAGAATTACATGATTTATATAAAGAAGCTTATACACCATGGGAATGGCATAAAGAGATTTTTGAGAGGGCAAAACAAAAAAACATTATTGCTTTTAGTTCACCTTTTGATGAAACGGCAGTTGATTTTTTAGAAACTTTAAATTGTCCTGCCTATAAAATTGCCTCTTTTGAAAATACTCATTTACCATTAATTAAAAAAGTAGCTAAAACAGGTAAGCCCGTAATTATTTCAACGGGAGTGTCTTCCATTGCAGATATAGATACAGCGGTTAAAACACTTAAAGAAAATGGATGTAATAATTTTGCTTTATTAAAATGTACAAGTACATACCCTGCCAGCCCAGAAAACACAAACTTACTAACCATACCACATTTACAAAAATTACATAATTGCATAGTAGGTTTATCTGACCACACCATGGGCATTGGAGTAAGCGTAGCCGCAATTGCTTTAGGAGCTTCTATAATTGAAAAACATTTTACACTTAATAGAGCAGATGGTGGTGTTGATTCAGCGTTTTCGTTAGAGCCCCATGAATTAAAAAGTTTAGTAATTGAAACTGAAAGAGCATATTTAGCATTGGGTGAAATAAAATATGGCGTTCAAAACGCCGAAAAAAACAGCTTGTTTTTTAAAAGATCTATATATGTGAGTGAAGATGTTAAAGTTGGTGACACTTTTTCGGAAAAAAATTTAAAAATTATAAGACCAGGTAATGGACTTGAACCAAAATATTGGGAAATGATTATTGGAAATATTTCAAAAAATAATATTAAAAAAGGTACACCTCTTACTTTTGATTTATTGTAATGTTACTTTATTACGTTTATTATTTGTTTTATAGTAATTTTTTATTCAAAAATGATATTAAACACAATAAAGTACTTTATAATTGTGGTAAAACTTTAAATCAAATAACATTTCGATTACCTAAAAATTATGACACAAACTGGCTTTCTAGTTTTTTTATTTTTAAACATATTTTTTCAAACTTATTTAAAAAACATAATTTTGAATTTAGAACAGATACTCATGAAGCCTTTTATGATGCATCATATGACAGTAAAGAAATTAGATTAAATTATTTAAGAAATTTTAATCCTGAAAAAAATTATAGTACTGTATATAAAAATGAATTACTTATTCCTCAAAATAAAATAGATTTAATTAAAATACTTTTCGTTTCAATTATAATTTTCCCTTTTATTTTTATGATAAGCTGCTTTAAAAAAGATAAAAAGCAGCTTTCTTTTTTATATCAACAATCTATCGAATGCTTTAATATCAATAAGTATTTAACATCCAATCACATTAAAAAATTACATTTTTTTTCTATTTTTCAAACAGATGCAAATATTTGCGCTTTTTTATTAATGAAAAATGGAATTTACATTAATAAAATACCTTCTGAAGTGCCTTTGTTTGTATATAACTCATCAATTGTATCAAATTGTTTGTCTTTTTGCTTTGGCTACCAAAAAGAAGAATTTAGTTATTTTAAAGACACGATGTTTGTTAATGAAACTCAAATGTGGAGTCCTGAGTTAATTTTTAATGCACCTTTACGATTTTTAAAAGATGTAAAAACTATTGAATATTTTAATTATGATATTGGTTTTTACTCAAGTGGCAATTGGTTACGTAAAGAGCTAGGAGATGCCGAATTGGACACAAACGACGCATATAACGAACAATTAATTTTAACCGAATTAATAAAACTATGTAATAAAAATAATTATAAATTAAGAATATATTGCCATCCAATTGAAAAAAGAAAACCAGAATTAACAACAAAATATTATCAAAAATTTAATTCGAGTAATTTTTCAATTGCACCATTTGATAAACCTTCAATTGAAGAGTTTGATCAAGTAAACATTGCAATTTCACTAATTAGTACTTTAATGTTTGAGCGTTATTACCTTGGTTTAAAAACTATTATTGCGCCAATTAATTACATAAATTTTCCTATTTCTAATTCAAATTTTAATAATGTTTGTATTAAAGAAGTTGACCAACTCGAAAAAATAATTAATAAAAACATAAAACTAACAATAAACGAATTTTTCGAATTAAATGGAATTAATAACTATCGTAAAGGTTAATTTTTGCTCTTTTAAAACAAACCATTCGTCTAATTAGACGAAAATTTATTACTGTAAACTATTTTAAGATTTTAAATTGAAATACCTTTGTACTCATGTGTGGAATTTTTGCTCATATTAAAAATACTTCTTTAACTCAACAAAATTTAATTGATGCATTAACTGCATTAAGCTCTATAAATCATAGAGGGCCAGATGGAGATGGTTTAATTTTAATTAATTCCAATACAAATTCATTTCAGTTTATAAATAGTGGTAAATGTCCCAATTCAATTAATGCTAAAAACATTAATGATGTAAACCCAGCCGAATTTAATATAATCTTAGGTCATAAACGTTTAAGTATTTTTGATTTGTCAGATAATGGTTTTCAACCAATGATTTGTAAACAAACTGGAAATATAATTGTTTTTAATGGAGAAATTTACAATTGGAAACAAATAAGAGAAGAATTAAAAAATATAAATTATCCATTTACATCTGAAACAGATACCGAAGTAATTTTAGCAGCATACAAAACTTGGGGCGAAAAATGTGTTGAACGTTTTAACGGTATGTGGGCATTTGTAATTTATGATGCAATAAAAAGAAATTGTTTTATTTCGAGAGATAGATTTGGAGTAAAACCTTTATTTTATGCGCAACAAAATTCTGAAATTATATTAGCAAGTGAAGTAAAACAATATTTACATTTTAAAAATTTAATAGGGGAGTATAATTTAAATTTAATGAAATTTTATTTGGAAGAAAGTATTATTTGCTTTAATAACGATACTTTCTTTACAAATTTATTCAGATTTCCTGTTTCAAGCAACTGTATTTTATCCCTTAAAAATCTACAATTAAATTTTACTAAATATTACACCTTAAATACAACAAAATTAAATTTATCAACTAACGATGCAATTTCTGAATTTAGGTTTTTATTAAATGATGCTATAAAACTTAGACTTGCAGCAGATGTGCCCGTTGGTGTTGCAATATCTGGAGGATTAGACTCATCTTCAATATTAGCATTAGCTTATGAACAGCTTAAAATAGTTAATAAATCTCATTTATTAAATACATTTTCGGTTGTAGCTAGAGGTGAAGAAGGTGACGAATCGAAACATATTGATGAATTACTTAAGCATTACAATTGTAAAAATAATTTTGTTTCTATATTAGATGAATTTAGTACGAATGATTTACGTGAACATCTTTTTATGCATGATTATCCAGCGGTAACATCATCTTTTTATGCTGATTATTGTTTGTCTAAATTAATTAAATCAACTAATACAACTGTTGTTTTAAATGGCCAAGGTGCTGATGAGGTGTTTGCAGGGTATCATCATCATTTTTATAAATATGCGGCTAGTTTATTGTCTAATTTAAAATATAAACTATATAAAGAAGAATTAAATTCATTTGTTACAGTAAAGGGTTTAAATAAAGAAAAGGTTTCAAAGGCAATTCAATCTGAACTTAAATATTGGTTAAAAGCTAAAGTTGGTAAAAGTTATAAAAATTTTTATGATGTTAAAAACAGATGGTTAAATTCAAAAAACTTAAGTGAGCAATTGTATATAGATTTATTTGAATACACAATACCTAATTATTTAGCAAGTAACGACAGAAATACTATGGCTTTTTCTCTAGAATCTAGGCACCCTTTTATGGATTATAGATTGATTGATTTTGGTTTTAAATTAAAAGATAGCTTAAAAATTAAAAATGGATTTCAAAAACATATAATACGTGAAGCTATGGTTGAATTACCAGATAACATTAGATGGCGAAAAGATAAAATGGGTTTTACAACACCTGAAAACAAAGTTTTGAGAACATTACAAAACGAAAATGCTGTAAATAAATCTATTTTAAAAGATTATGGCATTGATTTTAAAGAAGATTATAAATACTATAGTTTAGCTATTTGGTTTGAAAAATACAAACCTAATAAATAAAACAATCATCATTTAATTATTTTTTTGAAAAATTTACTTATTATTAATTATGCTTTTCCGCCAAATGAAGGAGTAGGAGGAAGACGATGGGCAAAATTTTCAAAATATTTAAAGAATCATAATGTAAATATTAGGGTTATAAATGCCAAAAAACAAAACAATAAACTATCAAATTGGGTTAATGATGTTAATGGTATAAATGTAATTTCTTTAAACACATCATACCCTCACATCTTACAAATTTCACCTAAAACAATTTTTCAAAAAATTTATTATCGTATTGCAATTTTATATTGTAAACTAAAGGTAAAAGGAAATTATTTTGATTATTCTTCTTTTTGGAAAAAACAGTTACTAAAAACTACTGAAGAGCTAATTTTAAAACATAACATTAACAATATTATAGTTAGTTGTGCGCCATTTAAAATGGCTTTTTTTGTGATAGATTTAAAGAGAAAATTTCCAAATACACAATTTATAGTTGACTTTAGAGACCCATGGGTAAACAATAAAACTTCTTATGGTTTATATGGCATGCAATATAGTAGGGTAGAGCAGGAAAAATTAATGGAAAAACATGTTATATTAAATTATGATAAAATATTTGTTGTAGCAAACGAAATGGCAAACTATTTTATAGAAACATATAATATCAAAAATAAAATAAAAGTTATACCTAACGGTTTTGATAGTAATGATATTAAAGCATTTAATAACTCAAACAAATTAATTAATGATAAAATAGAAATTATTTTTGCTGGTACATTTTATGGGAAAGCAAAATATATACTTCAAAATTTAGTTTATGTTTTAAAAAATAATGTAGAATTAAATTCAAATCTAGTTTTTAATTTTTATGGCGATATGCCAGAGGATTGTTTAGAGTTATTAAATTTATTGCCAAGTTGTTGTAAATATGGAGGAATATTATCTTTAGAAAAAACATATGAGCAAATATCAAAAAACAATTTTACAGCCTTATTTTTAACTGATGATCTTACCTATTCAATAAGCACAAAATTTCTTGAGTATTTAATGTTAAAAAAACCAATTTTAATATTTTCTAAACCAGGCAAAACATCTGAACTTATAATAAATGAAAATTTAGGTTTTGCTATATCAGTTGATAATTTAGAAAATGACTTATTGAGTTTTATAAAAAACGCAAAACAATTTACACTCAACACTAATATATCTCATTTATTAAATAAATATAATGTTGAACATTTAGCTCAAGAAATTGAGCAAGAATTAATTTAGTGGTACCTGAAAAATTACCTTTAGTTACAATTATTGTCCCTTCTTTTAATAAAGGAGATTATATTGCAGAAACAATAGAATCTGTTATTGAACAAACTTATATTAATTGGGAATTAATTATAATAGAAGATGGTTCAACAGATAATTCTGTTCATATAATTACAAAATTTGTAGAATTAGACAAAAGGATAACACTAATTAATTCTAAACAAAACTCTGGCGCAAATGTGTGCAGAAACATTGGAATTAATGCCGCAAAAGGGCAGTATTTAATATTTTTAGATGCTGATGATTTATTAAATAAAAATTGTTTAACAAATCGAATTAAAATAATTATCGAAAATCCAAAATTAGATTTTACTGTTCACACTTTACAAATTTTTAATAAAATAATAGGAGATAGTAATTTTAATTGGTTTCCAAATGTAAAAAAACCTTTAAAAAATTTTCTTTCGCACCAATTACCATGGCAAACTATGCAACCAATTTGGAAATTAGATTTTGTATTAAAAATAAAAGGGTTTGATGAAAATTTCCAACGCTTACAAGATGTAGAATTTCATACAAGAGCTTTAATGCAACCTAATGTAAAATTTTTATTATTAAATGAATTGCCCGATTGTTATTTAAGAATAGACAATGCAAGAAAAAATTTTGATGAATTTAATTTTTTAAAAAGATGGGTAAATTCGGTTCAATTATATTGCGATAAATTTTATGGCAATATTGAAAATAATAACCGCAAGTATTTATTAGGAACTATATATAGAGTTATAGAACAAGTTTCTTATCAAAATAGACTTAAATCAATTTCTTTAATTCAATTTAAAGAATTACAAACAACTATAAAAAAAATTCAAATCTATCAAAGTATTAATTTTTTGAAAAAATTTTATTTATATTTAGGTTGGAAATATAATAGACAAAAAGTTAGAATACCTGGTATAAACTATATATTATATAAGTTATTGTTATTTTAAACTATGATTACTTGTACAAGATGCATAATGGATTCTGTTAATGATCGAAACTTAATTGTTGACGATAAAGGCGTATGCAATCATTGTTACGCATACGATAAAGCAATTAAAAATACACCTGCTTTAAATGATGGCGATAAAAAATCGCTTGAAATGGTAAATCTAATGAAAGAAGAAGGTAAAGGAAAACCTTATGATTGTATTTTAGGAATAAGTGGTGGAGTTGATAGTACATATTTAGCTTGGTTGGCAAAACAAAAAGGTTTAAGAGTATTGTTAGTGCATTGTGATAATGGTTGGAATTCGGAATTGGCTGTTCAAAATGTACATAATATTTGTAAGTTTACTGGGTTTGATTTAGAAACTAATGTGTTAGATTGGGAAGAGTTTAAAGATATTCAATTAGCATTTTTTAAAGCACACGTTATTGATTTAGAACTTCCATATGATTATGCTTTAATGATTACAATTTACAAAGCAGCTTTAAAATATAAAATAAATTACGTTTTAACTGGGCATAATGTTGCAACTGAAGGTACATATCTTCCAAAATCATGGCGACATGACAAAACTGATATAGTTAATATTAAAGATATACATAATAAATTTGGGAAATTAAAAATGAAAACGTTTCCTCATTTTTCATTTTTTAAACAATTAATGGTACATAAAAAACTTAAAACAGTAGCTTTTTTAAATTACACATTTGTTTCTCAAAAAACCATGAAAGATACTATTATTAGAGATTTTGAATGGAGGGATTATGGCGGTAAACATTTTGAAAATATTTTTACACGTTTTTATCAAGGCTATATTTTACCTAAAAAATTTAATGTAAATAAAAGACAATTTCACTTTTCAATTTTAGTTCAATCTAAACAAATTACACGTGAACAAGCTTTAAAGTTATATGAAGAAGAATATTATTCGCAAGAATTAATTTCATCTGATAAAGATTTTGTTTTAAAAAAATTAAATTTATCTGAAGAAGAATTTGAAAAATTTATAAATACAAAAGAAGTTTTACATTCTAATTACGATAGTATAAGCAAATATTGGGATAAATATTTTAATACTATACGTAGAGGAAAAAAACTTTTACTTTTAAAGAACAAATAAACTTTATATTAAAATACTTTGTCTTTAATTCTATTTTAAATTTATGACAACAAATAAAAAACCTGCTTTAAGTCAAGGTGTACGTAAACTTACAATTAAAGATCAGGCACCAGATTGTGAAATTTCAATTAATAAACCTGTTTATCTTTTAAGTGAAATTGTAAAGGGTAAAAAAGTAATTGATATTGGTTGTGGTTATGGGAAAAACAGAAAGTTAGTTGAAGAATTAGGGGGTGAGTGGGTTGGAGTAGAACCTTTTGAAGGTGGCGCACATACTGTAGTTGCAGACGCACAAAATTTACCCTTTGAAGATAATACATTTGATGTTGCAATTATGGATGCTGTTTTAGAACATATTCCTGAAGTTGAAAAAGCAATAGCTGAAACTGCGCGCGTATTAAAACCAGGAGGGTTGTTTGTAGGATACGCAGCATTTATGGAATGTTTTCACGAAATTTCATATTCACATTTATCGTTTAAAGCGCTTGAGCATTATGCAAAAATTAATAATATGAAATTGCAAAAAATTTCAGGTGGAACAAGATTTGGTATTGATTACCATTTAAATGTATTGTTTTATCCTTTACCTTTTAAATTTATGCGTGGATTTACCGCTTCTTGTATTAGAGGCTTTATTAAATTAAAATCTAAATTAGTTTATTTAGGTTTAAGGTATAAACGCAAACAAAATAAAGGGGAAGCTAAAACAAATAGTGATTTATTTTATAAAGTTGAATGTTTACGTATGTCAAACGGATTTAGCTATGTTATACAAAAACTTTAAATTACTATTTTGTACCAGTTATCCAGTTTTCAATTTCATATTGATTTAATTCAAAATAATCTACCTTCCTTTCAACAACGCCATTATTTAAATAATAAATACGTGGTAATCTTGCAGATGCTAATTGAACAAATGTTTTCCCTAAACAAAAACTATAAGGTATGTTAGTAGCCTTTGTGTCTTCTAAAAAATTCTGTAATTTCTCATTTTTATCCCCATTCAACACAAAATAAATAGAAATATCTGGATTATTTTTTTTAATTAATCTAAATTTTTTTGCTGCAATTCTGCAGTGTGGACAGCTTAAACTCATAAATGCTACCACATGTTTTCCTTTTCTTAAATCTAGAGTTGGTTTTTCAACTTTAACCGTATCTTCAGGTTGGTAAAGTAAATTTAATTCTAATGGATAATTTACTGCTTCATCTAAATTATTAGATGTATATGAATAATCTATAGGGTTGCGAATAAAACAAATTGTTATTGCAACTAAAGAAATAAACGAAATAAATAACTTATTAAAACGAATTGACCATCCTTCGTAAAACATATAAACTATAATTGCCATTACAATCATTATTATATTTTTTATAATTGCTTGTAAAGGTGTCATAAAATGAACCTCGCCAAAACAGCCACAGTTGCCAGAATTACCTGTAGTTAAAATTATTATTGTTAAATAAATTATAAAAAAAAGTAAAACTCCAATAGTTGCTTTTAATGTAAAGGTTTTTAATTTATAATTAATTAAGAGCAAAAACCCAATTACAAATTCAAGACTAATTAAAAGCCTTGCTATTATAGGTGCTGTGTACCAATTAGCTATACCTATATCAACAAATGTAAATTCAAATGTTTCTATAACAGGCTCTAATTTTGTATAACCTGAATAAATAAAAATTAAGCCTAAGCCAATTGAAAGTAGAATTGCGATTATTTTTTTTACAAGTTTCATTTTCTTTTAAATAAATACATATTTCCTAATTGTTTAACCAATTCCCAATCTTTTGAATTTTGATATTTGAGAATTTCTTGATGCAATAAATCACCTTTTAAAGGATAATCGTGATTAGATTCTGCAATAAAAATATAATTAGCTCTCTTGGTATCTGGGAAAGCATAAATTTCTTTTCTAAATGAAAGATGGGGCGCAAACATACTTGCTGTGCTTAATTTTGCATCATCTGGTATTGCCCTACACATTTCGTTAAATACCATTTTGTCTATTCTCGAATAATAATGATGTTCGAAAAAAATATTTGAATTTTCTTCTGAATACCAAAAACTACGCCTATAACTTAACTTTGCAAATGTTGTTGAAAAACTTAAAAATGCAAATAAAAACGCAATTCCATATTTTAATTTAAGGCTTATTTTTTCAAAACTAAAATACAATGCTAATATAATAATTGGTGCAAATTCTATCGAATAATGAGAGTTTATCCCCCATTTACCAAAATCATCATTATACATTTTTTGTACTAATATTGGAACAACCATAATTAAAAACTCAGGACGAATTAATAAACCAATTCCACCCGCCATAAATAAACAAAAGTATGTTTCTTCCTTAATAAAATTTACAGTTTTATCTAAGTCAACATTATTAAATAGTGCTGTTATTAAATATCTTGATTTATAAATTAAATTATGTAAAATTTCAGACCCATCTTTTCCCAATATTGTGTAACGTAAATGTCCTATTTTTTGTGAGTTAACTAAAAAAGAAGGCATTACATAACTTACAATTATGTACATGTAAATTAAAGAACAAACGCTTATAATTAATAAAATAATTTTTTGACGTTTAACCTTTGTAAGAAAAACTAATCCTATACAAATAAAAGCTAAAATTAAAGGCATATTTTCTTTACCAATGCAAATTAAAACAGCATAAAATATTAATTTTTTAATTTTGTTGTTAAGTAAGGCTAAAATAAACCAAGGGATAAACATAGAGGCTACAACGTTATCATGATAATCGTAAGCTAATGCAGAATAAATACCATAAAAGGTATAAAAATGAAATAAACTAATTTCTGGTAAAAATGTATCTGGATATTTTAATTTTACAATTTTATAAACTCCAATTCCACCAAAAATAATTGCAGCAATTTGTAAATATAACAATGTGTAACTTCCAAATAAGTACGCTAAAGGCGAAAAAATCATTGTATATAATGCAAAATGATCTCCTAAAAAATTTGTTACATGCCAGTAAACATATGGGTGAGGATTGTTGTATAAATGACTGTATTGGTAAATGCTATTGTTGTATATACCTAAATCAAAAGCATAAGTTCTAAAATTGTAATGATTTACCAAAGAAATTAAACAATAAACAATTGTAAATAACAAAACAATATAAAATCTATATCCCTTAAGTTCTTTTTCTATGTTATCAAATAAAACTTTCATTTTCGTTTAAATTTTTTAACATGGTAAATTCCTAATAAATAATCTTCAACTAAAGTATAATTATTAGATATTTGAATTTCATCGGATTTAAATTTTTTATTATTGATAAAAGTTAATTCTGTATTTGCATTTAACAGAGCTAAACTTTTATTGTTAGAATAAAAATTAAAATCAACAATATTGTTTAAGTATAAATTTAGTTTGTACTGCGGATTTAAAAAATAAAATTGATTTGAATAAATTAAAAAATTATAACTATTTTTTATGATAATAAGCTCTGTTTTAGTTTTATGTTCTATTAACTTTGCAAGACCTTTATTCCTGTTTTCATGTCGGCTTCCTAACGAGATAGATGGGAAAATTAAAATAATAAATAAGAACATAAATACTAAATTAGTTGCTTTAGTAAATTTATTAAATGAAAAAAATGGAATTATTAAAATAGAAAACAAAATAGATACATATAAATATAAGTAACTATATTCTATTGTGTTTGTCATAAATCTTGTTTTGTAAACCACATAAAATGCACAAAGGCTTACAATAAAAACAATAGATATAAATACTGATTGATTTTTATTTTTTTGAATTAATTTATCTTTAAAATAAATATTTAAAGTAATAATTGAAAAAATTAAGAAAAACAAATTAAAATAAAATTCAGATTTGAAAATTGCTTGATATGAAGGATAAAATATATCATACATAAAGCCAGAAGTTAAAATTTTTTCAAATGCTTTATTTTCATAAATGTAATTAAACAAAAAGTAATTTGTAGTTAAAAGTGTTCCTCCTAGTATAATTAAATATTTCTTTAGCATTTGCCTATTTAATACTGCAAAAACAACAAATTCAAAAAGTAAAATAATACATGTTTGATTAGAAATGTAAAATAACAATGCATTAATTAAAATAATTAAACCTATAACTGGTTTGTTGTAATTAATTAAATCGTTAAACAGTTTTATTAAAACAACAAATAAAAATAAAACTAAAGTGCTGTTGTGTACTAATTGTGCTTCTGTATTTAAATAATTATTTGTTAGTAATAATAAAAATATCCAAATGGCTGCATTAAAATTAATTTCTTTTTTTATTAAGTTATATAAATAGACACTTGTTAATGCTGTAAAAATTGCACTTGGCAGTCTTAATACATAAGAATTAAATCCTGCAATTGAATAAAATAATTTAATTATAAGGTTATATAATGGTTCAAATACTATATAACCTGCATAATTAGTTTGAAAAGAAAATAAATTTTGATTAGCATTAAATAAATTTTTTAATTCGGCGTTTTCAAAATCTTGTAAGTCAATCCAAAACAGTCGTAATGAAAAAGTAATTAAAAATAATATAAACGAAATTAATTTAGAATTGTTTTTAAAAAATTCTATTACCTTATGTAATATGTTTTCAAATAAAGAAATAAAATTTAAATTGACATTTCTTTTATTTCACCTTCAATAATCAATTTACCAGCTGTTGCATTTTTAATTTGTTCAACGCTAATTCCTGGCGCTCTTTCTAAAAGTTTAAAGCCTCCATTAGGTACAATTTCATACACACCTAATTCAGTAACAATTTTTTTAACACATTTAACGCCAGTTAAAGGTAATTCGCATTTTGATAATAATTTACTTTGTCCTGCTTTATTTACTTGTTGCATTGCTACAATTATATTTTTTGCACTTGCAACTAAATCCATAGCACCGCCCATGCCTTTAACCATTTTACCTGGAATTTTCCAGTTGGCAATATCTCCATTTTCACTAACTTCCATTGCTCCTAAAATGGTTAAATTAACGCGTTGTGCACGAATCATACCAAAGCTTGTAGCGCTATCAAAAATACTTGCGCCTTTTAATAAAGTAATTGTTTGTTTACCTGCATTAATTAAATCAGCATCTTCATCGCCTTCAAAAGGGAAAGGCCCCATGCCAAGTATTCCATTTTCAGATTGTAATTCAACATTTATTCCTTCAGGGATATAATTAGCAACCAAGGTAGGTATCCCAATGCCAAGGTTTACATACATACCATCTTTTACTTCTTGTGCAATTCGTTTTGCAATTCCGTTTTTATCTAACATAATTAATTTAATTTATTTGAAATGATTTTAGCAATATTTATTCTTCCTTTATAATCGTAATGTTCCGTTGGCCAATTTTTTTCTAAAAAACTTTTATGATCTACTTTTTCAAGATTATCAACCACAACGGCACCTAAATTTACGTATCTTTTTACTAAAAAATCTCTATTATTTTTCATTAAAAATACTAAATTTTCCCCAACCAAAGAATCAGCCAATTGTACATTTTCAGCTAAAAGATTAAAATACACTTTTACATTATTTTTTAGCCCCCATCTTGCTATTTCATCAAAATCTTTCACTCTTGGATTTTCTTCGTCAATATTAAATGCATAATTTTTCACTAAATGGGCGGTAAGTTCTATGCGTTTGCTATCCCATGGTTGCCCCTGTGGTTCATACAAACCCATTGCAATTGCATTATCCCATTGCTTAACAGTTTTGTATTTAAATTCGTAAGGAAAATGTAATTGTTTTGTGCGCCATTGTTTTTGTATGACCGAATCGCGTGCAGCATTCGTTATTTCATCTTCAAAGTTTTTTAATGATAATAAAAATCTATTCCATAAAATTGGTTCTGACTTTAAGATTCTTACACCTCTATTTAAGTTTGTTTCTAAATTAGAGTTTATCCAATCTTCTCCAAACGACCTTAAATTCATTGTAACAATTATGCCTTTAGGTTTAGCATTGTTTAACTGTTTAATCCAATATTTATATATACCTGCATGTACTGCAGGTGTATCAATTGCAATTATTTTTTTATTTGAATAATACCCTATTAATTCTGAAATTGATAATGTAGTTGAATCATTCCTATCAGTGGTAAAGTTGGATGATTCTCCAAAATAAACATAATCTACATTTTTTGGTAATTTTAAGCATTGATAAGCACATGGTGCCATTTGCCCGATATCTCTTTTCAATAAGGTAAATTGATATATACAGTTGAGTAATGTTACAACTATAACAAGTAAAACTATCTTTATCCCAATTTTTTTTACCATTTAAAATTGAAAATAAATGAATGGAAGATTTTCTATACCCGACATTGCAAGCAAACCAAAAAGTAAGACACTATAAATCGCCCATCTTACAAAAGTTGATTTTTTTTCTAAGTAACTATCAACTCTATTTTTTTTCAAAACAACATCGGTTGCAATTAAAGTAATGGCAAACATTAATGAGTAGTTATAGTGTAGTTTGTATTCAGGGATATTTGTGTTATGTATTAGGCCTTGGAATATCATTTTAACTTTTTCAAAGGATTCGGCACGAAAAAAAACCCATATAAACGAAACAACAAGAAAGTTTTTAATACCAAGCACTAAATTTAATAAACTAAAGTTTTCATTTAGTTTAAATTTAAAAAGTTTATTGAATCCTCTTTCTGTAAGATAAACTATTCCATGTAATCCGCCCCAAATAACAAAGGTCCAATTGGCGCCGTGCCAAAGTCCGCTAACCAAAAAAATAATCATAATGTTAATTATCCAGCGAGCGTAACCAACCCGGCTCCCTCCTAAAGGAATAAACAAGTATTCTCGAAACCAACTGGTTAATGAAATGTGCCAACCTTTCCAAAATTCATTCACACTTCTTGTTAAGTAGGGTGTTTTGAAATTATCAATTAAATTAATTCCCATTAGTTTGGCTGCTCCTATTGCAATCGTGGAATAGCCATAAAAATCAGCATAAATCTGAATTGAGAATAATAAAATAGCTATGAAAATTTCAAGTGAGTTGAATGAAGAAGGGTTTTCGTAAACCTGATTAACAATTGGAGCTACATTATCTGCAATCGCCATTTTAATAAACAGTCCAAATAAGATTAATCTAAATCCAGATGAAAAATTTTCGTAAACAAGTTCAACCTTCTTTTTGAGTTCTTGACCTAAAGTGGCATATTTTTCGATTGGACCCGCTACCATTTGAGGGAAAAACAAAACATAGTTTGCAAAATATCCTAAATGTTTTTCAGCTTTTTGGTTACCTCTATACACCTCAATTGTATAGCTCATAGATTGAAATGTGTGAAACGAGAGCCCAATTGGCAAAATAATTTCAAGTAGTTGAGTTTTAAAATGTACACCTAATATATCAGCTAACCATTCTAAATTTATATTTATAAAATTAAAATATTTAAAAAAAGCTAGTAAACCAACGTTACAAATCAAACTAAGTATTAGTGTAAGTAACTTGAATTTTTTTCCCTTGATTTTTTCAATTAAAATACCTGCAGAATAATCTAAAATAATAATTGCAAATAAAATTAAAATGTATTTTGGCACAAAAGCCATATAAAAGTAACAGCTAGCAAAAAAAATTAATACCCATCTAAATTTAGTTGGCAGTGTGTAGTATAGTAAAACTACAATTGGTAGAAATAATAAAAAATGCAGACTATTAAAAAGCATTTTTATTTTTTCCTTACTGTTCTTTGTTCAATACGTTTTTCGTATTTTTCTCCTTTAAAAACTCTATTAACAAAAATACCTGGAGTGTGTATATGGTCTGGGTTTAATTCGCCAACTTCTACTAATTCTTCAACTTCGGCAATTGTAATTTTACCTGCCATTGCCATAGGTAAATTAAAGTTGCGTGCTGTTTGTCTGTATATCAAATTTCCAGCAGTATCTCCTTTCCAAGCTTTTACAATTGCAAAATCACTCTCAAATGCATTTTCTATTAAATAGTCTTTTGTTTCGCCTCTAAAAGTAATGCTTCTTACTTCTTTACCAATTGCAACCTCTGTGCCAACACCAGCTGGAGTTGGGAAAAAAGGAATACCATATCCAGCCATCATGCAACGTGTAGCTAATGTACCTTGTGGTACTAATTCAACTTCTAACTCGCCACTTAGCATTTGTCTTTCAAATTCATCATTTTCGCCAACATAAGATGCAATCATTTTTTTAATTTGTTTAGTTTGTAACAATAAACCTAAACCAAAATCATCAACCCCAGCATTATTGCTAATACAAGTTAAATTATTAACGCCCATTTTTACAAGTTGAGCAATACTATTTTCGGGAATGCCGCAAAGGCCAAAGCCTCCAACCATCAATGTCATTCCGCTTTTTACATCTTTTAATGCTTCTTCAGCATTTTTTACAACTTTGTTTATCATAATTATTCAAAATCTATTGGTTCTAATCCTTCTAGTGGTGCGTTATCGTATTTACTACAATCCATTTCTAAGTTAGGATCTAAATTTTTTGGTCGCGTAAATGGCGATTTGCTAATTTTTAGTTTAGGATCGTCGTACACTTTTCTGAAAAATTTCCCCCAAATTGGCAAAGCCATTGTAGCACCTTGTCCATCTGCAATGCTATTAAAATGAATACTTCTATCCTCTCCACCTACCCATGCTCCAGCAGCTAAATCAGGTGTTAAACCTATAAACCATCCATCGGCATTGTGTTGTGTTGTTCCTGTTTTACCTGCAATTTGATTATTTAATTTATATTTTGCACCTCTAAGGGCTGCACCTGTACCATATTGACAAACACCTTGCATTAATTCTAACATAACATAAGCTTTTTCTTCGCTAAATACTTCGTCTGTATTTGGTATAAATTCTTCTAAAACTTTTCCATTTTTATCTTCAATACGTGTAATAAAAGTTGGTTGAATAAATTGACCTTTGTTTACAAACGTAGAGTTGGCTCCAACCATTTCAAAAACACTAATGTCGGGTGTACCTAAACAAATTGCTGGAACTTCTGGAATATCAGATTCTATACCCATTCGTTTAACTAAATTAACTACTGATGCAGGCCCGTATCTTTTCATTAGTGCAGCGGTAACAAAATTAACTGATAGGGCCAAAGCTCTTTTTAAAGTTATCATTTGACCGGTACCTTTTAAACCATCGCTGTTATCGGGGCACCATTGTTTTCCATCTGGTGTTTCAATACAAGTTCTTACATTCGGAATTAATTCGCAAGGAGAAGAGCCATTATCAATTGCCATTGCATAAATAAATGGTTTAAATGTTGAACCAACTTGCCTTTTACTAACTTTTACATGATCGTATTTAAAATGTTTATGATTTATTCCTCCAACCCAAGCCTTAACATAACCCGTTTGAGGCTCCATAGCCATAAAACCAGTTTGTAAAAATGATTTGTAATACTTTATACTATCGTAAGGCGAGAGTACTGTATCAATATCTCCCCTTAAGCTGTATACTCTCATTGGTACAGGGTTGTGAAACGTTGCAACAATTTCATCGTAAGACATTTTTGTGTTTGTTTTACACAATCTATACCTTTCGCTTCTTTTAATAGATGATTCCATTATTTTTTTAATTTCATCTTTACTTACATTCCATGCAAATGGAGCATTTTTTTTAGTAGCAACTTCTTTACTAAATTTCTTTTGCAAATCTTGCATATGTTCGTAAACGGCTTCTTCGGCATATTTTTGCATTCTAGAATCTATAGTAGTAAAAATTCTTAAACCATCTTTATAGATGTTGTAAGGTTTATTTGTTTCGGGATTAATATGTTTTTCGCACCAGGCTTTCATAAAATTTTCTCGGAGATATTCTCTAAAATATGGCGCTAACCCGTCGTTATGGTCTTCTGGTTTAAAAGATAAACCAAGAGGTAATTTTTTTAAACTATCGTATTTTTGTTGAGTTAAGTAACCATATTTTACCATTTGTTTCATTACTACATTTCGTCTGTGTAATGTTGTGTCTTTTCTTCGCGGGTTAATGGGATTAAATAGTGCAGGGTTTTTTGCCATGCCAATTAGCATTGCAGCTTGTTGAATTTCTAAGCTATCTTGGCTTCGATTAAAATAAATTTGCGATGCTGATTTTACACCAACTGCTAAATTTAAAAAATCAAATTTGTTTAAATAAAGGGCTAAAATTTCATCTTTGGTGTATAATTTTTCAAGCCTCGTAGCAATTATCCACTCTTTCATTTTCCTTATGATTAATTCGGGTTTACTTAATTTTTCTCTCGGAAACATCATTTTTGCTAATTGCTGGGTAATTGTACTTCCTCCGCCTTTGCTTCCAACTCCAACAATACTTCTTGCAATTGCTTTTACATCAACCCCGCTATGGTCTTTAAACCGAGCATCTTCAGTTGCAATTAAAGCATCAACTAAATCTTTATCTAGCTCGCTGTAATTTACGTTAACTCTATTTTCGCTATAATATTTCCCTAAAATTTTTAAATCTCCACTGTAAACAACTGTGGCTAAATTGTTTTTTGGGTTAAGTAATTCATCTACTTTTGGTAGTTCTCCAAAAACATCAATGCTTATTAAAAAAACAAATAAATACAATACAATAAAAGGACAAAAAAATAAAATCCACATCCATTTTATATACTTGTTTTTAAACATAAGATTAAGAGTGTAAAAGTAGCATTTTTTATGGGTTTGAACTCTAAAATTTACTTAAATTTTTAGTTCATTTTCAGGATTCCAAAATATTTCATTAAAATTTTGAACCTTATCGTTTTCTACAATTATTCCTTCTTTTTTTAGCAAATCTTGCATTACAAAAGGAGTTTCAAAATGCATTTTGCCTGTAAGCATACCGTTACGGTTAACCACTCGGTGCGCTGGTACTTTAGGTTTAATAGTATGCGATGCGTTCATTGCATATCCTACCATTCTGCTACTTTTAGCACTTCCTAAATATTTTGCAATTGCTCCATAGCTTGTTACTCGACCTTTGGGGATTAACCTTACAACTTGAAATACTTGGTCAAAAAAATCTTTATTTAGCGCCATTTTGTTTATTAATGTTTTTTGAAATATATTTTTTTGAAGGTAATAAAGAGTCTTGTATGCGCTTTGCATACCTTATACTCGATAAAATTTCTGTTTGTTTATCTTCAATTAATGTTTTTTGTTTTTCGAGTAAAATATTTTTTTGTTTGTTTTTATTTAATAGCTTAGTTACTATGTAAAATGCTATAATTAATATTACAATTAAACATCCTCCAAGTAAAAAAATAATTTGATTTCGCTTTAACTTTAACTCGTTATTGGAGTTTGTTAAGTTTGCAATTTTTAAATCGTTTTCAATTTTTAAATTTTTATAACTTTCTTCATGCTCATTGCTAAGCCTAAGTTTTTCAGAGCTTGCTATACTATCGTAAAACCTGTAATAATTAGTAATTGCATCATAAGCTTGTTTATACATATTTAATTTATTATAGCAAATATGTAAATTTTTATACACTTTAATTTTTTCATGAAATTCATGATCAGCTATTAAATTAAGATTGTCTTCTAAATATTTAATAGCAGGTTTATAATCTTTTGTAAATATTAAATAATCAGAATTAAATGTGTTAAAGCTAATATTAGTGTTACTACTTTGGTGTTTATATAAATTGTAATATTTTACAACAGAATCTAATTGTTTTTTTGCTTCATTAAAGTTATTTAAATAGCCATAAGCATTAAGTTTATTGCCATGAATTGAAATTAGATAATCTTTTTTTTTAAATTTTTTATTTGTTTTTACTAAATCTTCTGCTTTTGTTAAGTAATATAAAGCCTTTTCATGCTCGCCAATATTAGTTAAATCTACCGCTACATTATTTGTAGAAACAAATTGTTGCCCTATATCATTTGTTTTAATGGCAATGTTGTAGGTTTTAATAAAACAAGTAACTGCTTTTTTACTATCGCCTTGGTCAGAAAAAATAATACCCAAATAATTATATATTTTCCCTTCTAACCAAATGTAATTTGTTTCTTCTGCTATGGGTAATGCTTTGTAAAGGTAATTTATTGCTTCTGAGTATTTAGATTGATCGTAATATAATTGCCCATATTGAAATAAAAAAAAGGCATTTTGCTTTTTGTTTTCGGGATTTAATGTTTGTTCTTTTAAGTAATCTAATAAAATTATTTTATCGTTAAATGTTTTTACTTTAGTATCTATAAAAAATACAGCTCTATCTAACTTTAAAGAATCATTATTATACTTCTTTAAAATCTTATCAATTGAATCTTTTTGAGCTTTAAAAGAGCTTGTAAATAAAATTAATAGTATAAAAAGGCATTTTTTCATTAAACAACTAAAATTAGCACTTTTACTCGATTTAACCAACATTTATTATCTTTGCAACTTATGGAAAAAAGAGTAAGAGTAAGATTTGCACCAAGCCCAACTGGTGGTTTACACATGGGAGGTGTACGCACTGCATTGTTTAATTATTTATTTGCTAAAAAGCACAATGGCGATTTTATTTTACGTATTGAAGACACTGACCAAACACGTTTTGTTGCTGGAGCAGAAGAGTATATTGTTAATGCATTAAAATGGTGTGGAATTCCTCCAAACGAAGGTGTTGGTTTTGGCGATGGCCCACATAAACCATACAGACAAAGTGAACGCAAAGAACTTGGCATTTATAAAAGATATGCAGAAAAATTAATAGCCTCTGGCCATGCATATTATGCGTTTGATACTAATGCAGAATTAGAAGAAATGCGTAAAAGAATGGAAGCTGCAAAAGTAGTTGCGCCACAATACAATGCTGTAACCCGTCAAAACATGCGTAACTCATTAACTTTGCCAGAAGAAGAAGTGAAAAAATTACTAGACGCAAATGCACCACATGTTGTTCGTTTAAAAGTACCTCGTAACGAAGAAATAAGGTTTGAAGATATTATTAGAGGTTGGGTAACAGTTAACTCAAGCCAAGTAGATGATAAAGTTTTATTAAAAAGTGATGGCATGCCCACTTATCATTTAGCACATATTGTTGATGATATTGAAATGCAAATTAGTCACGCTGTTCGAGGCGAAGAATGGTTGCCAAGTGCTCCCGCACATATTTTAATTTACCGTTACTTAGGTTTAGAAAATCAAATGCCCAAGTTAGCGCATTTACCTTTAATACTTAACCCTGATGGTAATGGTAAAATTAGTAAACGCGAAGCAAGATTTCCTGTTTTTCCTTTAAGCTGGAAAGATCCTCGCGAAAACGCGCCTTTTATTGGCTACAAAGAAAGTGGTTATTATTCTGATGCGTTTATAAATATCTTAGCTTTATTAGGATGGAATCCTGGCGACAATAAAGAAATTATGAGTATTGAAGAAATGGCTGCTATTTTTGATTTTGAACGTGTAAGTAAAAGTGGAGCTAAATTTGACCCTGATAAAGCAAAATGGTTTAACCAACAATATTTACGTAAACAAAGCGACTTAGATTTAGCTAAAGAATTTATGCCCGTACTTATTGAAAAAGGAATTGTAAAAGACGAAAATTTTGTTGTTGAGTTTTGTAAATTAGTTAAAGAAAAAGTTCAGTTTACACATGAATTTTGGGAACAAGGCAAATACGTTTTTATTGCTCCAAAAACATTTGATGAAAAAGTAATTTCAAAAAAATGGAATGCGACAAATAAAGATTTGTTTAATAAATTACTAACTAAATTCACTACTGTTGCAACATGGAATTCTCAAACTTTGCACGATGAGTTTGCTAATGCACAAAATGAAATTGGTAAATTAGATATGCAACTTTTACGCGTGCTAATTACTGGAGTTGCGGGTGGCCCACAATTATTCGACCTACTTGCACTTATTGGTAAAGACGAATCGTTAAACAGATTAAATCATGCAATAAATTCGATTCCATTTGCAAATTAAAATTAAAATAGACTGGAGTGATATGGATTTATTTGGCCATGTAAATAACGTGGCTTATTTTAAGTACATACAAACAGCTCGGGTAAATTTTTGTGATAAAGCACAAATTAATACAAGTGATGTAAGTAATAAAAAAAGTTTTGCTGTTGCTGAGTGCACCTGTGATTTTAAAAAACCATTGTTTTACCCCGATGAAATTAAAATTGAATCAAATGTTACTTGGATAAAAAGTAGTAGTTTTCAAATTCAACATGTTATATTAAATTCTAAAAATGAAATTTGCACCTTTGCTAAAGATGTAATTGTTTTGTTTGATTACGAATTGCACAGAAAAGTTATAATATCTGAAAAACAAAAATTATTTTTAGAAAACAATTTAATTAATACAACTAACTAATTATTATGCAATTTAATTTAACTTCTGAGTTTAAGCCAATGGGCGATCAACCAGAGGCTATAAAACAATTAGTCCAAAGTATAAATGCTAACATTAAAAGCCAGGTTTTATTAGGTGTTACAGGTTCTGGTAAAACTTTTACCGCAGCAAATGTTATTCAGCAAGTTAATAAACCAACTTTAGTATTAAGCCATAATAAAACATTAGCCGCGCAATTATATAGTGAGTTTAAACAATTTTTTCCTGATAATGCCGTTGAGTATTTTGTAAGTTATTACGATTATTATCAGCCCGAAGCTTATTTACCAACAACAGGCACTTATATTGAAAAAGATTTAGCCATAAATGATGAAATAGAAAAGTTAAGATTAAGTACAACATCATCATTATTATCAGGAAGAAGAGATGTTATTGTTGTAAGTTCTGTTTCTTGTATTTATGGTATGGGTAATCCAGCAGATTTTAAATCAAATATTATTACTGTAAATAAAGGGCAATTAATATCTCGAAATAAATTTTTACATCAATTAGTTCAAGCTTTGTATTCGCGAACAACAGGCGATTTTAACCGCGGTAATTTTAGAGTAAAAGGCGATACCGTAGATGTAAAATTATCTTATACTGATTATTGTTTAAGACTTTCGTTTTTTGGTGATGAGTTAGAAAGCATTGAAACATTTGATCCTGCTAATAATTATATTTTCGAAAAATTTGAAAGCTTTACAATATATCCAGCAAATATATTTGTAACAGCACCTGATACAATAAATAAATCTTCTTTTTTAATTGAAGAAGATATGCAAAAGCAAGTTAACTTTTTTAATTCGCAAGGAAAAACTCTTGAAGCAAAAAGGCTTGAAGAGCGTGTGAAATATGATTTGGAGATGATGCGTGAGCTTGGATACTGTAGTGGAATAGAAAATTATTCGCGTTATTTTGATGGACGATTACCTGGTACAAGACCGTTTTGTTTACTTGATTATTTTCCGAATGATTATTTAATGTTAATAGATGAAAGCCACGTTACCCTTCCGCAAATTCGCGCTATGTTTGGTGGTGATTTAAGTAGAAAACAAAACTTAGTTGAATATGGATTTAGATTACCTGCTGCAATGGATAATCGCCCCCTTAAATTTGAAGAATTTACAACTCTACAAAATCAAACCATTTATATTAGTGCAACCCCTGCTAATTACGAATTAGAGCAAGCTGAAGGAATTGTGGTTGAACAATTAATTAGACCAACTGGAATTTTAGATCCTATTATTGAAGTAAAACCAGTCAATAATCAGATTGATGATTTGTTAGAAGAAATACATAAAACTATTGAAAAAGATGAACGGGTTTTAGTTACAACTTTAACCAAACGAATGTCTGAAGAGTTAACTAAGTACCTTACTAAATTACATATTAGATGCCGTTACATTCACAGCGAAGTTGAAACATTAGAACGAATTGAAATTTTACGTCAACTTAGAGTTGGTATGTTTGATGTACTAATTGGTATTAATTTGTTACGCGAAGGATTAGATTTACCCGAAGTAAGCTTAGTTGCTATTTTAGATGCAGACAAAGAAGGCTTTTTAAGAAACACAACAAGTTTAGTACAAACGGTTGGAAGAGCCGCTAGAAATGTTAATGGAAGGGTTATTATGTACGCTGATAAAATTACAGACAGTATAAAATACACTATAGATGAAACCGAACGAAGAAGAAAAAAACAAATTGAATATAATTTTAAAAATAATGTAACGCCTGTACAAGCTGGTAAAAAAGCATTATTAAAACCAAATATTAGTGATACCGAAGTTACAATTGGAGGAGAATTAGTTAAGGTTTATCAAGATCCTATTTTAGTTAGTATTGCAGCTGAGCCTGAAATTAAATATAACAGCACCGAAGAAATTAAAAAGAAAATAACTAAAGTAAAAACAGCAATGACAAAAGCAGCAAAAGATATGGATTTCATTTTAGCGGCTAAATTGCGTGATGAAATGTATGAATTAGAAAAACAATTAATTAAATGGGGTTAGTTAAAATTAAAAAATGCAAACTAAGTTATTAATAAGTTTATTTATCTGTCATTGGTTGGCAGATTTTACGCCACTTTCAACCAAACGGATGCTTGAAGCTAAAAAAGATGGTAAAAAATTAATTCCAATTCTTGTTCATGCTTCTGTTCATGCAACATTAATGGGTTTGGTAATGTTTTATTTTATTGGAATTAGTGAGCTAAGCTTAAACTTAATTTTATTTCAGCTACTTACACATTTTATTATCGATGTTTGTAAAGGTAGATTAAACTTTATTCCTGCTTTACAAGCCCCAACTAATAAATTATACTGGTTTGTTTTTGGTTTAGATCAATTGTTGCACGCAATTGTTATTGTTCTTATGGTAAGTTTTATCGTATCTTAAATAGTCGTCCCTCAAATAATCTGAAAGCATTGATATTAGAAGGCTTATTGAAAAAATATGGTATAAAAATCTGCCGAAAAAAAAACTTATTTAAAAAGCGGCAGATTTGCTTAAACCAATTATGCCATTATAAAATTTAGT
>JAIUNM010000017.1 GCA_020162035.1 Bacteroidota bacterium | reverse complement strand
TGTTTACTTAATTCTACAGCGTGTAATTTAAATTCCAAGCTGTAATGGCTGTTTACTCTTTTCATCTTCTAAAGTTAGCGCAGATAATCTTAACTTTTGTGTCCACCTAAAGGTAGTAACTCCAAATCAACACAATGCAGTTACCCGCCCATTATGGATAGTAAAGCAAGATAACTTGTATTTAGGCTGGATGAGTTTTAATAGTTTTTATGGCCGCCCAGCTTATGAAGGGTGTGTAGAAGTTAGTATTTATTTAAACAACGAAGCCAAAGGAAAAGGTATTGGTAAACAATGTTTAAATAAAGCTATTTTATGCGCTAAAGAAATTAAAATTCATACATTGCTTGGTTTTATTTTTGCTCACAATACACCAAGCTTAAACTTGTTTAATCAATTTGGATTTAAAGAGTGGGCAAATTTACCTGCAATTGCAAATATGGACGGAATAATGAAAGATTTGAAAATTGTTGGATTAAAAATTGAGTAATTTATTTTGCTTTAAATTTATTTATAGCATTAATTGTAAAGTCGCTTAACACTAATGTTCCACTCATTCCGGCTCTTTCAATTAATAATTCGTCCCAATTTTCTGTTCCTTCCCACATTATTTTTTTTAACATTGCCATTGCTTCAGGGCTACTTTTTGATAATCTTTCAGCTAATCCTAAAATTGCTTTATCCATATCATTTGTGGTTTCGTATAAATCTGTGTACAGCCCTTTTTCGTTACCCCATTCTGCGCTTCGCCATTCTGTTGCATTAATTGTTAATTCGCAAAACGCACTTTTACCAACTTTGCGTTCAACTGCTGGGCCTACAACAAATGGGCCAATACCCACGGCTAGTTCACTTAATTTACAACTTGCACCTTGTACAGCAAATGTATAATCTGCACTAGCGGCAATACCAACACCTCCACCAACTGCTTTGCCTTGTATGCGAGCTATAATAAATTTAGGTGCTTTACGCATTGCATTAATTACGCTTGCAAAACCACTAAAAAATTTTAATCCGGTTTCTTTATCTTTAATAGAAATTAATTCGTCAAAACTTGCGCCTGCACAAAAAGCTTTATCTCCCTCGCTTTTTAAAACAATAACCTTAGCATTTTCATCTTTGCCTAATTTTTCAATTTCTAAAGCGAGGTTGCGTAATTGTTGCCCTGGCATACTGTTACTTTGTGGGTGATAAAAAGTAATAGTTCCAATACCATTTTTAATTTCTGATTTTACAAATGCTTCCATATATTTTTTATTTTTTTGCTACATAAATTGCAGCTATTCCGAAAAATAGTTTTTTAAAATATGTTTTTTGATATTTATTTTTATTTAGCTCATTAATAAACTGTTGGTTGTGAGGAAATGCTTTAACGCTTTCTGCCAAATAACTGTACGCTCTTTTATCTTTAGAAAATAATTTACCAATTAATGGAGTTATAACGCTTAAATAAAAAGTGTAAAATGCTTTAACAAATATATTTGTAGGGTAACTAAATTCTAAAATTATTAATTGGCCACCAGGTTTTAAAATTCGATAAAGATTTGATAACCCCTTTTCTAAATTTTGAAAATTTCTTACACCAAAACCAACTACTATACCATCAAAATAATTTTCGTTAAACGATAGTGTTTCTGCATTTCCGTATTGGAGTTCAATATTGTTTAAATTTAATTGTTTTAATTTTTCTCTTCCAACAATCATCATTCCTTCACTAATATCAACACCAATAATTTTTTCTGGGTTAAGTTTGGCACATTCTATTGCAAAATCTCCTGTACCTGTTGCAACATCTAAAATTAATTGAGGATTAGTTTCTGATAAAATTTTTACACTTTTTTTTCTCCATCCTTTATGAATTCCTAATGATAACACACTGTTTAACACATCATAACGGTTTGCAATGTTGTCAAACATTTGAGCAACTTGTTCTTTTTTTTCAGTTTCTTTATTTTGATATGGTGTAACAGAATCGTGAAGCATAAATAAAAATTATTTAATAAAATCTAAATTTAAGGCTTCGCTTAATAATTTGTTTTTATCTATAGGCACAACGCCAATCTCTTCGCACACTAATCCTCCTGCTAAATTAGATAAGGCAGCAGTAAAATAATTATTACAATTTAAAGCTCTGCATAACGATGCAACTGAAATTACAGTATCTCCGGCACCACTTACATCTGCAATAGTTCTAACATGGGCAGAAACATGTTCTTTTTGAACTCTTGAATTAATAATTACACCTCTTTCGGCTAAAGTAACAAGCATAGTTTCAGCTTTTTGTTTAACTCTAAAACTACTAACTGCACGTTGAATTTCTTTAATAGATTCAGTACTCAGTTCAGTTTTTAATCCTTCGCTTAATTCTTTTAAATTTGGTTTAAACAAACTTACACCTTTATATGAATTAAAATTCTTTTTCTTAGGATCAACACACGTTGGAATATCTTTGCTTTTTGCAAGCTCAACAACTTTATTTATAATTTTTGTATTAATTAAACCTTTATTGTAATCTTCAAAAATTATTACATCAATTTTATCGTGATTAATAATATATGAAATTAGCGTAAGTAACTGTTGAGTTTCGGCTGGCGTTATATCCTCTTCAACCTCTTCGTCAATTCTAACTAATTGATGATTATTGCCAATAACGCGAGTTTTAACAGTAGTAATTCTATCTCTACATTTTAAAATTCCTTTTTGACTTAACTTTTGTTTTTTTAATAAATCTAAAAAATCTTGTCCATCATAATCAACCCCAATAACCGAACAAAGAATAGGATTTGCACCTAAGGCTTGTATGTTTAAAGCTACATTTGCGGCACCTCCTAATCGCCTTTCTTTTTTTGCTACGGTAACTATTGGTACTGGAGCTTCGGGGCTAATTCGATTAACTTTTCCCCACAAATAACTATCTATCATTACATCGCCAATTATTAAAACATTTAAATTATTAAATGATTTAAAAATTTCGCGAACATGTTCTTTTTTAATTGAAAACTTTTTCATTTTAAAATCAGCTATAAATTTACTATTAATTAAAATAAGTTCAATTAAATAAATACAATTTTAGTAAGCAATTAGGGATAAAATTTGGTTATATTTATACCTTTTATGGCACTTTTTAGCGATTATAATTTTAAACCAGAATTAATTGATGGTTTGTTAAGTATGGGATATAAACAACCAACACCTATACAGGAACAAGCTATGCCAATAATTTTAAATAAGCAAGATGTAATTGCTTGTGCACAAACAGGAACTGGTAAAACAGCTGCGTTTTTATTACCTATAATTAATAATATTTTAAATTCGGATAACAGACATTTAAATACTTTAATAATTGCACCAACAAGAGAATTGGTGTTACAAATAGATCAACAAATAGATGGTTTAGCTTATTTTTGCGGAGTAAGTTCTATTGCAGTTTATGGAGGTAATGATGGGGTAACTTGGACAAACCAAAAAAATGCATTGGAAAATGGTGCAGAAATTGTTTGCGCAACACCTGGTAGATTAATTGCATTATTGCAAAGCGGAGGAATTGATTTTTCGCAATTACAACATTTAGTTTTAGATGAAGCAGATAGAATGTTGGATATGGGCTTTTTTGATGATATAAAAAACATAATAAAGTATTTGCCTACAGAAAGACAAACTATTTTGTTTTCGGCAACTATGCCACCCAAAATGCGCCAATTAGCAAATCAAATAACTAAACAAGCACAAAGCATTAACATTGCTATAAGTAAACCAGCTGCAGGAATAAAACAATTAGCATATAATGTTTTTAACGAACAAAAAGATAAATTGTTAGATGAGATTTTAAGTAATGATGATTATCAAAGTGTGATTATTTTTTCATCAACAAAAGATAAAGTAAAAGATTTAGAAAGAAGTTTTTTAAGAAATAAATTTAATGCAAAAGCTTTTCACAGTGATATTGAGCAAGTAGAACGCGAAGCCATAATGCGCGAATTTAAAAGTAAACGTTTGCGAATTTTAATTGGAACAGATATTTTATCGAGAGGGATAGATGTTGATGGAATTAGTTTAGTTGTAAATTACGACGTACCACCAGACCCTGAAGATTATATACATAGGATTGGACGAACTGCAAGAGCTGAAAAAACTGGTGTAGCAATTACTTTTGTTAATCCTAAAGACCAATACAGGTTTTTAACTATAGAAAATTTAATGGGTATTGAAGTTGAAAAACCAAAGTTGGCTGAAGAGTACGGAGCAACTCCACTATACAACGCAGAAGAAATTAAAAAACCATCTGCAAAATCAAAAGGAAATTTTAAGCGTAAAAAGTTTTTTAAGAAAAAATAAAAAATCATTCAGCAAAATAATTCATTATTCTTCTGCGTAATTTGCTGCTGTATGTTTGGTATTGGTAATCTGTATGATTTTTTGTTGAGTTTATACATTTACCATATTGAGTAACTCTAAATTTAAATTCTTCGGTTAATAAATTAAAAAGTTCCATTGCTTCATCAAAATCAGCAGCATTATCTTTTATTCTTCCAAAATGATCTTCTAAGCTTTCATCAAGTACTACACCTGGCTTAAATCCTTTGCGTAAAGCCATTAAATATCTGTCTTTTACTATAAATGCTTCGGCACTTGAATTTAAAAAACGCTCTTTTATTTCTGGAGGCAAATCGTAATCGTTTTCTAATTCATAATCCCATTCATCTTTATATTTATGTTCTAAATACAAATGAGGTGCAACAAAAACATGTTTCCAATCTATTGGAAATTGCCATAAATTAAAGCGGCGCGAATTATTTCCTAAATCAACTATGTTAAACGTTTTTTTATTAGGTAACACACGGCTTCCTCTACCTATCATTTGATGGTAAAGCGTTAATGATTTAGTTGCCCTATTTAAAATAATTGTTTCAACTTCGGGCTCATCAAAACCAGTAGTTAAAATACTTACCGAAGTTAAAACACCATCTTTTGTATTTCTAAACCATTCTAATGTTTCGGCCCTGTCTCTTTCGTTAAACGTACTGTCTAAATGACGAACAGGGTATCCTTTCTTTTTAAACGTTTCGTAAACTACTCGGCTGGTTAAAATTCCTGCGTTAAATATTAAAGTTTTTTTGCCTTTTCCATGTTCTTCATACGCATCAATTAATTTACTTTGCATCATGGCTTGCGTGTATAGCAACTCATGACTTCCAACTGTAAATTCGCCATTATTACCAACGCGTAACGAACTTAAATTTACATCAAAATTTACTGTTTGCCCCTCGCATAAATAACCTTGTTGTATTAAATCTGCAATACTTTCGCCAACTATTAAAGTTGAATAGGTTTGATATAGCGGAAGTTTTTTGTTGCTGCTTAATGGTGTTGCTGTAACGCCTAAAATATTTACATTCTCAAAATAATGAAAAATTTTACGGAAAGAATTATTATGAGCTTCATCAACAATTACTAAACCTATATCCTCTAAAAACTGATCGTTATCTTGTAATCTATTATTTAATGTTTCTACTAGTGCTGTAAACGTTTGATAATGGCTTTGTTGAGGTAATTGTTTTACTTCACTATTAATTATTTTATTACTAATTCCTAAACTATTTAAAACTTCTGATGTTTGTTTACCTAACTCAATACGATGTGTTAATATTAAAACTTTACGGTTAAACTGAGTAATATATCGTTTTGCAATTTCGCTAAAAATAATTGTTTTACCGCCCCCAGTTGGTAATTGAAATAAAATATTTGCATTTGGTGGTAATTCAATAAGCTTATTAAATATATTAGTTACAGCAGCTTCTTGATACGGATATAATTTTTTTTCGGTTAAAGCAGGTATATTATCTTCAGTCATAAAAAATGCAATTGGCAAATATACTGCTAAAACCACGTATTTGTACTATTTTGATAATTTGTGAATAAAAAGCTTAAATCTTTAAAATTTATTTGACTGAAAATCAATTAATTGAAAAAATGATAGACTTAGCTGTAACATTTTATTCAAGTTATCGTCTTACACCTAAATTATTGAAACTATTAACCTAGGAATGTTTTAAAAAAATAAAATTTAAAAAATGAAATCAAAACTATATACAACAATTTTAAGTTTAATTACTTTAACTATTTGCGCTCAATCAAATAAAAATTACGAATTAACTCCGTTTAATAATCTTACAATTTCTGGTGCAGCCGAAGTAATATTTACTTTATCTGATACAGTTTCGTTAAAAGTAGAAACAACAGAAAAACAATTTGAAAACGTTAGTGTAAGACAAGATGAAAATAATTTGTTTTTAAAAACTAAAGGCAATTATAAAGAAGATATAATATTTTATTTATCAGCACCAAGTATTAAAGAAATAGAAATTAGTGGTGCATCAAATTTTAAAATAAAAAACACATTTAAAGGTGATAGTTTACAATTAACTTTAAGCGGAGCTAGTTATTTTAATGGAGATGTAAATATTGATTATTTAAATTTACAGTTAAGTGGCGCAAGTGATGTAAAACTTTCAGGTAAAACAAATAACGTTTTTGTAAATGTATCTGGTGCATCATCTTTAAAATCATATTCATTAATTGCAAAGCAAGCCGATATTGTAACAAGTGGTGCTAGTTCTGTTAAAATGTTTGTTACAGATAAAGTTAAAGCAACAGCAACTGGAGCAAGCAGTATTAAATTAAAAGGTAACGCTTTAGATATTAAAGCAGATGCTACAGCAGGTTCGTCAGTTTCAAAAATAATTGATGATGGTTCAATTTCATTATCTAAAAATGGAAATAAAAATAAATCTGACTCTACTTTTATACATTTTAGTGGAAAAAAATTAATTATAATAGCGGGTAAAAATGCTGGAGACACTATACCATCTAAAGATAATAAAAAAGATATTGATAATGAATTTAAGCATTGGACGGGTTTTTATATGGGAGTTAACGGTTATTTATCGCCAAACTATAACACAAACATTGATAAAAAATACAATTATATGGATTTGGATTATAGTAGAAGTTTTAATTTTCAATTTAATGTTGCTCAAATTCAAGTTAACTTGTATAAAAAATACATTACATTAAATACAGGTTTTGGTTTTGATTATCACATATACGCTTTAAATAACAAAACAACATTACGAGCAGATAGCAATTTTACTTGGGGTACAATAGATACCACTAACACATACGATTTAAAAAGAAATAAGTTTAGAAATACATATTTACAAGTGCCATTACTGTTAGAGTTTAACACAAATAAAAATCCACATAAAGCCGCACATATTGCTGTAGGTGTTGTTGGGCAATATTTAATCTCATCTCGAACTAAATTAGTGTTTGCACAAAATGGTAATGTTTTTGAAAGAGTTAGAAAAGATAATTATAATTTAAATCCATTAGGCTTAAAAGCACATTTAAGTATTGGTTACAATAAATTTACAATGTTTGGCGAATATAATTTAACCGATTTGTTTAAAACAGCACAAGGCCCAAAATTAAATGCATTTACAATTGGCTTAAGGTTGGTGCCTTTTAATTAGAAATTTTACTTATATTTAAATATCCAAAATAATTAATTTGTAATAAACAAAATTCAACGTTAACTATAAATGGAGCAAATACATATAGTATAAATAACAATTCTATTGGAAGTAATACAAACAGTGCTATTAGCCCAAGTTTAACTACAACATATACAATTACTGGTGAAGACAATAATGGTTGTTATAATTCAACTCTATTAACTGTTTCTGTTAGCCCATGTATGTATTTACAAGTAAATGATTTTGCAAATACCATAAAAGTATTTAAAAGTTCTGATTTAGAATATTTACAAATAAACTGCCAAATTTGTATTTCAAATAATTTTCAGGTTCAAATAATAAATAATTCTGGTCAAATTATTTATAATAATACAATAAACAATCAAGATTTTAAAATACCTTTATCTTCGATTGGTAGTGGTTTATATTTAATTGTTATCAGACAAAATAATAAGATAGTTTATACTTCTAAGCTATTAAATTAACTATAAGTTTTTAGTCTAAATACTTACACTTTTATTTCTTCACTTTACAATACTCGTCAGATTTTTCTACGGGTAATTGGTGGTTTAAATCAATGTTATTAAAACTTTGCGTTGCCCCCCAATTAAAAAACTTTTCAAAAAAAGGTAAAAGTTTGCTGTTTTTAATTTGCTCGTAAAAATAAACTTCGTGCTCTTTTTCTTTAATACCCATATCGTACAAAACTTGGTCGTGTTTAGTTATGCCAAGTTCGTTAAAGTAAATTTTAAGTCTAAAATATTCGCACACATTTCCGCTTTCTAATCTTCCGGCAAAATAAAAAGGCATAAACCAACCAATTACATAACACGAAGCCGAAATGATTTTTCCAATAACATGAAATCTAATTTCGTACCATTTAGAAATTGGAATGTTGTATTCCTGCATAATTTTTAAAACTTCTTTCCTGTGATGCCATTCATCATCTTCAATTTGTTTAATGGCTTTTTTTTCATTTATATTTTTAACCGATTTAGCATGTCCAATGTATGCAAAAGCAGCAGCTTTTTCGGCCGAGTAAGCCATTTGCAATAATTTTACTGCTTTTTTATGATTTAAGGTTATCATTAAATTTTTGGTTTATCAACCCAATCACCATTTTCTTTTATAAGTTCAATTAATTCGTCAACGGCATTTGCGCTATTTACATTTTTTTTAACTACTTCCTTTCCTTTATATAAACTTATTTTATCTACTCCAGTACCAACATAGCCGTAGTCTGCATCTGCCATTTCGCCTGGGCCATTAACTATACAACCCATAATGCCAATTTTTACACCTTTTAAATGATGGGTACGTTCTCTAATTTTTTGTGTTGTTTCTTGTAAATCAAAAAGTGTTCTTCCGCAACTAGGGCAGCTTATATATTCTGTTTTGCTTATACGTGTGCGCGTTGCTTGTAAAATACCAAAAGCAGTTGAATTACAAATTTGCGCACTAACGCAATTTTGTTGGCTTATCCAAATGCCATCACCAAAACCATCTAATAATAATCCTCCAAAATCTGTACTGCTATACAATTGAAATTGCGACTCTTGTAAATTTTGGTAATTACATTTTATAATTAAAGGAGTAGAAATAGATTTATTTTTTAATTCTATACATAATCTTCTTAACTCAGGCATGGTGTGTGTATTTGAAGATTCAATTACTAAACAAATATTTTTTTCATTTTTAATTTTATCTACAAATTGAGTTGTTAATTCATTTATTGATATTAAAATAAAATTTAAAATTTGTGATGTATTTGTAGAATTAAAATATTCGATTGAATTAAATAATGGAAATACACGCGCTTTATTTGTGTGTTTTAACCAAGTTTTATAATTATAAATAATACCAAGCGTACCAGGTATTTCAAAATTTATTTCATTATCACCTGTAAAAATATAATCAGCTGCTGTATCTGTTAAGTTCCATTTATCTAGTGGTATAGAGTAATTTAAACCAACAGCAAATAAACTTGCTGCAGTTATTTCCTTTTTCGTGCTAAAATCTGCAATTACTTTTGGTGTTTGGTTACCACCTATATTTATAATTTCTTTTGTTTTAAATCGTTCGTATTCAAAAGGGTTATAAGGTAGAGGAGAGGTTAAATCCTGAATTTGATTGTGTTTATTTCGATTTGTATATCTTTCGGCTAATTGTTTAGCAACAGGAATTTCAAATTCAGGTTCTTCAGTTAAGCTTACTCTTATTGTATCTCCTAATCCATCTTCTAATAAAGTGCCAATACCAACCGCAGATTTTATTCTACCATCTTCGCCATCTCCAGCCTCTGTAACTCCTAAATGTAAAGGATAATTTCTATTTGTTTCAATCATTTTAGCAACTAACAGTCTGTAGGCTTGCACCATTACTTGAGTGTTACTTGCTTTCATTGAAATTACAATGTTGTAATAATTATTTTCTTCGCATACTCGTAAAAATTCTAAAGCGCTTTCTACCATTCCTAATGGCGTATCGCCAAATCTGCTCAATATTCTATCACTTAAACTGCCATGATTAGTTCCAATTCGCATAGCTGTTCCATATTCTTTACAAATTTTCACTAAAGGTGTAAAGCGTTCTCTTATTCTTTCAAGTTCAGCGGTATAAGCACTTTCGGTATAATCAATTACTTCAAATTTTTTCTTATCTGCGTAATTACCAGGATTTACTCTTACTTTTTCAATTACTCTTGCTGCATACTCTGCTGCATTTGGTGTAAAATGTATATCTGCGCAAATTGGTGTATTGTAACCTTTAAGTTTTAATTCTTTTTTAATTAATTCTAAATTTTTGGCATCGTTTAAACTTGGCGCAGTAATTCTAACTAATTCACAACCTGCGTTAATCATTCTAATACTTTGTTCAACCGTTTTTAAGGTGTCCATTGTATCAGTTGTTGTCATGCTTTGCACTCTAATTGGATGATGTGCTCCCATTTTTAAGTCGCCAATATTTACTTCTCTTGTAATAAAGCGACTGTATTGAGTTAAGCTGTTGCAATATTTTAATTGATTAATTGTATTCATTAAAAATTAAATCATGTGTTTTTTAATTAACTCAACAAATTCATTTTGTAAGCTTAAAGTTTTATCAGTGTTATACCATTTTTGTATGGTTAAACTTTTTTCTTCTAATGTTGCTTTATTTGCCATTAATTCTTGAACTATTTTTTGTGCTGCAATTGGCCTTGGGCCCCAATTAAAAATTTCTTTATTGTTTTCATCTAAACATATTAATTTTGGAATTGAACGACCACCGTTGGTTAGGTATTTATCCATTAAGTCTAAATTATCATCGCGCAACACTAAAGCTAAATTAATTTTTGGATTTAATTGTGTGATGAAATAAAGAGGTGTAATGTTTTGGGCAGCATCGCCGCACCAGCCTTCAGTAATTACCAACCAAGTATAATTATGTTTAATGTTTAATATTAACTCTTTTAATTCAGGTGTAATTTCAACTGTTTTTTCTAACCTGTGAATTCGTGCTAAATTTAAATTTGCATAATTAATAAGTTCATCTGTTTGTGTTTCGCCTGTAGTTTTTCCTTGAAGCATTAAATTTTCTAATAAACTTATATACTCTTTGTAGGTGTATGATTTTTTTAAATATTTTTCCATTAAGAATCTAATTTTTGAAATATGGAGTTGTTGCTAATAAATTCAGGCACTAATTCTTTCATGCGTTGTACAATGTTTTGATTGTTTTGAGATTTAAAACTTTGTATTAATTCATCAATTATATTTTTAATATCGTTATAATTATACTCGCGTACTTTTCCAATAAGAATTTGATTATGATGAGTTGGCAAAGCATTTTCTGAATCAGCCAAAAGTTCTTCGTATAATTTTTCACCTGGTCGTAAACCTGTAAATTCTATTTTAATATCTTTCCCTTCTCTTAATCCACTTAACGAAATCATTTTACGAGCTAAATCAATTATTTTTACAGATTTACCCATATCAAAAACGAAAATTTCTCCACCATTACCCATACATGCTGCTTCAATTACTAATTGGCTCGCTTCGGGTATTGTCATAAAATACCTTGTAATATCGGGGTGTGTAATTGTTATAGGACCACCACTTTCTATTTGTTTTTTAAAACGAGGAATAACTGAGCCATTACTGCCTAAAACATTTCCAAAACGTGTTGTAATAAATTTTGTGTTGGTTTGTTTTCCTAAACTTTGAATGTAAATTTCGGCAATACGTTTACTAGCGCCCATTACGTTAGTTGGGTTTACAGCTTTATCTGTACTAACAAAAACAAATTTTTCTACTTTATGTTGTGTAGAAAGATCAGCAACATTTTTAGTTCCTAAAATATTTGTAAGAATTGATTCTGATGGATTATTTTCCATTAAAGGAACATGTTTGTATGCAGCTGCATGAAAAACAATTTGTGGCTTAAATGTATTAAACACGTTTTGCATACGTTCTAAATTTCTAACATCAGCCATAACAACTTCAAATAATGTTGTTTCGTATTTATCGTTAAATTCTAGTTCTAATTCATGTAATGGACTTTCGGCTTGGTCTAACAAATAAATTTTACTTGGATTAAATGCCGCGCATTGCCTAGCTAATTCGCTTCCTATACTTCCTGCAGCACCAGTAATTAAAATTATTTTATTTTGAAGTTGTGTTTGTATTGTTTCGGTATTTAATTTAATTGGTTCGCGCTCTAAGAGTTCTTCAATATTAATACTTCGTAACTGATTAAAGCTTAACTCGCCATTAATCCACTTAGATGCTGGTGGCACATTTAAAACCCTTACATTATATTCTAAACAAAAATCTGTTATTTCGTTTTTTCTTTTTGACGAAATTTTTTGAATAGAAATAATTAAAAACTCAACATCAAATTCTTGTAAAATACGTTTAAGCTCATTACTATGGTAAACAAAAACTCCCTCTAAGCTACGTCCTTTCTTTTTTTCATCATCATCTATAAACCCAATTACTTTATATCTTATTGAAGCATCTCTGTCTAATGTGTATTTTGTAATCAAACCTGCTTCACCAGCACCAAAAATAACCACATTGTGTTTTTCTTTACTAGGGTTTTTAATTTCGCTATACAACGCTTTAACAGCAAGTCTTGAACTAATCATTAAAAATAACGAAACCAAACCGTCAATTATAATTACTGAATTTGGTATAAAGTAACTGTTGCTTATAAAAAAATAGTCTATTAAATTAAATACAAATACTGTAAAACTTCCAATTAGAATTACTAAAAATATTCTTACAGCATCTCTTGAACTTGTATATCTTACTACCCCTTTATATGTTTTAGAAATAATAAAAGTTATAAATCTTACAGATAAAACTATTATGTAATCTTTTAAAAAATTTGCAGCATCAGCTTCGGGTATATTATCAAAATTAAATCGTAATAAAAAGGCAACAGTTAATGCAAATGCGCAAATAAACGTATCAATAAATAAAATTGACCAACGTGGTAAATTATAGGCCCAAAATAGTTGAAATAACCGATACATATTAAGCTATAAATTTACTTATTTTTTATAATAAATTAGTTAGAAATAAATAGGAGATTTGCCATATATTTGAAAATAAAGTAGGTTTATGGATAAAGTATTTGATATGCATTTTTTTGTTTGCACAAATCAACGCTCGGGCAACGAACGATTGAGTTGTGGTAACGAACATGGTTTAGCTTTAGTTACTGAATTTAAAAAACAAATAAAAGATTTAAATCTTAATTTAAAAATTAGAACAAATCAAAGCGGTTGTCTAGGGATTTGTGATTATGGCCCTACTGTTGCTGTTTACCCCGAAGGAATATTTTATGTTAATGTACAAAAAGATGATGTAAATGAAATAATTACTTCACATATTATCAATAATAAGCCCGTAGAAAGACTTTTGTTGCAAAATGCAAAAAAATGAACTCGATAATTATTTAATTAATCATAAATTATTTGAACTTTTTAAAAAGCAAATTTTAAAAGATTTTGAAATGGCAGGAATACAACTAGATGAAGTTTTATTGCCAAATTTTAATGATTTAGTATTAAAACTTAAAAATCTTTTACTTAAAAATAAATTTGAGGCATTGCTATATAGAATTGATATTAGTGAAGAACAAATAAAAAATTATTGTAGCAAAAATGAAATTGATTTTTTAACAGCAGTTAGCGAATTAATTATAAAAAGAGAGTTGCAAAAAGTAATATTTAAAATAAATTATAAATGAGTATTAAAATAAGAAAAGGAACTGAAAAAGATATAGAAGCTGCACTAAATTTAATTAAAGAGTTAGCTTTGTATGAAAAAGCGCCTAACGAAGTAAGTGTTACAATTGAACAAATGAAAAATTGGGGATTTGGGTCAAATAAAATATTTGATTTTTTTGTTTTAGAAAAAAATGCTGTTGTGATTGGTTTAGCCCTATATTATTTTAAATACAGCACCTGGAAAGGTAAATGTTTGTTTTTAGAAGATATAATTATTACTGAGAACGAACGTAAAAATGGCTATGGCAAATTATTATTTAATGAAGTTGCAAAAGTTGCTAAAAATGAAAATGTTGAACGAATGGAATGGCAAGTACTTAATTGGAACGAGCCAGCCATTAAATTTTACAAAAAATATAATGCAACATTAGATGATGAATGGTTAAATGGAAAATTAGTTAAAATTGATTTGCAAAATTTTTAAAATAGTTTTATTAATAAAAAATGTAAATCAATTGTTAAAAAGTACTTTAAAACCAATAAATTTTTAAAAACCATAAGCTATATTATTTTTGTTTTATAACTTCGGATTTAATTTAATGCAAATTTCAAAATACATAGTAGTTATTTTTTCGTTATTATTTTATTGTGTTAATGCACAAAATAATGATGCTGCTAAAATTTGTTTTTATAAGGCAGATAAAATTTTATGCAACTCATTTAATTACGATATTGAAATAAACAAACAAAACGTTTATACAATTAAGCCAACCATTTCTAAAAAGGTAGCTTTAGAATATCAAGTATTAAGCGAAGGTATAATTCATATTACAATTAAAAATTGGGGAAATGATTGGTCGGCCTCAACAAACATTAATGTTAAAAATGGTAAAACCTATTATGTAAAAATTGATTGTTCAATTTCTGGAGTTTATTTAACAACAAACGATAGTTCAAGTTCTGCAGAATGGGCATTGGCTTCGCGAGACTTTGTAGTTAAAATGGCAGAAGATCCAAATAACCCATTAATTAAAAAAGAAGAGATAGAGAATTCTTCAAATGCTAAATCTAAAATTGTTGAAGTTTACAAATTTGACACCATAAAACAGATAGTTTATGTAAAAGAAGACAAAACATTTAAGTTTGAAGCTTTCACTGACATTGATAAAAATATACCATTAAGCAATAAAGTTAACGAACAAACCTATGCGTTAATTATAGGTAACGAAGATTATAAAAATTACCAACCAGATTTAAATACAGAAGTAAATGTTATGTTTGCTAAACGTGATGCTTTTTTATTTAAAGAATATGTAATAAAAAGTTTAGGTGTTCCCGAAAAGAACGTTAATTTTTTACTTGATGCAACGTATGGACAAATTAGCCAAGCTATAAGTAAACTAAATTTAATTGCAAAAACAACTGGAGGAAATGCTAAAATTTTATTTTATTATGCCGGCCATGGTATGCCCGATGAGCAAACTAAAGAACCATATATTATACCTGTTGATATTAGTGGAGCCTTTGTATCAAATGGGATTAAACTTAAAGACGTATATTTTAAATTAACAGAATTTCCTGTTCAAAATGTATTAGTTTTTTTAGATGCCTGTTTTACTGGAGGAGCAAGAAATGAGAGTTTAATTGCTGGTAGAAGTATTTCTATTAAACCTAAAGAACAACTTTTAAAAGGAAATATTGTAGTGTTTAGCGCAAGTAGTGGTAATCAATCTTCGCTTTCTTATACCGAAAAAAAACATGGCATGTTTACATATTTTCTGCTTAAAAAAATAAATGAATCTGGCACAAGCATAACGCTAAAAGAACTAAACGAATATATTAAAGAAAAAGTAGCCTTAGAAAGTTTACTCATTAATAGCAAAGAGCAAAACCCACAAACAAACACTAGTACAAGCATTATAGATAAATGGGGTAAATGGAAACTAAATGATTAAACAATTTAATAAAATATTATTTTTTTATTTCTTTATTTTAATAAATTTTACTTTTTATTCTCAAAAAAGTATTGATGTAAAAAACATAAAAGGTTCATGTTATATAGAAGGAGATGTTAGCCCCAACATTGCAAAAAATAAAGCATTAAACGAAGCAAAGCTTAATGCGCTTAAAGACGCTGGAATTAACGAAAGTATAAGCTCGTACCAAGTGTTATTTACTAATCAAGACAAAAACGACTACACGCAATTTTTTAGCTCTGACATTCAATCTGAGTTACAAGGTGCAGTTAAATCATATAAAATTATTAGTGAAAAAACATATTGTACAAATGATAATAAGATAGTTTATGATATTACAATAAATGCAGAAGTTATTAAATATAACTCTAAAGCTGATAATACTTTTAAAGCAAATATAAATGGAATAAAATCAGTATATAACAATAATGACAATTTAATTTTTAATGTTGTTGCCACTCAAAATTGTTATTTAACTATATTTAATATTACTGATAATGAGGCTTCTTTATTATTCCCAAATTCTTTCGAGAAAAAATCTGAGTTAAAAAAAAATGAAACTAAAGAATTTCCTACCGAAAAAATAGATTACAGTTTAGGAAGCAATCAAAATAAACAAGAAACAAATAGGTTAATTTTTGTGTTTACTAAAAAAGAAATTCCTTTTATTAAAATGGATAATAACCAAATAACAAAAAAAGAAGAAATATTTAATTGGTTATACTCAATTCCTCCAGATGAAAGATATGTTGAATATTACACAATCTCAATCCTTAAATAATATAATTGATTTTGAAATTGTTTAAATCTTATTTTATTAGTTTAAATAAAATAAATATATTGTATAGTATAAATTTTGAAAGTTAAAACAGTAAATATTTTTGAAAGATTTGTTAATTTAATAAGAGATAAAACAAATGAAAAACAATTTTTAATTTTTTCGAGTGTTTTAGTGGGTTTTAGTACAGGGCTAGCAGCAGTTGTATTAAAAATGTTTGTTCATGTAATTAGAACATATTTGGTTGAAGGTTATTTTTTTAAGTTCGATTTTAAATACATCTATTTAATATTACCTTTAATTGGTATTGGCATTACAGTTTTAATTGTAAAATACTTTTTTAAAGGGCAATTAAATCGTGGCACTTCAGTAATATTATATTCTATTGCTAAAAAAAGTAGTTTTTTACCTTTTTATCAAATGTATTCACATATTTTTACAAGTGCATTAACAGTTGGTTTTGGTGGTTCGGCAGGTTTAGAATCACCAATTGTAAATACAGGCTCTGCTATTGGTTCAAATTTTGCTAAAACATATAAATTAAATTATAAAGAAAGAACATTACTATTAGCCGCAGGAGCAGCAGGTGGAATTGCAGGCGCATTTAATGCTCCAATAGCTGGTGTATTGTTTGCTTTAGAAGTTATTTTAGTTGATATTACAATTAGCGCGTTTATACCTTTATTAATTGCTGCCGCTGCAGGAGCTTTAACTTCAAATATTTTACTTCAAGAAAGCAATTTATTGTTTTTTAAATTACAAGCCCCTTTCGATTATCATAACACTCCATTTTATATCTTATTAGGTGTTTTGGCGGGTTTTGTATCGTTGTATTATGTTATAATTTTCGAAAAAATAGAAACTTCATTATCTAAAATAAATTCAATTTACATTAAATGGATAATAGGAGGGACTTGTCTTGCTTTGTTGTTCGCATTTTTCCCATCTTTATATGGAGAGGGATACGAAAGTATAAAAGCCTTGGCTAATATAAATACCAGCGAACTTTTTAATAATAGTTTATTACAAAAATATTTATCAGATAAATGGTTAATACTTGCTTTTATAACAGTAGCAATGTTACTAAAATCAATTGCCGCAGGTGTTACTTTAGGGAGTGGAGGTAATGGAGGTAATTTTGCACCATCACTTTTTGTTGGGGCTTATTTAGGGTTTGTTTTTGCGTTTTTTTTAAACTTAATTGGATTTAAAAATGTTCCAATAAGTAATTATACTATTGTTGCAATGGCTGGAATTTTAAGTGGAGTTTTTCATGCACCACTTACCGGAATATTTTTAATTGCAGAAATAACTGGCGGTTACGAATTAATTATTCCATTAATGATGGTATCATCTATAAGTTATATTATTGTAAGGTATTTTCATCCAGAATCTCTTGATGTAAAAAAACTGAAAGAAAAAGGCACTATTGTTTCTGATAATAAAGATAAAAGCACATTAAGTAAATTACAAATTAACACACTTATTGAATCTGATTTTACGCCAATTCATTTTAAAGCAACTTTACGCCAAGTAGTAGAAACAATTAAAGTTTGCAAAAGAAATACTTTTCCTGTAATTAAAAAAAATGGTAAACTTTTAGGTGTAATTTATTTAGATAATATTAAAGAAGAAATGTTTAACGCAGAATTATATGACGTTGTTACTGCTAAAGAACTTATGGTTAAACCTATTATGGTTGTTAACGAACAAGATGATATTTTTGTAATTATGAAAAAATTTGACGAATCTGGTCAATGGAATTTACCTGTTGTAAATGATGGTATTTACTTAGGTTTTTTATCTAAATCAACTATTTTAGATACTTATCGAAGTAAAATTTTAGCCTCGGTATAAAATCAGTTTCTGTATCTTTACTTTTTTTAAATGAAAATACTTTTTAATTATATAACTCATCATAAAAAACATTTATTGTTTGCTTTATTACTTGCAACAATTAATCAATGTTTTAGTTTGTGCGATTCTATTATTACTGGTAAACTTATAAATAATTTTGGCGATGCTAACGTAAAATTTAATGGCGAATTTAATTTGTTTTTTAAGTCTATTTTAACGTGGTTAATTTTATCGGTGGGTGCTGCAATGATTTCAAGAATAGCAAAAAATTTTCAAGATTATAACACAAACATTGTTATTCAAAGAACAGGAGCTGAAATGTACACAGACGGTATAAAAAAAGTTTTGTCATTACCCTATAACGAATTTGAAGATCAAAGAAGTGGCGAAACTTTAGGCAAATTGCAAAAAGTTAAAACCGATACTGAAAAATTTATTACTATTTCTATTTCATTAATATTTCAATCAGTAATTGGTATTGTATTTATATTTATTTATGCAATTAAAATTAATATTTTAATTGGTCCTTTGTTTTTAGCAACAGTTCCGGTAATTGGCTTCGTGAGTTCTTTTTTAGGAAAAAAAATTAAATTAATTTCTAAACAAATTTTAAAAGAAACCACCGCTTTAGCAGGAGCAACAACTGAATCGTTAAGAAATATAGAATTAGTTAAAAGTTTAGGATTAATTAATCAAGAAGAAAAAAGATTAAACGAAACAACTTTTAAAATTTTAGGATTAGAGCTAAAAAAAGTGCGCTATATACGCAGTTTATCATTTATACAAGGCACAACCGTGCATTTAGTTAGAACAACTTTAGTGTTTACTTTATATTATTTTGTTTTTAAAGGAATGATAAAAGTTGGAGATTTAATTACTTTAATGTTCTTTTCTTTTTTTGTATTTAATCCGTTGCAAGAATTAGGAAATGTTATAACCACCTACAATGAAACTAAAATAAGTATGGATAATTTTACAAAAATTATTTCTTCAAAAAGCGAAGATACTCCTGTTCAGCCTAACTTAATTGGTGAAATTAATTCTATACAATTTAATAATGTTTCGTTTGGACATAATAGTAATAAAGGGTATGCTATTAAAAACATTAATATTTCAATTAACAAAGGAAAAACTATTGCATTTGTTGGTCCAAGCGGTAGCGGTAAAACTACTTTAGTGAAATTATTACTTGGTTTATATCAACCGCAAGTTGGCGAAGTTTTATATAACAACATTAATTCTACTCAAATTAATTTAAACGAATTAAGAATGCAATTAGGTTTAGTGAGTCAAGATTCGCAATTGTTTAGCGGCACAATTAAAGATAATTTACGTTTTGTAAAACCTAATGCAACCGACGAAGAAATTTTTAATGTACTTAATAAAGCATCATGTAAAAATTTATTAAGTAGAACAAATGATGGAATTAATACAACTATTGGCGAAGGAGGTATAAAATTAAGTGGAGGAGAAAAACAACGTTTAGCAATTGCACGTGCACTATTACGCAATCCTAAATTATTAATTTTTGATGAGGCTACAAGTGCATTAGATTCTATTACAGAAGAAGAAATTTCTGAAACAATACGTTCAATTAGTTTAGATAAAGATCAAATTGTAATTTTAATTGCTCACCGCTTAAGCACAATTATGCATGCTGATGAAATTATTGTTTTAGAACAAGGAAATATAATTGAAAAAGGAAAACATGCCCAATTAATTGATAATAAAGGCTTGTATTATGCAATGTGGCGTCAACAAATTGGAGAACGAAAAAATTAATTGTTTTTATTTTTCTTTTTTAATCCCTATTCCAATTAAAATCCAACCAATTAATAAAATTAAACCTCCAATTGGTGTAATTGGCCCTAAAAAACTTAACCACGGCATACCAATTAAATCTTTTGTGCTTAATAAATACAACGAACCACTAAAAAATAAAGTACCTAAAACAAAACATAAAAATGCATAAGAAAAAAATTTCTTGTTCATTTTCGATTCAATAGCTATTAAAGCCAATAGTGCAATTGCATGATACATTTGATAACGCGCACCTGTATCAAATGCGTTTAGTTGGTTTGCTGTGATTAATCCCGCATCTAATTTTTGTTTTAAACCATGAGCACCAAATGCGCCTAATCCTATTGCACTTGCTCCAAATATAGCGGAGATTAATGCGTAACCTTTTTGTTTCATTTTGTTTGCAAAATTAAAGGTTTAGTATTGATATTTTTAATTTAAATAGTAAAATTTAGTTAATAAATATATAATTTCGCCTTATGCAAATATTTAAGTTTGGAGGAGCCTCAGTTAAAGATGCTACATCAATAAAAAATGTAGCCGAAATTTTAAAAAATTTCGCAACCGAAAAAACAATAGTTGTAATATCTGCAATGGGTAAAACAACTAATAAACTAGAGTTATTGGCACATGCCTATTTTAAAAATGACGAAAATACACAATCAATTTTAAATGAAATTAAACAATACCATTTAGAAATTATAAATGAATTGTTTGATAATAAATCAAACTCTGTATTTGACGAAGTTGAAAATGTTTTTACTGAGCTGATGTGGAATATTGAAGATCCTATCTCTCAGAACTACAATTTTCATTACGATCAAATTGTATGTATGGGCGAAATTCTTTCTACAAAAATTATTTCGGCTTACCTAAACCATTGTGGTATTTCAAATTTATGGCAAGATGCCAGAAATTTCATTCAAACAGATAATAATTATAGAGAAGGAAAAGTAAATTACGAATTAAGCCAAACCTTAGTTACAAATAATTTAATGCCTTTATTTACCAATAATACAATTGTTGTTACGCAAGGATTTATTGGAGGAACAAGCGAAAATTACACAACAACATTAGGCAGAGAAGGAAGTGATTATACCGCCGCATTATTAGCTTTTTTTACTAATTCAAAACATGTAACAATTTGGAAAGATGTTGATGGCGTTCTTAATGCAGACCCTAAATATTTTAAAAATACTTCAAAAATAGATGAACTTACGTATCACGATGCAATTGAATTAACGTATTTTGGTACATCCGTAATTCACCCTAAAACTATTAAACCTCTACAAAATAAAAATATTCCTTTATATGTAAAATCTTTTATAAACCCGCAAGCCAATGGCACGGTTGTAAAAGAACATGTTAAAAGAGTAAATATTACTAGCTATATTTTTAAAGATAACCAAATTTTAATTTCTATTCAACCAAAAGATTTTAGTTTTATTGCCGAAGATAATATGGCTGAGATTTTTAATGCCATGAGTAAACATAAAGTTCATGCTAATATGATTCAAAATTCTGCAATTAGTTTAAGTTTATGTGTTGATGATGATATAAATAAAATTGAGCAATTATTATTGGATTTACATCAACAATTTAAAGTGCTTTACAATAAAAATGTGCAGTTAATGACGATTAGAAACTATAATCAAGATATAATTAACAACTTAAGTCAAGGTAAAACTATTTTGCTTGAACAACGTACCCGTAATACACATCAAATGGTACTGCAAAACGAAAATGATTAAAATCAAATTTTATTTCCAATTATTTATTTTTTTAAAATTTTTTAATAAAAATTAGTTGCTGTTAATTATACTTGGTTATATTTGTAATTCACTAAACCAATATTAGAATTAATTACCATGAGCAAAATTAAAGTAGCCAACCCTGTGGTTGAATTAGACGGGGATGAAATGACCCGCATTATTTGGAAATTTATTAAAGATAAATTAATTGTTCCTTATTTAGATATTGATATTAAATATTACGATTTAGGTATAGAACATCGTGATGCCACTAACGATCAAGTTACAATTGACTCGGCAGAGGCAATAAAAAAATACCAAGTTGGTATTAAATGTGCAACCATTACTCCAGATGAAGCGCGTGTTAAAGAATTTAACTTAAAACAAATGTGGAAATCACCAAACGGTACTATTCGTAACATTTTAGACGGTACTGTTTTTCGTGAGCCAATTGTTTGTAAAAATGTTCCGCGTTTAGTTACAAACTGGACAAGCCCAATAATTGTTGGCCGCCATGCTTTTGGCGATCAATACCGCGCAACAGATATGGTTATTCCTGGCAAAGGAAAATTAACAATGAAATTTGAAGGCGAAGATGGTAAAACTCAAGAGTTTGAAATATTTAATTTTAAAGGAGCTGGTGTTGCTATGGGAATGTATAATACCGAAGAAAGTATTAGAGGTTTTGCACACTCATGCTTTAATGTTGCGTTAACTAAAAAATGGCCTTTATATTTATCAACAAAAAATACAATCTTAAAAAAATACGACGGAAGATTTAAAGACATTTTCGAAGAAATTTATAGAGCAGATTATAAAGCAAAATTTGAAGCAGCTGGTATTGTTTACGAACATCGTTTAATTGATGACATGGTTGCAAGTGCATTAAAATGGAATGGAAGTTTTGTTTGGGCTTGTAAAAATTATGATGGTGATGTACAATCTGATTCGGTTGCGCAGGGCTTTGGTAGTTTAGGATTAATGACTTCGGTTTTAGTTACACCAGATGGTAAAATTATGGAAGCAGAAGCAGCACATGGTACTGTAACTCGCCATTATCGCGATCATCAAGCGGGTAAACCAACAAGTACTAATCCAATCGCAAGTATTTTTGCTTGGACTCGTGGTTTAGAATTCCGCGGAAAATTAGATGGTAACCAAGAATTAATTCGTTTTGCACAAACTTTAGAAAAAGTATGTGTAGAAACAGTTGAAAGTGGTAAAATGACAAAGGATTTAGCAGTTTGTGCATATGGTAACAAAGTAAACCATGGCGAACATTATTTATATACCGAAGAGTTTTTAGCAGCAATTGATACTAATTTAAAAGCAGCTTTGGCAAAATAATAGTCTAATTAACTTAAATAAAAAACCTCGATAAAAGTTTATCGAGGTTTTTTTGTGGTCCAACTTGGGCTCGAACCAAGGACCCCCTGATTATGAGTCAGGTGCTCTAACCAGCTGAGCTATAAGACCTAACCGCAACCTTAAATTGCGGAGGGCAAATTTAACAATTAAACATCAATTATCAAAAAAAATGTTTTTTTAATTTGATGTGCTTTTTGCAAGGTGTTAATTATCAAAAAAATACTATCTTTGCCCCCTTAAAAATTTTTAAATGTCAAGTATTCGTAACATTGCAATTATTGCACACGTTGACCACGGTAAAACTACATTGGTTGATAAAATCCTTCATACCTGTAACTTATTTCGCGAAAATCAAGCAACAGGAGAACTAATTTTAGATAACAATGATTTAGAACGCGAACGTGGAATTACCATTCTTGCAAAAAACGTTTCTGTAACATACAAAGGAACTAAAATTAATATTATAGATACACCCGGCCACGCCGATTTTGGTGGCGAAGTAGAACGTGTAATGAACATGGCTGATGGTGTAATTTTACTAGTAGATGCTTTTGAAGGACCAATGCCTCAAACGCGCTTTGTTACTCAAAAAGCAATTGCAGCAGGTAAAAAAGCAATTTTAGTTATTAATAAAGTTGATAAACCAAACTGTAGACCAGATGAGGTACACGATGCTGTTTTTGATTTGTTTTTTAATTTAGAAGCAAGTGAAGAGCAATTAGATTTTAAAACTGTTTACGGAAGTAGCAAACAAGGTTGGATGGGGCCAGATTATAAAACCCCAACTAGCGATATAACTTATTTGTTAGATACAATTATTGCAAATATTGAAGAAGCTCCAAAACGCGAAGGAACATTACAAATTCAAATTACTTCATTAGATTATTCATCGTTTATTGGACGTATTGCTGTTGGTAGAGTTTTTAGAGGTACAATTAAAGAAAACATGCCAGTTAGCGTAGTTAAACGCGATGGAACTATACAAAAAAGTAGAGTTAAAGAATTATTTGTGTTTGATGGTTTAGGTAAAGTTAAAGTTCAAGAAGTTCAAGCTGGTGATATTTGTGCCTTTACCGGTATTGAAGGTTTTGAAATTGGTGATACAGTTGCCGATTTTGATGCGCCAGAGGGCTTACCAAACATTGCAATTGATGAACCAACAATGAGCATGTTGTTTACAATTAACAATTCACCGTTTTTTGGTAAAGATGGTAAATTTGTAACCTCACGTCATTTACGAGATAGGTTAATGAAAGAGCTTGAGAAAAATTTAGCTTTAAGAGTTGAAGAAACAGGAAGCCCTGATGCATACTTGGTTTACGGTAGAGGTATTTTACATTTATCTGTTTTAATAGAAACCATGCGCCGCGAAGGTTACGAACTTCAAGTTGGGCAACCTCAAGTAATTGTTAAAGAAATAGATGGGGTTAAATGCGAGCCTGTTGAGGTTTTAACAGTTGATACTCCCGAGGAAACAAGCAGTAAAGTTATTGATTTGGTTACTCAGCGTAAAGGCGATATGTTAATGATGCAACCCAAAGGCGATTTAATTCACATGGAATTTCAAATTCCTAGCCGTGGTATTATTGGTTTACGTAACAATATTTTAACTGCAACAGCTGGTGAAGCTATTATGGCACACCGCTTTAAAGCATTTGAACCATGGAAAGGTGCAATTCCTAGCCGTATTGCAGGGGTTTTATTAAGTAAAGAAAAAGGTACTGCAGTTGCTTATAGTATTGATAAATTACAAGACCGTGGTAAATATTTTATTGAACCAGGCGAAGAAATTTATCCAGGAATGGTTGTAGGTGAGCACATCCGCCCAGATGATTTAGTAATTAATTTATGCGGCGAAAAAAAATTAACTAACATGCGCGCAAGTGGAAGTGATGAAAAAATGCGGATAGCTCCAAAAATCAGATTTAGCTTAGAAGAAGCAATGGAATATATTCAAGCAGATGAATATGTAGAAATTACGCCAAGTAATATTCGTATGCGTAAAATAATTTTAGATGAAAACGAACGTAAGCGTGTAAGCAAACAACAAGCAGAAGCTTAAAAAATCATAAATATAAATGTAGGTTGACCAAAAAAGTCAACCTATTTTTTTTGTATATGGAATTTCAATCAATATCTTTATACTTTAAATATAATTATGCAACCCTTGTTTATATACAACACAGTAACCCGAAAAAAAGAAGAGTTTAAACCTATTAATCCGCCATTTGTAGGCTTTTACGTTTGCGGTCCTACATTATATAGCGATGTGCATATTGGTAACTGTCGTACATTTACTTCGTTTGATATTATGTATCGTTACTTGTTGCATTTAGGGTATAAAGTTCGTTATGTAAGAAATATTACTGATGTAGGACATTTAGAAGATGAAGTTGCTGGCGAAGGTGAAGATAGAATTGGCAAACAAGCTCGCATTAAACAATTAGAACCAATGGAAATTGTTCAACGTTATTCATTTGGTTTTAGAGAAGTGATGAGTTTATTAAATACGTTGCCTCCAAGCATTGAACCCACTGCATCTGGTCACATTCCCGAGCAAATTGAAATGATTGAAAACATAATCAAAAATGGTTTTGCTTATGTAGAAGATGGAAATGTTTACTTTAATGTGGAAAAATTTGCTGAAGCAAACAATTACGGAATATTGTCTGGCAGAAGCATTGAAGATCAATTAAATAATACAAGAGATTTAGATGGTCAACAAGAAAAAAAAGGAAGATTAGATTTTGCTCTATGGAAAAAAGCAAAACCAGAACATATAATGCGTTGGAAATCTCCATGGAGTATAGGTTTTCCAGGTTGGCATATTGAGTGTAGCGCAATGAGTCAAAAATATTTAGGTAATACATTTGATATACATGGTGGTGGTATGGATTTAATTCCAACTCATCATACAAACGAAATTGCACAAAGCGTAGGCTGTTGCGGACAAGCACCAGTTAATTATTGGGTTCACACTAATATGCTAACTTTAAACGGCCAAAAAATGTCACGCTCGTTAGGCAATGTGTTTTTACCAGTAGAATTATTTACTGGAAAAAAATTAAGTTCAAACTCACCTAGCGCAACGCCATCGCAAGCAATTTTAGAAGATAAACATCCATTATTTGATAAAGCTTTTAGCCCTATGGCAGTTAGATTTTTCATGATGCAAACACACTATCGTAGTACGTTAGATTTTAGTAATGAAGCTTTAACAGCAAGCGAAAAAGGATTTGAACGAATAATTGATGCATTTAAAACATTACAAAACTTAACATCTTCAAATTCAAGTAGCGAAGATATTAAAGCATTACAACAAAAATGTTACGATGCAATGAATGATGATTTTAATACACCAGTATTAATTGCAAATTTATTTGATGCAGTAAGAATTATAAATTCATGTAATGATAAAAAATTAAATTTAACACAAAACGATATTGAAGTTTTAAAAACAATTTATAACGATTTTGTTTTTAATATAATGGGATTAAAACTAGAAGAGGCTAATAATAAAGCTAACAATGTACTTGATAACGTTGTAAATGTGTTGTTAAATATGCGTAATCAAGCCAAAACGGATAAGAATTTTACACTAAGCGATGAAATTAGAAATAAACTAATTGAAGCTGGCATTCAAATAAAAGATAGTAAGGAAGGAAGTACTTGGAAATTGAATTAAACTATTTAATTAATGAAAATTTATCACAATAATAATTGTAGCAAAAGTTGTAATGCTCTTGATTATTTAAAAAATAATAGTACAGAACCAATCGAAATTGTTGAATATTTAAACACACCACCATCAAAATTAGAACTTATAGAGATTTTAAAACTTCTAAACGCTAAACCATTTGATATTATTCGAACTAAAGAGCCTTTATTTATAGAAAAATTTACAGATAAAAATTATACTGATGAGCAATGGATAGAGGTGTTAATTCAAAATCCAATTTTAATAGAACGTCCAATAGTTGTTAAAGGAAATAAAGCAGTTATTGCAAGACCAATTGAGAAAATTTTAGAACTTTAAAATTATTTTTTATTAAATTCTAATAACCAATTTACCGCATCAATTTCTGCATTAAAAACTTTACATGGTTTAATTGGCTTATTTATTTTTAAATAAAAATTTGCAATTATTTTATGTGCTAAATTAGTTACCACTAATGCTTCTGCAATACTGTACGCTTGTCCTTGTTCACTTGCCGAAAAATTTCTGGCTTCGGCAGTAATTACTGCACCTGTTTCTGCAACAACTAAAACTAAAGCTTCTTTAAAATTTGATAATTCGCCAATTGCTTTATTCATACGATAGCTTTCATCAAAATCAATAGTGCTATTTTCGTATAGTACAACACGAATAATAGAATTTTTTAATAATTCTACTTTTCCAAACTCAAAACTTATTTTCCTTTCAATTCCCAATTACACAAAGAATGTAAATTTATACGTTAAAATCAAATGTTTATAGTTAAAAGGACTTATTTAATCGTTAAAAAGGTTATTTTTTAACAAATTTATTATTCTAATTTTAAAAATGTGTAATTTAGATTTGAAATTATGAGAAATAAAAAATTAATAGGTACAGGAGTTGCTATTGTTACGCCATTTACAAAAACAGGTGAGGTTGATGTTGATGCATTAAAAAAACTAGTTAAGCATTTACATAATGGAAAAGTTGATTACATTGTTGTATTAGGTACAACAGGCGAAAGTGTTACGCTTACTAAAGACGAGAAGAAAATAGTTATTGATACTGTTGTTAAAGCAAATAATAAAGAATTACCATTAGTGTTAGGCATAGGAGGTAATAATACATTAGAAGTAGTTGAACAAATTAAAAAAACAGATTTAAAAGACTTTGAGGCAATTTTATCTGTTGCGCCTTATTATAATAAACCAAATCAAGAAGGGTATTACCAACATTATAAAGCAGTTGCTAATTCAACTAAAAAAGATATAATTTTATACAATGTGCCCGGAAGAACCGGTAGTAATGTTACATGGGAAACACAAATAAAAATTGCTAAAGATTTTAAAAACATTGTTGCAACAAAAGAAGCAAGTGGAAATGTTGAGCAAATAATGAAAGTAATTAAAAATAAACCAAAAGATTTTATGGTAATAAGTGGCGATGACGCTTTAACACTACCATTAATTGCAGCTGGTGCAGTTGGAGTAATTTCTGTTGTTGCAAATTCGCATCCGAAAATTTACAGCGAAATGGTTAACTTGGCTTTAAAAAACAAATTTGAAAAAGCACAAAATCTTCATTATTCATTAATAGATTTAATAGATCAATTGTTTGCTGATGGAAACCCTGGTGGAATTAAATATACATTAAGTAAATTAAATATTTGTAAATCTTATGTTAGATTACCTTTGGTAGAGCCTAAACAAGAGGTTAAACAAAAAATTGATGTGTTAATTAAATCAATTTAATAATTAGATTTTTGTTATAAAATGAGTAAAGTAAAAATATTAAGTACACAACAAATTCAACAAAAGATTAATAGAATTGCTTTTGAAATTTTTGAAAATAATTTTAATGAAAAAGAAATTATTGTTGTTGGTATTGAAGGTAATGGTTATAAATTTGCTACTATTTTAGTTAAAAAATTAACTGAAATTTCAAAAATTAAATTCACATTAGCTAAATTAACATTAAACAAACAAAACCCTTGGAAAGATGATGTTGAATTGTCTTTAGATTTAAAAAAAGCAAATAACAAAATTATAATTTTAGTTGATGATGTTTTAAATAGCGGAAAAACGTTAATGTATGCCGTAAAATTATTTTTAAATCAACCTTTAAAAAAATTAAATACTGTTGTTTTAGTAGATAGAAGTCATACAAATTTCCCTGTAAAAGCAGATTTTGTGGGCTTAAGATTAAGCACAACTTTACAAAATCATATTGAAGCAGATTTTAGCAAAACGGGTAAAGAAGAAGTTTACTTGGTTTAATTTTTAAGTGTCCATCCAATACTTATTCCAGCCCAAGGAAAAATTTTATAAGGCTCAAAAAAAGCAGCAGATTTAAAATATTGAGTTTCGCGGTCATGCTTTATTAAATTACCACCTTGTGTTCCTCCAATACTATTAATACCAGCAATTGATGGTGTTAAAGTTAATCTCAGAAAAAGCCCCCCGTCATTTTTTTGAAAGCGATATCCAATTTTTGGAGTGAAATAAGAATAAAAATTATTTTGATAGCCAATATAATTATTTATTTGAGTGTTACCATTTAAATCTGTTACACCTTCAGAAACAGTTAATTTATTTTGCCTTAAATACATTGCAGTTATGCCTAAGCCTAGTTCTAAATGATGATTGTTTTTTCCAAACAAATAGTTGTATGAAGCTGGAATTCCTACTACACAAAGTTCTGATGTTGGAACTAGTGTTAAACCAGCACTGAATGAAGTTTTAATGTTTTTGTTAATTGAATTAATTCTATCAAATGAAATAGAATTGTATAAACCTTGCCCAAAAGCTTCAAAATAAATTGAATTACGATTAATGCTTTTTATATTAATGTTTTGTTGTCCAAATGTTATAAATGGACATAAAAAAATAAAAACTTGAATAATATTTTTTTCATAACATTCATTTTTAACAATTAAACAATAAGCTTTAATATAAAAATTAATCAATTATTTTTTCTTTTTAAATTTTGAAAATAAAATTTCAAAGCTATCTAATACTTTTTTAAATACATCAAAATATAAAGTAATAATTAAACTTAAACTCATTAACCAAATTACCGATATGTTTACCCAAAAGGTTGAATAAAACGAACCAAAAACTTTTTTGCGTGGCGCATAAAAATGCCCTCTGCCAATATTTGATTCTGTTGGGTCGCAAAAAATTGGATCGTTAATTTGTATTAATCTTCCATCTTTTTCTAAACAATTTTCGCCAGTTAAATTAGTTGCATTTTTAACTAATTGACTTAGGTTTTCATTTTCGTAATCATCGCGTAATTGAACGATATCAAATTTACCTTTTAATTTTGTAGTTAAATCATCACTTTCTTTGCGTGCTTTATTTTCAATTGCAATGTATTTATCATTTACTAATTTTAAGTAATTAAAAATACCTTTGCTTACTTCTGCATTAAAATCTTGAACGTTTATTTTATCATAAACTTCACATTTAATACCTTTTAAAATTTTTAATTCTTTTCCTATTTCATTTTTTAATAACAAAATATCACCTTCAAAGTCTTTATTGGTTTTACCATCTTTGTAACCAGATTCTATTTTACTTAATTTATTTTGAATTTTAGCTTTCCAAAAATTCTTTTTATAACTAGCAACACTTATACTTTTATCGTATTTATAAAAATGTTTTTCAAATTTATTGTCTTTAAATTGATTAACAGCTAAAGCCTCATAAGCCCATCTACTTGCCATAGCTTCGCCTACCATTGGTACTGCGCCTTGTTTAGCTAACACAGGATTTAATTTATCAAACTTAACAACAACACCAGCTAATAACAATTGCGGAATAATTAAAAATGGAATTAAAATATAAATTGTAACCGCACTGTTAAATGCGCTAGATATATTTAAACCTAACATATTAGCAAAGCAACTTGTTGTAAACAAAACCAACCAATAATCGCAGTACATGCCTTTTAATCCTAATACAGAGTTACCAACTATTACAAATGATATAGTTTGTATTGCAGATAATACAAACATAATTATAATTTTACTCCATAAATAACTGCCTTTACTTAAATTTAAAAATGATTCTCGCTTTCGTATTTTTCTATCTCTAATAATTTCTTCGGCACTTACAGTTAAACCAATAAATAAAGCAACAACAACCGACATAAAAATGTATGCAGGCACGTTTTCATTTTCTCTAAAAATATAACCTTTACCTGTATCAACATCTGTATTAAAATATCTTACTAAAAACGCAAGAATAAATGCCAAGAGAGGTGCTTCAATAAAATTAATTAATAAATATTGAGTATTAGTTAATTTACTTTTTACATCACGCGTTAAAAACACCTTAAACTGTTTAATTTTATTTGGAATTTTAAAAATTGCTTCAGGTATGCTTGTGTGTTTTTTTTCTGAGTGAATGTTTTTTTCAATTAATTCTTTATAATGTGTGTTCCATTCAACAGGTGTGTTTTTTCTTGTATATGTTAAATTTCCATACTCATCTAATACTTTGCTTTCTATTATATTAAAAATTTGTTCCGGATTAACATTACCACAATTCCAACATTCGGCCTCTTCTGAATTTACATGATTAACTAATCGTTTAAAGTAACTAACTGCATCTACAGGATTACCATAGTAAATTGGATAACCACCAACGTCAAGAATCATTAATTTATCAAACATTTTATAAATGTCGCTTGATGGTTGATGTATAACAACAAAAATTAATTTTCCTTTTAAAGCTAATTCTTTTAAAAGATCCATTATGTTTTCCGAATCTCTACTTGATAAACCAGATGTTGGTTCATCTACAAATAAAACAGAAGGTTCTCTAATTAATTCTAACGATATATTTAAACGTTTACGTTGCCCTCCAGATATTGTTTTCTCTAATGGCGATCCTACTTTTAAATGACGTGTTTCACTTAATCCAATATCTGCTAACAATGCATTACATCTTTTTTCAATTTCATCATCTGGTAAATTTCCAAAACATAGTTTAGCATTATAAAAAAGATTTTGAAATACAGTTAATTCTTCAATAAGTAAATCATCTTGACTAACGTGTCCAACTACACCTTCAATTAAATCGCGTTCAGTATGAATATTTTTTCCATTAATTGTAACTGCACCTGCGCTTGGAATTTCGTTACCGTTTAATACATTTAATAATGTTGATTTTCCAGCACCAGAACCACCCATTATGCCTATTAACTTTCCACTTTCTTCGTTAATATTTACATCTCTTAACCCTAATTTACCACCTTTAAATTTATATTCTAAATGTTTAGCTTCAAATGTAATTTTAAGTTGGTTTTCATCGCTCAAAAATCTGCCAATAACATCGCTATAATATATAGGTTTAATTTTACTGTTACGTATTGATGAACCTGGTGTAAAAATGTGAACGCGTTCTTTTGAAATAATTTGACCATTAAGTTGAAGTTCGGTATTGCCGTATATTCTTAACACATACATTGCAACACTTTGTATTTGAATTATACGAACATCGTTTGTTAATGCATCACAAAATATATGTTTACAAGTATTGTTGTACCCATTTTCTGTATTATTTATTACTAAAATATTACTACTGTTAGGTACAATTTCTTGTTGATCTTCTACAAATGATTTTAACGCTAAAAATTCTTCGTGAGGAATGTTAAATGTATCAGCAACTGTTAATACAAATTCGTTTTCTTGTTCACTAATTTCGTTACTTGAATGTATAAATTCTAATAAACGAACTAATACAATCACTTTTTGTGGTTGCTCTAATTCTTGATTAATTTGCGTACATATTTTTAAAACTTTAACTGAGTTTAAAGAGGTGCGTTTAGCTGCGCCTTCTTTCTTTTTACTAGCCGCTTGACTGGATTCTATAAATTCGTCAAAAATTTTAAGATAGGTTGCAACTTGTTCTGCACTTAATTGTTGCTTTAAAAAAGATTCAACAATTTGTCTTCCTGTACTATTAATGCCATCAACTTTTGCAATAATAGAAAACATTTGCATTAGGGCTCTTAGTATTCGTTCACTCATTTTTTAAATTTTATTATTTAGTGTTTGTTTCATTATAAAAACAGTTTGCAATTTGTTTTACTGCTTTACTATCGCTTTTATAAAATTTTGTTTTTGCTTTATTAAATGTTATTGATGTTAAGCCTTCGTCTTTTAATGTAGCAATGTAATTTTTCCAAATTTCAACTACGTAAAGTCCGGTGTATTTATTTAATTGTTGATGAAGAACATTTTTAAAAAGAATACTTTTACCATTAGATTCTAATTCTAAATTATCTTTTTTATCAAAATATAAATTTTCTGTTACTGATAATTGAATGTAAAATTTTCCATCATCAACTTTTATAATTTTAAACTCGCTGTTATTTTTAAAATTTGTTTTTATGCTTTTACCTGATAAAGTTTTGTTTTGTTCAACAATAAATATAGTATCATTTGTAAATGAACAATCTGATTGAGCAATTATTACATTAGTAATAAATAATAAGCCTAAAAGGATGTAAATAATTTGACTTTTCATTACAGCTAACTAATATAAGAAAAATAAATGAAATTATATAATAAATAAAAAGTTTTATATGCATGATTATCAATTAATTAAACTAATTATTTAAATGTATTTATTAAAGTTGATTTCTATAATTCATTTAAAATTTGAACTAAATCTTTAGTTAGCGATTCTCTACTATATTTTGTAATCATTTTTGTTTGATTTAACTCTATAGTATTATTAAAAGTATTTAAAATATTTTTCTCTAATTGTATTTCGTTGTTAAAGCCACTTATTTTTCCAGCGTTTGTTTCATTTAAAATATTTGCTAAATCACCATCTTCAGGCCCTATTGCAATTATTGGAACATCTGCCATTAAATATTCGAAAAGTTTACCAGTTAAAATTCCTTTTGCATTTGCAGTATTATTAACTAATAGTAAAAGTATTTTACTTTTTTTCTGTTCAATTATTACTTCATTGTGTGGTAGATAATCTATTTTTTTTACATATTTAGTTAAATTGTATTTTGCTATTTCTTCGTTTACAAAAATATCTACCTTACCTACTAATTTTATTTGTAATTGTTTTTCAAAATGTTTGTTTTCGTTTATTAGTTTGTTTAACACTTTCCATAAAATAGTAGGGTTCCTATCTTTAACTAATGTGCCAACATGAGCAATGCTAAACTTCGTGTCTTTTTCTACTTCAAAATTAGGCAAGTCTGATTCATCGTATCCGTTTGTTATTATTTTAAATTTTTCAAAATTTTTACCTCCTATGTTTTTATACATTTCAACAAATTCATTATTCATTTGTTGTCCAATACTTATTATGCAGTTTGCATTTTTTAGTACTGTTTTTTCTAACTTATGATGCTTTTTATTTGAATGCCTTGTAAGCATAAGTTTCGAGTAAAAATCAATATTTGTCCAAGGGTCTCTAAAATCTGCAATCCATTTTAAATTTGGATTAAGCAGTTTTAAATTTAAGGCAATTAAATGCATGCTGTGTGGAGGCCCAGAACTTATGATATATTCTATTTTGTTTTTTTGTATGTAAGTTTGTAAAAATTTAGTACTAGGTTTAATCCAAAATTTTCGTGCATCTGGTATAAAAAAATTGCCTCTAATCCAAACGCTTATTTTTTGAAGCAATCCTGTTTTTTTTCCTTCATTTAAAAATGATGCATTTATTTTTTCTGATTTTTTTTTGCCAGTAAATTTTTTGTAAATAGAATAGGGTTCCCAAATGGGTTGTTTAATTATTATGGCTTCGGGTGGAATGTCTTTTTGTAAACTATCATCTATAACAGGCATTTCGCCGTTAAGTGCAGTATAAATATGGGGTTGCCAATTGTTTTGAGGTAAATATTTTACAAATTTTAACCAGCGTTGCACTCCTGCACCTCCGCTTGGAGGCCAATAATAAGATATAATTAAAACTTTTTTCAAAAAAATGTTTTTGTTAAAGCTAATAAAAAAGCCCTTCAATTTTTTTTTGAAGGGCTTTGTGTTATAAACACTAATTAGTTACTTATGCTAATTTTTTTCTCAAGTTCTTCAATATAAGCTTTAAAACGTTTATCGGTATCCATTAAATTATTTACAGTACGGCAAGCATGTAAAACAGTTGCGTGGTCTTTACCTCCGCAGTGCATACCAATTGTAGCAAGGCTTGATTTTGTCATACTTTTTGCGAAGAACATAGCAATTTGACGAGCTTGAACAACTTCACGTTTACGTGTTTTCGATTTCATGGTGTCAATTTGTAAGTCAAAATAATCGCAAACAACTTTTTGTATGTAATCAATAGAAACCTCGCGAGCAGTGCTTTTAACAAATTTATCAATCATTGCTTTTGCCAACTCTAAAGTAATTACTTTTTTGTTTAAGCTACTTTGTGCTAATAATGATATTAAAGCGCCTTCTAGTTCTCTAACATTAGAAGTGATACTATATGCTAAATATTCGTTTACTTCTTTAGGAAGCTCAATGCCTTCGTTATAAACTTTTTTATCTAAAATTGCAATACGGGTTTCTAAACCTGGAGCTTGTAAGTCTGCACTTAAACCCCATTTAAAACGAGATAATAAACGTTGTTCTATTCCTTGTATATCAACAGGGGCTCTATCTGCAGTTAATATAATTTGTTTACCTAATTGGTGTAAGTGATTAAAGATGTGAAAAAATACATCTTGTGTTTTTTCTTTTCCAGCAAAATATTGCACATCATCAATAATTAACACATCAATCATTTGATAAAAATGAATAAAATCGTTTGTGTTATTGTTTTTAGTTGCTTCAACAAATTGCGTTATAAATTTTTCTGACTGAACATATAGAACTGTTTTGTTTGGAAAATTCTTTTTAACCTCAATGCCTATTGCTTGAGCTAAGTGTGTTTTACCTAAACCAACTCCACCATATAATAAAAGTGGATTAAATGCATTACCTCCTGGTTTTTGAGAAACAGCATACCCAGCGCTTCTTGCTAATCTGTTACAATCTCCTTCAACAAAATTTTCGAAACTATAATTTGGATTTAATTGCGATTCTACTTGTACTTTTTTTAAACCTGGAATTACAAAAGGATTTTTAATGCCATTGTTACTCATATCAATTGGCATTTGCACTGGTGAATTTTTTAAATTAGTATTAATACTAGGTACTTTAAATGTAATTGGACTTTCTGTTTTGCCAGATGAACTATCCATTATAATATTATATTCTAATTTTCCTTCAGCGCCTAATTCTTTTTTAATTACTTTTTTAATTAAAGTAATATAATGTTCTTCTAACCATTCATAAAAAAATTGAGAAGGAACTTGTATGGTTAAAATATTTTGCGATAATTTAATTGCTTTAATGGGTTGAAACCATGTTGCAAAATTTTGTTGGTTAACATTATCTTTAATTATCTCTAGGCAATCTTTCCATACTTGCTCTGCTGTTTTCTCCTTCATCATCATTTAATTTTTTTTGAATATATAATTGTTTATAGTAATTAACACGTTTCTGTTTGTAAATATAATGCGATTATTTGTTTTTCCAATACTAAAATCAAAAAAAAAGTCATTAAAAAATAATTTTTTTATTTGGCTGTTAAGTTTTTTTTACTTTACCCTAAAAAACTTTATGATTGGTATTGTTTTGTAAGAAAATTTTTTTATTAGTAGTAAAAGTTACTTTAATTGATCCTAACCAAATTCCTGCCCAGCCAACTTGTGTTATGTAGGTAATATTTTTCGATAAATTTTCTATTTCAACAAGATTTTCTAAAAACGTATGTGTGTGCCCGCCAATAATTAGATTTGTGTAATTAGTTTTTTTTGCTAATTCAGTATCACTAACTTTATTTGATTCATACTTGTATCCAAGGTGAGATAAACAAATTATGTAATCACATTTTTCATCATGTTTTAAAATGTGTTCAATTTTATTTGCCTCATTAATTGGATTTAGATATTGAATGTTTTTGCAATTATTTTCGCTTACTAATCCATTTAATTCTATGCCAACACCATAAACACCAATTTTAAGGTTTTGTTTTTTAAATATTTTATAAGGTTTAATTTTAGTGTTTTTATTTAATGCTGTATCAGAAAAATTATAATTACTATTTATAAAATCAAAATTGGCGTGTGGCATTTGTTTTAAAATATTTTCTACACCTAAATCAAAATCATGATTACCAAAAGTTGTTGCATCATAACCCATTAAACTCATTAATTTATATTCAATTTCGCCTTGATAAAAATTAAAATAGGGTGTGCCCTGAAATATATCTCCTGCATCTAACAATAAAACATTTTTAAAATTGTTTCTGTATTTTTCAATAATCGATGCACGTTTAGCAAAACCACCTTCATTTGGATATTTAGCATCGTTTGAGGGGAATGGCTCAATTCTACTATGTTGGTCGTTGGTATATAAAATTTGCAACTCGGTTAATTCTTTATTAGATAAAAATTCATTATGCGCATCTGTATTTAAGCCATACAGCATTAAACCACAACCAGCAGTATATTTCAAAAACTCCCTTCTATTTTGAAATTGAAAATCTATCATCTGTGTATGGTTTTAATGTTTTGTTTTGAGAAGTTAAAATTTTACAATATTCAATTAAAGCATCTCTAATTTTTAAATTAAGAAATTTAAGGTCTGTAGAGTTTTTTAAAAAACTAAAATTATCTCCTCCATTTGCTAAATAATCCGATGTTAATATAGTATAAACAGAATCTTGATGTATTGGTAAATTATTTATTTCTAGTTCATATTTTTCATTTTTACCTTTTAATTTCATGCCTAAAAAAGCAGCTTTTTTATCAATTAAAATTCTTGAACCTTCTATTATATTTTTACCTTTTATTTTACAAACTACTAATTCGTTTTCAAAAGGCATTAACTCAAATAAATTAGAAGTTTTAATTTCTCCTTTTGGTAAATTTACCCTTAATCCGCCTTTATTTAGCAACACAATATTTATAGGTAATTTATAATGTAATTTTGCCATATAATAAATTCCGTCGCAACTAAAATTCCCTAAACTATAATTGTCGCCATCTTTATTAAATACATCATCTGCAAATGCAATTACGCTGTTTGTAATAGAATCTACCTTATGTTTATATGGATTTATGTAGCTGTTTACTTTTAAATTAGTTTCGTTGTTTTTTACAATTTCTTGGTTATGCATTGTTGACATTAGATAATTTGTACGATTACAACCTAATGCAATAAAAATAATTGTACTTAATAAAAAAGTAAAACGCATGCGTGTATAAATTTATAAAAATAATATGTGATAATTAATTTTTTAAATTTATAATTGTGTAAAATTTATATGTTAGTTGCAGAAACCAAAATAAGGGTAAGATATGGCGAAACAGACCAAATGGGTTACGCTTATTATGGTGTTTATGCTCAGTATTACGAAGTAGGTAGGGTTGAAGCAATACGACAATTAGGTTTTAGCTACAAAGATGTTGAAGAAAAAGGTATTTTATTACCAGTTAGCGAATTTAGCGTAAATTATAAAAAACCGGCTTTTTACGACGATGAACTTACTATAAAAACTATAATAAAAGAAAAAGTTACTGGCGTAAGAATTCCTTTTGAATATGAAGTTTATAATCAAAAAAATGAACTATTAAATACAGGAAAAGTAACTTTAATTTGTGTAGATAAAAAAACTAATAAACCTTGTAAATTGCCAATTTGGTTTGATAATGCTTTAGCTTCTTTTTTTTAATAAACATCGAGTAAATCTATTTTTTTAAAAAAAACTTAAGTATTAGTAATGCTTTTGCAGACTAATGATTTTTGGCTAAGTCGTAATAAAATATTACATTTAACGTTTATTTTATATGTCAATTTTAGCCAATAAAAAAATTCAAATGGTTGACTTAAAAAGTCAATACGAAAAAATTAAAACAGAAATAGATGCTGGCATTCAAGATGTTATTTCAAACACTGCATTTATTAATGGACCAGCTGTTAAAGAGTTTCAAACAAATTTAGAAAAATATTTAAATGTTAAACATGTAATTCCATGCGCCAATGGTACAGATGCATTACAAATTGCAATGATGGCTTTAGATTTAAAACCGGGCGATGAGGTTATTACCGCAAGTTTTACTTACGTTGCAACAGCTGAAGTTATTGGTTTGCTAGGTTTAACGCCTGTTTTAGTAGATGTTTATTCAGATACTTTTGATATTGATGTTGAAGCAATTGAAAAAGCAATTACCCCAAAAACTAAAGCAATAGTGCCTGTACATTTATTTGGGCAATGCGCCAATATGGAAAAAATTATGGCATTAGCAAAAAAATATAATTTATTTGTAATTGAAGATGTAGCTCAAGCAATTGGAGCTGATTACACGTTTTCTAATGGCACAACAGTTAAAGCTGGAACAATTGGAACAATTGGTTGTACATCTTTTTTCCCAAGTAAAAATTTAGGTTGTTATGGCGATGGAGGTGCAATGTACACAAATGACGATGAGCTTGCTAAAAAGTTAAAAATGATTTCGCATCATGGTCAAAGTGTTCAATACGTTCACGATGTATTAGGTGTTAACTCACGATTAGATACAATTCAAGCAGTAGTACTAAATGCAAAATTAAAACATTTAGATGAATATGCAGTTGCAAGAAATACAGTTGCAAATTATTATGATAAAGCATTTGCTAATCATCCTAAACTTAAAACACCAGTAAGGGTTAAAAATTCAACTCATGTTTTTCATCAATATACATTGCAACTAATTAATGTTGATAGAACTAAATTACGCGAACAATTACAAGAAAAAGGTATACCTGCAATGATTTATTATCCAATTCCATTGCACGAACAAAAAGCATTTAAAAGTGATAGATATAAATCTGGAGATTTTCCAGTAACCGAAACATTATGTAAATGTGTACTTTCATTACCAATGCATACAGAAATGGATGCAGAATCTTTAAAATATATTACAGAAACATTAATTGATTTATTAAAATAAAATGAAAATTACAGTTGTTGGAACAGGTTATGTTGGATTAGTTACAGGTACCTGTTTTGCTGAAGTAGGAGTAAATGTAACTTGTGTTGATATAGATAAAACAAAAATTGAAAATTTAAAAAACGGAATTTTACCTATATACGAACCAGGTTTAGAAGAAATGGTATTACGTAATTTTCAAAAAAGTAGATTACATTTTTCCACTTCTCTTAAAGAAAGTATAATTGACTCTGAAATTGCTTTTATTGCTGTTGGAACACCTCCTGGCGAAGATGGTTCGGCAGATTTAAAATACGTTTTAGCAGTTGCTGCGGAAATAGGAGCTAACATGCAAAAACCATTAGTTGTAGTTACAAAATCTACTGTGCCTGTTGGTACCGCAGAGAAAGTAAGAAATGCTGTTAAATCAGAATTAAATAAACGAAATTCTAATTTAGAGTTTTATGTTTCTTCAAACCCTGAGTTTTTAAAAGAAGGAGCAGCTATAGAAGATTTTATGAAGCCCGATAGAATTGTTGTAGGCACTGATCATCTAAATGCGGAAGAGATAATGAAAAAATTATATAAACCGTTTTTAATGAATGGACATCCAATTATATTTATGGATATTCCAAGCGCAGAGATGACAAAGTATGCTGCAAATGCAATGCTTGCAACTAAAATTAGCTTTATGAATGATGTTGCAAACTTATGCGAAATTATGGGGGCTGATGTTAATATGGTTAGAAAAGGAATTGGAACAGATACTCGCATTGGTTCTAAATTTATATACCCTGGTGTTGGTTATGGTGGAAGTTGTTTTCCTAAAGATGTAAAAGCATTAATTAAAACGGCTAAAGAAAACAATTACAATATGCGCATTTTAAATGCAGTTGAAGAAGTTAATGAACAACAAAAAGAAGTTTTATTTAATAAAGTACGCACACATTTTAATAATAATTTAAAAGGTAAAACCTTTGCATTATGGGGTTTATCGTTTAAACCAAAAACTGATGATATGCGCGAAGCTCCAAGTTTAGTAATAGTTGAAAAATTATTAAAAGCAGGCGCATCAGTTGTTGCTTACGACCCCGTTGCAATGCACGAAGCAAAAAAAATACTTGGTGATACAATATCTTACACAACAGATATGTATGATACTTTAAATAATGCAGATGCATTATTAATTGTAACAGAATGGCCAGAATTTAGAGTGCCTAATTTTAATGAAATTGGTAAAAGATTAAATAATAAAGTTTTGTTTGACGGTAGAAATGTATTTGATGCAAAAGATATGGAACAACTTGGGTTTGCATATTATTGTATAGGGATAAACACATTAAAAAGTAATTAAAATTTGTTATAAATAAATTGTATGGATAAAAAAAGAGTTTTAATTACAGGAGCTGCAGGCTTTTTAGGTTCTCATTTGTGCGACAGATTTGTTAAAGAAGGGATGCATGTTGTAGCTATGGATAATTTAATAACAGGCGATTTAAAAAATATTGAACATTTATTTAAATTGCCTCAGTTTGAATTTTACCATCATGATGTAAGTAAATTTATTCATGTGCCTGGAAATATTGATTATATATTGCATTTCGCTTCTCCTGCAAGTCCTATTGATTACTTAAAAATTCCAATTCAAACTTTAAAAGTTTCATCTTTAGGGACACATAATGTTTTAGGTTTGGCACGAGTTAAAAATGCTAGGGTTTTAGTTGCTTCAACCAGCGAAGTTTATGGCGACCCGCACGTTCATCCTCAAAATGAAGAATATTGGGGAAATGTAAACCCTGTTGGTCCTCGTGGTTGTTACGATGAAGCTAAACGTTTTATGGAAGCTATAACTATGGCTTACCACGATGCGCATGGTTTAGAAACTAGAATTGTTAGAATTTTTAATACATATGGGCCGCGTATGCGTTTAAATGATGGTAGAGTTTTACCTGCATTTATTGGTCAAGCATTACGCGGCGAAGATTTAACTATGTTTGGTGATGGTAGCCAAACACGTAGTTTTTGTTATGTAGATGATTTAGTTGAAGGTATTTATAGATTGTTGTTAAGTAATTATCATTTGCCAGTAAATGTTGGTAACCCCGATGAAATAACAATTAAAGAATTTGGCGAAGAAATATTAAAATTAACTGGAGCAAATCAAAAATTAATTAGTAAACCATTACCAAAAGATGATCCAAAACAAAGAAGGCCAGATATAACAAAAGCAAAAGAAATTTTGAATTGGGAACCAAAAGTAAACAGAGCCCAAGGTTTAAAAATTACTTACGAATATTTTAAATCATTGAGCCCTGAAGAACTTAATAAAGTTGAGCACCGTAAATTTTAATTACTAAATGTAAACTGGTTGTTTTTAACATCAATAACAATTTCTTTTTCTTTATTAATATTACCTGCTAATATTTGTTTACTTAATTCATTCAAAATTTGTTTTTGAATAACTCGTTTTACTGGTCTTGCACCAAATTGCGGGTCGTAGCCTAATTGAGCTAGCCAATCCATTGCTTCATTTGTAATATTTAAATTCACTTGTTGTTCTAAAAGCCTTTGTTTAATACTTCTAAATTGAATTTCAACAATTTTTAAAATATCCTCACGTTGCAAAGGCTCAAACATAATTACTTCATCTATTCTATTTAAAAATTCTGGTCTTACATTTTGTTTAAGCAATTCATAAACTTCTGTTTTTGTTTTTGCTATTATCGAGTCTTTATTTTTTAAATCTAATTTTGCAAAATTTTCTTGAATGATATGAGAGCCAATGTTACTTGTCATAATAACAATTGTATTTTTAAAATTTACAGTTCTACCTTTATTATCTGTTAATCTTCCATCATCTAAAACTTGTAATAAAATATTAAAAACATCAGGGTGCGCTTTTTCAATTTCATCTAACAATATAACACTATATGGTTTGCGCCTCACAGCTTCTGTTAATTGCCCACCATCTTCAAAGCCAACATAGCCCGGAGGGGCACCAATTAAACGACTTACGGTATGTTTTTCTTGGTATTCACTCATATCAATTCTAGTCATTGAGTTTTCGTTATTAAATAAAAACTCAGCTAATGCTTTTGCTAATTCTGTTTTACCAACACCCGTTGTGCCTAAAAAGATAAATGATCCAATTGGTTTTTTTGCATCTTGTAAACCAGCACGACTTCTTCTAACAGCATCTGCAATACTTTCAATAGCTTCGTGTTGACCAACAACACGTTTTTGTAGTTCGGCTTCAAGATGTAGTAATTTTTCTTTTTCGCTTTGTAACATTCTATTCAATGGTATACCTGTCCAAGCGCTAATTACAGCTGCAATATCTTCACTATCTACTTCTTCTTTTACAAGTTGCGATCCACTTTCTTTTGCCTGAGTTAATTTTAATTCAAGTTCATTTAATTTTTGTTCAGCTTCTTTTACTTTACCATAACGAATTTCAGCAACTTTACCATAATCGCCTTGTTTTTCAAAATTTACGGCTTGTTGTTTTAATTCTTCAATTTCGAGTTTTATTTTTTGTACACCTTCAATAACTTCTTTTTCGTTTTGCCATTTTGCTTTTAATGCTTTACTTGTGTCTTGTAAATTTGCTATTTCTTTATTTAAAGAATCTACTTTAGCAGTTTCGTTTTCGCGTTTCATTGCCTCTCTTTCAATTTCAAATTGCATTATTTTTCTTTCAACTTCATCTAATTCAATAGGCATACTATTTATTTGCATTCTTAATTTACTTGCAGCTTCATCCATTAAATCAATTGCTTTATCTGGCAAAAATCTATCATTAATATAACGCTGACTAAGTTCTACTGCTGCAATTATAGCTTCATCTTTAATTCTAACTTTATGATGTGTTTCATATTTTTCTTTAATCCCCCTTAATATAGAAATTGCATCATCAGCGTCTGGTTCTTCTACCATCACTTTTTGAAATCTTCTTTCAAGTGCTTTGTCTTTTTCAAAGTATTTTTGATATTCATTAAGTGTAGTTGCACCAATAGAACGTAACTCACCTCTGGCTAAAGCAGGTTTTAAAATGTTTGCAGCGTCCATTGCTCCTTCGCCTCCTCCGCCAGCGCCAACTAGAGTATGAATTTCGTCAATAAACAAAATTATTTCTCCGTCAGAGCTTATAACTTCTTTAACAACCGATTTTAATCTTTCTTCAAACTCACCTTTATATTTTGCACCTGCAATAAGAGCTCCCATATCTAAGCTAAAAACTTGTTTGCTTTTTAAATTTTCAGGAACATCGCCATTATTTATTCTATGAGCTAAACCTTCTGCAATAGCAGTTTTACCTACACCAGGTTCGCCAACTAAAATAGGATTATTTTTTGTGCGCCTTGATAAAATTTGCAAAACCCTTCTTATTTCTTCATCTCTTCCAATTACTGGGTCTAGTTTTCCGTTTTTTGCTTGTACATTTAAGTTTATGGCGTATTTATTTAATGCGTTATATGTTTCTTCTTGTGTTTGTGATGTAACTCGCGAACCTTTTCTTAAATCTGCAATAGCTAATTTTGCGCCTTTTTCATTTAGTCCAGCATCTTGTAGAATTTTAGAAGTAACATCTTTTCCGCTTAATATTGCTAATATAATATGTTCAACCGAAACAAATTCATCTTTATATTCTTTAATTAAGGCATTTGCTTTTGTAAATACATTGTTAGAATCTGATGATAAGTAGGGTTGTTGATTACTTGAACTACTAGTTGGTAAAGATTTTAATTGAGCATCAACTAATTTCTGTATTGATGTTAAATTAATGTTTGCCTTTTTCAAAATAAAAGGAAACACGTTTTCATCTACTGTTAAAATACCTTTAAGTAAATGAATTGGTTCTATAGCTTGGTTTTTATTTTCAGAAGCAATTTGCAACGCTTGTTGTATTGCTTCTTGTGCTTTTATAGTGTAATTATTAAAATTCATAAAATTAAATTTTCATTATTTATTACATAAAATATTCCATTATTAAATTTATGTTATTTAGGCAGTGTTTTTAAATTTTAAGGACTATTTGTCTTTAAAACTCAAATATTTAGGTCAATTGGTCATGTTTTTTAAACAAATAATTGTGATTAATTAAATGTTTTTTTAGATATATATTTTATAAATTGATTATCTTTAAAGCTAATTAATTTTATTTATTATGTGTGGTATTGTTGGATACATTGGTAAGCGCGAAGCTTACCCAATTTTAATAAAAGGTTTACAAAGATTAGAATATAGAGGTTATGATAGCGCAGGCGTAGCTATGCTTGACGATAAAAACCAATTAAATGTTTATAAGAAAAAAGGTAAAGTTGCCGATTTAGTTGAATTTGCAAAGGGTCAAAACACAAAAGGAACTATAGGAATTGGTCATACAAGATGGGCTACCCATGGCGAACCAAATGATGTTAATTCGCACCCACATTATTCTCAAAGTAAAAACATGGTAATGATTCATAATGGAATCATAGAAAATTACGCATCAATTAAAGAAAATTTAATTAAACGCGGACATAATTTTTTAAGCCAAACAGACACTGAAGTTCTTATACATTTAATAGAAGAAATTTTACAACACGAAAAATGCAAATTAAGCGAAGCCGTACAAATTGCATTAAAACAAGTTATAGGAGCCTATGCAATTGTTGTGTTAGATAAAAACGACCCTGATATTTTAGTTGCGGCCAAAAAAGGAAGTCCTATGGTTATTGGGGTAGGGAATGGAGAATTTTTTATTGCATCAGACGCTTCGCCAATTATTGAATACACTAAAAATGTAGTTTATCTAGAAGATGAACAAGTAGCATCTTTAAGACGAGATAAAGATTTAAAAATAAAAAATTTAAAAGATAAAGAGGTAACACCTTTTATTCAAGAATTATCATTAGAGTTAGAGTCGATTGAAAAAGGTGGTTATGACCATTTTATGCTTAAAGAAATTTATGAGCAACCAAGATCTGTATTAGATAGTATGCGTGGAAGATTAAATGCTACAAATGCAGAAATCAAATTGGGAGGAATTGAAGATCATCGTAAAAAATTTGAAAAAGCAAAACGAATCATATTTATTGCTTGCGGTACAAGTTGGCATGCATGTTTAGTTGGAGAATATTTGTTTGAAGAGATGGGACGAATACCAGTTGAAGTAGAGTATGCATCTGAATTTAGATATAGAAACCCTGTAATTTATGAAGATGATATTGTAATTGCTGTATCTCAAAGTGGAGAAACTGCAGATACTCTTGCAGCAATTGAATTAGCAAAAAGTAAAGGAGCAACTGTTATAGGAATTTGTAATGTTGTTGGAAGTAGTATTGCCAGAGCAACGCATTGCGGTAGTTACACACATGCAGGCCCCGAAATTGGTGTTGCAAGCACTAAAGCATTTACAGCTCAAATAACTGTAATTACATTAATGGCGCTTGAATTAGCAAAGGTAAGAGGAACTTTACCCGAAAGTAGATTCAGACAACTATTGTATGAATTAGAATCTGTACCTTCAAAAATTGAAGAGGTTTTAAAATTAAATGATGCAATTAAAACAATTGCATTTAAATATAAAGATAGTTCAAACGCTTTATATTTAGGTAGAGGCGTTTCTTTTCCTGTAGCGTTAGAAGGAGCATTAAAATTAAAAGAAATAAGTTATATACACGCTGAAGGTTATCCTGCAGCTGAAATGAAGCATGGGCCAATTGCGTTAATTGATGATGCAATGCCAGTGTTTGTAATTGCAACAAAAGGCGCTAATTACGAAAAAGTAGTAAGCAATATTCAAGAAGTTAAAGCGCGCAAAGGGCAGGTAATTGCAGTTGTTACAGAGGACGATCATGAAGTAAAATCTATGGCAGATCATACAATAGAAATTCCTGAAACAGATGAATTATTAGTGCCATTAATTTCTGTAATTCCACTTCAATTACTTTCTTATCATATTGCTGTAATGCGTGGGTGTAATGTTGACCAGCCAAGAAATTTAGCAAAAAGCGTTACTGTAGAGTAAATTTAGAAGAAATATTAGAGTTAAGGTTGTTAACATTCTAATTGCAATAATTTATTTTACTCAAACTATTTTTATGCTTATTACACACTAAATTTAACTGTGCTTGTTTTTACCGAAAAAAAATCAAACAGATTAAATTATGCTTTAACTACTTTTTTATTAAAAAGTATTGGTATTCCATTCGAAATTACAACAAGTTCTGAAGTATTTAAAAAACATGATGGACTAAAACTTAACTATTCAAAAATAGATTTAACAGCTAACATTCAAATCGTACCTCATACTATTTTATTTGATTATGGTATTAAAGATTACCCAATTGAGGTTCAACAAAACAAACAGTTCTTTAAATATTTTTTTCAAACTTCTAAACTAACCATTCCTTTTGATTTATTTGGCGCAGCATTTTGGCTGCTAACTCGGTATGAAGAATATTTACCACATAAAATAGATAAGTATCAACGTTTTAGTTATAAAAACGCATTAGCATATCAATACGATTTTATTGAAATGCCAATTATTAATTTTTGGTTAGAAGAATTAAAAAAAATATTAACCAAAAATTTTAACTCTAAAATTGTTTTTAATAAAAATAAATATCAATTTTTAAGTAGTATTGATATTGACAATGCTTATAATTATAAACACAAAGGATTTGTTAGAACTTTAGCAGGTTTTATTTCAGATTTAAAATATAAAAAAAGTATTTCAGAAAGATTAAATGTATTATTAAACACAAAAAGAGACCCATACGATGAATACGATTTTTTAGTTGAAACGCATAAAAAACATAACATTAATTGCATTTATTTTATTTTAATTGGAGATTATGGTATAAACGATAAAAATCATTCTGCCACCAATTCAAAATTTCAATCTCTAATTAAACGTTTAGCCGATTATTCAATGATTGGCGTTCACCCATCTTTTGGTAGTAAAGATAAATTACAACAATTAAAAATTGAAATTAATAGATTGTCAAACATTACACATAAAAACATTAGAAAAAGCAGACAACATTTTTCTATTTTAAGCTTTCCTAAAACATACAATCAACTTTTACAGGCTTCTATTATTGAAGATTACAGCATGGGGTACACAAATTGTAATGGGTTTAGAGCAAGTTATTGTTTGCCATTTAATTGGTATAATATTATTGAAGAAAAAATTACAGATCTAATAGTTTATCCTTATTGTATTTCAGAAGTAACTTTAATTCAAAAAGCAGCAAATAAAAACATTGAAGAGCTGTATAAACCATTAATTAATCAAATTAAAAAATACAATGGCTTTAATTGTATTATTTTTCATAACGATACGTTTAATGATTCTACTAAACAATTGTATGAAAATATTATTCATTACTCAAAAGCTGAATAATAGAACAATAATTAATTTTACTTGCCCAAATCTATTTTATATTGTATCCCAAAACTAAAGCCAAAACCAGGACTACCTTTCCATTTAGAAATTACGTAATAATTATAATCTTCGTTATTCGTTTTCATTTTAGTGTAATTTACAAACGGTGCATAAAATTTAAAATTAATACCAAAATCTCCAAAATATATTCTTGGGCTTAAAAAAATTGAACTGTATGTTCCATCACCTTTTAAAATTAAGTTTGTTGGGTCGTTGGCTTTGTATGTTAGTTTAGAGTATCCAAATTCGCCACCAATTAATAGATCAAATTTTTTTGCTGTAATTGCATGTAAACTTGCAACTGCAGAAATATCAAACGAATTTGCAGTTGGTGTTATATTAGTTGCTGTATCTTTTGAAGTAAAAAAATTATTGTTTTTAAAATTTATACCAACCCCAAACAGTTTATGTAAACCATATTCAGCCCCTACATTAATATTTTTACTTGCAGCCCTGTCAGTTTCTGTTGCGCTTGCAGCGTAATTAGTGTTTTTAGTTTTATAGTTGTAAGTTGTGTTGTAAATTTCTAATCCAAAATTTGAATGTATAACTAACGAATTTTTTTCAAAAGATTGAGCACCTATTTTAAACGTAAAAATTACACCAAAAATTAATATGTATTTTAATCTATCCATAACATTAAAGTTAATAATTTTTAAAACACAAATTGAATTTCTTTATTCTCAAATACAAACAAAAGTCCATTTTCGTCTAACAAAGCTATTTTACCATTTTCGTAAACAGTATCTATTTTTAGTTGTTTAATTACATTGTTTATTTTAAAAGAATGTAATGCTTTATAGCCATATAAGTTATTAAAATATAATTCATTTATTACGTTTAATTTATTTTGCCTTAATAATAAAATGTATTTTTCAAAATATTTACAAAATTGTTCTAATGCTAAATTCAAATTAATTTCATAACCCAATTGTGCTAATGAAGTTGCGTTGTTAACATTTTCAAAATGTTTTTGGTTAAGATTTATTCCCACGCCAATAACACTGTTTTTTAGGTTTTCGCCTTTATAAATATTCTCAATTAATATACCCCCTATTTTTTTTTTGTTAACCAAAATGTCATTTGGCCATTTAATTTTAATGTCATATTGGCTTTTGTTTAAATAGTGTGCCATTAAGTCATAACAAGCAAGTGCCGCGCATTTAGATAAATAAAATTGTTTATTAGCTTGTATATTATGTGTGTTTAAAACCACACTTAATGTAAGGTTACTAGCCTTTTCGGTTACCCAAGCGTTGCCTCTTTGTCCTCGGCCTTTTGTTTGATGGTGGGTGTGTATAATCGTTCCGTCAATTATATTAACGTTCTTTAACAGCTCAATGGCATAAGAATTGGTACTATCTATTTCAGTTAAAAATATACAATTTGAACCAATAAAAAGTGTTTCCATTTAAGCAAAAAGATTAAATTTGTTGTTTACTGTAAACATAATAAAAAAAACAAAATCTGCATAAAAAATGGCAAAAACTCCGGGTAAAAAACCTGTTCAAAAAATAAAAAAAGCAATTGCAAAAAAACCTGTTAAAAAAGCAGCAAAAAAATCAATTGTAAAAAAAGCATCTCCTAAAAAAGAAATTACCGAAAAAGAAAGGACTATTAGAGCAGCAAACTTAATTGCTAATTCAGAAAAAAAAGGTAATCCAAAATCAACTACAAAACGTCCTAAAAAAAATGCAACTAAAGCGCAAATTACAGGCTTGCTCGAAAGTATTATTGAAGGAATGAAGGAGAAAAAAGCAAAAAATATAACTGTTTTAAATTTAAATGAAATTGAAAATAAAGTGTGCGATTATTTTGTGATATGTGATGCAGATAGCAAAACACACGTAAATTCAATTGCTGATAGTGTAGAAGATACGGTTATTAAATTAGCAAATGAAAAACCTTACCATGCAGAAGGCCATCAAAACGGAGAATGGATTTTATTAGATTACATAAACATTGTAGTACATGTGTTTTTAAAAGAAATGCGTGATTATTATAACATAGAAGCATTGTGGGGCGATGCAGAATTTAAAATTATTGAAGATTAATTATTATGAGTAACGAACAAAATAACCAAACAAATAATAACCAAAACTCTGAAGAAGAACGCAAAAAGCAGTTCGACAGAATGCGCGAACGTTTTGGGAAAAACAACAGCCCTTTTGGTGGCAATAAAAATAATGGCAATAATTTTTACTGGATTTATGCAGCAATTGTTGGTGTACTAATTTTTATTATTTTTTATGGTCAAAATAGTTTTTCGCCACGCGTAATCGAAATTAGCCAAGGTAAATTTTTTAACGAAATGCTTGCTAAAGGCGATGTTACAGATGTTGTTATTGTAAACAAAACAATAGCTAGAATTAGTGTTAACCCTGATAGTGCTCTAAAATTAGACAGGTATAAAAACGCAAAAGGACAAACTATTTTTACAGATAAAAATTACAAAGGACCTCATTTTGCTCTAACTGTTCCTTCAATAGATAACTTTTTACAAGAAATGCAAAAAGTTCAAAACGATGCTGGAATTCCTAAAAACAATCAAGTATTTGCACGCAACTCTGAAGAAACAAATTGGATGACCGATACTTTACCATGGTTATTACCAGTACTTGTTATGATAGTGCTTTGGATTGTAATGATGCGACGAATGGGAGGCGGAAGCAGTGGTGGAGGCCCTGGTCAAATATTTAATATTGGAAAAAGTAGGGCAACTTTATTTGATAAAAATACAAATGTAAATGTAACATTTAACGATGTTGCAGGTTTAGATGGGGCTAAAATTGAAATAATGGAAATTGTTGATTTTTTAAAAAATCCCAAAAAATATACTGATTTGGGAGCCAAAATTCCTAAAGGCGCATTATTAGTTGGCCCCCCAGGTACAGGTAAAACCTTATTAGCAAAAGCTGTTGCGGGCGAAGCCAAAGTTCCTTTCTTTTCATTAAGCGGAAGTGATTTTGTTGAAATGTTTGTTGGAGTAGGTGCAAGCAGAGTAAGAGATTTATTTAGGCAAGCCAAAGAAAAATCGCCATGTATTATTTTTATTGATGAAATTGATGCAATTGGAAGAGCGCGCGGAAAAAATGCTGCAACTGGTGGTAACGATGAAAGAGAAAATACACTTAACCAATTGCTAACCGAAATGGATGGTTTTGGAACTAATAGTGGAGTAATTATTTTAGCAGCAACAAACCGTGCAGATATTTTAGATAGAGCGTTAATGCGCGCTGGTCGTTTTGACCGCCAAATTTATGTTGATATGCCTGATTTAAATGAGCGTAAAGAAATATTTAATGTTCATTTAAAGAAAATTAAAATAGATGAATCTGTTGAAATTGAATTTTTAGCAAAACAAACTCCTGGTTTTAGCGGAGCAGATATTGCAAACATTTGTAATGAAGCCGCTTTAATTGCTGCACGCGCAAACAAAAAAACTGTTACTAAACAAGATTTTTTAGATGCTGTTGATAGAATAATTGCTGGTTTAGAAAAGAAAAATAAAATTATTACACCACTCGAAAAAAGAGTAATTGCTTTTCATGAAGCTGGACACGCAACCGTAAGTTGGATGTTAGAACATGCAAGCCCATTAGTTAAAGTTACCATTGTGCCTCGCGGAAGAAGCTTAGGGGCAGCTTGGTATTTACCAGAAGAAAGACAAATAACTACTACCGATCAAATAATGGATGAAATGTGTGCAGCACTTGGTGGTAGAGCAGCAGAAGAAATTGTTTTTGGAAAAGTAAGTACAGGTGCATTAAGCGATTTAGAAAAAATTACACGCCAAGCTTATGCAAGTATTGTTTACTACGGTTTAAACGATAAAATAGGAAACATAAGTTACTACGATAGTTCAGGACAAAGCGAATATAGCTTTAGTAAACCCTATAGCGAAGACACTGCAAAAACAATAGATGCCGAAGTTAAAAAAATGGTAGATATTGCTTATGCTAAAACCAAACAAATTTTAATTACCAATAAAGATAAACTAACTCAATTAGCCGAAAAGCTTTTAGAAAAAGAAGTTATTTTTAAAGAAGATTTAGAAGAAATTTTTGGTAAACGCCCTTTTGAAAAAGAAGAACCAAAAGTTGAACCGAAAATTAATACTGAACAGTTGCCAGATTTAGGATTGGTTTAATTAAGTGTTGTAAATAAATAACCCTTATAAAATGAAAAAATTAATAACTCTTTTAGTGTTGTTTACTTTTATTAACGTAAACTCACAATCGTTAAACGTACCTAGTTTAATTGATAGACCTTTTATAGAAATTACAGGCACAAGCGAAACCGAAGTTACACCAGATGAAATTTATGTAACTATTACACTACAAGAACGTGCAGAAAATAAAGAAAAATTAAATATAGATAAACAAGAAGAATCTTTAAAAAGTAGTTTAAAAGAATTAAACATCGATCTTAATAATTTAACGCTTAATACTGCAAATTCTGATTTTAGAAAAGTAAAATCTATTGGGAAAGACGTAATTATTTCTAAATCTTATTCATTAAAATTAAATAATGTAGATATTTTAAATAAAGTATATGAAAAATTGGATTTAATAAATGCTCACGATGCATTCATTTCAAAATTAAATCATACCAAAATATTAGATTTCCAAAAAGAAAATCGCATTAAAGCTATTAAAGCGGCAAAAGATAAAGCAGAATATTTACTTGTTGCAGTTGGTAAACAAATTGGTAATCCTATACAAATAATTGAAACAGAGAACTCAACCCATAACACACCATATAATTATTATAGAGGAAGAAGTATGGCAAATACTGTGCAAAGCTATAACGCTTACACTTCTGATGCAGAAAGCAACAAGCATGATATTTCAATTAAAAAAATTAAAGTTGTTAGTAGTTTTATGGTAAAGTATGAAATAAAATAAAAGATATCATATTATTTTTTATCTTAGATGTAACAGAATAACAATTTACATCTATGAATAAACAACTTTTAGTTTTATTTAATTGCTTAATATTTTTTGTAACCACAACTGCACAAACAGCTAAACAAGCAGCGGTAGAATTATGGGCTGATGTTCAAACTTCGCCACCAACCGTTACTTTAAATTGGGTTGGCATGGCAGGTGCTACTTCTTATGGCATTTCAAAAAAAATAAAATCAAGCACAACTTGGTCAACAGTTGCAACGGGTTTATCAGGCACATTAACTTCATTTGTTGATAACAGTGTTACAATTGGCGCAAATTATGAATATGGAATTGTAAGAACCGCTCCAACACTAACTTACAATGCTTATGGTTATATTAATACTGGTATTCAAGTTCCTGCAATTGAAAATAGAGGGAAACTAATTTTATTAGTTGAAGATACTTATAGTACCTCTTTAAGCTCAGAAATAAAAAGACTTGAAGAAGATTTAGAGGGCGATGGTTGGGAGGTTTTAAAAAGTTACATTAGCCCTTCAATTGCTGTTACAGCAGTAAAATCACAAATTGTAAGTACCTATAATTTAGACCCAACAAATACTAAAGCTTTATTTTTATTTGGTAAAATACCTGTGCCATATAGTGGAAGTTTTGGTCCCGATGCACATACTGATCATCAAGGCGCATGGCCAGCAGATACTTATTATGCGGATATTGATGGCGTATGGACAGATGCAAGTGTAAATGTAGTTACAGGTTTGCCTGCGCGTACTCAAAACATACCAGGAGATGGTAAGTTCGATCAAAACAATGTTGCTACAGGTGTTGAGCTGCAAGTTGGACGAGTTGATTTATCTAATATGACAACATTTACACTTTCTACATTTCAATTATTAAAAAATTATTTAGATAAAGATCATAATTACCGTAAAAAAGTTTTTTCTCCAATTAAGAGAGCTGTTGTAGATGATAATTTTGGTTATTTCAGCGGAGAAGCGTTTGCATCAAGCGGATATAAAAATTTTGGACCATTAGTGCACCCAAGTAATGTTACCGCAGCCGATTATTTTACTACAATGCAAAATGGCACAAGTTATTTGTGGAGTTACGGTTGTGGCGGAGGCAGTTTTACTAGCGCAAGTGGCATTGGTAACACATCTAATTTTGCAACTGCAAATTTAGGCGGTGTGTTTACTGTTTTATTTGGGAGTTACTTTGGCGATTGGGACATTGCTAATAATTTTTTAAGAGCACCTCTCTGTCAAGGTTCTACACTTACAAATTTTTGGTCGGGGAGGCCACATTGGGTTGCGCATCACATGGGTTTAGGAGAGAATATTGGTTACAGTACAAAAATTACTCAAAATAACACATCAATGTATTTTTATAGTTATGCTCAAAATTTTGTTGGAATTTCTCTTATGGGCGATCCAACTTTAAGAAACGATGTTGTTGCGCCAGTTTCTAATGTTGTTGCAACTAAAATTGGTAACGATGGTGTAATTAATTGGACAGCAAGCACACAAACCAATGTTTTAGGATATAATATTTATATGAAAAATGACACCAATTCTACTTATGTGAAAATTAACCCTTCAATTATTAATTCAACTTCTTATACAAATACTTGTTTAATGTACCCTGGAATTTATAAGTATATGGTACGTGCAGTTGTTTTAGAAAACACACCAAGTGGTACTTATTATAATTTAAGCGAAGGGTTAATGGATACTTTATTAAATACTAACAATTTAAACATTTATGGTTCGGTAAGCGCAGCAAACTCATCAACAAATAGTGTGGTTAATTTTTCTTGTTCTACAACTTCTGGCACTTCATATTTATGGAATTTTGGAGATGGAGGCACAAGTAATTTACAAAACCCTGCATATACTTATACGCTAAGCACAGCTTATGTTGCAACAGTTACTGTTTCAAACGCTTGTGCAATAAAAGAATATACTATTGCTGTAAATATAACTACAGGTTTTGAAACACATAAAGTTGAACTTACTATTGATATTTATCCAAACCCAACAAATGGAGAGGTTATGATTAAAAGTAAAGAAAATAATGAATTTGATGTTAGTGTAACATCTACTGACGGAAGAATTGTTTTTAAACAAGATAAATTAAAAAACGAACAAAAAATTGAATTAACTAATTTAAGTAAAGGCATATATTTTGTAAAAATTATAACTACAGATAATCAAACATTAATTAAAAAGTTGATTTTAGAATAAAGCTACATTATGAATAAGTTGTAAATTTGTATAAGTGTTATGATTAAAATTACCGAATGTCCGCGCGATGCTATGCAAGGTATAAAAGAGTTTATACCAACCAATTTAAAGATTAAATACATTAATCAATTATTAAAAGTTGGTTTTGATACAATTGATTTTGGCAGTTTTGTTTCATCTAAAGCAATTCCTCAAATGCAGGATACAGCTGAGGTTTTAAAGAGTTTAGAATTATCAAGCACTAAAAGTAAATTACTTGCCATTGTAGCAAATGTAAAAGGAGCAACTGATGCTTGTGCATTTGATGAAATAACATATTTAGGATTTCCGTTTTCTATTTCCGAAACTTTTCAGCAACGCAATACAAACTCAAGTATTACAGAAAGTTTAAGTAGAGTAGAAGAAATACAAAATTTATGTTTAAAACATAACAAAAAGCTAGTTGTATATATTTCTATGGCCTTTGGTAACCCCTATGGTGATTTATGGAATCCAGAAGTGGTAATAAATTGGAGTAATAAACTAGCGCAATTAGATATTAAATATTTACCCTTAGCAGATACAATTGGTTGCTCAACAAAAGAAAATATAAATGAATTGTTTTCTGCGTTAATTCCTCAACTTCCTAAAGTTAGTTTTGGTGCGCATTTACATTCAACAAAAGATAAAAGTTTAGAAAAAATTAATGCAGCTTATTATGCAGGCTGCCGTAGTTTTGATGTTGCCATACATGGTTTAGGTGGTTGTCCTATGGCTAAAGATGAATTAACAGGAAATATTGCAACACAAGATTTAATGGCTTTTATTAACGAAAACAAACTTAAAACAGAATTAAATTTACCTCAATTAGAAACTTGCTACCAATTGAGTTGGGAAATATTTAATAATTACCATTAAAGATTATTCCCCCCTTTCTTCAATGCCTTTTAAAGCATTTTCGTAATCAGGAGTTTTATAAAGTTTTTTTATTTCATTGTTATTTGTTATAACACCAAAGCTTTTAATATAGCTTTCAAAAGTCATACTATCGTAGTGAATAATGTTAAATTTTGCTTGTGTGGTTTGAAATAAATTTAATAAAGTTAAACCTATAAATAATCCTATAAAAACAGCTTTTTTATAAGAGCTTAACTTAAAAACATAATTTATAAAAGCGGCTAAAGGTATTGCCAATATTGGATAAACATCTATCATTACTCTTTGGCTAAACGAACCCCCATACCACCAACACCACCAGCTAAAAGCTACATAAATATAAATGCACAAAAAAACGCTTAGCATTAAAATTAAATTTTTATTGGTTTTAAAAAGTTGGATTATTCCGATAATTGAAAAAAGCATTATAGGTGTATAAATAAACCAACCTTTTCTAAATCCAAATAAAGCTTTAAAAATATGTGGGTTAAAAAAATAAAACCTTTCGTTTATATATGAATTAAAAAAATAACTTCCAGTTATTGTTTTCCAATAAATTAATTGTGGCAAAACGATTATAAACGCAAAAAGACTTAGAGTTAAAATTTGTGTTTTTAATTTCCAAAAAAAAATAATTTTGTTTTTTAAATCTTTTAATGTTGTTACATTATATAATACAAATATTAATACTATTAAAATATTTATAGGTCTTACAAGAGTTAAAAATCCTATTAATAAACCAAGTTTAATGCTTGTTTTATAATTTGGCGTTTTGTGCCACTCAATTAAATAAAATAAAAACATTGCAATGCCAGTAAAACCAATTATGTGAGATAAAGCAGCTTTAAAGGTTAAATAAAAAAACACATTGGTTGCAAAACAAATTAATAAAAGTGTAATTGTGCTTACAGATTTATTAAAGTAATTTAATAACACTTTCCATAAATAAAATAAGCCAATTAAAAAATAAATTAATGTTGAAAATTGTAATGCAAAATGATAAGGAGGTGAAAAACCGTTGGCTGGTATATTAAATAATTTACAATAAAAATGAGCAACAGTAAAAAATGGCAAGTAACTTATAGCCATACCCATACTCATTTTAATAATAAGTTTATTATTTGTTGTTTTATTTGGTTGATAATACCTCGTTTCTATTTTTTGATTTATTGTATCATTTAAAAAATTTAGTGTTAAGTCTTTTTCATAAAAAAATGCAGGAAGATAAGAGTAATATTGATTTACATCATGTTCGATAACATGTTGGTTTTCCCAAAAAACATGATTAAAGTTAACCCATGTTACAGATGTTATAACAAGAAAAAATATAAGTTTTAAATAGCCATTTTTAATAAACTGAATTAGTTTCATTTGCTATGAAAATCTAAATAAACCGTATTTTAAAATACAATAAATTGCTCTAAAACCATCTTTCCAATTTATTTTTTTACCCTCTGCATATGTTCTGCCATAGTATGCAATTCCAACTTCGTAAATTCTAATATTTGGTATGCGCGAAATTTTTGCAGTAACCTCAGGTTCAAAGCCAAAACGTTTTTCTTTTAAATTTAATTTTTTAACTAGGGTAGAGTTAAATAATTTATAACAGGTTTCCATATCCGTTAAATTTAAATTGGTAAACATGTTTGATAAACGAGTTAAAAATTTATTGCCAACTGTATGCCAATAAAATAAAATACGATGAGGTTTACTCCCCATAAATCTTGACCCGTAAACTACATCGGCAAAGCCATTAACAACGGGTTTTAACAAATCATTATATTCTTGTGGGTCATATTCTAAATCAGCATCTTGTATTATTGTGTATTCGCCGGTTGCATGTTGTATACCTGTATGTAGGGCGGCACCTTTTCCTTTATTTACTTCGTGTTTTAAATAAGTAATGTTTTCAGTTAAATGAGATTGAATATAACTTTGAATGGCCTGTTCTGTATTGTCTTTAGAACAATCGTTAATAATAATTATTTCTTTTTCAATATTATTAATTAGCTTAACCTCAATTATTTTATTTAAAATTAAATGAATTGTTTTTTCTTCATTGTATGCTGGAATAATTATCGACAGTTTTTTTATATTCATATTTATCCAATCTTTTTTAAACTTCTTTACGCATTCTTCCTACTGGTATTTCTAGCATTTCGCGGTATTTCGCAACAGTTCTTCGTGCAATATTATAACCTTTTTTAGTTAATTCTGAACACAATTGCTCGTCAGTATATGGAATTTTTTTATCTTCTGAATCAACTAAATCTTTTAATATTTTTTTAATTTCTCTACTACTTACTTCTTCTCCAGAATCTGTACTCATACTTTCGCTAAAAAAAGTTTTAAGCAAAAATGTGCCATACGGTGTTTGTACATATTTACTGTTTGCCACGCGAGAAACTGTTGATAAATCTAGGTTTACACGTGAGGCAATATCTTTTAATACCATTGGTTTAATTTTACTCTCATCACCTGTAATAAAATAATCTTGTTGTAACTCTAAAATGCAGTTCATGCACAAAGTCATTGTAGCATAACGTTGTTTTAATGCATCAATAAACCATTCAGCATTTTCTATTTTATTTTTAATAAATCCTGTTGCTTCTTTTGCATCTTTATTTTTACTTTTACTATATTCTTTAAGCATATCAATATAGTCGTTGCTTATTTTTAAATCTGGTAAATTTCTTCCGTTAATACTTAGCTCTGGTTTACCATCGTTAACAGCAACTATAAAATCTGGTATAACTTCACCCGAATGGTTTTCTTTACTGTCAAAATTTCCTGGGCGAGGATTAAGTGTTTTAATTTCTTCAATTATGTCTTTTAATTCTTCTTCAGTAATATCTAATCGTTTAATTATTTTATCGTAATGTTTACGACTAAATTCTTCCATATAATTTTTTACAATTTCTATGGCCTGAATTACTTCCTTTGTTTTATTTGTTTTTCTGTTTAATTGAAGTGTTAAACATTCTTGTAAATTCCTTGCTCCAACACCTGCAGGATCTAAGCTTTGAACAATTTTTAATATATCTTCAAGTTCATTTAAAGTAATAGTAATGTTTTGATTAAAAGCAAGATCATCTACAATTAAATTTAAATCTCTTCGTATATATCCATCTTCATCTATGTTCCCAATTAAATAAGTTCCAACTATGTATTCTTGTTCTGTTATATCTCGTAATCCAAGTTGTTGCTCAAGTAACTCTTGAAATCCAGGCCCTTCAACTACTACAAACTCTCTTTGTTCATCATCTGCACCTTTATTACTTATTTCGTATTTGTATGAATCTAACTCTTCATCGTCCATATAATCTTCCATTTCCACATCATTTGTGCTAATGGCTTCTTCATTTTCTTTTAATTCGCCATTTTCGTCAAATTGTTCTTCGTTAGTTGAGTCTAGTTCTTCGTAATTTTCTTCTTCATTATTGGTTTCAATATCTTCTTCTAATGCAGGGTTTGCTTCAAGCTCTTCTTTAATTCGCTCTTCAAGGGCAATAGTTGGTAGTTGCAGCAATTTCATAAGTAAAATTTGCTGTGGCAATAGCTTTTGTGCAAGCTTTAAATTTTGTGTTTGCTTAAGTGCCATTTTAGTTTACAACTAATAAATAGTTGTTTTTTTTGCCTTTTGATATTAAAATGTATTTATTATTTATTAATTGCTGTGTAGTAATTTTTAGTTCAGCATCATTTAATTTTTCTTTATTTAAGCTAATTCCTCCACCTGCAATAAGTTTTCTGGTTTCGCCTCTACTTGAAATTATATTTGTTTTATCAGCCAAAAGTTCGGCAATATTTATTCCTTCTTTTAATAATTCATAATTTAAATTAAATTGAGGTACTCCTTCAAATAAATCTAAAAAAGTTTCTTCATTTAATTTTGCTAAATCTTGCAAGTTTCCTTTAAATAGAATTTCACTCGTTTCTATAGCAGAGTTATAATCCTCTATGCTATGTACCAAACAAGTTACTTGCTTAGCTAATTCTTTTTGTAAAATTCTTTTCCCTTTATCTTTATTATGTTCAGTTATTAAAGTTGTTATTTCTTCTTGAGTTAAAAATGTAAAAAGTTTAATGAATTTTTCTACATCTTCATCTGTTGTATTTATCCAATATTGGTAAAATTTATACGGACTTGTTTTTGTTTTATCTAGCCAAATATTTCCTCCTTCTGATTTTCCAAACTTTGAGCCATCTGCTTTTTTTAATAATTGAGTTGTAAGTGCAAATGCTTCATTTCCTCCTTTTCTTCTAATTAATTCGGTTCCGCTTGTAATATTGCCCCATTGGTCGCTACCGCCCATTTGTAATTTACAATTATGCGAATTAAATAAATAATGAAAATCATAAGCTTGTAACAATTGGTAACTAAATTCAGTAAAACTCATGCCGTTTTCCAATCTGTTTTTAACTGAATCTTTAGCCATCATATAATTTACGGTTAAATGTTTACCAACATCTCTTATAAAATTAAGAAAAGAGTAGTTTTTCATCCAATCGTAATTGTTTAATAAAATTGCTGCATTTTCATTTTGCGAATCAAAATTTAAAAATTTAGAAAGTTGAGTTTTTATGCCTAAAACATTTTTGTTTAAAGCATCTTCATCTAATAAATTTCTTTCAGCGGTTTTTCCGCTTGGGTCGCCAATCATACCAGTAGCACCACCAACTAATGCAATAGGTTTGTGCCCTGCTTTTTGAAAACGCATTAACGTAATTATCTGTAACAAGCTACCAATGTGAAGAGAGTCAGCGGTTGGGTCAAATCCGATATAACCAACAGTTTTTTCTTTTGTTAATAATTCTTCTGTGCCAGGCATTATATCTTGTAAAGCCCCACGCCATTTTAATTCGTGTATAAATGAATGTAACATATTAAGCTATAAATTTACATTTTTAATGCGTAAATACTGTAAATTTTAGTATAATTTATAGGTTAGTTGTTTAGAATTAGTTCGCTTTTGCAATATCGTTTGCAAGATTAATTGCTTTTGTTAATTCCATTTTAATACTTCCTATTAAAACATCGGCTTGGGCTTTAAGCACAATGTGGTTATCATCGTCACTAATCCAAACATTTAAATCTTCTTCTTTTTTAAATATACGCCCTTTTTGCACTATTGGTCTAAATTTTAAGGCTTTTATTTTTCCTAATTCAGTTGTAATAGTTTCTCTACCAACAAATTTAATTTTTAATGGCCAAATTTCTTTATCTAAAAAACAATTTAATGTAAATAAATCGCCTTCTTTTGCTTTGCTTAAATCTAAATTTCTTGCGCTATAAAATGCGCTTACCATATCTTGCACACCAGCCGGAAAATCAAATTTTTCGCCACCACCAACATCAACTTTTTTAGTGTAATGATTAAAGGTGTAATTTTGAGAAAATTTATATCCACCTTCATTAACATTTCTAACAAACATCCATGGTAAAAGCGCATCTTTATCCATATAGGTTTCGTATTTATCTCTTACTTTAAAAAACCAATCTGTTGTACCAGTAGTAAAACCAGTACCTACAATATGATAAACTTTTCTCCCACTAACTTCAATTAAATCTGGTTTAACTTCTAAAATTGCAACACCAGCATTTACTAAACCGTAATGCATTTTGTAACTTAAAAGTTCGCCTTCTTTAAATGCAATGTTTTGTTTTTGAGGCAAATAATCAACGGGTGTAGTTTTATCTATAGTTTGCTCTAGTTCATAAAATTCATAATTTAATAATTTAGCTGACGATAAAGCAATTGCAAAAACTACCAGAGTAATTTTGAATGAGAATTGTTTTATTTTTTTCATATCAATAAATATTGTTATGTATATAATTCAAATCTTATGCCAAAGTTATTGAATTCGATTTATTAAAATTCGTTAAATAAAGATACTAATTCTTTTCTTAATTGTTTTAAATTATCTATTTGATTAGAAACCATTCGGTATTTAATGGAACCAATTAATTTTTTATAACAAATTATATAATATGTTGTAAAATAACCGCATATTATAAAAGTTGCAATTAATGCTAATGGTAACCAAATGTTATTTGAAAAATGATAAAGTATAAAAAACCAAATTAAGTAGTTAATTATAAATAAAAACAAACTTATTGCAATAAATAATGAGGAGTAAAACTCTTTATTGTTTTTAATAATTTTTTTTACAATTAGATGAGTTAATTTTAATGGTAAAGTGTTTACAACAAGAGAAATTAATGCAAATGGAGATGTAATAATTAAAAAAAGAAAAATTAAAGAAATATAAACTATATTGGTTTTTGACTTATTAATAGGGTTAAGTAGCCAATCTTTTAAGTTTAATTTTTTTAATTGATTAAAATAATTTTTTGATTTATTTAAAAATGAATCTAATGCTATAGGATTTTCTGTTTCTAATTGATTTATTTTATTTGCAATTTTTTGAGAGATGTAAAAACGTTGTTCTAAATTATTTTGTTTGTGGTTATTTCGTTTTAATTCGCTATTAGTAATAAGTGTTTCTACTTCTTCAACTAAATTATCGTATTTAGGATTGTTAATTTGAACCATTAATTCTTTCATTTTTGGTTCTAAATCTTGTAAAAATTTATTATAGGTTTTAGCAGGTTGTTCTTTATACTCAGTTTCGTAATTACTTACATTTATTGGTGTGCCAACATTGTAAAATATTGTACTTCCTTGTTTATGGGGTTTGCTATAATTAACTGCAATTGGTATTACAACTAAATCTTTATTGTCTAAAAAATCGTAAGCACCAAAAACCATTCGAGGTACACCTTTTTTTAATGGTCTTAATCTTCTTTCTTGTACGCATAAGCCTTCGGCAAAAACAATTATTTTATTGTTTTTTTTTAATAATTGGTTTACTCTTTTATAACTCTCGTTATTTTTTTTTAAACCTTCTTTACCGCCATCTTGTATCCTAAAAATAGGTACAATTCCAAATTGTTCTAAAAAAAACGTAGCTATGCCAGTTTTAAAAGCATCACCTCTTGCTAAGTATTTTAAACCTATTTTAGGGCGCGTTAAAAAATTTATAATTATAGGGTCGGTAAAGGCGTTTGGATGATTCATTGCAATAATTACAGGTTTATCTGTAAATAAATAATGAATGTTTTTACCTTGATATTTTTTATAAAATGCTGGTATTGAAAAGCTAAGAAAAAAACCTGTAATTCTATTAACAATATCAAGCATAATTACAAAAATATCATTTTTTTTATGAACTTTTAAATTTGATTTGTTAGTAATTATTGGCTATTAATTATATGGTTTTTCCTTTATTTTCAGTATCTTTAAAAGATAAACGATTTTACACGTAACATTTAAAATATGTCAGAAATAAAAGAAGAAAAAAAGAACTACGGCGCAGATAATATACAAGTATTAGAAGGTTTAGAAGCAGTTAGAAAACGTCCTGCCATGTACATTGGCGATATTGGCGTAAAAGGGTTACACCATTTAGTTTATGAAGTTGTTGATAATTCAATTGATGAGGCTTTAGCAGGTTATTGCAAAAATATAACCGTTACTATTTTAGAAAATAATTCTATTCGTGTAAAAGATGATGGGCGTGGTATTCCAACTGATATCCATCCTAAAATGGGCATTAGTGCTTTAGAGGTTGTAATGACTGTTTTACACGCAGGAGGTAAGTTTGATAAAGATACTTATAAAGTTTCTGGTGGTTTACATGGTGTAGGGGTTAGTTGTGTTAACGCGCTTTCTACTTTAATGATAACCGAAGTTCACAGAGATGGTAAAATTGTAAAACAAGAATTTAGTTGTGGCAAACCTTTATATTCAGCTAAACCAGTTGGCGAAACAACTTATCGTGGTACCATACAAACATTTACGCCAGATTTAAGTATTTTTACTGTTAGCGAATACAATTACACAACCCTTGCTAATCGTATGCGCGAATTAGCCTATTTAAATAAAGGAATAAATATTATTTTAGAAGATGACCGCCAAAAAGATGAAAATGGAAATTCGTATTCGGAAACATTTTATAGCCAAGGTGGATTAAAAGAATTTGTTACTTATTTAGATGGTGCTAAAGAAAAATTAATTGAAGACCCTATTTATATAGAAAATGCTAATGGTACTATTCCTGTTGAAGTAGCCATGTTGTATAACAATTCGTTTAGCGAAAACATTTTAAGCTATGTAAATAATATTAATACACACGAAGGCGGTACACATTTAAGTGGTTTTAGAAGAGGTTTAACGCGTACATTAAAAAATTACGCCGAAAAAAATGGATTGCTAGCTAAAGTAAAATTTGAAATTAGTGGCGATGATTTTAGAGAAGGTTTAACAGCAATTATTTCTGTTAAAGTTGCTGAGCCTCAATTTGAAGGACAAACAAAAACAAAATTAGGAAATAATGAAGCTATTGGTGCCGTTGACCAAGCCATTAGCGAAGCACTACAAAATTATTTAGAAGAACACCCAAAACAAGCCCGAACAATTGTAGATAAAGTAATTTTAGCTGCAACTGCTCGTCACGCAGCGCGAAAAGCACGTGAACTTGTACAACGCAAAAATGTTATGACTGGTAGTGGATTACCAGGTAAACTAGCCGATTGCGCCAGCGGAGACCCCGCAGCTTGTGAATTATTTTTAGTTGAGGGAGATAGTGCCGGTGGAACAGCTAAACAAGGTAGAAACAGAGAGTTTCAAGCAATTTTACCATTACGAGGAAAAATATTAAATGTTGAAAAAGCACTTGAGTATAAAATTTACGAAAATCAAGAAATAAAAAATATTTTTACTGCATTAGGCGTTTTTAGAGGAACACGAGAAGATGAACGCGCATTAAATTTAGAAAAATTACGTTATCATAAAATTGTAATTATGTGTGATGCCGATGTTGACGGTTCGCACATTACAACCTTAATTTTAACTTTCTTTTTCCGCCACATGAAAGAGTTAGTAGAAAAAGGCCATGTGTATATTGCAGCTCCACCTTTATATTTAGTTAAAAAAGGAAAAGACCAACGCTATTGCTGGAACGAAGAGCAACGTGTTGCTGCGGTTAAAGAAATGGGAGGCGAAAAAACAGATTCTGTAAACGTACAACGATACAAAGGTTTAGGAGAGATGAATGCTGAACAATTATGGGAAACAACTTTAAATCCAGAAAACAGAACACTACGCCAAGTAAGTATTGATAGCGCAGCTGAAGCAGATAGAATTTTTAGTATGTTAATGGGAGATGAAGTGCCGCCACGACGAGATTTTATTGAAAAAAATGCTAAGTATGCAAAAGTAGATGCTTAGTTATTGTTAATGAAAGTATTTTAGTTTCCTAATTAAATTTTATTTAAAATTAAATGAACACTAATAGATTTATGTATTCATTTGATTGTATTTACTATTCTTGAAAGAAAATAAAAATTGAATTACATTAATTCATATAGAAATAAAGAATATGAATAAATTAAATAAACACTACTTATTAAACATTATTATATTTATTTCAGTTAATCTTTTTACACATTTATTATACGCCTCGCCCCCAGATAGCCTAAGTGTTGATACTAACAAACTTTGGTTTGATAAAAGCAATCATGTTATGTTTGGCTTGGGTGCAGATTACAAAAATATTGATATACGCTTTAAAAATAACACTGCAAATTTAATTGGTAATTTACAATTTGATTACACTTCTAATAGCTTTAACTATAAAGTAACAGATTGGAAGTTTTATCCAAATATTAATCAAACATTTATATCTGTTTTTGCCAAAACTAAATACGGATCGTTAGCTTTAAGTAAAGCTATAAATCCTGTAAATGATGAAAATATAACAAAATCAACAGCACTAAGTTTTTCTTTCCCAATAAAAAAGTTCGACATCTCTTTTGACTATCTTAAATTAACTGGATTAAACAGAATTGAACCGGTTTATAATACTCAAAAATTTTTAAAAGAAATGACATATAACCCCATTAGTTTAAATGTTAATTGGTATTTTTTTTGGAAAACTTAAAAATAATTTTTTATACGTTCCAAAAAAAATGTGTTATTCAGCGTCTTTAGTTTTAAGTGGATTAATGGTTAATATTAATAACTCAACTGATTTTATACCTGTACTTAAATATAAAAACAATTTTAAAAACGATAGTATTGTTCAAGTTGAAGGTGTTTATCTTAAAAAATTTACAAGTACAGGTGGCCTAATTGGAGTTAGGTATGATTATTTAGTGCCAATTATAAAAGGTAAATCAAAAATTAAAGTAAATACCTTGTATTTAAAAGCTACAGGTATGTATGGAGCTAATGCACAAAGCTATGAATATAAATCTATTGTTGATACATTAACAACTAGCCAATTTACTGAATTTAGAAAAGGATTTGGCGCTACAGAAAATTACTACTTAGCAGGAACTTTAGTTTACGATGCTGATTTAATTGTAATTGGAATTGGAGCATCGTTTAACCAACAAAATTATGGCTCAGGCAATAAGGGTACGTTAAAAACAACAAATAATCATGTTTCAGATCAAAGAACATATTATAACGCTTTTATCAGTTATAGATTTGGAGCTAAAAAATGGTTAACAAAAGTTGATAATCAAATTAATAAAATTTGAATTAGAAATTAATTAAATAAAAAAATATAATTCAACTAATTTAGCTTTATTTATTTTTTTAAATTTAATCTTTATTGGTACCAGAAATTAATAATAAAATTATTTTAATAGCTCCCTTAGATTGGGGACTTGGCCACGCAGCAAGGTGCATACCGCTAATTAAAAAATACAGTATTAATAATAAAGTTTATGTAGGTACAACAAGTAAAACACAATATTTTTTAAAATTAGAATTAAAAAATTGTGATGTTACTTATATTGATATACCAAGTTATGAAATTAAGTACAGTAAATTTTTGCCTGTTTGGTTAAAGCTATTAGTTGACTTTAAAAAAATAAATAATGTAATTAAAAAAGAAAACGCATTATTAAATGAACTAATTAAAATTTACGCAATAAATTTAATTATAAGCGATAATAGATTTGGTTTTTATAATAAGCTGGTTAAAAGTATTATAATTACGCATCAGTTAAACATTAAAGCACCAGTATTAAGTAAGTATGCAACGCATATAAACACTAGATTTTTAAAAAATTTTAATGAAATTTGGGTACCAGATACCAATGAAAATTTATTGGCTGGCGATTTAAGTAAATCAACTTTATCTAATGATATAAAATTTATTGGTGCTTTAAGCCGTTTTAATAAAATAGAGTTTGAACAAAATCCACAAAAAACAGTAATTATACTTAGTGGACCAGAGCCACAACGTACAGTGCTTGAAAAAAAAATAATTTTAAAATATAAAAATCAAACAAATGTAAGTTTAGTTAGGGGAATTAATGAACCTATGCAAATTGAAGCTGGTTTAATAGAAATAATTACCATTTCAAACTCTAACCAACTTTTAACATTACTAAAAAACGCAAAACAGCTAATTTGCCGCAGCGGATACTCAACTCTAATGGATTTATATGTTTGTGGCTTTAATTTAACTAATGTAACATTAATACCAACTCCAGGGCAAACAGAGCAGGAGTATTTAGCAAAGCTTTGGAAAGAAAAATTTGGGTGTGAAACAATTAAACAGGAAGATATTATAGAGTAATTTTTTTTGATTTTTATTTTTCTAATATAAATGTATTGTAATAAGTAGTTTATTTCTATAACTTAATAACCTTAGTGGTAATTTGTTGATGATTACTTATTAGTGTAATAAAATAAAATCCAGGTGCTTGATTCTTTAGATCTAATTTTATATCACTACTAATATCACATTCTTTTAAAACAATTTGTCCAATGGCGTTCTTTACTTCAATTTCGATCTTTATACTTTGTTGCATCTTTATATTTATAATGTCGTTAAAAGGATTGGGGTACAATTGAACTTGATTTAAAATTGACTTATCATTTAATCCAACAACAATTAAACCCGGTGCATTTCCTGAACTATCAGTTTTAACTATCCAACTTTGGCTTGTTGGAGCGGGGGCAAAAATAGGCGTGCCGCATGTAATAAAGCCTCCGTCTGACGTCGGTTTAGCGTCTAAAAACATTTCATAACTAACATTATTAAGGTTACCAAAAGTTCTTAACCACAAACTATCACCGTTTGTTTTGGTTTTTAACAACACTCCGTTCCGGTCATAGCCAGATACATAAGGCATTACACTATAAGTTCCGCAAAATAAAATTTCGTTATTTGGCAAATGGGTAAATGATGTTAATAAATTATTATTATAAGCGCCGCCATACGTTTTACAAAGTATGGATATGCCTGTTAATTTATTGTATTTACAAAAAACCAGTTTATGTTCTCCGTTGGTGTAATAATTACTGACCATTTTTTTACCTACGCACCACAACTCGTTATTTACAACTCTAATTGTTTTAAAAAATAGTCCATCATTTTTTATGTTATAATCCCAATATACATAACCTGTGGTATCCATACAGGTGAGATTGTAACCCGTAGGGTTAGTGTTAAAATTATTACCAGCAAAGTATAATCTGGTGGTAACAGGGTCATATTCAATATTAAAACACTCGTAATTTATCAATGTTGTATATTCTCTTGTACTCAACAAGTTACCTAAAGTGTCGTATTTTAAAATAATTGGTGTTAAAGAACTAGTGTTACTGGCTCTTGTGCCCATTAACCAAATTTCATTAGAGGCAACTTTAGAAATTTGGTGCACATAATAATCGTAATTATCTAACACTTTTTTACACCAAAATGTGTCAAGTGTGTTTTTATTTATACACATAAATAAAACAGCGTTATTAGATGCAGTTGTGATACCACTTGTAACATATAACTTTTGTTCGTTAAAATTAAGAATATGGTTTGTGCTAAAAAAAGAGGCTACTTCATAAATATATTGGTATCTTTTTTTAATAGTTATATTACCAAGACTGTTGAGTTTGAATAACTCAAAACCTTGGTTATTAGTTAAACTATCTTTGTATGAACCATATACTAGGTAATTATTTGGTGTAGTTTCCTCTATATAGTTAGCACCACTAAGGTTACCACTTGGATAGTATTTATTAAAGGTAAACTGGCTATATGCAGGATATACAAATAAGCAATTTAAATAAATTAATAAATAATATATGTGTTTAATGTTCAATTATTAATTTTTGTGATTTTATTAACTCGTTATTCTTATTAAGTAAAGTTACTAAATAAATTCCATTTGGCAAATGTGTAACATCTGTTTCCATAAGCTCATTTTCAGATAGTGTTTTATTACATACAGCTTGCCCAGTTACATTGTAAATTAATAATTTAATATAGGTAGCATTCATTGTTCTTAAATATAATTTTGTGTTTGCAGGGTTTGGAAAAAGAACCAGATCTGTTTGTTCGTTAATAGTAGCCTTCTTGTTTTCAATTTTATTATTTATTAATCTTCCTCTTGTGTTAATAATTGGTGTTAAATAAAGTTGGTTGCAAGCCATCTGATTATAAGAACTTAGCAAACCTTTTGCAACTATATTACAAGGGTGGTCATCGGTTTGAGCAGCGTTATTTATAATCTCATATTCAGCTTGCGTAGAGTTAAAATTATGCATTTTTTCAGGGTTATTTAAAATGTTTATGTAGCTAAACATAAAGTCACCATACTTTAAGTCGGTTAAATTTTCAGCGTTATTAATGTAATTGAGAACCTTTTCACGAGCCTGACCAAATAAACCTAGGTAAATATCTAATTCAATTAGTTGACGAGATTGATTTTTAGTTGGACTAATTTGTATTAATTTGCTTAAACTATCTTGTTTATTAGTTAAGTTTAAGGTGCTATCATTTAATACACTCATACTTTTGTGCATGATTTCGTAATTTAAATTATTTTTTATCGAGCTTTTTCTGCCAATTATTAAGTCTTTTGTACATGTTGTAAATGAGTTTTGTTTACTTTGCATTTGGTTAAATATACCATTTGGATAATTTTGATTAATAATAGTTTGCCAAATTTTTGAGGAAACAGGCGCATTTTTTTCATGTACTTGTTTAGCATGGCCAGCAGGTGTATTAGCCTTATTAAAATAAGAGAGTAAAACCGTATCGCTAAGATATGGTGCTGCCATTAGGTGATTTTTTATTTGACCGGGGCTAGTGTTAGAATTAATTAATGATAATAAACTTTGAGTATTTCCGTTATCTAAATTGGAATTATATGTGCTTTCTAAACTATTGTTCAAATTTATTAATTGTGTTATTTGGTCAGTATGAAACGTTCTACTTCCAGGCAAAGTACTTGTGTTGGTGCAATATAGAGATTTAAGTGGTGGGGCTGGTATACCAGTAATATCAATAATTTCATTAACGTTACTGCAAGCAGGTTGTGGTGAAATTCTAAATGGTGAGCCTTGATAATTGTGATGTTGCATTTGTGGTGGATTACTTATTGGCGCATAAACGTAAAATTTATTTTCATCTCCACAACTTGGACTATTGTATGTGTTCCTAGAGCCTTTGTCTGGGTCGGTTGGATCGCCTTGAAATTTAGCTATACCAGTGTTGTTAAACCCACTAAACTCCATTATTCCAACATTATAATTTACATTACTAAAATCATTACAATTTAATACTAAACCATCAAAGTTTGTACTATTAGGGGTCATAATTTTGATTCTGACACCAAATTCCGAAAAATGTTTCGAGGACTTCATTGTTATAAATTTTGTTTGGATATGGTCCAGAATTATTAACGACTATACCAAAGCTATTGCTTTTTTGGTATGAATATATTTTATTATTTTCAACTTTGTAGTTTTTACAATTGTCTAAGTAAATAGCGCTGCGAGGGTTTGTAGTGCCGTTATAAGGATGATCAGCAATATTAAATTCATTACGAACAATTTTATCATAATTTCCATTAGATATATAAATACCTTTTTGACTGCTAATAGTATTGTCTTGAATTAAATTGTTTCCAAAACAGTTTGTAAGATAAACAAAGTGATCAAAGGAAAAAGCATATATGGAAGGAGCAGTGCCGGCATATGGTTGAATTTCAACGGAGCTATTATTGCCTTTTATTCCAATAATGGAAATGTTATTAGGATTCGAACCAACTAAATCAAATTGACAAGATAAGAATCTTAAACGTCTTGTATTATTTAATTCTATAAACGTAATACTTGATTTTTGCTCGTAAATTTGTTTGTAGCTTTTAAAAGTCGTTTGCCTAAATAAACTACGATTTTGATTATTGGAAGCAGCAACTGAAACGCCACTCAAAAAATCAAAAGTTACGTGATTAATATTGTTAAAGAAATTACTACTTATAGATTCCACAATACCTCCACCATGAATGCCTGTTAAAAGCCCATTATTGTCTGTTTTTCCAACTAAAACACCCTTTTCTGCATTGGAAATACAGCTGTTAAGTAACACTAATGCTCCTTGATTTGAATTAGTTTGTGGTAAATACGGATTACCCCAAACTTCAATACCGTTCCATTTTAAATCAAGGTAAGAACCAACTTTTACATTAATTAGCCGAAGAATTGCACCTGGCTCAATGATAATTTTAGAATCTAAATCGGTCGCCAGTATATTTGCATTTTGAACTGTTATAGTTGATCCACTTTGAATAATTATTTTTTTGAATAGTATATCATTTGTAATAGTTTGGTTGCCAATCAGAATAGTACTTATTGCATTTGGATGTAAAGGTGGGTATACCATATTAGAGTTTTGTAAATATTTACTTGTAATTCCAGCAGCTACTAAATAATGAAACGATGCAATTTGTTTTGCACTTAAGTGTTCTCTGCAAAAACTATTACCCATTAAATTATTATTACTAAATATATTAGTTGGGTCTAAAGGATTATAACAACTATAATAAGCTAGTATATCTTTTGGTGAGTCATCAGCAAAATATGCACCATGTGTTGGTAAAGGACTAAATACTGGGTCATATGGTGGAGGCATTGAACTAGGAATTACTGTATTAGTAAGATTGTATTGATCTGGTAACCGACCAATAGCATGCCCCATTTCATGTGCAAGTAACTGCCCTCCTAAATCATTGCCAGTGTATGTGTTCCCAGCTGCTAAATAATGATATCTAATAAATCCAAGACCAGGCACATCTGCTCCACCAGTTAAATTTGTAGAATTTGTATATGGGCAAAAAATTACAGTTATCGCATTATCACTTTGATAAGTAATACTATCTCTTTCCGCATTATCGTACCAAAATGCTAAATCATTAGCTAAAGCACTTGCTGGTTTGTAAACGTTATTAAGCACAAACTGAATTTTTGGATTAGGAACTAATGGACTTGGATTTAAAACTGGAAGCCAACATGCGTTATTACCTAGCGTATTAAAATATGTGTTTAAATTTGAAATTGTTAAAGCGCAACCAGAATAAAGAGTAGGCATACTTGCACCATAAAATATATTTATTTGAGTAGGATCATATGGGAATATAAAATTCACTTTAAATACTAATGTTGGACTATTTGAATTTGGTATAAAATTTGAAATAATGTTTTGAGTTTCTGAAGTTGGAGGGGATACACAGTCATTAATTTGTATTAATGCTGAACTGGTTGTTTGCACACATTTAGAAACAATTTGAGAATTTAATTTAGTTATTATTATAACTAATTAGTTATTATTATAACTAAAAGAAAAAGATAGAATTTTTTCATAGGATTTATTTTAATCAAATTTAATAAAAATAATTTAATAAGGCAAATTTGCCCTTTTGTAAAATTTACAGTTTATGGAATATTGTATGTGCCTTATTATCGTAATGATAAATTTTTAAAACAGTTTGGGAAAAATCTTAGGGAATTAAGAATTCAAAAAGGATATACCCAAGAAGATTTGGCGTTTGAATCTGAATTAGATTTAACTCAAATTGGACGTATAGAAAGAGGGGTTACAAATACTAGTATTTCTATTGTGTGTAAATTGGCTAAAGCACTAAAAATAAATGTAAAACAATTATTTGAAAATTATTAAATAATCCGTTTTATTACCCTTAACGTATGCGAATATTTTTTGGTATTGCTGTTAAAAATACCATAATGATCAAACTTATCTATTTTTACATAGCCACTGGCGTGTATTATTTTTTCATTATCTAACAAAATACCAACGTGTACAATTTTTCCTTCTTCGTTATCAAAAAAAGCTAAGTCGCCAGCTTCTGCTTCTTCAACAAAATTTAGTGGGCTACCTAACTCAACTTGTTGGTATGCATCTCTGGGTAATTTTAAACCATGTATTTTAAATACCAATTGTGTAAAGCCACTACAATCAATCCCCATAGGGGTTTTACCACCCCATAAATATGGGCTGTTTAAAAATTGATTAGCAGTTTCTAGTAATTTTTTTATGCTAACTTCTTTTTCAAAGTTTACATTGGTGTTTCCTTCAACTAAATAGGTTTTGTTGTTTAAATTTATTTGATTTTTACTAAACAATGGTAATGTACAACCTAAACTAATAGGAAAACTTTTTTCTTCTAATTGTATTGACTGAAACAAATCAGTATTGCAAATTGTTTTTTGACTTTGTAATTGATTAAAAATTGCAGATGTAATATTTTGGTGTTGTTTTAGGTTTATCCAACATTCGTAATTATCGTAAGCAATTAAAATTTTCAACCATTCTTCTTTTGTTTCAATTACTGTGTAATGGTCGCCAAATAACAGTTGTGTAACCATTTCGCTTGTGTTAGAGGATTCTTTTCTACACGGAACGGCACTTAGTAAACAAATACCATATTGCATAAAGGTAAAATTAAGAATTATTTTTTTACTTTAGCTCTTCAAGTTAATTAATATTAAAAGTAGCTTGCTAGAAAGCAAATATTAAAAAAAATAGTAATTTTATGGTATTCTTATGAGTCAGGAAACCAAAGATGCAGTTGCAAAAATACTTACTGATTATTTAGAATTGCATAAACACAGAAAAACATCTGAACGTTTTGCAATTTTAAATGAAATTTACTCTCATGATGGGCATTTTGATATTGAACAATTGTACCTAATGATGAAAAATAAAAAGTATAGAGTAAGTAGAGCAACTTTGTATAATAATATAGAAATTTTATTAGATGCTGGTTTAGTAATTAAACATCAGTTTGGCAAAAACATTGCACAGTTTGAAAAAGCGTATAAATACAAACAACACGATCATTTAATATGTACTAATTGCGAAAAAGTATTTGAGTTTTGTGATCCAAGAATAATGCAAATACAGCGTACAGCCGAAGAAATGTTGGATTTTAAAATTTTACACCATTCACTTAATTTTTTTGCAAAATGTAATAAGTTAGAAAAAGGATTACCCTGCGAACATTATAAAAAAATGTAAATATGATTTTTAACCATACTATTAATATTGAAAATAACATTGCTTTTATTAATATAGAAGGCGAGCTAATTGAAAAAAATCAAGCAACAAATTTATTAGTTGCCGTTGAAGAGCTAAACACTAAAGGCATTACAAAATTGGCTTTAAATTTAGAAAACTTAAAATACATGAACAGTAGTGGATTAAATACTTTAATTCAATTGCTTACTAAAGCTAGAGTAGGAGGGGGAGAAGCTGTTTTGTTTAATTTAAATAAAAAAATAAATGAGTTAATATTAATTACCAAATTAAACACATTGTTTAAAATTGTAAGTACAAAAGAAGAAGCTGTTAAATTACTTGAGTAAAAATGTTAGCTATGAAAAAGCTTTTTGTAATATTAATAATTGTTTTTACAGGGATTAATTTAAAATTATTAGCTCAAAATTCAAATGTAACTTCAACAGTAGTTACTAAAAAATCTTCAAATAATTTAATTCAGTTTTCGGGGGTTGTGTTAGATAAAGATAGTTTAACGCCTGTACCCTTAGTTGCAATTATTGTTTCGGGTACTAACAGGGGTACTAAAACCGATTTTTATGGTTTTTTTAATTTGATAGTTAACCCAGGCGATGAACTTGAGTTTATATCTATTCAATATAAAAATGCATATTATAAAGTGCCAGATACTTTAAATAACAGATATTACAGTGCAATTCAAATATTAGTTAAAGATACTGTAAAACTACCTACAATAGAAGTTTACCCGTGGCCAAGCAAAGATGAATTTAAAAAAGCATTTTTAACTTTAAATTTAACCGATACAGATATTGAACGTGCCGATAAAAATTTACAAAGAGAGGCTCTTACTTATTTAGAAAGAAATCAAACGGCAAGCGCAAGTGAAAATTATAGATATGTAATGCAAGCCTACTACACTAAAGTATATTCAGCAGGGCAGCAACCAAGCATTTCTTTATTAAATCCTATTGCATGGGCTCAATTTATTGATGCATGGCGAAAAGGAAAGTACAAAAAAGAAAAAAAGAATTAATTAACCATTATCTTTTTAGTTGTTGATTTTCCGTTAGCAGATACTGTTACAAAATAAACACCAGTTTTAAATTCATTAACATCTAAAACAACGTCATTTTGTGTACCGTTAGTAAATTCTTTTACAATTTTACCTAAAACATCGGTTATTGTAATGTTAGCATTTTCTTGTCTTAATCCATTTAAATAAATTTTATCGTTTGCAGGATTAGGAAACACATAATAATTAATTTTATTTTCTTGCTCTTTTAATGATGTTGCACTTGATGCATTAAAACTATAATCAATAAACGAACCAAAATCAGAATTAAATGTTTTTAAAATTGCGTTAGTTTGCCCATCTCTTATTCTTGCATAACCAGAACCTTGGCTAGAGTTTGCCCACCAAGATAAACCATCTTTACCATAATCATTAATTACTAATCTGTAACAACCATTTAAGGTATAATAATCTTGAAAAACGGTGTTATTTGCAGTAAATGTACTTGAGCCTACCAAAGTTCCAAAATCATCATATAATTTGTAATCATTCATGTTAAAATTATTATTTGTTCTTATATCAATATAAAAATTATCAGGTATAATATCTGAGTTAGTAAATGCAGAACTGTATTTGTTGTTGTAACTGTAATCATCAACAACTCCATTTACACTTTTAATTTCTGCATTAAAAACATTATTACTTGTAGCTAAACCACTTTGCCACAATGTTCCTATTGGTAAGTAAATTGTTACACTGTCCATAAATGCAAGGCTCCCTGTCCATGTAAACGTTTGTTTAGCAGTTACATTATTTAACCAATAATCAATAGCAATACTTGTTGCTGTTGTTGAGCCTGTGTTTTGTACTAATATTTTTGGATTGCTGCACATTGGGTTATTACGCGAATACAGCACTTTATTACTTGGTTGTAACACATCAACAATTGAAGCATCTGTACTAAAGTTTGCTCCGCCATATGTTATTAATTGATGAGCTGCAATATATCTATAATCGCCACTAGGGTTAGATGGGGCTGAACAATTATAATCTAAACTAACAGTTGTACCTGGTGTTACAAAAGGTGTTATGTAATTTTGTTTTAATAAACTTGCTTGTCCTGGGCACCAGCCCTGTCTTTCATATAACCATGTTCCTCCTTGTGGATATACGGGATTAGTAGAACAATCTTGTGTTAATGTCCAACCAAACTCGCTTACACCTCCATTTACATTTATTGAATGTGTAACTATTCCTCCGTTTTGTCCAAATTCACCTTCAGAGCCATGGCCAGTTATAGTTGAACGAATTTTAAATTCTTTTCCTGTACTTAATAACGCAACATTTTGTGTGTTAAATTTAATATCATTGTTTATACTCGAAATTGAAGCGTCGCCTTGTCTTGCAGCACCTTGCCATAATTGATTAAATTGCAAAACGTTTCGTGGAGGAGTACCAATTATAAAATAAAAATCAATATCCATTTGTTCTTGATTTTGCCCTCCCATTGCCATAACCAAACGTTTAGGGCCTTTTAATAATGGTGTAAAATCTGTAACATCATAATACCATGTTTTACCATCAATTCCTAAGTTTAAACCTTTACCATAAGGCGTAACAAACGACATTAATTCATTATAGTATGGAAATCTTTCAAAATAAGGTAAAGGGTTAATTGAGATAGAACCATCAGGAATTGTTGTTAAAGTACCGGTTAATAGGTTATTATTATCGCCATCATAAATATTTCTAACGCTTGCTTGGTAAGTATAATTAGTTGAAGTTAATACTACTGCATCATGTGCCATTGGTGTTACCGAAGCATTATTAGTAATTGAGTATGTTGTTATAACGTTAGGTGAACGTTGAATAGAGTCTCTAACGGTTAGCGTATTTGTTGTTGTTACATAAGTGCCTTTAAAAAAAACAAAATTAGGTTTTAAATTAGATTCAGTAAAACTTCTAGTTAATGTATTACCTCGGTCGTATGTCCAGCTAAAATTAATACCAGTAGAGTTTGCTGAAAATTTTGTGTCTCCAATTGTTAAACCAGTGCTTTCATTTATTTTGTAGTAGGCCACTAAGTTCGAATAATTAGGGTGAGTTGGAGGAATTGCAATATTCATGTAATTCTGAATTTCAGTAATTGCTAATTCTTTATTCCATATAGATAACTCATTTACTTTTCCTTTATAGTTTTCGTTTAACGCATAATTTTTACCTAATATTAAATTTAATAAAGCCATTGGTTTAGTTTTACTTGTGCCAGACATCCATAATGTACCATTAATATAAATTTTCATGGCTCCGGTAGTTACATTTTTTGTAAAAGCCCAATGGTTCCATTGCCCTTCGGCTTCACTAGTAGTTGTTAACTTACCAATTCTATCATATCCTCCAGAAGCATAGCCAGCATCAAACTGCACGTAACTATCGCCCCAAGGTAAATGAATGTTTAACTGGCGTTCAGTTTGATTAGCAGACCAACCGTATAAAATTGTTGTATTTGAAGGTAATAGCGCAGGATTTCCGTATGCCCATAAAGTAACTGAAATTTCGTTATTTATGCTTGATAAATTTGTTGCATTAATATTTACATGCCCATTATTAGATAAATCAATAGCGTAATTATTATTACTGTACATTGCCATGTTACTTGTTGTTGTAACCCCATTTAATATAATTGGACTTGATGCTTGTGTATTAGTAAAAGATAAATCAATTAAAACATTACTTGTACCATCCCAATTAAAAGGTGTATTAAATAAAATTCTATTATTACCATTTACAAATGTGTAATTACGATTATAAACTTGTGTAAAGCCGCTAACGGTTGGCGAATTTGCGGTTAAAATAGTTAGTGTTGGTGAGATTAATTGCATGTTTACTTTAAAAAAATTTGTTGTTCCACCTGCGTTTGCAACATTTAAAAAGAAACCATTTATTGGCCCTGCAGTTAAACCAGAAGCAGTTAATTCACTAGCAGTAATTATAAATTGCGACCTGCCCGATTTTTCGTTTGCTTTTAAAATATTAGCTATAGAGTTAGTTCCTGTTCCAACTGTAAACAATGTTTCAGATGTAACAGAGCCTAAACTTGTATTTGTTTGTAAAAAATCATAATAATCAAATACAGGAGCATTAGAATATGGAAACAATGTACCTGTAAAATTACTTATAACAGGATTGTTTTGTGTTTTAGGGTTTAATTCTATTTTAGTAGAATCAACAATAAATGTGTTGCACGAATAATCCCATTCGCCACAACCTAAATTTGGCGAGGCTTGTGTTGAAACCAAACCATTTTTACAACGCATGTTGTATTTCATAATAATTTTTTCAAAGGTTTGGCTTCCGCTTGGAAAATTTATAAATGTATCGCGAGTTGAACTACCATATTTTAATGTTTTAATTTTTATGGTGTCACCAACGTTAGTTTGTGCTTGAGTAATAAATACACTTAACACTAAAAACTGCAATAATATCTTTTTCATATTTTATAGTTAAAAAATAATAATCTTGTACAAAGATACTAAATCGATTTAAAGATTAATGTTAAAAATTATACTTTTTTAAAAATTTATAAAAAAATTAAATTATTAACTTTTTAAAGAGATTGATAACTCGTTAAGTTGTTCATCGTTAATAAGACTTGGCGCATCAATCATCATATCTCTTCCGCTATTATTTTTAGGAAAAGCAATAAAATCTCTAATACTTTCAGCACCTCCAAATAAACTACATAATCTATCAAAGCCAAATGCTATACCACCATGCGGAGGTGCGCCAAATTCAAAAGCATTCATTAAAAATCCAAATTGGTGTTGAGCTTCTTCTTTTGTAAAACCAAGTGTTTCAAACATTAAGGCTTGTAAATCTTTATTGTAAATTCTTATACTTCCTCCTCCAACTTCTACACCATTAATAACAATATCGTAAGCATTAGCACGCACTGCGCCAGGGTTTGTTTTAAGTAATTCTATATCTTCTGGTTTTGGAGATGTAAATGGATGATGTTTTGCAACCCATCTTCCTCGTAAACTTTCAGGCAAATTAGGGTCGCCTTCGTTCCATTCTAATAAAGGAAAATCGACTACCCATAAACTTGAATAGTTGTTTTTATCTCTTAAGCCTAATTTTGTACCCATTTCTAATCTTAACTCACTCATGGCTTTGCGGGTTTTATCTTCTTTACCTGCTAATATTAAAATTAAATCTCCTGCGGTTGCGTTACATGCTATTGCCCATTTTTTTAAATCTTCCTCTGAGTAAAATTTATCTACACTGCTTTTTATTGTACCATCAACATTAACACGTGCGTAAACTAAACCTGTTGCTCCAATTTGTGGACGTTTAACCCATTCTGTTAACTCATCTAACTGTTTGCGAGTGTACTCTGCTGCTCCTTTCGCACATATTGCCACAACCAATTCTGCATCATCAAACACTTTAAAATTTTTACCAATTGTTAAATGTTTAATATCAACTAATTTCATTTCAAAACGTGTATCAGGTTTATCGTTACCGTAAAATTTCATAGCATCGCTGTATGTCATTCGCGGTAAAGTAGAAATATCAATGCCTTTAACGGTTTTAAATAAATGTTTAGTTAAGCCTTCAAAAGTTTGTAAAATGTCTTCTTGTTCAACAAAACTCATTTCGCAATCTATTTGAGTAAATTCAGGTTGTCTATCTGCTCTTAAATCTTCATCTCTAAAACATTTTACTATTTGATAATACCTATCAAACCCACTAACCATTAAAAGTTGTTTAAATGTTTGTGGGCTTTGTGGTAAAGCATAAAATTGCCCTTGATTCATTCTACTTGGCACAACAAAATCTCTTGCTCCCTCGGGAGTAGATTTTATTAAAACAGGAGTTTCTACTTCTAAAAATTGTTGTTTATCTAAGTAATTTCGTGTTTCAATTGCCATTCTATGGCGCAACTCTAAATTTTTTCTAACAACAGTCCTTCTTAAATCTAAATATCTATATTTCATTCTCAGTTCATCGCCGCCATCAGTTTCATCTTCTATTGTAAATGGTGGGGTAGAAGCAGAGTTTAAAATAGTTAATTGTGTAACTTTAATTTCAATTTCGCCAGTTGGATTGGTTAAGTTTTTGCTTTCGCGTTCAATAACTTCGCCCGTAATTTGTAAAACAAACTCACGCCCTAATGTGCGGGCTTTTTCGCAAAGTGTTTTATCCCAATCTAAATTAAATGCTAATTGAGTTATCCCAAAACGATCTCGCAAATCAATAAAGGTCATTCCCCCTAAATTACGGGTTTTTTGTACCCAGCCACTTAAGGTAATTATTTGGTTTTTGTTTGATAGTCTTAACTCTCCGCAGGTATGTGTACGCAACATAAAATTTAAATTTGGTGGGCAAAGTTAATGTTTTTGGCATTTAATTTGGGTTAATTTGGCATAAATATTAAAAGACATTTAAATTTTATTTGTGTATCGAAAATTAATTTGTAAATTTGCCATCCTTAAAAAAGAATAAGATGCCAAAAATGAAAACTAATTCCAGTGCTAAAAAGCGTTTTGCTTTAACTGGAAGCGGTAAAATTAAAAGAAAGCATGCTTACAAGCGTCACATCTTAACCAAAAAAGAGAAAGACCGCAAACGTGGTTTAGCTAAAACTGGTTTAGTATGTGCTGCAGATACGCCAAACGTAAAATTTATGTTAGCGATATAAGCAAACTTCTTTAAAATTAACCGATTAACGGCCGTAAAAAGCCAAAATTTTAGTAAAAAAGAGCAATTGAGGTAAAATTGCCACTAACATTTAAAAACAAAAAAATTAAAAAATGCCACGTTCAGTCAATCATGTTGCCAGCAGGGCACGCAGAAAAAAAATCCTTAATTTAACCAAAGGTTATTGGGGTGCAAGAGCTAATGTTTGGACAATTGCCAAAAACACATTAGAAAAAGGTTTAACTTACGCTTATCGCGATCGTAAAAACAAAAAACGCACAATGCGCGGTTTGTGGATACAACGTATTAATGCAGGTGTTAGAGCCGAAGGAATGAGTTATAGCGAATTTATTGGTAAATTAAATGCTAAAGGTTTAAAATTAAACCGTAAAGTATTAGCAGATTTAGCAATGAATCATCCAGAAGCTTTTAAAGCTGTAATTAACCAAGTAAAATAAATTTTAATTAATATTTACTAATAAAAGCCTCGCAAAATGTGAGGCTTTTTATTTTATAATTTTTATCCTACTAATTTAGCCTTTTATATACTATTTTAAGTTAATAATCGTAATTAATGAATATTAACTTTTATACAACAACAATTTGCTTTAATTTGTGTTATATAAGATAGATTATAGATAGTTTGAAAGAAAAACAGAAAGAAATTATAAAAAACTAAAGATATGAAAACAGCAGTAAGAAAACCAGAAGTAAAAGGAACAACTTATTTAACAAAATTAAGAATTGATAAAAAAACAATTATAATTGTTCGTAATAAGGAAAGTTTAAAAAGATGGATGAGCAAATACCCCGAGGCAATTGAGGTAATTTAATTTTAAATTAGGTTTATTTTTTAAAAAAAGCTCAAATTTTTAATTTGAGCTTTTTTTTATATAGTATCTAACTAAATTTGACTAACCCTTCCTGTTTAGATAAATTGAATACTTCACTCATTTGTTAATCAGTTGTGGCTCTAAAATTGGTGGTTCAGTATAAGGTATATCAATTAACTCACATTTATTTTGTAAATTAATGTCTGATGTAACTAAAATTACATTCCTTTCGTAATTTTGTTTTATTAATTCTAAAACTTCAGCTATTAATCTGTCATCTTCATTTTGCAGGTCTAACCATTTTAATGAATTTAAAAAATTTGGTTCTGTCGTGAATTTCCCCTTTTTCATTTTTTATGTTTTAAAGTTAGACTTTTGTCTACTTTTCAACTGTATTAGTTTTTAGGAAATTTACACAGAGGCTTTCAATGTGTATGTTTGTGATGCGAAATAGAATAAAAATAGTAGATAAAGAATCAAAAATTAAATTTACTATTTAATAATAATTGTTCTTTATTTAATTTGTTTTTGTAACTTCACTTATATAAATGAAGTTTATTAAAAATAATATTTACACTATTGTTTATAGTATATTTTTTTGGTATTTTTCATTTGCATTTTCTCAAAACTATAATATCGATTCCTTAAAAAATGTTTTACGTAGTGCAAAAAGCGATTCTATTCGTTGCAATATTTTAGGGTTAATTGTTGAAAATAGTTACGAGTCAGAGCGAATAAGTTATAACAATCAATTATTGTCAATTTGCGAAAAACAAATACCTAACTTAACAAAAAACAATTCGTTACATCACTTTTATTTAAAGTATAAAGCACTTGCATTAAATAACCTTGGTGTAGAGTCCCAAGATATAGGCAATATTATTGCCGCTCTTGATTATTATCATAAAAGTCTTAAAATTCAAGAAGTGCTTAATAGCAGAGACGATTTATCTGCTACACTATTTAACATTGGCGTACTTTATATGTCTCAAAATGACTACAACAATTCTTTAGAATATTTTGAAAAAAGTTTCAAAAAATCTTCCGAAAAATGCAACACCTGCCCTGATTTTATTGATAAAATTGGCATGGCGTATTCACTCAATAATATGGGAATTATTTATCATGCTAAAAACGAAACTGCAAAAGCAATGAAATATTTTATGAGCAGTCTAAATTCAGTTACTGAAATAGGGGATAAAGAAGGTATTTCGATGGTTTTATTAAGTATTGGGAATTTTTACAATAAAGAAAAACAATACAATAAAGCATTAGAATATTATTTTAAATGTAAAGAAACTTTAAAAGGTAATCAAAATTTACAAGGAATTACCTGGGTGTACGCAAACATTGCAAATACACTAGTTCAATTAGGTAATTTTTCTGAAGCCTTAAAATATGCTCTGCAAGGGTTAAAATATGCTCAAGAGTTAGGTTTTCCAGAACAAATTAAATACATTAGTAAAACACTAAGTGAAATATACAGTAACACTGGTAAATACAAAGAAGCCTATGAAATGCATGTTTTATATAAACACATGAACGATTCAATTTTAAATGAATCAAACAGAAAAGAATCAGTTAAAAAAGAACTTCAATTTCAATACGAAAAAAAAGCCTCTGCGGATAGTTTAAAAGTTGCCGAAGAACGCAAAGTATACGATGCGCAAATTAAACAAGAAAAAACCCAACGAGTAGCTTCTTATGTTGTTATTTTTTTAGTTCTAGTATTTTCTGGATTTATATACAATAGATACAGAGTTACCAATAAACAGAAAAAACTCATTGAATTAAAAGAGATAGAAACCCAACAACAAAAACATATTATAGAAGAAAAACATAAAGAGATTACAGACAGTATAAATTATGCTGAACGAATACAACGTAGTTTCCTGGCATCTAAAGATTTACTTGAAAATAATTTAAAAGATTATTTTATATTATTTAGACCAAAAGATGTTGTGAGTGGAGATTTTTATTGGAGCGAAGAAATTAAAGATTCAAAACTCAAAATTCAAAATGGTGATCAAGAAATAACAAAATTTGTTCTCTGTACCGCCGATTCAACCGGACATGGAGTGCCTGGCGCCATTATGAGTTTGTTAAACATTACAAGTTTAGAGAAAGCTGTTGAACATCACGTAACTCCTTCAGAAATATTAAACCATACACGTAAAACTATAATAGATCGTTTAAAAAAAGATGGAAGTGCTGGTGGCGGAAAAGATGGCATGGATTGTAGCTTACTAGTTTTTGATTTTAAAAATATGCTATTGCAAGTTTCATGCGCTAATAACCCTGTTTGGATTGTTAGAGAAATTAAAAACAAAGATGAGGAGTTTGACAATTGCCGAAACGACAATTCATTTAACCCTTTTAATTCATCATTTTGCATTTACGAAGTAAAACCAGATAAAATGCCTGTTGGTAAACATCATAACGACAATTTACCTTTTATAAATCATTCAATAAATATTCAGAAAGGAGATATTATTTATACATTTACAGATGGATATGCTGATCAGTTTGGAGGAGATGAAGGAAAGAAATTTATGAGCAAAAATTTAAAATCTCTTTTAGTATCAAACGCTCACCTACCTATGAAAACACAGCAAGAAATATTAAATGAAACTTTTGTGAATTGGATTAAAAATACAGAACAAATTGATGATGTAACTATTATTGGAATTAGAATATAATTGGTCGATTATTTATCTGCATAAACCATACTCAATACACAAATTTTTATTCCTTCAGTTTCATTTAATTTATGATAACACGCCTCAATTGTAGCGTCTGTTGTAATCCAACTACTTAAATAATTTGTTTATTTATTAATGATTCTGGAGAGTGTAATTCATGCATGCTTCCCATGTTTTTGTCGGAAGCGTCTCTTTTTTTAAAGTTTCAAATGAATAATCGCCATTAATTGATAGCATTTTATCTCCAGGATAAAAAACTCTTTTTACTTTGGTATAATGTGTTATGAAATCAACTAATTGCTTTTTTAAACTTTCTAATTCCAAATTTATTTTATTGCTGATGGGCTCAAACATATTTTTTACTTGTGTTATGTTTTTCTTATAATTTAACTTATCAAAACAAACTCAATTGGCTATCCCCCAGTTTATGATTAAATAGAGTTAAATTGAATTCAAACGCTTTAACTCCTTTCATAAACCGGGTTTTAGATAGTGTGAATAATTGATTTATACTTTCGGCAACATTACCTTGCCCACGCATACGAACACCAAATTTACTGTTGCTAACTGTTCCGCCGTGTGTATCGCAAATTAAATTCCAAACTTTATTTGCACGTTCCGGAAAATTTTGCACTAACCAATCTTTAAAAATAGGACCAACCGCACCGTTTAATCGCACCATAGAGTAACAAGCATCAATGGCTCCTGCTTTTGCAGCCAACTCAACTACTTCGGGTATTTCAAAGTTATTTATGCCAGGTATAATTGGAGCCATCATTACACTAACTGGTATTTTTTGTTCACTTAATTTTTGTATAGTTTCAAATCTTCGGCTATACGTAGAGCTTCTTGGCTCCATTTTCCAGCGTATGTCCTCATCTAAACCTGTAATTGAAATGGCAACATACACTAAATTGTGTTTTGCTAACTCTTTTAAAATATCTATATCCCTTAAAATTAAAGTGTTTTTTGTTATAATACTTACTGGGTGTTTGTATTTTAAACATAAACTTAAAATTTTGCGTGTTAATTCATGTTTGCGTTCCAATGGTTGGTAACAATCTGTATTACCTGATAACATTATAGGTTTTACAACCCATCCTTTCGAGTTAAATTTCTTTTCAAGTAATTCTGCAATATTTTGTTTAACAATTATTTTTTGTTCAAACTCAATACCTGCGCTATACCCCCAGTATTCATGTGTGTTTCTGGCATAACAATAAACACAACCATGTTCGCAACCTTGGTAAGGGTTAATAGAATATTCAAATGGTAAATCATCACTACTTACTTTATTTACAACGCTTTTAGCCTCTGTTAAATAAACTTGTGTTTTTATGTTTTGCAGTAATGGTTCATCAATTAATTCTTTGTATTCGCTTACATAACTTTGCTTAGAGAATGAATTTGCAGGATTAAATTGCGCTCCTCTACCTTTAAAATAAGATGTATTACTTGTTATCATAAAACAAAGTTATATCAATTTGTAGCAACATGTTGCTACAATTAGTAGCATTGTGCTATTTACGTATGCTTATGCCAACTTTTAGGTTTAATTAATATTGATTGTGATGTATTATCGTTAAAATATTCAAAAATAATTTGCTAAGTTTCAAAAAAGTAATACCTTTGCGACCCGTTTTTTGGTATAGGAGAGAGATTAAATAACAAGAGGAGAGAGGATATGAAAAAATATTTTCAAAAAAGATTAAAAAATATTTGGAG
>JAIUNM010000016.1 GCA_020162035.1 Bacteroidota bacterium | reverse complement strand
CGGGGGGGGGGGGTACTACCTTTTAAATTATTTAATGCCATAACATTAGTGTTTTTAAATTTTAACTTGTTTGGTTATAACGAAACTAATATAATTTTTTAATAAAACAAAATTATTTAACTTTTAATGTTTTGTTATTTCGAGCCTGTCTGCCAACTAGGCAGGCTCAAAGTTCCAATTTTAAATTTGAAAAAATTATTCGAATTCTTGATTTCTTACCTGCTGCAGACAGGTTTGTTTTTTTTGTACCAAGGCAAAAGAACGAAGATAATTTTAAAATATGCTTTTTTAGAATCAACTAAATTTTTTTTAATGTTTTATGGTTAAACTAAAAATACTTGCATTGCCCGGAAATGCCATTTTGCTAAAAGAATATGCAAATGCAAAACGTTTAAAATTCATATTAAACCCAAAACTTAAACCATTTACTCCTCTTCGTTCTGGCAAGGTCATTTCTTTTTGCCTGCGGTAATTATATGCAATTTGTAAATTAAAATTTTTTGTAAACACAATTTCAGTTCCTATAATTGTATGTCGCATTAAGCCATCAAAGCCACTATTAAAACGAACTGCAAATTTTTGAAAACCGGTTGAGTCTAATTTTCTTGAATCTGTAACAAGCACATTTGTTTTACCTGTAGTATCAACCGGACTAATATATTTTAAACTTTTTTTATTTAAATAATCAAAAGTTACAAATGGCCTAAAGGGTGCTTTAGGTAACTTGTAGCTTAAACCCAATTGCAAGTTTGTGGGCAATTTATCATTTACGCTTGTATTGGTATATGTTTTATAAACGAAACCAAAGTTTTTAGCTAAAATGCTTACGTTAAAATTATTTTTATGGTAAATAATTCCAAAATCTATCGCATTACCATAACTTTGGTAAATATCGTAAGTAGAAATAAGTGTTTTTAAAGTTGCGCCAATATTAAAGCTACTATCTTTAAAAGGTTTGGCATAACTTAAATTGATGCTGTAATCGTTAGCTTTAAAATTATTGGTTTTATTTCCAAACTCATCATAACCATTAAAAGATCCGTAATCGTAAAATTGAATGCTTGCAGCAACAACACCTTTTTGTTTTAATGAATAGGCATAAGCACCATAACCAAAATTTAAATCGCTTACATAATTACAATAGTTAAGTGCAATTTGTTTTGCCATGTATTTGTTTAATAGAGCAGGGTTACTGTGTAATGAATGAATATCAGTATTCCATAATCCCATATTTGTACCTCCGTTAGCCGCAGCTCTTGAGGTCATAGGAATATCCAAAAATTTAAAGGCGTAATTTCCACCGTATTGTGCAGAGGCACAAGTAAAAATTAATAAAAAATATCCAATTAAATTTAGTTTCAAATGATATTTAATAAAAACGGGTTTTTACTTAAATTATTGTTAAAGGCTCATTAAATCTTTAAGTTTAGTGGCTTGTCTACGGCTTACTTCTATTTCTTTTCCATCTTTCATTCGCATATTTAAACCACCGTTAATCCAATTTTCTATAGATGCAACATAATTTAAATTAACAATGTGTTTACGGCTAACTCTAAAGAACTCTTTCTCGTTAAGTCTATTTTCTAAACTATTTAAACTTCGTAAAATTAAAGGTTTAAAGTTTTCAAAATAAACACGCACATAATTTCCTTCACTTTCAAATAGCCTTATGTCTTCTAACTTAACTAACCAACATTTATCCCCATCTTTTATAAAAATATGATCTTTTGTGGTAAGAGGAGTGTTGTTTTCTAATTTAGAAGTTGAATCTTTAATAGAAAGTTTTTTAACCGTTTCAGCTAATCTTTCTGGGTTTACTGGTTTTAGTAAATAATCAAAGGCATTTAATTCAAATGCTTTTATAGCATGGTCGTCATAAGCTGTAACAAAAACAACATCAATCATTCCTGATATTTCTTCAACTAGCTCTAAACCTGTTTTACCAGGCATTTGAATGTCGCAAAAAATAACATCAGGTTTTAATAGATTAATTTTTTCAAGTGCATCAACACTTTCAGCACACTCTGCTATTATTTCAATATCTTTATAAGCGGATAGTAAATTTCTTAATTCTAATCTCGCTAAGCGTTCGTCATCTACAATTATTGCTTTCATATAAAAACTTATGGTAAAGGTATGTTAATATCTACAACTACCAAATTATTAATTTCCGAAATAAAAATAGTTCCATCAATACCATATAAAATCTCTAAGCGTTGTTTACTATTAATAAATCCTACGCCACTTTCGGGAGTTTTGTTGTTTAATCTTCCAGTATTACTAACTTTAATTTTTAAAAATTCGCCTAACTTAAATGCCTCAATTATTATGTTGCAATTTCCTGGCAATACAGATACACCATGTTTTATAGCGTTTTCTACTTGCGATTGAATTATAAATGGAGGAATTTTTATATTTAATACATTTTCAGCAATTTTAGTTTCAAAAGTTAAACGGTCTTCATATCTAATTTTTTCGAGACTTAAATAATCTTTAACGAGTTCTATTTCGTTTGATAAAGAAATTTCTTTTGCTTTATTCATTTGCAAAGTTGTTCTTAATATACTACTTAATTTAGTAACTGCTTCTTTAGCTTTTGCGGGTTCAATATCAACTAATGCTCTAATACTATTCATACTATTAAACATAAAGTGAGGGTTTAATTGCGATTTTAAATTACTTAACTCAAATTCTTTACTACTTGCTAAATAACGCAAGGCATTAATTTCACTTTGTTTGTAGCTTTGAAAGTATTTAAAACTAAAATAAATTAAATTCCAAATTAAAAAAACCGACCATAAACTAATTAAGTTTGTTAAAATTTCTTTATACCCAGGTGTAACAAAATTTTTTATAAGTAAAATTGATAACAATCTTGTAATTAAGAAAAATATATTTGCTTTTTGTAAACTAAAAAATATAATTATAATAATTTGAGTTAAAATAGATTTTCGTGGAATGTCATATCGTAAAACTAAATAACGGTATAAATGAGTAATTCCAATTCCAATAAAAATACTTGAAGCAAAAATAGAATACTCGGTATTTGTTATAGTTCTATCAGCAGAAAAAACAAAAATTAATAGTAATACAAAACTAACCCAGCCAACAAATTGGCAAACCCAATATGCTATTGAATTGTTACCCATTTGGTAATTGAATATGAGTTAAATAATTAGTTGGAAATGTTAAATCAGGTAAGTAATCAAAAATACCAAATACGCTACTACCACTACCGCTCATCGAGGCGTAAATAGCATTTTTTTGATATAAATAATCTTTAACCTCTTTAATTTTAGGGTAATGATCAAAAATTGATTCTTCAAATGAATTTGAAATTACATTTTTCCATTCGTTTATAGCTAAAGTTTCAATGCTGTTTTTTAAATCATTTAAAGGCAAACTAGGTATTACTTTACTGTAAGCAAGTTTTGTATCGCTATGTATATTGGGGTAAATTAACACAATATAAAAATGTTTTAAATTTAATTTAATAGGTTCAAATTCATTACCAATTCCTTTTGCAAAAGCAGGTTTGTTATTTAAAAAGAAAGCACAATCTGCTCCTAATTTTGAAACAATAGTATTTAATTCAATATCAGTTAAGTTTAATTGAAAAGTAGTATTTAAGTGATTTATAAAAAATGCTGCATTAGAACTTCCTCCGCCTAAGCCAGCACCCATTGGAATTTGTTTGTGAAGGTGAATATTTAAATTAGGTAGTTTTTTAATTTCATTAATTAATTTAAAAGATTTATAAAGGATATTATCTTCTAGTTTACCATTAATATTTAAGCCTGTTTGTTTAAGATTAAAAGGTTTATTTTGGTTTGTTGTTTCGTTTACCTCTAAAATATCACACCAATTAATTGGATAAAATACAGTTTCTATTAAATGGTATCCATTTGATAGCTTTTTTACAATGTTTAAGCCTAAATTTATTTTACAATTTGGAAAAAGCAGCATTTTTTTAACAAATTTTGCCAATTAAAATATTTGTGCTAAATTGCAACAAATTATTTCAATAATATTAAAGAATATGAAAAAAATTAATTTAGGTATTTCTGCTGTTGCTGCTTTAGCAATTATGTTTACAGCTTGTGGAAAAAAGAATACAAGCCCTGAACCTACTGCAGATACTAAGTTTGAATCAACTATTGATGCTGCTTATGCAAACTCTATTGTTACAGAACTTGAAGATATTGCTGCGTATTTAGGCGATGAAAATACAAATTCAAGTAAATTATTTGCAAACGCTGGTAGCTCTGGCTCTGTAACATACACAAACGTACCAGGGGCATATTATGCAATTGGATATAATGGAACAGTATCTTGTATTGATGGAAAAACAAGATCGGGCGAAATTAAAATAGATTATACAACTGCTCCATCAAACTCTAAAGCATACCGCAAACCAGGTTATAAAGCAACTGTAACATTAACAAATTATATGGTTAATGGGGTTAAAATACGTGTAAATGGTGCTTCATCTGTAAATACTTTTACAATCTTTAATTCTACACCAACTGCTGGTTATAATGCAAGACAAACTCCTTTAACTTGGGAAATTACTGGCGATTTTACTTTATCAAATGCAACTGATTCAATGACTTGGAAAGGTAAATTAAATAAAACATTAGCAAACTCTACTAACTCATTAATATTAGCAGGAAATAATTTTACCACAAGTCCAATTACATGGTCAAAAAATACATTTACTGCTTCTCCAGGAGCATTGGTTGTGTATAGTGGTACAATTGAAGGGAAAGTTAATAAATTAACCGAGGCTTATAAATTAGAAATGAGTACAGATCCTTTAATGATGATGACAAGAGATTATAATTGTTCTCCAGATAAAATAGTTTTACAAAGTGCACCAACTTTATCTGTAATGTCAATTAATTCAGAATGGCATCCTTACATTGCAGGTTCTGCAACTATTACGGTTGATACAGAAAAAGAACCTCGTATTGTTGATTTCTCAAATGGTGCAGGTATGGGTTGCGATAATAGTGTATTTATTACAGTAAAAAGCACAACTTATCCAGTAGATTTGAAAAAATAATTTAATTGATTTTAATATTTAAAAGGCTGTTTTTTTAAACAGCCTTTTTTTATTTTGTTAATTTTAGAATTTACATTTGTTAATTTTAATAAATTACTCATTATCAAAACGTTAAAAGTTTATTTGAATTAAAATAAAACTAAAAAAATGAGTATATTTGTAGCCCGATTTTTAAGGCAAATTGGTAAATAAGTTTAACCTCTCAGGTAGCCTTAATGCCTGATACAATTTTTTTAAAAAAATATGGCAAATAATGCCCAAGTAGGAAATCCGGATTTCGATTGGAATTCGATAGGGAAGAAACAAGACAATTACTCTAATGATGAAAAAACAAAATTAGATGAGTTGTATGGTAAATCATTAAACACTGTTACTGACTTACAAATTTTAGAAGGTAAAGTAGTAGCAAAAAATAATCGCGAGGTTATTGTTAACATTGGTTATAAATCAGATGGCGTAGTTGCCTTATCAGAATTTAGATATAACCCAGATTTAAAAATTGGAGATAATGTAGAGGTATTTGTAGAAAGTACAGAAAATGCACAAGGCCAATTAATTTTATCTCATAAAAAAGCTCGTGCTAACAAAAGTTGGGATAGAGTTAACGAAGCACTTAATAGCGAAGAAGTTGTTAAAGGTCATGTTAAATGCCGTACAAAAGGTGGTTTAATTGTTGATGTGTTTGGTATTGAAGCATTTTTACCAGGTTCTCAAATTGATGTAAAACCAATTAGAGATTACGATGTTTACGTTGGTAAAACAATGGAATTTAAAGTTGTAAAAATTAATAACGAATTTAAAAACGTTGTTGTTTCTCATAAAGCTTTAATTGAAGCTGAAATGGAAACTCAAAAACGCGATATCATTTCTAAATTAGAAAAAGGTCAAGTTTTAGAAGGTACAGTTAAAAATATTACTTCTTACGGTGTGTTTATTGATTTAGGTGGTGTTGATGGATTAATCCACATTACAGATTTATCATGGGGTCGTATCAATCACCCTGAAGAAATTGTTAAGTTAGATGAAAAAATACAAGTTGTTATTTTAGAATTTGATGATGATAAAAAACGTATTGCGTTAGGTTTAAAACAATTAACTAAACATCCTTGGGAAGGTTTAACAACTGATTTAAAAGTTGGAGATAAAGTTAAAGGTAAAGTAGTTGTGATTAACGATTACGGTGCATTTATTGAAATTGCTGCAGGTGTTGAAGGCTTAGTACACGTTAGTGAAATGAGCTGGAGCCAACATTTACGTAGCGCTCAAGAATTTGTGAAAGTTGGAGATGATGTTGAAGCAATAGTTTTAACTTTAGATAGAGAAGAGCGTAAAATGAGTTTAGGCATGAAACAATTAACGCCTGATCCTTGGAACATGATTGTTGATAAATACTCTAAAGGAAGTAAACATACTGGTACAGTACGCAACTTTACAAATTTTGGTGTATTTATTGAGTTAGAAGAAGGTGTTGATGGTTTAGTTCACATTAGTGATTTAAGCTGGAGCAAAAAAATTAAACATCCTAGCGAATTTTGTAAAGTAGGTGATAAAATGGAAGTAGCTGTTTTAGAAATTGATGGCGAAAACAGAAGATTATCTTTAGGACATAAACAATTAGAAGAAAATCCTTGGGATGTATTTGAAACAATTTTTACAGTTGATTCAGTTCACAAAGGTACTGTTATGACAGTTAACGACAAAGGTGCTACAATTGGATTACCTTATGGAGTTGAAGGTTTTTGCCCTGCTCGTCATTTAAACAAAGCCGAAGGTGCAAATGCTAAAGCAGAAGAAGTATTAGATTTTAAAGTAATAGAATTTAGTAAAGATGCTAAACGCATTGTTGTATCTCATGCTCGTTTACATGAAGAAGTAAAAGAAGAAGCTAAAAAAGCAGATAAAGCAAGCAAAAAAGCTGATTTTGAAGATGCTAAAAAAGCAGTTAAAAAAGTAAAAGATAGTGTTGAAAAATCTACTTTAGGTGATATTTCGGCTTTATCTGATCTTAAAAATAAATTAGACGGTAAATAATCCGTTAACAAAAAACTCCCATTACTACGTGTAGTAAAGGGCAACTAAATCCTGCCAAGGTTTTAGTTTTTGAGAGCCAAAGTCCCGCCAAAAGCGGGACTTTTGGTTTTATAAAATGAAATTATTATGATAAAAATTCATGCTAAAATAAAACCAAATTCTTTAAAAAACGAAATTAAGTTTAATGGAGATACTTGGCTTATAAAAATAAAAGCAAAACCAATTAATGGCGAAGCAAATAAATATTTAATTAATTATTTGTCTGATGAAATAAATATCCCTAAAAGTTCTATTGTAATAGAAAAAGGTAATAGTACACCGTTTAAAACTATTTTATTAAATATAACAGATAAAGAGTACAATACAATAATTACAAATTTTAGAATTAAAGAATAACAAGTTAGTTATTATTCTTTTTTAATTTTATTGATATAATAACACTTATAATTGAGCTTAAAACAATTAGCCCACCTGCCCAATAACTTTTGGCAAGAATTAAAAAAACACCACCAAATAAAAGTAAAGCAGATGAAACGTAACTAAGTAACTGATTTTTCATAGCAACAAAATTAAATAAAAAAGGCTTTAATTATTAATTAAAGCCTTTTTAAAATTGATAGATACTTATTTAGAAATAATAACTTTTTTACTTACTCTTTCTGTTTTTGTACTAACTTCTATAAAATAAATACCGTTTGGTTTGTCAGATAAATTAATTTCAAATAAATTATTTTGAACATTAGTTATGCTTTGTTTACCAAGACTTTGGCCCAATGTATTATAAATATTAATTGTAATATCGCTTTCTTTACTTAATGTAAATACTAAGTTAAACACACCGTTATTAGGGTTAGGTACAATATTAATATTTGATAATAAATTTTGTGTATTCTCTTCAATACCAACAATTGGCCTGCAAGATACAAGCGGTAAAATTCCTAATTGCACTTTAGCTTTTTTATACGAACGTAAAGTTTTCCAGTTGTTATTGCTATTTAAAACCCAAGCACTACTATCATTAATTAAACCAGTTTTTGAGTTGCTAAATATTCTTAAGCTATCGCCTGCGCTTCCTGGAGGAACAGTAACACTTGCATAAAAACCAGTAGGAGGAATGGCTTTAGGCGTAATAAAACTAAATTTATAAGGGATAATTTTAGTACCTGCTACAACATATGTTTTACTTCCCCAAAAGGTTATAGATGTTGTTTTAGATTTTGCAGCAATCATAGCCAAACTATCGGTTTCTAATCCAATAAAAGATTGAGGTCCATTGGCCATTGTGCCACCGTATAGTTTACAATCTACCATTGTGCTAGGGTTAGCAGCAATAGTTTTTAAACTATCAAATAAAACTATAACACCATGTACTTGTGGATTAGGTGTGTCGCTATATGTTCCTGGAGGGAAAAATTGCGCAAATTCTTTATCTTGATAACAATTTGTACCAACTAAAAACCCAGGGTTTCCTGTTTGACAGCCAGGCGTATTAGGATCGTTAACAGCAGCATAACGAGATAATGTATCTGTTAAAGTCATTACTCTTGCCGTATCTAAACAAGTTTTACATTTAGTTACATTTAAAATTGCAGTTGAATATGAAGAAGTTCCTGCGGTATTTGTTGCAACCAATGTTAATACATAATTTCCAGGATTTGTGAATGTTATTGCAGGAGTTGCAACTGTGTTGTTTGGTGAAAACGATGCAGATGGAGAAGCTGACCAATTGTATGTTATTGGAGCATCACCAGTTGAATTATTAATTGGTGTAAAGGCTTGCCCTACACAAGGTGTACTTCCTACCGAGAAATTTGCAACCGCAGGTCCAGGTACAGGAGGTGGAGGAGGAGTGCTGTTAGAGCATAAACCGTGGGTTCCTAATAATGATCGGTAAGTGCCTTGAGTCATGGCTGTATGCATACGTGTTTTTTGATCGTTTGTAAACATATACATGCAAGCATCATCAACATAATCCATAAAATTCATAATCATTGCGCCAGGTGCAGTTGGAGAACACGCATCTGTTTTAGGTAATGGAGGGCAACCAAATACTGAATTAGCAGAGTTTGGTGTATCGTTACAAAAATCGCTACCTGTGCAAGCGCCACCATCATCTCCCCATGTATGAATACAACCTAACCAATGGCCTAACTCATGAGTAATTGTTCTTCCTTTGTTGTAAGGTGGTGCAGTGGCTGTACCAATGCTGCCAAAAGAGGTATTTAAAATTACAACGCCATCATTTGTTGCATTACCTCCACCTGCAACACCAGCTAAACTAGTACCTGCAGGAAAAGTAGCATAACCTAATAAACCGCCACCAAGGTTCATAATCCAAACATTGCAATAGCGAGTTGGATCCCAAATGGTTGAAGGTTTAATATTTGCATTTATGTATGCAGTAGTATAAGGTCCATTTGTCCAGCCTTTACTATTTCTATCAATTCTGTCAATTCCAGGTTCAACCAAAATACCACCTGTTGGATCTTTTACTGCTAAGCAAAATGAAATTTGACAATCTGCTTTTACAGGAGCAAACGCTGCTGGAGCATTTCCGTTGTTAAACCCAGTTCCTGCAAAATCTGCATTTAAAATATTAATTTGATCAGTAACTTGTGCTTGAGAAATATTATCACCAACGCCAACTGCTTGCCCATTGTGAATAATGTGAACAATAATAGGTATAACCCATGGAGCAGGTTGTTGTTTGTTTAAAAGTAAACTAGATTTATAATTATCAACTGCTTTATTAAAATCATTTACCCAAGCAGTACTTGGTATTTCTGTACCACAAGTTCGTCCTTTGTTTGGATCAAAGTTTGGTTGAGCATAAATTAAACCATTAGAAAGGGTTAAAATAAATAAGGCAATTCGTAAAGATTTTTTCATAAAATAATCTGTTTTCTTTTGTTAAAAGTATTTAAATTAAATCCATTTACCAAATAGTTTACTCATTAAAACAACCATTTAAATAAAAACTTCTCTAAATATTTAGTTCATACTTAAGTTTTGCGAATTTTTTAAGCAACTCTATACGGAATCTTGAATAAAATTACATAATCTTAATGTTTAGTTTTTTAGTTAATTGTTATTAGATTTGCTATTTAAATTAACATTATGTCAAAATTATCTAACAGAGTAAATTCTATTGCAGAATCGCAAACTATTGCAATGGCGCGTAAAAGCAGAGAATTAAAAGCTAATGGTATTGATATTATTTCTTTAAGCCTTGGTGAGCCTGATTTTGCTACCCCTCAAATTATTAAAGATGCAGCCAAAAAAGCTATTGATGATAATTTTAGCTATTATACACATGTTAGCGGATACGTTGAACTACGTGAAGCAATTTGTAAAAAATTTAAAAGAGATAATAATTTGGATTATACAACCGATGAAATTGTTGTTAGCACCGGTGCAAAACAAAGCATTGCTAACGCTGTTTTATGTTTGGTTAATGATGGTGATGAGGTTATAGTACCCGCACCTTATTGGGTAAGTTATTTAGAAATTTTAAAATTAGCAGGTGGTAAACCAATTATTGTAAATACTGGAATAGAAAGTGATTATAAAATTACGCCACAACAACTAAAAGATGCGATTACTAATAAAACTAAATTAATAATGATTAGCACGCCTTGTAACCCAACAGGGAGTGTATATAGTAAAAATGAGTTAAAAGCATTAGCCGATATAGTTGCAAGCTACCCAGATTTATATATTTTAAGCGATGAAATATATGAACACATTAATTTTGTTGGCGGACATGAAAGCTTTGCTCAATTTGATTTTATAAAAGATAGAGTAATTACTATAAATGGAGTAAGTAAAGGTTTTGCAATGACAGGATGGCGCGGAGGTATAATGGCTGCTCCAAAATGGATTGCTCAGGCATGTGATAAAATGCAAGGCCAGTTTACATCTGCAACTTGTAGTATAACACAAAAGGCAATGCATAAAGCAATGGAATTAGATTTTAATACCTATATAAAACCTATGACCGATGAATTTTTAAAACGAAGAGATTTGGTATTAAAATTAATGAAAGAAATTAAAGGCTTAAAAACTAATGTGCCAGAAGGTGCGTTTTATGTTTATCCTGAAGTAAGTTATTTTTTTGGAAAAAGTTATAATGGCTTTACTGTTAAAAATGCTACCGATTTAAGTTTATATTTATTAGAAGAAGCACATGTTGCATTAGTACCTGGTGCAGCTTTTGGCGAAGATAATTATATTAGATTTAGTTATGCAACAAGCGAAACTATACTTACAGAAGCATTAAACCGAATGAAAAAAGCACTTGAAAAATTAACCTAATTAATTTATGGTAAATAAAATTAATATTGAAGGTATAGAATTGTATGCTTACCATGGTTGTTTAGATGAAGAAGGAAAAATTGGCGGAAATTATATAGTTGATGTTTACATGGAAGTTAATTTTTTAAATGCCGCATTAAAAGATGATCTTAACTTAACTATAGATTATTGTAATATTTATGAAATTTCAAAAAAACAAATGGCAATTAGAAGTAAATTAATTGAAGATGTTTGTTTAAGAATTTATAATGAAATTAAAGATACATTTCCAAGTTTAAATAACTTGCATGTTAAAGTAACAAAGTTATTACCTCCAATGAATGGAAATGTGAAAAATGTAAGTGTTGAAATTAAAACTTAAGCCCTATAACTAATATATCGTCTGTTTGCGATTTGTCTCCTTGCCATTCAGTTAATTCTTTATCAATTAAATTTGATTGATCGTTAAAAGAAAGCAAATGATTATCATGCAATAAATTTTTTAATCTTGCACTCGAATACTTTTTGTTATTTGGTCCACCAAATTGATCTTTAGCACCATCGCTATACAAATAAAATGTTCTATTTGGAACAAATTCTAAATATGTAGAGTTAAATTCTGTAATGTCATTTTCACCAATTGAATTTCTAGTTGCTTTAACTTCTTGTATTTGATTATTGGAAAAATAAACCAAATCTTGTTTAGCGCCAGAAAATAGTACATTTTTGTTGTTTGAATTTAATACTAAAACACTGGCATCCATGCCATCTCTTATATTAGTTTCTTTTAAATTTAATTGATGGTAAAATAAAAAATTTAAACGCGTTAAAATTTGACCAGGGTCAACGATAAATTCTTCGTAAACAATTTTATTTAATAACGAAGTTCCTATTATGCTTAACATTGCACCTGGTACACCATGGCCTGTACAATCGCCACAAAACACAACTAAGTTTTCTTTTAATTTACCAACCCAAAAAAAGTCGCCGCTTATTTTATCTTTAGGTCTATAAAAAATAAAACTATTTGTTAATTCAGAACTTAATGTTTCTTTTCCAACAAAAATTGCTCTTTGTAACCTGCGTGCATAATTAATACTATCTAATAATTCTATTCTTTGTTCTTGAATTTCTGAAGTACGTTCTTTTATAATTTTTTCGAGAACAATTTTATTTTTTTCTAATGATTTGTTACGAATATAAAAAATTAAAAAAACTGAAATTGCAATAAAGCTAACAATTAAATACGTAAACCATTTAGCTTTGTAAAAAGGAGGGACAATATTTATAGTTAATGTAAATGAATCTGAACTCCAGCTTTGATCGGAGTTAGCTCCAATTAATTCAAACTTATAAGTGCCAGGATTTAATGAATTATATATTACATTGTTGCCAGCAATTGGTTCTAGCCAATCATCATTTAATGGAGAAAACTTAAATTTATATTTATTTTTTTCGGGTAAATTAAAATCAAGTAAGGTAAAATCTATTTTAATACTGTTTTGATTTTCGGTTAAAGTAATTTCTGAACCATTTTCGGGATTAAGAAATTTTGAATTATCATTTAAAACATTTAAGCTAGTTACATCAACTTTTGGCAAATTAAAATGTGAGGTTTGAAAATCTGGATTAAAAATTACTAAACCTTGTTGTGTGCCCAAATATAAATAACCATCTTTTTCACTTAAATTAAATATTAGGTTTGATGGTAAGCCATCTTCTATATCAAACACCCTCAACTCGTTGGTTAAATAATTCCACTTTATTAAGCCTGTTGATGAAGACATCCAATAAGCAGTTTTGTATTTTATTATATTGTTGCCTTTTGGAAAATAATCTAAGTTAGGAGTTAAAACTGTTTGATTTTGTTTAGATATAAAATTAAACTTTACTAAGCCTAAATGTTGAGTTAAAAGTAAGTAACAACTGTCTTGATATTTAGTTACATCAAAAATATTTCCAGCGTCAGGAATGTCTATTTTTTCTGCGTTTTGATTTTTAGGATTATATTGAATTATTGAATTATTATTTGTTATAATTAATTTATTTTCAATAATTACACAATTATTTAAATATACATTTTCTAAAATTGGATTATTAATTTCTGTTATTTTTTCGGTAATTAAATCAAATAAAAAAAGTTTTTTTGTGCTAACTACAATTAACTGATTTTTATTAGAAGGATTTATAATGCAAGACTGAAAATTATAAGATTGATCAGGAAAATAACCTTTTATTTTTTTTATATTACCATCATTATCTATAGTAACTTTTTGAAAATTATATTGACCAAGTACAAAAAATTCAGTAGCACTGTATTCAAAAAATCGATTTATAAATCTTTCGGAGTTTAAATTTAGTGCATGCGGCCCTGCATTAATAGTTTTTTTCGTTTTTTCATTAAAAATTGAAAAGCCTTCGCCATCAATTGCAACATACACTAAATGATTGTTAAACTTACTAGCATAACTTGCTTTTACAAAATTATTTTGAAATGAATTTTTTGGATCATCATAATTTTTTTGAATTATTTGTAAATCAGGTTTGCGATTTGTTATTTTTTGTAAACCAATATCGGATCCAATCCAAAGAATATCATTATCATCTTTAAATAAAGCCCAAACTTTATTACTCATTAAAGAGTTTGGGTTTGCAGGATTGTTTGAGTAGGTTTTAAATTGTTTTTTGTCAATATCAAATGAAGTTACCCCAAAACTCCAAAAACATTGCCATATTGTATTATCTTTAGTTAAATGAAAGGTAATATTTGAGAACCAATTATTTGGAGCTTTAAAAAATTGCTGCTTATTGCTACTTGTGTTAATAGAAATTAAACCATCATCAACGCTTACCCAAATATTACCCAAATAATCTTCGGCTATGCCATTTAAATTAGCGCTTCCGCCTTTGTTTGCAATTTCAAATTTAATAACTGAGTGTTTGTTAATATTGCATTTAAATACTGCAAGATCTATACTTCCAAAATTATTATCCTTTTTACAGCCTGCCCAAACGTTTCCTTTTTTGTCAGCATAAATAGACATTACATCCCACTCATTTAACAAAGTTGATTTACCATGTTTAATTATTTCGATTTTGTTTTCTTTTTGGTTATACTGCAAAAGTCCATGTTTTGTAGCTAAAATTTTAGTGCCATCAGAGCCGGTGACTATAGCTTTTATTTGAATTTTTTCATCAGAGTAAAATTGTTTTTTATCAAAAGGAATTTTACTAAATCTATTTTCTGCGTAATGATACCAACTTAAACCATTACCAGTACCAATTAAAAAATCATTTTTATTTAAATTAGAAAAACAAAATATTGACGGCCAATGGATTGAAGAGGTATCGTTTGGAATATGAGTATATTTTTTAAACACATATCCGTCATATCGAGATAATCCACTTGTAGTGCCTAACCAAATATACCCTTTTGGGTCTTGAAAAAATGATGTAATAAATGGTGTACCTATACTTCGTGTGTTTACTACATCAATTATAGCTTCGGTTTCTGATTGTGCCTTAGTATAATTAAAAGAAATAAAAGAAAATAGCAATATTAGGTTAATTCCTAAATTACTCCGTAATGAGTTTAGTTGCCGTATAATTTCAGTTTCCCTTAATTGATCCACTTTCATTATTTACGGTATTAGTTATATTTTGGGTCAGTTTCATTAAAATACATTAGTATTTTACATAACACTCAAATTTAACTATTTTAACATAAATCTAAAGTATTTTAGATAAAACGGCTCCAAAACGATATATATCGGTAAAATTGTTATACAAAGGAACAGGTGCGCACCTAATTACATTAGGTTCTCTCCAATCTGGTATAACTCCATTTTCAATTAAATTATTATATAAATCTTTACCGTAGCCATTTGCAACTATGCTAATTTGGCAACCTCTGTTTTCTATAGGGGTAATTATTTGTAAGCAATTATTTTTTTCTTTATTAATCTCATTTACAATATATTCTAAATAAGCTGTTAATTGATTACTTTTTAATATGAGTTTATCCATACCTACCTCATCAAAAATACTTAAACTACTTAAACAAGCTGCCATACTTAATATTGGAGCATTACTTAACTGCCAACGTTCAGCATTTTGCATTGGAATAAATTTCTTATCCATTAAAAACCTTGTTTTTTTATCATGGCCCCACCAACCAGCAAATAATGGAAGGTTTGTGTTTTGATGATGCTTTTCATGTATAAAAGCACCTGCAACACTCCCTGGCCCACTATTTAAATATTTATAACTGCACCACGCAGCAAAATCTACACCCCAATTATGTAGTTCAAGTTTTATATTTCCAGCTGCGTGAGCTAAATCAAAACCTACAATTGCACCAGCTTTATGTCCAGCGTTTGTAATACTTTTCATATCAAATACTTGGCCCGAAAAATAATTTACGCCACCAATTAAAATTAAGGCAATGCTGTCTTTATTTTTTTCAATTTCAGTTAAAATATCTTCAATTCTTATGTGATATTCGCCTTCGCGTGGAGCCACTTCAATTAATGCATCATCACTATTAAACCCATGGAAATTTAATTGACTTTGCAAAGCGTATTGATCACTTGGAAAAGCTTTTGCTTCACACAATATTTTATAACGTTGTTTAGTTGGCTGGTAAAAACTAACCATTAATAAATGCAAATTAACGGTTAGCTGGTTCATCATAATAACTTCAGATGGTAATGCTCCCACTATTTTTGCCATTTTATCAGTTAATAGTTCGTGGTATGGCATCCATGGATTTTTAGCTAAAAAATGACCTTCAACACCAAATTTAGCCCAATCATTTAACTCTTGCTCAATATAACTTTTAGTTTGTTTGGGTTGTAAACCTAACGAGTTGCCTGTAAAATAAACAACAGGCTCGTTATTATGTTGTGGGAAATAGAATTGGTTACGGTAATTTTTTAATTCGTCTTTTTGATCTTGTTCGTTTGCAAACAAAATTGTGTTTTGAAACTGTGCCATAGCAACAAAAATAAATAAAATACTTAGTTAATTAGTATATTTTATTTTTGCAATGTTACACTGCCTAAAAATTCTTTTGCTTTGCCTCCCTCCATCGTTGCAGATGCTTTAAAAGTATAAACTCCATTTTGACATTCTTTACCTTTAAATGTTCCATCCCAACCTTTATCTAAATCATTTGTTTTAAATATAAGTTCACCCCATCTATCAAAAATTAACAAAGTGTAATTTTTCACATTAGTTCCTTTAGGTTTAAATATATCATTCATACCATCATTATTTGGAGTAAATGCGTTTGGTATAAACAAAGCAAATTCATCTTCAATTTTAATAACTTTAGTAACATTACCTTTACAACCTTTGTTAGTTGTAACATTTAATGTGATAGTATATTCTCCAATTTCATCAAATTTATAAGTTGGATTTTGTGTTAATGCAAATGTAGTTGTGTTGTTTTGCCATTCGTAAGTTGCAATATTATCTGAATTTTTTAAATAATTAAACTCAACATTATTATTGAAATAAGTTGGTTTATTTGGTTCATAAATAAAATCAGGTGTTGGCAAAGGGTTCATTGTAACTAAAACGGTTGCTGTATTTGAACAGCCATTACCGTCTAAAACAAAAACAGTAGGTCTAAAATCACCTATTGTGTTATAACAACCAGTTGCTGTAGTTCCATTTATATTACTAGTTTCGCTTCTGTCTAAATTCCAACTATAAATTACATTTGTACCAGTTGCGTTTGAAACAGCATTAAATATAATACATTCAGGCACACAAGCTTCTCTTTTTGAAGCGTTTAATGTAATGTTTGGTAATGGATTTATAATTACAGAGGTAATAATGTTTGTATAACAACCAATTGCATCAAAAATTGTTAAGGTGTAGTTGCCGGTTGCTAATGTGTTAATGTTTTGTATTTCTGGATTTTGGTTTACGCTTGTAAATCCATTTGGACCTTGCCATAAATATGAGTTAGCTGAACTTGAAAATAAATTAAGTTTATTTTTTTCGCAAATTGGAGAATTTGAACTTGTTGTGCCAGTTGGTGCACTATTTATTGAAACATTAACACTGGTTGAAGCAGTGCAACCTGCACTTGAAGTAACTTGCACTTGGTATATTCCCGCCAAACTAACTAAAGCATTTGGTATTGATGGGTTTTGCAGGTTTGAAGTATAACCATTTGGTCCATTCCAAACATAAGTAGAACCACCACTTGCGTTTAAGTTAATAGTTTGCCCTTCACAAACTGTTGCTCCTGTTGCAATTATTTGCGGTAAAGGATTTATGTTTACAATTGCAGTTGTAGTAGATTTACAGCCATTAATATCGGTAACTGTAAGTGAATATGTACCATTATGGCTTAAATTTACATTACTAATACTTGGATTACTTTGTATTGATGTAAAATTGTTTGGCCCTAACCATTGATTATTATTTGTACTAGAACCAATGAAATTTAAAGTTTGTCCAACACAAATTGGAGAGTTAACACCAATATTTACTAAAGGTAAAGGATTTATTGTAACATTAGTTATTGCTGTATTAGTGCAAGTATTAGCGTTTGTAACAATTACAGAATAAGATCCGTTATTTGTAAGGTTGAGGTTATTTATAACTGGATTTTGTATAATTGAAGTATATCCTGCAGGTCCTGACCAACTGTAGGTTAAACCGCCATTAGCATTTAAACTAACACTTCCATTAACGCATGCTTGCCCTGAATTAGAAACTGAAATTGAAGGTAGGCTAAATACTGTAGCATTACTTATTGCAGTGTTTGTGCAGCCATTTAGCGCTGTTGCTGTAACAGTGTAACTGCCAGAATTGCCAATAGTTGCATTAGTTATTGTTGGGTTTTGTATAGCACTATTAAATGCTAACGGGCCTTGCCAAGAATAATTATTTCCACCATTTGCATTAAATACTAAGTTTCCATTTGTACAAATTGTAGGATTGTTAACTGTTACAATTGGTAAATTGTTTACAGTAACAGAAATTATTGTTGAACTTGAGCAACCCGTTAAGTTACTAGCAGTTAAGGTGTAGTTACCGGCATTTGCTAAACTAGCTGATGAAATAGAAGGCGAATAAGAAGTAGAATTAAACCCACCGGGGCCAATCCAAACAATGCTGTTGCCACCACTTGCAGTAAAATTAATAGCACTTAATGCACATACTGTTGTGTTTGGAGTGCTTGAAATTAGCGGAAGAGTATTTATTGTTACCGCTAATGTATTTGATGCAATACATCCAGCTGCGCTAATAGATGTAATTGAATAAGTTCCTGCATTTATAATATTAGAATTGTTTACAACAGGGTTTTGTAATGAAGAATTAAACCCTGAGGGACCGCTCCATGTATAGCTGATAGCTGCACCGGTGCTTAAGTTTAAATTTGTTCCAACACAAGGGGTGTTACTCGAAATACTAGGCAGCACAGATAAACCAACAGATACATTTGAAACAGACGTATTAATGCATCCCTGTGCAGAAGCTCCCGTAACAGTATAAGCCCCCATATTTAAAGTGCTTGCATTTGGAATAATTGGATTTTGATTATTTGAAGTAAATAAATTTGGCCCATTCCAAGTATAGGTGTTTGCTCCTGATGAGTTTAAGGTAATAGAACCACCAATACAAACAGATAAATTGCTTGTACTAACTAAAGGTAAACTATAAACTAAAGCATTACTTGTAGCTATGTTAGTACAACTATTTGCTCCTGTTACAATAACTGAATAAGTTCCAGCATTACTTAAACTTACTAAAGAAATTGTTGGGTTTTGTGTAGCGTTGTTAAACGAAAGTGGTCCTTGCCAATTATAACTTACTCCACCGGTTGCGTTAAATACTAGGTTTCCATTTACGCAAGCAGTTGGGTTGTTAACTGTAATTATAGGTAAAGTATTAATTAGTATATTGGTAGTAGTTGAATTAGTGCAGCTGTTTGCTCCAGTTACAACTAATGTGTATACTCCGTTATTGGCAATACTTGCTGATAAAATTGAACTTGTAAAACTTGTTGACGAGTATCCTGATGGACCAGACCAATTTGCGCTTACGCCACCACTACCATTTAAAGTAATTGTTTGCCCAACACAATATGTGCCATTTGATGTTGCTATAGGAGTAGGCAAAGAATTGAATCCTACAGAAATTGTAGTAGTACCTAAACAACCTGATGCATTTATTACTGTTAAAGTATATATGCCAGCGTTGGCAGCAGTAACATTTAAAATGTTTGGATTTTGAAGATTAGAATTGAATGCACTTGGTCCAGACCAAGTATAACTATTAGCAACACTTGTAGTTAAATTTAATGTTGCACCTAAACAAGGTGTATTTGAACCAATAGCTGGAGCAGGAATTGCACTAACTGATACATTAGAAATTGCTACACTTGAACAGCCTAATGCTGTTGTTACAGTAACTGAATATGCTCCATTCATTGTTGTTTGTGCATTATTAATTTGTGGATTTTGAATGTTTGATGTAAAGCTATTTGGTCCACTCCATAAATATGTTCCTCCACCAGATGCGCTAAAATTAATTGTGCCTCCAACACATGAGGTAGGGTTTGTTATATTTATAATTGGTAATGGATTTAAAGTTATGGTTTGCGTTGCAGTTGAAGTACAGCCTCCAGCCGAAGTCCCAGTAACTGTATAAACAGTTGTAGATGCAGGAGAAAATGGAATGCTATTTGTTATACCTCCGCTCCATGTATAAGTATTGGCGCCTGAAGCAGTTAAAGAAACTGTATTAGAAGGACAAACACTTAAACTAGAAGCAGTAATAGTTAAATTTGGTGCAATGCCTGTTGTTACAGAAAAAGTACAAGAGCCAGTATTCCCACTTACATCAGTAGCAATATAAGTTACATTTGTTGTACCAGGGTTAAAAGAAGATCCGCTAGCATTATTTACCCCTGTACCACTAGTTGCGCCTGAAAATGAATATGTTATTGCTGGAGTAGGGCAATTATCATTTATAGATGTAGGGCCAATACCATTTACTATTGATGTACATTGATTTATGTTACTAGGACAAGTAATTGTAGGAGAAGTTACATCTTTTACAGTTACTGAAAATGAGCATGTTGCTGTATTGCCTGCACCGTCTGCAGCTGTATATGTAACAACTGTTGTGCCAACAGGAAATGAAGAGCCGCTAGGTAAGCCAGAACTTAAAACAGGAGCTACTGTGCTTGTACCATAGGATATAATTACCGAACCATGGCCTGTACTTAAACCTGTAGTTCCACTAGGACATACACCGGCGTTAAATGAAGCGCCTCCACCACCAACACCACCACCTGGAGTTACATGACCACCACTTCCACCACCAGAATATCCACCGCCACCGCCACCAACTACAAATGCTGATCCTTGACCACCGCCACCATAGCCACCTCTGGCAAACGCCCATGCTGCAACTAGTCCACCAGCTCCACCATTCATAAAACTTTTTCCATCAGAGCCTGCAGACCAACCAACAGCACCGTTTGTGAAAAATCCACCACCAGCACCAGATTGAAAACCTGTACCTCCAACTCCGCCACCGTTACCACCTGAACCACCAATTCCTCCACCCGCAGCACCGTTTCCTCCAGTAGTTGTTGTATTTCCATTTTTTGCAGTTGAGTTTGTGGTTGCACTACTACCGCCACCACCACCAGCTACAATTAAAGCTACGCTTGCTGATGTTGTTACATAAGATGCGCCACCACCACCATTTCCGTTACCTGTACTTATTGATGGAGATTCTCCAACCAATACTCTTAGAGTAGAAAGAGGAGTAACTGCAAATGAACCTCGCATTGCAGCCCCATTTCCTGGGGGGATTGCAGAGGAAGTGTTTGTTCCGCCTCTTGCGCCATAAGCTAATATAGTTACCGCTGTAATACCTGCAGGTACTACAAAATTTTGCATACTTCCAGTATAAGTAAATACTTGTGTGTTTGTTGCGCAAGTTAAACAATTAACTGTTGGTTGTGTGTATACAACATTTGCGGCACATGCATTTGATGCTGCATTTACGGTAATACTTGGAGGACAAGTCATTGTTAAACATTGAGCGTTGTAAAGCTTTGGAAATAAGAAAAGTATAAAAAAGAATATGAGTTGAAATTGAATTTTCATAATTTAAAAAGTGAACTATTCAAAATTACAGAAAATCAAAATTTTATTAAAAAAATTCACTCAATAAAAAGACTATTTCACCCAATTTCGACTAAAATTATTTTTTGATGAAAATTAAAATTCACTTTTTACATGAAATTCAATTTCTGGAAATTTTTCTTGTGCCATTTGCAACAGCCATGCACTTTCGGCTAAAAATACTGGTCTTCCTTCTTTATCTAATGCAATGTGTGCATTTCTATCTTGCATAAAGTTGTCTAATTTTTTCTTATCAGAACAACTAATCCATAAAGCTTTATATAAATTTATTTGATCAAAAGTAGCACTAGCATTATACTCTGCTTTTAAGCGGTGTTGGATTACTTCAAACTGTAATGCACCAACTGTTCCAATAATTTTTCTACCATCTACTTTTCTTGTAAATAATTGTGCAACACCTTCATCAGTTAATTGTTCTAACCCCTTTTGAAGTTGTTTAGTTTTCATTGGATCAGTATTGTTTACATATCTAAATAATTCGGGCGAAAAACTTGGAATACCTTTAAATTGAAAATTGGCACCTTCGGTTAAAGTATCACCTATTTTAAAATTACCTGCATCGTATAAACCCACAACATCACCCGGAAAAGCTTCATCAATAATTGATTTTTGTTGCGCCATAAATGCAGTAGGATTGCTAAATCTTAACTCTTTTTTCTCTCTTACGTGATGGTAATATTTATTTCTTTCAAACGTACCACTACATATTCTTAAAAAAGCAATTCTGTCTCTATGCTTGGGGTCTAAATTTGCATGAATTTTAAAAACAAAGCCGCTAAATTTTTTATTATTAGGTTCAATTACGCCATTATCAGTTTCTCTGGCTTTAGGGCCTGGGGCAATTTCTACAAAGCAATCTAATAATTCGTTTATGCCAAAATTATTAACTGCACTACCAAAAAAAACAGGACTAATTTTTCCTTCTAAATAAGTTTGTTGATTTAGTTCGTCATAAACACCATCAATTAAATCAACATCAGATCTAAGTTGTGAAGCAAAATCAGCTGTAATTAATTTATCAATTTCGCTATCGTTTATATCGTTAAATTTTAATCTTTCTTCAACAGTGGTTTTACTATCTCCCTGAAAAAGATTTAAAGATTTTTCAACTAAATTATATACACCTTTAAACGATTTGCCAATACCAATAGGCCAAGTTAAAGGGCGTACTTTTATTTTTAATTCTTTTTCAATTTCATCAAGTAAATCAAAAGGGTTTTGACCCTCTCTATCCAATTTATTTATAAATACAATAACAGGAGTATTTCGCATTCTGCAAACTTCTAAAAGCTTTCGGGTTTGTGGTTCAACACCTTTAACGCAATCTATCACCATAATTACACTATCTACAGCACTTAAGGTACGATAGGTATCTTCAGCAAAATCTTCGTGACCAGGAGTATCTAAAATATTTACTTTATAATGTTTGTAATCAAAAGCCATAACCGATGTGCTAACAGAAATACCTCTTTGTTTTTCTATCTCCATAAAATCGGAAGTGGTAGATTTTTTAATTTTATTTGATTTTACAGCACCGGCAGATTGAATTGCACCACCAAACAAAAGTAATTTTTCGGTTAAAGTAGTTTTACCAGCATCAGGATGTGCAATAATTGCAAATGTTCTCCTTCTTTTTATTTCTTCGTCAAAATTCATTTTTTAAAGCCTGCAAATATATCGAAAGTTGTTTAATCAATATGAGATTTTACTATTTTATCTAAAATTTGAAAATCGTTTTAGGCATTAAATTTTAGCAAATTATCTATTAAAAAGTGTAAAATATCTAAATTAATAATATATTTGTTGTTTATCCAAAATAGGCAAAATATTATGAGAAATTTTTTAATTGCAGTTCTTACAATTATCTCAATTACCATTCAGGCGCAAGTTAAATCTGGAGGTACATACAAAGAGTATTTTCAAGAAGGTTCGTATTTACTACTTGAAGATAATTTTTTAATGGCTAAAGATAATTTTGAAGCGGCATATCAAATAGATTCTACAAATGCAAACATTAACTATTTATTAGGTGTTTGTTATTTAAAATCATTAAACGAAAAGTATAAAGCCGAATACCATTTAAACCAAGCCGTTAAAAACGTTACTAAAAATTATAAAAACGACCAATATGTTGAAAAAGCTGCACCGCCTTTAGCACATTATTACTATGGAGATGCATTAAACATAAATTACAAATTTGATGAGGCCATTGTTCAATATAACGAATTTAAAAAACATGTTGGGGCAGATAAAGAATATGGTAAAATGGTTGCCAAATCAATTGCAAGTTCAGAATTTGCAAAAACTCAATATTCTAACCCAATAAATGTACAAATAACCAATTTGGGAGATAGTATTAACGGACAATATCCTGATTTTAGTCCAGTAATGAGTGCTGATGAAAACATGTTAATTTATACTACACGTAGGCCTAATACAACAGGCGGTATTAAAGATGTTTTTGGTTACTATAACGAAGATGTGGTAGTAAGTTATAAAGATATGAATGGAGTTTGGTCATCACCTAAATCAATTTCAGAAAACATAAACTCGGGTAACATGGAAGCATCTGTTAACATAACAACAGATGGACAAACTTTAATTGTTTATAAAGATGATGGTACAGGTGGAGGTAATATTTATTATTCTACTTATGAAGGAAAAGATTGGAGTCCTTTAAAAGAATTTGGCTCTGATGTTAATTCTAAATATTGGGAAAGCCACGCTTGTTTAAATAAAGACCAAACCGTTTTATATTTTACTAGTAACAGGCCTGGAGGATACGGAGGTAAAGATTTATACCGATGCGTTAAATTACCAAATGGCAAATGGAGTAAAGCATATAACATGGGCGCAAACATAAACACACCTTATGATGAAGATGGTGCTTTTATTCACCCTGATGGAGTAACTTTCTTTTTTGCATCTAACGGGCATAAAACAATGGGTGGCTTTGATATTATGTTTACAAACATAATTGATGATAATACTTTTGGAGAAATAACAAACATTGGTTATCCAATAAATACAACTGATGATGATGTGTTTTATATTGCTTCGGTTGACGGTAAACGTGGTTATTTTTCATCAGCTAAAGACGGAGGATTTGGCGAAAAAGATATTTATATGGTATCTATACCGGAAGCAAAAGAAAAGCCTTTAGCTTTATTTAAAGGACAAATTATTCCTGCTCCAGGCGAAACATTACCTGAAGATTTAATGATTGTTGTAAAAGATAAAGAAACAGGCGAAATAATTGGAACCTATAAACCTAGAGTAGTAAATGGTGTGTTTTCTACAATTTTACCTCCAGGGAAAGAGTATAACTTTAGCTACCAAGCACCGCAAGGCGAAGAGTTTTATAACGAAGATGTTTTTGTTACAAACGATTTAACTTATAATGAAATTAAACGAGAAGTTAATCTAGAACCAGTTAAATTATTGGGTAAAGTTTCGGCTAAAAAGAAAAATATTGTTTTAAACACTATAGTACTTAATAATTCAAAACAAAAATCGCCAATTGCAGATGCTGAAATTTCGGTACAAGAGGTTGGAGGAAATACACAAGCTTTAAAATCTGGATCAAATGGGAAATATGATAATATTGCATTAGAACCTGAGAAAAAATACACTGTGTTTGCTGAAAAAGATGGTAAAAAATCTGTAATTGCAAATTTATCTACTATAGGAGTAAAAGCTCCAAAAGTATTTAATCAAATTATTTACATGGAAGGTAAACCTGCTACAGTTGCTGGCGAACAAATGTTAGATGTTGTAGTAAAAGACAGGAAAACAGGTAAAATTATTCCTAATGCTAATGTTGTTTTAGAAGATAATGATGGAGCAAGAACTAATTATACAACTGATGAAAATGGTTTTGTAAAAGATGTTACTGTAGCCTTAAATACAAAATATAAATTAAATGCATCTGATGGCAGTAATGCAAGCGATTTATTAGCGTTTACATCGCCAGTAAAAGCTACTAAAAAAGCAATTTTAAAAACACTTTACTTAGGCGCAGAACAAGTTGCTGGTACAAGTACAGGAAATTTACCAGCTACCAGATACGAATACTTTTTTAAGTATAATAAAAACTTAAACGACGAAACAGAAGAGCAATGGAATACGTTTATTGATAAAATAATTGAATTATCAAACAAAAAGAGAAGCGTTTATGTGTCTATAAAATCTAGTGCTTCATTTGTGCCAACTAGGTCGTTTAAAAACAACAAACAGTTAGCAAGTACACGTGCTAAAAATTTACAAACTAAAATAAAAGAAGCTGTTGCTGCTAAAGGTGGAGATGTTAAAAAATTAAGGTTTAAACGCACATCTAAAGTTGGTGGTCCGCGTTACAGAGGAGATCATGATTTAGGAAGAAGTAAATACGAACCGCATCAATATGTTAAGGCTAGAGTTAAATAAACTAGCTTTAACTTAAAACAACATTTTAAAATTACTTATTGTCAAATTCAAAGCCCCTTGAAAGAGGGATTTTGTATTCACCTATTTCAATTTCTTTTTTATTAAATGTTGTTACTTTAGTTTTATTAATTACATAAGACCTATGAACTTTTACGAAATTATCGTTTGACAGTAATTCAAACATTTCTTCTAAAGTCATTCTAATTAAATGCTTTTTTAAAGAGGTATAAATGTTTAAATAATTTCCTTCACTTTCAATAAACAAAATATCATTGTGTTTAATTATAACGTTTTGATAATTTTCTTTTATTACAATTTGAGCATTTTCAGAAGATTTAGAAATAAGTAAATTTAACTGAGCAAATAAATCTGATTTCTTAAAAGGCTTTGTTATATAACCCGCTGGTTTTGTTTGAAGAATTTTTTGAATTAAAGCCACATCAGAGTGGGCAGTAATAAAAATAAACGGGATTTTAAATTTTTCGTTTATTAAATTTCCTAATTCTAAACCGTCAAGCTCTTTTTCCATTCTAATATCCAATAACACGACATTTGGTTTAAATGAACTTAATGCATTGTAACCATCGCTTTTAGTGTGTGTTAATAAAATATTTTGCACACCAAATGAAATTAAAATGTCTTTTAAATCTTCTGCAATTAAAACTTCATCTTCTACAATTAGTATTTTTAATTTTTCCATTAATGTTTAAATTTTATTTTATAGGTAAAACCCATTGGGCTTGAGTTTGTAATGTAATCACCTTTTAATTGACGCGAAAAAATATCAATTAATCTTGTTCCAATTCCTTTTTTAGACGATTTGTTTTCTTGTAAACCACTGCCATTATCTTTTACTTCTAAACTTATTTCATCTTTTATGCTCAGTAATTTAATTTCAATTGCAGGTGTTTTTACATTGTTAAATGCGTGTTTAATTGAATTGCTAATTAATTCAGTTACAATCATTCCAATTGCAGTTGCTTTAGCCGAATCAAAAATTATTGAGTCGCAATTTATAGTAAATTTTATTGGAAGTTTAGTTGAATTTACAGCATCATTTATTAATAAAACTAATTCTTCAATATACGTTTTAACGTTTATCCCTTCGGTATTATTTTGACTATATAACATCTCATGCACCAATGCCATAGATGATATTCTTCGAGCGGCATCGTTTAATGGCTCTGTAAATGATTTATCGTTATCAGAGCTAATTTGCATGTTTATAATAGAGTTTACAAACTGCAAGTTATTTTTTACTCTATGGTGTATTTCTTGAATTAAAGTGTCTTTTACTTTATTTTGATTTTGTAATATTTTATTTTTTTTGTAATTTTTATAATACAAATAACAAATAATTGTAATTAGTATTAAAAATAATGCTGCAATAATTGTTATTGCAGTATTTCTTTGTTTTTCTTCATTAAAAATTAGCCTTAAAGATTTTAATTTACCTTCGGTTCTACTTTTTTCAATTAATGCTTTTTCTTTTTCGTATTTAGCCAATTGGTTGCTTAAATTAATTTGATTTGTTCTTTCATTATCTTTATCGTTTTCTTTTAAAAAATTGGCCATGTATTTATACCAGTTTAAGCTATCTCCTAAAAAATAATACTTAAAAGACATATCGAAATAAATACGAGTTAATGGATATGCTATTTTGTTTTGTCTAATAAAATCTAATAATTTATGGTAATTGTTTAATATGTTTTTTTGATTTAATGTGTTATGTGACAATAACTGACAATAATTATAATACGCATTTGCAGCATCATAAAATTGATTAGATTTCATAAAGATATCTCTTGCAGCTATATAGTAATAAGTTGAGCTATCCGATATTTTTTTGTTTTTATAGTAAAACCCTAATTCGTTATAAGAAGTGCCTAAGGCATCGTAATTATTTATTTTTTTTGCTAATTCAATATTAAGTTTAGTATATATTAATACAGAATCTGATGCGCTATTTTCATTTAAAATTGCGGCGTATCTATGATAAATTCTACATTGCAATGTATCGTTTTTAATTGCATATTTATCAAATAAATTTTGCGCTTTAATTATGTAATTTCTGGCATAATTATATTTACCTATTGCTCTAAAATATTCTGCAACATCGCAACATGTATTAACATAAAGTGTTTTGTTGTTATGTTTTTCTAATAAAGCAAGCGCATTTAAATAATTTTCAAATGCTAAATCATTTTTATGTGCAATTTTACTTGTATTAGCTTTAGTAATATAAAATTGAATTTTATTGCTTGTAGTTTTTATAAGTTTAAGGGTATCTATTAAATTAAGCAGTAACTCGCTTTTTAAATACAAACCATTTAAGTTATAAAATTTTATTGTTGAAACAGCTTGATTAAAATAAGTATGAGGCTGATTTTCTTTATCTATTTGCTTTAATTTATTTTCTTCTAATTGAATTAGGGAATCTAATTTTTGTGATTTAATACAATTAAACACAAATAACAATAAAATTAGTATGTGAATTTTATTTTTCAACTAATATAAACCTAACAAATTTAACTGCTTAGAATTAATTTATAATAAAAATGTTATAAACTGCATGTTTTATGTGACGAGTGAGTTTTAGTAAAAAGAAAAAACCCTCTTCAAATTATATGAAGAGGGTTTTATATTAAACTGGAAATCTACTAAAAAAACCAGTTTATTCTTTTATTAATCTAGTGGTGTTAATTTTACCATTATTTTCTGCTTTTACAATGTAAATACCATTAACTAAATTATTTAAGTTTATTTGGTTTTTACCGCTTGTTAATTTATTAGAGTAAACTGTTTTACCTAAAACATCAACAATAGTTACATTTAAATCTGTTTCAGTATCTATTGTAAATGTTCCATTGTTAGGGTTAGGATAAATATTTAAACTAACAGCATTGTTTTTTGCATCTATTCCTGTACATGTACTAACACTTTGCGATATTACAGCGTTAGCAACGCATCCGTTAATGCTTGTTCCTGTTACAGTATAGCTTGTAGTTACACTTGGACTCACTGCAATAACCGAAGTAGTTGCATTAGTATTCCAAGTATAAGTGTTTGCTCCACCAGCAGTTAATGTTGCAGTTTGGCCTACACAAATGTATGCTGTTGCGCTAGATGCTGCTGTAACTGTTGGATTATCTACTGTTAAAGTTTTAGTTGTAATACCTGATAAACAACCTAACGAAGTTGTTCCAACTACAGAGTATGTTGTTGTAACACTTGGTGTAACAGCATAAGTTGCAGTGTTTGGTCCGCTTGTCCAAGTATATGTGCTTATTCCAGCACCAGATGCAGTAAACGTTGTTGAACCACCATTACAAACTACACTTGCACCAGAAATAGAAATAGGTAAATATGTTGGCGCATTACTACCTGTAGTTACAGCACCTGGTAAAATCCAGTTTGATGTAGCTCCATTTAAAGCAAAGTTATTTAATGTGCCTGTTGTACCTGCAAGTGCAATTAACGTAGTTTGTGTTGGGTTTGCGCTAAAGTTAACACCTTGGTTAAATTGGTAGTAAGCTGCTAAACTATTTTGTGGTAAACTTAATTCGCCGTTTTTGTTATTTTGAATTTCAGATTGACAAAGTACTCTGTTCCAAATACGAACCTCATCAATATCTCCATTAAAATAATTTGCACCAGTTTGAAGACGTCCAATGTTAATAAATGAAGAGGTTCTTGCTGTTGTACCACTTGTTCCTGTAGCTTCTAAATTACCATCTACATACAATTTCATTGCCCCTGTACTTCTTACCCACGATGCGGCAATGTGATGCCAAACACCATTATTAATTGCAGTTGTAGAAGTAATTGTAACATCTGGAGCACCAATACCAAATGCTGCTTTATTAGTTGCAAGCGATGTTCCAAAGTCATTTGTAATTCCACTAACTTCAGCATCAACTATACCATAACCATTGTACCATTGCCCACCAGGTGCAGTTTGTGTTGTTTTTACCCAATATTCAATTGTAAAATCGTTACTAACAGGGCTAGTTGTATTTATATAATCATTTGAACCATCAAAATTTAATGCAGCTGCTGGCGAGCAATTGTAAGCAATAACTGTTTTTGTAGCAATGCTAGATAAACATCCAGCAGAATTAGTACCAACAACAGAGTAGGTAGTTGTAACTGTAGGACTAACCACAAATGATGCAGTAGTTGGGCCACCAGTCCATGTGTATGTAGATAAACCAGATGCAGTTAAAGTAGCCGATGAACCACTACAAACACCATTTACACCAGAAATTGTTGCTGGGATAAAAGGCGCAGGGCTACTGCCTGTAACTACTCCGCCAGGAGTTACCCAGTTAGAAGTTGAACCATTTAAAACAAAAGTTTGTAATGTGCCAGTAGGGCCAGTAACCGGTATTAACGAAGTAATTGCTGTGTTAGAACCCGAAGCAATACCTTGATTAAATTGATAATATGCCAATAAATTTACTTGTGGTAAAGTTATTTCAGTATTCATGTTGTTTTGAATTTCACCTTGGCACAATGCTCTGTTCCAAATTTTAACTTCATCTATATTTCCAGTAAAACTTTCGTTCATGCTGTTTCCTCCAATCCAAGCTTCGTTAGTTGCATTGTTTAAAAATGGAATTGTTGTAGCAACCGTGCCAGATAAAACACCGTTGATGTAAATTTTACTAACTGTTCCATCCCACACACCTGCAACATGTTGCCATGTGTTTAAAGTTGGAGAAGCAACTGAATTAACATCGTTCCAAGTACTTCCATTACCAACCCAAAATTGGTAATTGCTTGTACCTCTTCTTAATAAAAATTGTAACGCTGCTGGTCCGTTTGTGTTGTAGTTTCCTACTATACAACCTAAACCAGAAGAAGATGTTGGGTAAACCCAAGCTTCAAGTGTTAATTTTGTAGAGTTTTGTAATGAAGTAGATAAACTCGTTCCTAAATTTACTCTATCTTGTGTGCTATTAGGTGCTGTTGAGCCATCAAAATTTAAAGCTGATGCCATTGCTGGTGTAGTAATTTTAATTTCACCATTGCCAGTTTGAAAATTTCCTGTATGAGTAAAGCTTGTAACTCCAATAGGATCAGTAAAGCTGCTTCCTCCACCGCCACCTTCCCATTGAGAACCACCGCCACCATAATAGCCGCCACCGCCGCCGCCACCTGTTTGTCCAACACCACCAGGCCCACCAATGCCTAAAGCTCCATTAGGTGCGCCACCAACACTTTGTGTTGCTCCTCCACCAAGATATGAGCCAGTTAAACCATCAGCTCCTGTTAACCCCCCTCCATATCCACCAGCGTTACCAGTAATAAAATTGTTTCCTGTCCCTCCACCACCAGAGGCAACAATTTTCCTATTAGTCAAAGTATTACCTCCTTGCCTTATATCGGATGCTCCTCCACCTCCTCCCCCTGATCTTCCACCAGACCAAGTTCCGCCAAGGCCACCTCCATTAAATCCTCCAGCTCCACCCGCAGTTGAAATGGCATTTACACCTTTTCCACCAACATAAAGATTTAATACCTCTCCTGGCGTTACAGTTAATACTGCTTGAACTCTACCTCCTAGACCGGCAGATGATGTTCCCGCTGATGCTAGGCCACCTTCTCCTCCTTTTGCATCAACCGTAATTGAAGTAACTCCAGCAGGCACTGTATAAGTTTGCATTGCACCTGTATAAGTAAATGTAACTGTGGTTTGTGCATTTGCTACAAATGCGCCAAACAAAAATAAACTTGAAATTTTAAATAATTTTTTTCTCATAATTTTTTAAATTTTATGTAAGATTAAAACATAAAACATAATAATTAAAAAAAATGTTTTGAAATGCAGGTTTTTGTATGCGAACGGTAATTCTATTTTTTTAAATGTTTTATTTAAAATTAAATAATTTAATTAACTCGTTGTAAATTAGTTAATTATGTTGGTTTTTTTAATAAATAAATGCTGTATTTTTGTTTTTTGTATATTTAAATCATTATTAAAATTTATAAAATATTTACCTTTTTATTAGTTTTTCCTTTGCTGTGTTTTTCGCAAACGCCAACATTTAATTTTCATACACTAGGTGCTGAAGAGGGTTTAACGAGTAATAATATTTTTAATATACAGCAACATGCTAATGGCTTAATTTATGTTACTACTCAAAACGGTATATACAAATATGATGGATACAATTTTACAAAGCTAAAATTAAATGGTGTTAATAATAATGTATTACAAAATTCGTATTTAATAGAAAATGAAATATTTATTTCAGTAAGAAATGAAGGCGTAGCCACATTAAATTTAGAGACTAACAAACTTATTTATAAAGATGGGTTTAAATTTAAAAATAATTCAGATCATTTTATAATTAATCAAAATTACGCTTACGTTTTGTTAAGTGGTATTAAACTATCTATAATTAATTTATCTACTAAACAAATAACAACGGATAGTTTATTAAAAACAGAAAATCGAACATTTTGTATTTTTAAATCTAAAAACAATAAAGTTTATGCTGGTAAAGCAAATGGATTATATGATATAACAAATGGTACCGAACAAAAAGTATCTATTACAAAAACAAATTTTCCAGTATATTCTATTTGCGAAAAAGAAAATGGAGAGTTAGTTTTAGGATCATCAAACAAATTAATTTTCGTAAAAAATAATAACTTAATTAATGAGATTATTCCAAAATACACACAGGCCAGCAAAACCTTTTTATTTGGTGGCGAAAAAAGTATAAACAAGCTTGTGGTAGATAAATACGATAGAATTTGGTTTACATCTTATCCTGATGATAATTTATACTTACAAATAAATAATTCAACTTTTAATGTTTTTGATATTTTAGATATCCCATCAACACTAATAAATTGTATTTATAAAGATAAAAACGAAAACATTTGGGTTGGTACTTTTACTGATGGATTGTTCTATATTCAAAATACACCATATAATTCATATAGTTTTAATTTAAGAAGTAAGCCTTTAAATATAAATCAAGTGTTGTTACATAAAAATTTATTAGTTGCAGCAACAAGTAATGGTTTATATGGATTAAACATTAATTCTAATCAATCCAAAATTTTATCAAAACCTGATGATGTTTTTCCTGATCCAATTTCTGGTTTAAAAGAAGTTGGCAGCACCATTTATTATTTTAAAAGGAGCCAATTTGAAATGAATAGTGCTAATTTTTTAACTGATAAAGAAGTTGTAAAATTTGAACCTTTAATCACAAACATTCAATATTCGTTAGATAATGATAGAGCAATAATTGCTGATAGATTTTCAAATTTATTACTTACAAACGTTAATGCAACAAAAATAATTGACACTTTAATTTCTTTCCCAAATTATAGAACAAGCATTAATGCAATTTTAAAACAAAACGACACTTTATTTGTAGGCACAAACGAAGGTTTATATATTTATAATTTTAAAACAAAAAAGTATAATTATTCAACAAAAAAATTTACCAATTATAAAATAAACGACTTTAAATTAATTAATAATCAAATTTACATTGCTCACGATGGAGGTTTAACAAATTACTGTTCAGGAGAATTAATAGAATCGTTAGATAATTTTCAATTAAACAGTATTAAAAAAATTGAGTTTAATAATAATTATATTTGGCTTGCAACCCAAATGGGCTTACTAATTTGTAACACTAAATTACAACCAATACAATTATTTGATAAAACTTTTGGTTTACAATCAAATAATATAAATGATATATCTTTTAGTCAAAATAAAGTTTTAATTTCTACAAATAGAGGTGTTGCAGTTGTAGATACAAACATGATTTACAAAACACAGGCTCAAATAAAAGCAATTAAAATAGATAATATATTTGTAAATGGTGAAGAAATTAACTTTAGTACACCTACAATAAAATTAAATCCAAACCAAAACGATGTAAGTGTTTTTTTTATTAGCCCTTATTTTAATAAACCAAATAAACAATATTATAGATATAAAGTTAATAATGGTTTATGGAAAAATTTAGATAATGCGGTTTGTAATTTAGGGAATTTAGAAGGTGGAGTTAGTACAATAGAAATTCAAACTTCGTTAAACAAAATAATTTGGTCGCAGTCTACAACCGTTACGTTTGATAAAGAAAAAGCCCTATCAAATGCTAATTTATTATATATTGGTATAATTGTTGTTGGTTTGCTTTTAATTGCTTTTGTAAGTTGGGTTATTTTAAAACGAATAAAAATAAATTCGTTAAAACGATTGCAAGATGAACAAAAAATGAATTTATTAAAACATCAAGCCATGAACTCGCTTTTAAGTCCACACTTTATTTTTAATTCGTTAACCTCAATTCAAAATTATATAAACACAAATAACAGTTTAAAAGCAAGCGAATATTTAGCTAAATTTTCGCGATTAATAAGAATGATTATCGAAAAAGCATCGCAAAGCGAAATTACTTTAAATGATGAATTAACTCGATTAAAATATTATCTAGAATTAGAAAAAGAACGTTTTAAAAATAAGTTTGATTACGAAATTAAATTAGACGAAAAAATAAATTTAAATGAAACAAAAATTCCAAATATGATTATTCAGCCACATGTTGAAAATTGCATTATTCATGGAATTTTGCCAAAATTATCTCATGGAAATTTATCAATAGAAATTAATCAAGTATCAACAAATACGTTAATTATTAAAATTGAAGATGATGGAGTAGGTTTAATTAAAGCTAAAGAACATGCAAAAACAGGTCATAAATCTTTAGGCACAAGCACTATTAAAAATATTTTAGAAATTAATTCTAAAATTACAGGTTTAAAACAAGAGGTAAGTATGATTGATAAATCAACATTAAATCAAAACCAAACAGGAACTATAATAACTATAATATTATCACAATAAAAAAACATATTAAATACTTATTTGTATTGCTTGTATTTAAGCTAAATGCACAAAAAAATTTATTACCCGATACTTTGGGTTATTGTACTGGAGATACAATAAAAATAGAAATTAAAGAGAAGTTAGATAAAAACGCTTCAATTGAATGGACAACACCTTACAAAATAATTTATAATACAAAAAAAATTATTGCTAATACAAACGTTGGTAAATATTATGTTAAAGTTACAACAGGCAAACAGATAATATTTGATAGCACATATATTAAAATGTATCCTAAACCAAAAAGATATTTAATAGATACAATAATTTGCAAGAGCAAATATTTAATTTTAGATGCTAAAAATAATGGTGCAAGGTATTTTTGGAATACAGGCGAGGTAAATCAAAAAATTAAAGTAGAAAACAATGGTAAATATTGGGTAAGAATAAATAATGGAGGTTGCGGAATTATAGATTCTGTTAATGTGAAATTTATAAATTCAAATCAAATGTTTCAAAATCCAGAACAAACATTTTGTTTAAGCGAATTAAATAAAGTATTAAGTATAAAACCAGCAGCTAACACAAAAATTTTATGGAATACCGGTAATACAACGCCTACAATAAATATTTATAAAGAAGGAATTTATTGGGTTCAATCAGAAAACAAACAATGTGGCAAACAAATTGATTCAGTTAATGTAAAATTTAAAGCCTGCGATTGTGAAATGATAATCCCCAATAGTTTTACACCAAATGAAGATAATAAAAACGATTATTTTTTTCCTGTTTTACAGTGCGATTATAGTTTTTTTAATTTAACAATTACCGATCGTTATGGTAATGTAGTTTATTTTACAAATAGCTCATCAGGTAAATGGGACGGAAGATATAAAGGAAATCTTTGTGCAGAAGATAATTACATTTATACAATTGAAAGCATTGAAAAAACCAACGATAAAAAACAAACGCGTAGCGGATATGTTTCTTTATTTAGATAGGTTGTGTGTTTTTGATATTTTAATATGAATTCAATAATTTTATTAAGGGGTTTACCTGGGGCTGGTAAAAGTACACTTGCATCAATTTTAAAAGACGATTTAACTAAAATATTTAGCATTGATGATTATTTTACTGATGAAAACGGCACTTATAAATTTGATTACAAACAAAATCATTTAGCCTATCAAAATTGTATTGATAATTGTAAAAAAGCAATTCTAAATTCAGAAAAAAAAATTATTATTCATCATACGTTTACATTAGAATGGGAAATGGAACCCTATTTTGCGCTTGCAAAAGAATACAATTATAAATTATTTGTTGTAACAGTAGAAAATAGACAAGGTTTTAAAAACACTCACGACATTTCTGATGAACAAATAAAAAAAATGGCCGAAAAATATAAAGTAGTTTTATTTTAATACTTTTGCAATATGGCTTTAAATTTAAAAACATTGGGTATTAGAAGTTTAAGTGCAATTGTATTTGTAACTATTCTTATATCGTCAATGCTTTACAATTATATTACATTAACAGGATTCTTTTTTATAATTTCTTTAATTGGCTTAAGTGAATACAATAAGTTAATTGAAAATTTAGGTCAAAAACCCTTTAAAGCACTTGGTTATTTTCTTTCTATATTTTTATTTTTAGCTTTTATAAATTGGGATTTAATTTTCAATTTTCAATTTAATAATACAATTTTATTTTATACATGTATTTTATGTGTTGTTTTAATTTTTATACAAACTATTTTAAGTAAAAATAAACATCCATTTTTAGATGCTTGTGTAACCTTATTTGGCGTGCTTTATGTTGTTGTGCCTTTTGCATTAATTGGAAAACTTTCCATTTCGTTTACAGAATTTGAAAGTCAAAACGCATGGAATGTATTAGGAATTATATTTTTAATTTGGAGTAATGATACGTTTGCATATTTAGGTGGAAGCTTGTTTGGAAAACACAAACTAATTGAGCGTGTTTCGCCAGGCAAAACATGGGAAGGCACAATTTTTGGAATTGTTATAACTGTTGTAATTAGTTTTTTAATTAAAACCTATTTATTGCAATCAAATAACACCATTTTATGGTTAACACTTGGAGTTGTTGTGCCAATTACGGCTACATTTGGCGATTTGTTTGAAAGTTTATTAAAACGTAAAGCTGGAGTTAAAGACAGTGGTAAATTAATGCCAGGGCATGGTGGTGTTTTAGACAGATTTGATAGCCTGTTATTTGTTGTACCTGTATCTTACGTAATTGTAAAAATTTTGAGTTAAATTTTCACACTATGTATTCTGTGTATTGGTATAACTAAACCTTGTTTTAAAATTACTCGTTTATCTGTAACCCCCCAAACTGTTGTGTTTACAACTTTTTTAGAAGTGTCATCTTCAAAATATATTCTAATTTTTGAATGTTCAATATTCCCTAAAGTTAAAGCCCTATTAAGTTCATCTTTTCGTTCATTTATAGTTTCTTTTGTTGTTAAAACTTCTGAACTAGGAAATTTAAGCGATTCAACGCTCTCCTTTTCAATTGCTTCAAACTCTTTAATATTCATAATTGTAGATTTTTATAAATGTTAAAACGCTTTTTAAAATTAAAGGTTGCAAATTTTTCAATAAAAAGTAATTAACACTCACTTAAAGGTATAAAATATCTAATCGAAGTGGTTTAACAAATTAAAATTTCTAACATTTATCATTAAATTTGCGCGTTGAGATTGTTTTTTGTAATAATCATTTTTGTATTAAATTTTTGTAGCCTTTTTGCTCAAAATGGTTTAACCGAACACCCAAATTGGATAATTAAAGCCAGTTACAACCAAGGTATTATACTCATTCATCGTAGCTCTATAGCCGATTTAGTAAAAGGTTTTCCTGCAATTTATGAGCTTAATTTTATTAAACCCACTTTAGGTAATAAAATTTGGCAAACCGAAAATAATTTACCCGAAGTTGGTATAACCACACAATTAATAGATTTTAAAAACCCAGCACATTTAGGCTATGGGCTTATTGCAGCACCGTTTATTGAAATCCCATTTAATCAAAAAATAAAACAAAGCAGATTGCATATGCGTATTTGTTGGGGTTTAAGTTACATTACTAAACCTTTTAATGTGCATACCAATCAAAATAATATAGCAATAGGAAGCGCATTAAACCAATATGTGCAATTTAGGTGGTTTTGGAAATTAAAGCTAAATCAAAATTTAATTTTTGAACCAGGTTTTACATTTAGCCATACAAGTAATGCTCGGGCTCAGGTTCCTAATTTAGGTTTAAACATTGCTACACTTCATACAGCAATTAATTTCCGTTTACCCTCAAATAAAACCATTCCTCAAACGTTAAAACAAGATAGTTCAACTAAGGTTAAGTCTAAAAACGAATTGGTAACATTTGCATCAATTGGTTTTAATCAACGAGAGGTTAATCTAAAAAAGCAAATGTGTTACATGTGGGCACTTTATTACCATCGAAATGTAAGAAATACTCATAAATTTGGTTTAGGATTAAATATTTTTCACGATCAAAATTATTTAATAGATTATGAAAACACAGGATTAGACCCCTCAAAAACTATTGATAAAAACAGAATGAGTTTAAATTTTGTTTATGCATATAATATTGGTAGAATTAGTATTCCTACCGAAGTTGGTTATTATTTTTTAGCCAAAGCCAATGCTGATGGAAATATTGTGTCAAGAATTTCGGTTAATTATTACGCTAAAAACGGACTTTTTATTCATGCTGGGTTAAGAACACATTTTGCAATTGCGTATAATTTTGAATATGGAGTAGGTTATCGTTTTTATTTATAAATGTTAAAGTGTTTTTTAAATATATTATTAATTGTTTCACTGGTTTGCTGTAAACCCGAAAACAGAAAAGACTGTTTTAAAAGTTATGGTAAAGAAGTAAATGTAACGCGTTATTTAGATAATTTTGAATACATTGTTTTAAATGATAATATAGATTATGAAATTATTCAATTTCCAAAACCTTTTGCAATTATTACATCTGGCGAAAACTTAATGTCAAATATTCATACCGCAGTACAAAGCAATTCTTTAATTGTTGAAAATAAAAACAAATGTAATTTTGTAAGAGGTTATAATAAAAAAACAAAAATTAAAATTTATACCCCATTTATTCGCACGTTATTTCATCAAGGTGTTGGGCAGGTTAATGTAAATTCTAATTTTGTACAAGACACTATTTTTATAAATGGTGGAAATAGCGGAAATGTTAATTTATATGGAAATTATCAAGTAGTCCAAACAAGCTCGCATGGTAATACAAACATTCATTTTTATGGTACAACTAACGAATTATTAACGTATTTAAAAGGCACAAATTATTTATATGCAGATAATTCAACAATTAAATCGTATGCAAATATCACAACAATTTCTATTGCAGATGTGTATTTAAAATTACCCTCAACTGCAAGTTTAGTTGTAAATATTTTTAGAGATGGAAATATTTATTACAACGGGAATCCTTTTTCTATTTTAAATAAAACCGAAGGAAACCCAAAAGGTAAATTAATTAAAAATGACTAAATTTGTGGAAATGAAAAAAGGGTTAATTTTATTTTTTCTTTGTTTCTTTTTTCTAAGCAGCAAACTTTGGTCGCAAAAAGATTCTTTAAATTTTGGTTTTCACTATGTTGCTATAAATTTTGGAGGGCATTTACCAAAAGGTGATATGGAAAAACGATTTGGACCTAATCTTAATGTTGGTGGCACTTACATGTACAAAACAAAAAGTAATTGGCAATTTGGAGCCGAAGGAAATTATTTTTTCAGTCAAAATGTTAAAGAAGATGTTTTAGCAAATATGAAAGTAGATTTTTCAAATGGGCAAAAAAACATTATTGATAACGAAGGGTACCCTGCTGATATTAGAATTACAGAAAGAGGTTTATGCTTTTATGCAGTTGGAGGAAGAATATTTAAATTATTTAAAAACAATTTAAATACAGGTATTGTGTTTAATATTGGTGTTGGTTACATGCAACACAAAATAAATTTATATGATGCGCAAAAGAAAATTGCTGCTTTAAATGGTGAATTAAAATATGGTTATGATCGATTAAGTAATGGCCTTTCTACAATGCAATTTTTAGGTTATCAATATATTAGTAATAATCGTTTTGTTAATTTTTATGCAGGTTTTGAGTTTATACAAGGTTATACCAAAAGTGTTAGAAAATTTAATTACGACACAGGGTTGCCTGATACAAATAAGCGTACCGATTTATTAATAGGTGCACGTATTGGCTGGATATTACCACTGTATAAACGTAAACCAAAAGAGTACTATTATTATTAATGATTGTAATTTATAATTTAGTTGTTAGGCTTTACGGATTTATTATTCGATGCGCTTCTGTTAAAAACACTAAAGCAAAAGCTTGGGTTAGTGGCCGCAAAAACTGGGAAAATAAATTAAAAGAACAAAAACTTTCTAAGCCCAATACCATTTGGTTTCATTGCGCATCATACGGTGAGTTTGAACAAGGTTTACCTTTAATTCAAGCAGTAAAAGAAAATTATAAAAATTATAATATTGTAATTACATTTTTTTCTCCGAGTGGCTACACCGTATTTAATAACTCTCCTTTAGCCGATGCAGTTTATTATCTCCCATTAGACACTTCTGTTAATGCTAAAAAATTCATTCAACTTTTAAATCCAAATATTGCAGTTTTTATTAAATATGAATTTTGGTTAAATTATTTGTTTGAATTAAAAAATAAGCAAATTAAAACTTATTTAGTTTCAGCCACATTTAAACCGCATCACCCATTTTTTAAATGGTATGGTAAACTGTTTGTTAAATCTCTACATACGTTCAAAACTATATATTTACAAGATTTACAATCTCAAAAATTATTAAATGCAATTCAAATTAAAAACACTATAATTGCAGGAGATACGAGATTTGATAGAGTAACACAAATTAAAAATCAAAATAAAGACAACCAATTAATTTCTCAATTTAAAAATAATTCTTTATTGTTTATTGCAGGTAGTACATGGCCCGATGATGATGATTACATTATAAATTCAATTTTAAAAACAAAAAATTTAAACTTCAAATACATAATTGCTCCACACGAAATCAGCGAAAGCAACATAATAAAATTAGAAGAAAAATTAAAACTTAATAAAATAAATTACTGTACCTATTCTAATTTTAATGAAAATAATAGTTTACTTATTTTAAATTGTATGGGGCAGTTAAGTTCTATCTATAAATATGCAGATTTAACCTATATTGGTGGTGGTTTTGGCAAAGATGGAATTCATAATATTTTAGAATCAACGGTATATTTAAAGCCAAGTAGTTTTTATGGCAATAATTACTCAAAATTTAATGAAATTGTAGAATTAAAAGCATTAAACTGTATAATTAATTTAAATGAAAATAATAGTTTAATTGATTTACTCAATAATTATAACAACTTAAATTTAAACGAAATTCAACTCAAATTAGAAGGTTATTTTTCGCAACGTGTTGGTAGCACACAAAAAGTGTTATTAGATATTTTTGGCAATTAATTATTAATCTATTTTATTAAATTTGGAAGATTATGGATGCTAGAGCCGAAGCTTTTTTAAGATTACTAAAAATTATGGATGAACTAAGGGAGCAATGCCCTTGGGATAAAAAACAAACCATCGAAAGTATTAGGCATTTAACCATTGAAGAAACGTTTGAATTAAGTGATGCTATTTTAAAAAACGATTTAAATGAAATTAAAAAAGAATTAGGCGATATTCTATTACATATTGTTTTTTATTCAAAAATAGCAAGCGAAACCAATCAGTTTAATATAAGCGATGTTATAAATACACTTTGCGATAAATTAATTTTTAGGCACCCACATATTTATGCTGATGTAAAAGTTGAAAACGAAGATGATGTAAAACAAAATTGGGAGCAACTAAAACAAAAAGAAAAAGATGGTAATAAAACCGTTTTAAGCGGTGTACCTAACAGTATGCCCGCCCTTTTAAAAGCATATAGAATTCAAGAAAAGGCTAGGGCAGTGGGCTTTGATTGGGAGCACCCCGAACAAGTGTTTGAAAAAGTGAAAGAAGAATTAAATGAGTTTGAAAACGAAATAAAAAACAAAAATCAAAACGAAGCTGAAAAAGAATTTGGTGATGTTTTATTTTCGTTAATTAATTACGCCAGATTTTTAAAAATTAATCCCGAAGATGCATTAGAGCAAACAAACAAAAAATTTATTCACCGGTTTAATTACATGGAACAAAAAGTAAAAGAAAACGGTAAACAAATTGCTGATTGCAAATTAGATGAGTTAGATAAATATTGGAACGAAGCTAAATTAATAAAGTGAAAATTTTAATTAAAAATAATTATTTAGTTATTGCCTTTTATTTAGCATTTGTTTTAGTAGGCTTGTACTTTATTTCAATATATTCTAAAGTTCAAATTCATATTTACATAAACCAATGGGTAGGTAATCCTGTTAAAGATTTATTTTTTAAATACATAACTTTAATTGGCGATGGTTGGTTTGTACCCTTCTTTATTCTAATTATGGCTTTACTTAATATTCGTTTAGCAATAACTTGTTTAATTAGTTTTAGTGTTGCTGTTTTAATTACTCTTATTTTAAAGTTTGTTTTTTTTGACGATGTAGTTCGTCCTTGGTACACATTTCAATGGACTGTGCACGAAAAAATAAAGTATGTTAATGGTGTAAAATTATATTTATACAATAGCTTTCCTTCTGGGCACTCTACTCAAGCTTTTGCATTATTAATTCCTTTTATGTTTTATTTAAAAAATTATTTTTTAAAATATTTAATTTTAATAATTTCAATATTAGCAGCCTTTAGCAGAACATATTTATCTATGCATTGGTTAGAAGATGTAATTGTTGGTTCTTTAGTTGGATTTATTATAGCGTTTCTTTCGTTTGGTTTTATTGTTTATACTAACAAATTAAGTAAGCTTAATGTTTCTTTAGTAAATTTTAAAAAACAAAAAATTAATGCTAACTAAAAATACACTATATTATTTTTTAATAACCTTATTTTCCGCATTACTATTTATTCCTTTTATAGGCAACTTGCATTTATTTGATTGGGACGAAATTAATTTTGCTGAATGTGCACGCGAAATGGTTTTAACTGGAGATTACAGTAAAGTGCAATTAAATTTTACACCATTTTGGGAAAAACCCCCCTTGTTTATATGGATGCAAGCTTTGTGTATGAATATATTTGGCATTAATGAGTTTGCTGCCAGATTACCTAATGCAATTTGCGGAATAATTACTTCTCTAATAATTTTTAATACAGGTCTAAAATATTTTAATTTAAAAACTGCTTTATTTTGGTGTTTATTATTTTGGGCAAGTAGTTTACCTCATTTGTATTTTAAAGCAGGATTAATAGACCCCTGGTTTAATTTATTTATATTTTTAAGCACAGTTCAATTTATTAAAGTATTAAATAATTTTAATTCAAAAACAGTTTTAAAAAATGCAATATTTACAGGTTTGTTTTTAGGTTTAGCCGTTTTAACCAAAGGTCCAGCAGCTTTAATTATTGTTGGTTTAGTTGTTTTATTTAGTGCAGGTATAACTAAACAACTTAATTTATTTAAATCTAAAAACTTTTTTGTTTTATTAAGTTCAACAATTATTTTTAGTTTAAGTTGGTTTTTGGTAATGTTTTTTACTGGGCATACAGATGTAATTGTTGAATTTATAAATTACCAAATTCGATTATTTGAAACCGCCGATGCCGGACACGATGGCCCATTTTATTACCATGCAGTTGTATTATTAGTTGGTTGCTTTCCTGCGTCGTTATTTTTTATAAAAGGGATAAAACGTTCTCAATCAATTACACCATTTCAAATCGTTTTTAAAAAAGTAATGTTGGTTTTGTTTTTTGTAGTGTTGGTTTTATTTTCTTTAGTTAAAACCAAAATTGTACATTACTCATCTTTATGTTATTTTCCTTTAATGTTTGTTGCAGCATTGTATTTATCAAATCTTTCTAGTAAAGAAAAATTATTTAAAGGTATTTTAAAAATTATTTTTAGTTTAATTTCTATTAGCCTAGTTATAGCTTTAATATTAGCATGTAATATTAATAGTTTAAAACCTTTTCTTTTAAATTCTAATTTAATTAACGATGTTTTTACACAACAAAATTTAAATGCAAATGCTTATTGGAATGGGTTTGAGTGGTTAATTGTTTTGCCTTTAATTGCAGCATTAATTTTAATAGCCTATAACCATAAATTAAACATAAAAAACAATTTAATTTACTCTTTCTGTTTATTAATTTTGTTTATTAACCTTACTATTAATGTGTTAGTGCCTAAAGTAGAGCAATACTCTCAAAACGCAACTATTGTTTTTTACCAACAACTTGCTAAACATGGCTTTGATGTAGAAACGCATCGTTTTAAAAGTTATGCTTGTATTTTTTATTCGGGTAGAACAAAAAATGCATTTAGCGATAATGAACAAAAACAGTTTATGGATTCGTTATTAACAGAATATGAAAAAGACGGACACTCTCGTTTTTCAAGTTACTCAACCGTTTACAGCGAGTGGCTAAAAATTGGAAACATTAAATGCCCTGCATTTATTGTTTGTAAAATACAAGATGAAAAAGAAATGACAGAACTTAATGGCTTTAAAAAATTATATGCACGCAATGGTTTTGTTTTTTTTGTAAGAATGCCAAAAAACAAACCAATTAATCATTCACCCACATAAAAACTTTTTTATTTTCGTTATATCGTGTTACATCTTTATCTAATAGCAACACGCAAAAATCTATAAAAGGCAGTATTCCAAATCCCCCACCTAATGTGCCAATATAAACAATAGGCACGTATGGTGCGGTTCCTAAATAAATTCTATGTAAACCAACCATACCAAACGGAAAAGGAAAAGCTAATAAGGCTGCAACAATTTTTTTATTTTTAGTTTGTTTCTTTTTAAAAATAAAAAAAAGCGGGTTTGGTCTTTTAATTGAATATTCGTTAAAATTAAATTGTACAGTTATATTTTGTTCAATAATTTGATCAGTATTAATTTTATTAATTTGTATTAATAAGCAAGAATCAATACTTGATTTTGAATACAATTTAGTATATGTAAAAGCAAATAAAAATAAAATTAACCTACTAATTTTCACAATTTAAACATCTGCAATATTCTTTAAGTATTTATTTAAAATTGATAAAAAAATCAACAATTTTTAAGTAAAAACTATTTCTAATTTAATCCATTCACTCATTAAAAAGCATATTTCACCCATATTAAATTGCTTTTCACTCAATTTAACAGCTTTTTTTGTAACTGATAATCAAGCACTTAATTATAAGTTATAAGTTGTTTGAAATTTTGGCGTAACCTTTGGATTGCTTTTTACTTATAAAAGCAAAATGTCTAATATTTCAGCACATATGACAATCAACTCACATTACCACCACACCGAAGTGCAGCTTAATGATGAGTTAGTTATCATTGAGGCTGCTAAAAAAAATCCAGCGCATTTTGCGCCTTTGTACAATAAATATTATAAGCAAATATTTAATTATTTGTATCAACGTATGGATTGTAAAGAAACTGCATTTGATGTTACGAGTCAGGTTTTTTTAAAAGCATTAAGTAATTTACAAAACTACCAGTTTAAAGGTGTTCCTTTTGCAAGTTGGTTGTATAGGATTGCATATAACGAAATGATGCTTGTTTACAGAAATTTAAAAGATAAACGAGCTGTTAATGCTGATATTGGCGATTTAAAATTTATTTGCGATGAAACTAACGAACCTTTTTTTGAAGAATACATTCCTGTTATAAAAAAATTAATAACCGAGTTAGATGAAGAGGATTTAATGTTGGTTGAAATGCGTTTTTTTGAAAAACGTCCTTTTAAAGAAATTGCCGAAATATTAAATACAACCGAAGGAAACGCCAAAGTTAAAATGTTTAGAGTGATTGAAAAACTGAAAGTAAAAATTAAAAAATATAAAGTATAGAACTTTTATGTCGATGAAATTTAATATTAATAGGCCGCCTGTATCTGACGACGAAATTAAACAACACCAAAATTTTGATAACCTTTTAAAACAATTTAAAAATGAAAGTATAGCCAAAGCCAGAGAAGACCGAAGTTGGTGGAAAAATAAAAAAATAACTTATTCGGCCACAATAGCAGGATTGGCAGTTATTTGCACAGTTACACTATATTCAATTTTAAACAATACTAAACCTAAAAAAATTACAAAAAATGAAATAAAATCTACTAAAAAAGAAACAAAAACAGAAAATAAAACTACTGCATTTATAAATGCTCCTAATAAAGCTCTTAAACCAGAATTAAAAAAGTATAAAATTAATGCCGATAAAGGCGGAGATATAATTCACAACAAAAGTAAAATTACAATACCTAAAAATGCTTTTATTGATGATAAAGGAATAACAATTAAAGGAGAAGTTGAAATTGAATACAGAGAGTTTCATGATGCAGCAGATATTATGCTTAGTGGTATTCCAATGTTATACGATAGTGCAAACATTAAACGTAATTTTGAAAGTGCTGGAATGTTTGAAATAAATGGCGTTCAAAATGGTGTACCATTAAATGTACATCCAGATAAATCATTAAAAATTTCTTTAGCTTCTTACAACAACGAAACAAAATTTAATCAATATTATTTAGATACTGTTGCTAAAAAGTGGATGTACATTGGAAAAGATTTTATATCTCCCATTACAAAACCAGAAAAAAACATTACAATTTCTGTTTCAAACGAAAGCAACCCAAAAATAGAAGCTTTACAAAATTCAATAAATGTAACTATTCCCAAAAAAATTGATAGTGTTGAAAAACTTTGTAACAATAAAAGAAAAGCATTACCAATAGTTTATGAACCAAGCAAACCAAACAAAGCAACCGGACGACCAAATTTTGTTTTAGATGGAAATTATGATGAATTTCCCGAATTAAAATCGTTTAAAAATTTACTGTTTGAAGTTGGCGAAGAAAATAAAAACTATAATAAAACCTTTCATGAAATTACTTGGAATGAAATTAATGTGTCTGAAGGCCCAGTGAAGGGTAAAAATTATATTTTAACTTTAAAGTATCGTAATAAACAAGAAAAATTAATTGTTTATCCTGTATTAGAAGGACAAGATTTAATTGCTGCCGAAAAAATTTATTCTTCTAAATTAAAAGACTATCAAACTCAATTAGAAAAACGTAACGAAAAAGAAAGTAAATTAATAAACGAATTTAAAGCAAAACAAACAGAATACATAGCGCAAAAAGTTAAAGCTGAGGCTGAATTAAAGGCAGAAAAAGAAAAAGTTGCATTAAGATTAAAGCAACAACAAGAAGTTAATTTAAGCGAAAATTTTAATGGAATGAATTCAACTCAAAAAGTTAATCGAATTTTTCAAGTTAAAAACTTTGGTATATACAATTCTGATTGCCCGCACACTATTTTAGAAAATAATTTAATTAAACCCATATTTACTTTAAATGGAAAACCTGTTTTATCACAATATGTTTATTTAATAAATTATACAACTAATAATGTTGTTATTCTCAACAAAAATGAAGGGTTTAACGTAAACATAGAAAACGATAAATCCTACGCATTTTGTTTATTTAATAATGATAAATTGTTTTTTTGTGATAAAAATTCTGTAATTGAAGGTTTAAACAACAATAATAAATTTTCTGTTATAGATAAGTCAGAGTCTCTTAAAAGTATTGCGGATATTAGAAAATTATTAGAATCTTAAAATGAAAAAAATCACAATTTTATTTTTACTTAGTATTTTATTTTTCTCTTTTCAAAACATTAATAGGAAAAAACCTAAACCACCTGGAACAGTAAAAATTTATGATAATTTTTATGTTGATGAAACAGAGGTAAGCAATTTTTCTTGGAAAGAGTTTGAATTAAGTGTTAGTAAAAAATATGGTCGTTTTTCTAAAGAACATTTGGCTGTTATACCCGATACTAATGTTAGGTTTAAATCAAAAAATGGAAATTATTACAACCGTAATTATTATAGTGCAATTGGATTTAGAGATTATCCTGTAGTTGGAATTACACATGAACAAGCAATTAAATTTTGCGAATGGCGCACGGAACGGGTGAAACAATTTAAAGCATTAACAGATAATAAAAAAATTAATTTAACTTACCGCTTACCAACTGAAAAAGAATGGGAATTTTTAATTACAAATGATAAGAATTTATTTCAAGATTCAGTTATTATTAATGTAGTAAAAAAAGTAGGCTTGTCGCCACAAAGTACCTATTCAGGTTATCCAAATTTATTTAAACTATATAATTTAATTGGTAACGTTGCCGAAATGATAGATGTTAAAGGTATTTCAAAAGGTGGTTCTTATTTAAATACAAAAGAAGAATGTTTAGCGGGTAAACAAATTTTATATGCAGAGCCAACTTATTGGTTAGGGTTTAGGTGTGTTTGCGATTATATACCAGAAAAATAATTATCTATTTATTCCTCTTTTATTCATTTCTTTTTGGTAGGCCACGGCATATTTTTTATGTTTTTCGTAAGTGTCAGAAAAATCTGAATATCCATTTAAGCTTGGTTTAGCGCAAAAAAACAAATAATTGTGTTTTGTGTAGTTTAAAACATTATCAATGGTTTTTACATCAACTAAACAAATTGGACCTGGAGGCAAGCCTTTGTATTTATAGGTGTTGTAAGGTGAATCAATTTCTTTATCTACATTTAAAACACGTTGCGCGGTAAAGTTTTTATTTGCAAATTTTAATGTAGGGTCAGCTTGTAATTCCATATTTCTTTCTAACCTATTTATGTAAACACCAGCTATTTTTTGTTGTTCGCTACTAATGCCACTTTCGCTTTGTACAATAGAGGCAAGAGTTATTACTTCGGATTTTTTATACCCAATTTTTTTAGCTAATTTAATTCTGTTTTCATTCCATAAATTATTGTAGTTTTCTTTAAATAAATTAAACAAATCTGAAGCAGAAATTGCCCAATTAACTTCAATTGTGTTAAGTGGAATAAGAGCAAAAGCATTATCTGGATCTAAATTAAAATGATCTTCTAAATAGTTATCATCCATTAAAAATTCTTCTAAATCTTCTTCATTTAATTCTAACTTATCAGAGGTGTAGGATATAAACTCTTCTATAGTATGAATTTGAGAATTATAGCTTAATTTAACTTTTTCATTTTTATTGTATTTAATTAAATTAATTATTTGTCTTTTAGTCATCCCATTGTTTATTCTATATTTACCAGGATGAATGTTTTTATCTAATTCCATTTTTTTGGCTAACCATTCAAATGGTTTACCTTCTTTTATTTCTAGTTCATTTTCTAACGTTTTAATCACATCTTCAAAATCGTCATTTGTTTCTATATATATATAGGTGTAATTTTTATTTTTTAAATTTATTTTATCTCCAATAAAATTGTTATAAATGTAATAAGCGCCAAAACCTATTATGCCTAGTGCTACAATTAATATAAGTAAGAATTTATTTTTCTTTTTTGCCATTATAAATATTTTAAATTATTAAGCATTTGTTTTGCTAATGCGTTATTATTTTCTATTTTTAAAACACGTTCAAAATATTGTTTAGCTTTGTTATACTGTTTAAAATTTGCATAATAGCCACCTAAGTTCATTAACAAAGCAACATTATTTGGGTCTAATTTTTCACCTAAAAGATAATATTTTTCACACTTTATGGTATCGCCAGCCATTAAATATAAATAACCTAAATTAGTATATACTGTAATTATTTTTGGGTTTTCTTTTAATACAAATTCCAATTGTTCTATAGCTTTTGGTATTTTTTTATTGTTTGCTAAAGTTGTCGCGTATTTAATCCTCATATCTAATTGATATGGAGCAAGCTTTATGCAGGCTTCAAAAAATTGTTCGGCTGTGTTTAAATTATTTATATTACAAAAGCTTTCTGCTATTCGGTATAAAGTCCAAGCATGTTGGTTATCGAAACTTTGTTTATTAAGATTATTTTTAATAATATTTTCTATACCTAATTCAGATATTAAAATTGTTATTTGTTTATAGTTGCGCTTAATAAAATTATATTGTACTAATTCTGAAATATAAATTTGTTTGTAATTAACCACTTGTTTTGGAATTAAATTATAAGCAGAATCTAAATAAAAATTATTTTTCTCAAATTTTTCATATTGATTAAGATATGCTTTTACTCTAGTTTTAATATCTGGTGCTTTATTATTTATGGCTATTAAACCTAAAAATGTTTTAATTCCTTCTTTATCTTTTTTATTTATTGGTTTTCTTATGTAATGATCGTGAACTGTAACATGTGGTATGTCTATTGAACCAGATTTTGGCATATGGCAGCTTACGCAATTTGCATTAGTTAAATTGTTTTGTTTATACAGCTTATTTATTTTAATTTCTGAACAAATAATTTTGCCTTGATTAGTGTTATGGCAATTAATACAAGCATTATTAAACACATTTGTTTCAGTTTGTTCTACACTAACATGTGGGTTATGGCAAGTAATACAAGTTAACCCATTTTTATAAGGTTTAATGTTTTTAGTATTATGTAAAATATTTTTATTAGATTTTATGAAACACGCACTTTGCTTTAATCTATCAGCATGAGAAGCCATAATAAATTCATCTTCAGCGTTAGAATATTTTGGTAAAAAAACATTCATGTAATCACTTAATTTTTTGCCAGGTTTAAAATCGTAAAAACTTTTGTTATCATTTAAAATGGTGTTGCCTTGTAAATGGCAACGTTGACAAATATCAAATTGTAAATCAATTGGTAATTTAGATGGGTTTACAATAGAGTAATCAATAAATTTAGAGGTGTCAATTTTGCTTCCTGTACTCCGTTCAGCAACATGTATGCTTCCAGGTCCATGGCATCTTTCACAATCAATTCCAACAGGCACACTTTTATATTTATTTTCACTTCCTATTACAAAATCTGGGTAAGCATTGTGACAACTCATACATTCTAAGCCAATTTTTCTACTAAAACGTGTATTAAATCCATTTTCAAATCCTGGAGGTAAATCCCATTGTTTTTTTTGTGTAAAAAAGGTCATTGGCATTTGATTTAGGTACCCATTTACATTTTGTAAATGCGAATTGGTATGTTGACCGGAGCCAATAATATAATTTACTTGTTCAGTTCTACTGTATAAGGTGTCATTTTTTTCTAATAAAAATTCTTTAATATATAAACTATCTTTTTGCCAATAAGCGCAGTAGTTATAATTAGTTGAATTATCTTTAATGCAAGCATTTTTAAATTCAGCTAACGATTTTGTTTTTGATGCAATTCCAAAAGATTGCCCCATGCCAGTTTCAATAAATGTGTTGTATATGTTTTGATGGCAAAGTTTACAGGTATTCATTCCTACATATTTTGCACTATCGGAATGGTTTAAATAAGTGAGCGAATCATTTAAAATTTTATTATCAGAATTTTTAATTTCTTTAATATTTTCGCCACATGAAAATAAAATTATGCTAAATAACAAATATTTAAAATACAATTTCAATTACGCGTTAATTAACTGAAGAAAACAAACGTCAACATATTGTTCTTTTTTATCTTTTATCCATGATTTTAAAACACCATTACAAGTAAAATTATTTTTTGAAAAAAGCGTAATGCTTTTAGTGTTATTAATAGGAACGTGCGCAAAAATTTGTTTTAAATGCAATATGTTAAATGCGTAATTAATAATGCTTTGTAAAGCTTCGTTGCCATAACCTTTGCTTCTATACTCTTCTGAGATATAAATACCAATACCACACTTACTGTTTTTAAAATCAACAGCAAATAAATCTATACAACCAACAATTTCTGTTGTAGAATTTAGAATAATCATTAATCTCAGTTGTTTTTGAGTGTAAATATCTTGATTAGATTGAATTAATTCTAGTAACAAATTTTTACTTATAGGTGTTTGTTGGTCGTTAATTAACCAATTTTCAGTATTATTTTCCCATAAGTACAAATATTCAGCATCTTTTAATTCAAGTGCTCTTAATTGAATATTTTTATTTTTCAATTGCATTTAAATCTTATGTGTAATTTGAGTTTCGCTTAAAATAATTTCTTGTAGTTGATTGTTTGTATAGCAAGGTAATTGTAACGTTTTTGAATTATTATTTTGAGAATTAGACATATAATTTAAAATAAATTTATTTGTATCTAATCTTATAATCAATTCAAAAAGTAATTCATTTGTAATTATTTCCAAGCCATAAAATTCGTTTAAAAATAATTTTATTGGGCTTAAACAAGTTGCATAATTTGCTTGTACGCTTTTAAATTGTTTAATATAATGTTGTAAAATTTCTAGTTGATAATCTGCACTAAAAACTGGTTGCTTTTCTAATTGAATAAAACACGCATCAATTTTTTTTTGTTGAATAGTTTTATTTAATACTTGTAAACCTATATTAGTTTCCTGTCCTTTTATAGTTAATGAATTGTAATTTCCATTTACAATCATTCCAACATGCGGCGGAATACGTTTATAATGAAGTAAAACTAACCAACTGTTTTTAATAAGTGCATTAGAATTATAACTAATTGAAGTTAAATTAATATCAATAAATTGTTTATTCATTAATAGTAATAGTGCCTTTAAAAACTAGATTTGCTGGACCTTTTAACCAAATGTTATAAAAATTTTGTTCAAGAACTTTATCAAAAGTAACTTCCAAATTGCCACCTAAAGTTTTAATTAAGCAATTGTTTTTAGTATTAGATACACCAGTTAAAGCTGCAATAATTGCCGCAGCGGTAACACCTGTTCCACAAGAGTAGGTTTCGTTTTCAACCCCTCTCTCATAGGTTCTAACAAACAACTCATTATCTAATTTTTCAATAAAGTTTACATTAGTTCCTTCTTCAATAAATCTATCGCTATTTCTTATTATTTTTCCATTGTTAAATACATCATAATTTTCTATCCCTTCAACAAATTTTACATAATGAGGAGAGCCTGTATTTAAAAAATAAAAATCTGCACCTACTTCTATGTTTTTTACATCGTTCATTTTTAAAGCCACAACATTGTCGTTTTCTAATGTTGCATCATGAGGCCCGTCAACTGCTAAAAAAGTACATTTTTGGTTTATCAAATTAAGGTGTTTAGCAAAAGCAACTATACATCTTCCTCCATTTCCACACATAGAACTTAAGTTACCATCGCTGTTGTAATAAACCATTTTAAAATCAAAATCTGGTTGAGTTTCTATTAACATTAGTCCATCGGCCCCAATTCCAAATCTTCTATCGCATAAAAATTTAACTTGTTCGTATGTTAAGTTAATAGTTCCACTTAAATTATTTAATAAAATAAAATCGTTGCCTGTACCTTGGTATTTATAAAATTCAAGTAGCATTAGTTTATTTTAGCTAAAAGTTCAGCATCAACTACTTTTTCTAAAGGTTTAAAGTCGCTGCTGTAAAATAATTTAAAAACTTGGTCGCTACATTTTATATAATAATTGTTTTCTAATTCATATAATTCAACATTAATATGATCTACAAATCCGTAAAGCATAACTTTATTTTTTGTAAACCTGTAGCCTTTACTATTTAAAGGTGTTTTCCAAAATTCTACAAAATATAAATTTGTATTATCATCGGGTTTTATATCAGCTAATTTTGCAATTGTAGAATCTTTATTATTGCTTTCATTAAAACTAATTAACTTAATGTTTTTTACACTAATAAATTCTTCTGAAGCAACTTTTATATCTTCTGTTGTTTTAATTAGGCTATCAACTTCTTTATAATTTACTTTATTGTTTTTACCAAGGTTTATTTTAAATCTATTGTCTTTACTTGTATAATTTTCGTATGATTTCTCTTCAACTTTTTTTTCAGTTACAATTGCTTGTTCTTTAATTGAAGTTTTTATTGAAGCGAAAATAGAATTAAATTCAAAAACAAAATAAGCAATACCAATTAATAAACCAATTGATAATCCAAAAACAAACGACGGTATTTTACGTTTAAAATTCATTAAATATCTTCCTTAAAATTAGTTATTTTTTTGACATTTGGGTTAAGCTTTGTTAAAAATAAATACACTTTAATAACAACAGTATTAACTTTACGTTATACTAAAAATAAACGTTATGAAAAAGATTATTTTAAACCTTTCAATAGCTGTAGTAGGTGGTATTACAGCTTTAGCTGGTACTTATTTTTATTATACTAAAATTAAAGTTCAACACCCGGTTTTATTAACCGAAAACGCCAATGCTAATTACAAATTAGTAGGTAATTTTAATACTAGTTCTGGAAATAATACAGATTTTACTTTTGCAGCCGAAAAATCTGTTAATTCTGTTGTACATATAAAAACAATAAGTGAACATGTAAATAATTTAAATTACGATCCTTTTACTGAGTTATTTTTTGGTCCACAAAGTAGGCAACAAAATTATATGCAGCAAGCAAGCGGAAGTGGAGTTATAATAAGCGCAGATGGTTACATTGTAACAAATAATCATGTAATTGCAGGGGCTGATAAAATTGAAGTTGTTTTAAATAATAAAAAATCTTACGAAGCTAAAATTATTGGTACAGACCCAAGCACTGATGTTGCATTAATTAAAATTAACGAAGAAAGTTTACCTTATTTAAGTTATGGAAATAGCGAAACAATTAAAATAGGTGAATGGGTTTTGGCAGTTGGTAATCCTTTTAATTTAGAAAGCACAGTTACTGCAGGTATTATTAGCGCTAAAGGAAGAAATAATATATTAGACAATTCTAAACGACCCATTGAATCATTTATTCAAACAGATGCGGCTGTTAATCCTGGTAATAGTGGCGGAGCATTAGTAAATACAAACGGAGATTTAGTTGGTATAAATACAGCAATTGCTAGTAATAATGGCGCTTATCAAGGCTACTCGTTTGCTGTGCCTGTAAACATTGTGAAAAAAGTTGTTAGCGATTTAATTGAGTTTGGCACTGTGCAACGTGCATATATTGGTGTAAGTATAAGAGATATTGATAGTAAATTTGCAAAAGAAAAAGGAATATCTCAACTAAATGGCATTTATGTTAATGGTATTGCTGATGGAGGTAGTGCTTTTTTTGGTGGCATGCAGTTAGGGGATATAATTACAAAAATTCAAAATGTAAACGTTGCAACTTATAGCGCAATGCAAGAACAATTAAGTAAATATAGGCCTGGAGATAAAATTACTGTAACTGTAATTAGAGATAATAAAGAAAAAGAATTAAATCTTACTTTAAAATCGTTAAACAATACAACTAAATTAATTAAGAAAAGCGAACTTGTAAAATCAAATATTAGCGCTTTAGGAGCAGATTTTTCGGAGGTTGATGTAGAGATTTTAAGGCAATTAAGATTAAACAATGGAGTAAGAGTTGAAAAATTATATAATGGCAAATTAGCGCAAGTAGGCATTAAAGAAGGTTTTATTATAACAAGTATTGATAGAAAAAAAGTTAGTACACCTAAAGATGTTGAAACTATTATGGCAGATAAAACGGGGATAATTACTTTACAAGGTTATTACCCAAATGGATTAGGGATTACTTACCAGTTTGATTTAAAATAAATGTAATTGATTTAAAGAAAGGGATTAAATTTAATAAGTTTAATCCTTTTTTAATTTTCTATAAACTTAAAGTCAAGCTTAGTTATTATTTCAAACGTTTCGCCGGCTTCTTTCATTTCTATATCTTCATTATCAAATTGCCATTCAACTTTTAATGAATTTTTTATGTTATGTATTTTAGAAATTGTAATAAACATATCTAAAAAACATTTCGCGCTACTTGAATTGTAATAATTTAAATTAAAATTTAATGAACTCGCTTTGTTTTCGTTTATTAAATTAAGCAGTTTAGGAATAAAACTTTCAAAGAAGAAAACAGAATCTTCAGGGGTGCAATCTCCTTCAAAATAAACACATTTATTTTTTTCATCATAAATTATTGAAGGTGTATTACGTGTTTTATCTTTTATAATTTGTACCATACTAACTTACGCAAGTTACACATTTTTTAGGTTGCTTTTTTAAAATTTTATTAATTATTTATTAATTTGTTGTTAATTTTTATGGGTTAAAATAACTTTTTGAGCCATTTATAACACCTATAACTTTGCTTTGAATGTTTGTGTTTAATAAATGTGAATTGTTTGATAATGAAGCATTGTATTCTTTATCATAATCAAAACTTTCATCTTGGCTAAAAATAGTAAGATTTGCATCACTATTTATTTCTAAAGTTGGGATTTCTAGACCAAGTATTTTACGAGGATTAATTGTTAACGAATCAATTACTTTAGATAAATCTTTTTCTTTGTATTTTTCTAATAAATTTGGTATTGCGGTTTGTATTTGAATGGCTCCAAATTCAGCTAAATCAAATTCTAATTCTTTACTTTCGGTATCATGCGGACAATGATCGCTAACAATAACATCAATTATTTCAGATTCAATTGCATTTTTAAGAGCCGTTACATCTTTTTTAGTTCTTAAAGGTGGGTTAAGTTTTAAATTACTGTTAAATTCAACTAATTCGTTATCGTCTAACACTAAATTAATTGCACTTACACCGCAAGTTATATTTAATCCATTTGCTTTTGCTTTTTTAATAAGCTCTATGCTTCCTTTTGTGCTAATGTTGTTAATGTGGAGTTTGCCGCCTGTTTCTTCTAAAATACTTATGTTTCTTGCTAGCATAATTTCTTCGGCAAAGGCAGGCATCCCTTTTAAACCTAATTTTGTTGAGGCTTCACCTTCATTCATTTGTCCGCCATGGCTTAAAGATTCATCATTGCAATGTAAAAGTATTAAACTATTTATATTGTTAGCGTATTGTAGCGCTCTATAAACATTTCCTGCATCTTTAATAGGATGCTTATAATCACTAAATGCAACAGAGCCACTCAATTTCATATCATACATTTCTGATAATTCTTTACCATTACTATTCACAGTAACCGTTCCTAGTGGATAAACATTTGTTATTTTGTTTTTAGTATTGTTTAATACGTATTCAATTTGAGCCTTATTGTTAAATTGAGGTTGATTATTGCTGTGTATTGCAATTCCTGTAAAACCTCCTGAAGCTGCGGTTTTAATTAAACTATTTAAAGTTTCTTTATGTTCAAATCCTGGTTCGCCAGATGTTGCTAACATATCAAACCAACCAATAGAAAGAAGTAAGTTTTTACCCGTTACTAATTTTAAATTTGAATTTTCTGATATGTTTTTTTTAATATCTACAATTTTGCCCCCTTCTATTAATACATCAACTGTTTTGTTATTAAAGCTTGATGTAGGACACACAATTTTTATTTGTTTTAATAAAATACTCATTTTAATAATCGTATAATTAATGATTCAATTAGGATAAAAAACACACTTAAAATTAAAAATAATTTCCAAAGTTTAAAAGTGTTTTGAGAATTTAAAGTTGCGCTAACATTTTCGGTGTTTTCAAGGTTAAATAAATGAATGTTTTTTTGATTTAATTGTAAAATTTCATTTTGTAATTCATCAACTCTATAAAAATTTAAATCGCTTTCTGTTTTATTAAAATTAAATGCAATTGCTCCAATTATACTATCTTTTGTATTAATTGTATAATAACCAGGGTTAAGGTTTAAATTTCTAATGTAAATTTGTTTTTTTGTTTCAATAAGTTTAAATTCTGGTATAAACTCAAATTTACTACCAATTTGTTTAATTAATGGAGGGGTTTCTAATTTATTAAAATCAAAATTTGTTTCAATGGTTACATTATTATCTAACGTGTAAAATAAAGGCTGTTGCTTTAAACTACTAAAACACATTTTATAAAATATAGGAACAAATAAAGCGTGCTTACTAAAGTTGCTGTTTTTTGTGTTTAATGGTGTGCAAAATAAGTATTGAGGAAATTTTTGATTTTTATTTCGTATTAATATTGGTGCATTGTTTTGAGCAATAATTAAGTTTTCATAATTACTTTTTATATTAGAATTTAAAGTAAAAAAAGTATTGAAATTAGGTAAATTCATTTGATTGTTTGTTTTCTCAAAAACACCATCAAAAAAATCGCTTCTAGTTTCTATAATTTCAGCTTTTGATGTTAGAGTGTCTTTTTTTGAAAATGTTGGTAACAAACAATTTTGTAATAACATGTTATAATTTTCAATTTTACAATTTTCATTTGGAATAATAATTAAACTACCTTTTTCGTTTATAAACTGAGATATTTCAGATAATAAACCACTCGAAATATTTTCTAGTTCATTTAAAATTAAAATATTACACTGTTTTATCGCTGTATAATTAATGTTTTTTTCATTATATTCTTGATAATTAAACAAACTATCAACTCCAAATAATGATTTTAACGCAACAGAATTTTGCTCGTTATTATTAATAGATATAACTTTAATTAAAGGAGTTGAATTAAATGTAAAATATAACTCGTCATCAAATGTTATAGGATAATCTTCTAGTTTAATTTTACAATAATTATATCCATTGTTTTTACTTTCAAACGTAAATACTTTTTCTGTTTTACTATTTTGTGCAATACTATAACTATTAATTGCAATTTGTATATTATTAATAAATAACTTTGCAGTACCGCTTTCAATAACGTTATCTCCATTGTTTTTAATTATTACATGTAATTTTTGAATTATGCCTTTTTGTTGAATAGGCGTTTCAAACCAACACGAATCAATAAAAATATTATTTGTTTTTTGTGGAGTAAATGGAATAAAATTAATGTTAATTGTACTATCTGTTTTAATTTCTGGCTTTATAAATGTACTTTTTTGAAAATCGCTTAAATAATAAATTATTTTGTTTTCATTTGCGCCAGAATTTAAAAATTCTGTTTGTCTATTAAGTATTTGATGTGTTTTTTTTGTTGCCGAACTTATTTTTAATTCATCTATTGCTGAAATAGCATCTTCTTTGGTTAAAAAGCGTTGGTGTTTACCCTCAAAATCATTTGTAATTATTTGTATTTTATCGTTTTCATTTAAAGATTTTATTATTTCGCGTGCTTTGTTTTTTTCAATTTCAAAAATAGGCCCTTGTTTAGATAAGTTATTTGTACTAAAAGAATTATCTATATAAATACTAATAAATTTTTTACCTGCATTTACTTTTGTGTTCCTATCTTGTATAAATGGTTGAGCAAATGCTATTATTAAGCATGCAATTGCTAAGCATCTGCAACAAAGTATAATTATTTCTTTTAATCTTGATTTTGATTTACTTTGATGCTGAATATCTTTAAGTAATTTAACGTTAGTAAAGTATATTTTTTTATACTTTCTAAAATTAAATAAATGTATAATAATTGGAACAGTAACTGCCAATAATCCCCATAAAACGCTAGGATATACAAATTGCATCGAGTTTAAATTTACGAACTTAAATAAAACTAATAAAATTATAATTTAATACATTTAAACAATTTATCCTAAAAAATGAATAAATTTGCCTATGAATTCTGCAATTGCAACTATTGGAAAAACTTTAAGTTTAGTTGCCGTACTTACTTTAACGGTATTAAATTATTTTTATAATTGGCTTAACTTTTCAGAAGTTGTACTTATTCAATTATTTATTGGTGTTTTATACATGTTTTTTTCATGTGCCGAATACCTTAATAACAGCTTAAAAGCTGATGTTCCAGTTAATAGATTCGCCTATTTTCCAAACTCTTTTTATATGATTAAAACGCTTAAAGTTGGAATTTTTTTAATGTTTGGTGCAATGTTATTAACAACAACAAGTAAAATAAGTTATTTAGCTACAATATGTTTTATTGTAGGTGCTACAGAGTTAGTTGTAATGGCAGTTTTACATTTAAAAAAATTGTGTTACGTTAGTTTTTTAGCTAATTACATTATTATTGCTGGTGTTAAGGTTAATAAATTATTTGCTCATCAAATTAAATTAACAGAGTTTAGGCACGATATATTTCACTTTGTTAAAAAAGATAATTCTGTTTTACAATTAAATTTAGATTTTGTAAACGATAAACAAAAGTTTAAAGAACAAATAAAAGATTGGTTAGTTGCTAATAATGTTGCAATTAGTCAAGAATCAAAAGAAAAACTTTTAATTAAATAAATCTAAACTTCTACAAATTACTAAGTAAAGTGATAATAATGCAACAAATGTTGAGATTGTTATTTTTATTGATTTGAAAGATTGTTTTAAAAGTTTAGTTAAAAGCATAGTTAAAAGTATAATTACGCTTACTATTAAAATTTGACCTACTTCTAAGCCTAAATTAAAATATAATAAAGGTAAAATTATGTTTTCTTCTTTTCCTAACATATTTTTTAATAAGTAAGAAAATCCTAGGCCATGTATTAATCCAAACAAAGCAGTTAATCCAAAAATATAATAGTTTGATTTTGGTTCTTTATTAATGTTTATTATATTAATTAAGGCTGTAATTAAAATACTCAAACTTATTAGTAATTCAATTTGTATTTGAGGTATAATTACAATGTTGTATGTTGATAATGCTAAAGTTATAGTATGTCCAATCGTAAATGCAGAAATTAGTATAAACAACTGCTTAAATTGAATTGATTTAAAGCAAAAAACTAATAAACTAACAAAGAGGATATGGTCATAACCATTTAAATCTAAAATGTGTGTTAGTCCCGTTGAAAACCAAAGCCAAAAGTCTATCATTATTTTGTAAATTTATGCAAAAATTTATTTAAAAATTTGCTTTTAATAATGATTCTGAAAAAACTCAAATTAAAATATTTATTGTACTCAATATGTGTGTTTATATCTTTAGGAAGCACAAAAGTTAAACATCCATTTTATTTTAGTTTTACTGATTTTGAATATAATCAAAACGAAAAATCATTACAAGGTAATGTAAAATTATTTATTAATGATTTAGAAGTAGCTTTAAAAAATCAAATTAATAAGAAAATAGACTTAATAAAAGTAACTGATACTTTGCTTGTTAACAAAGCGTTACATCAATTTATAAGTAAAAATTTTAGTGTTAGTGTAAATAATTTAATTTTAAAATCAAATTTTATAGGTTTCGAAAAAGAAAACGATGTAATGTATTTATATATCGAATATTTAAATTGCCCAACTCCTAAAAATATAAGTTTTATAAATACATTTTTATATAATGAACTTGAAACTCAAACAAATTTTATTTCTTTTAAAGTTGATAATGAAAAAAAAACTATTAAATTAGTTAAGCCAGATAAATTTGGTCAATTTAATTTTTAAAAATAAAATATAAATTTACAAGGTATATGAAAAAGAGTTTTTTAAATTTTGTAGTGTGCTTATTACTTTGCCTTAAACTTAATGCGCAAAAAAATAACACTATATCTAGCTCAGTTGATAAACCTTTAATACAAAAGTCAGAAACGTTTTCTGCTTTAAAGTTTAGAAACATCGGCCCTGCTGTAACTTCGGGTAGAGTTATAGATATTGCTGTTAATCCAAAAAATTATAGCGAGTGGTATATTGCTGCTGCATCTGGTGGAGTGTTTAAAACTACAAATGCAGGTGTAACTTTTGATCCTGTTTTTGATAATGCAAGTGCTTATTCAATTGGATGTTTAGCCATAGATAATAATAATACAAATATAATTTGGGTTGGTTCAGGCGAAAACAATAATCAACGTGCAGTAGGTTATGGCGACGGAATATATAAAAGTGAAGATGCCGGTAAATCTTTTAAAAATGTTGGTTTGTCAAAATCTGAACATATCGGAATGATATCTATTCACCCAAATAACAGCGAAATTGTTTATGTTGCTGCTTATGGTCCTGTATGGAGTGCTGGAGGAGAAAGAGGAATTTATAAAACAACAGATGGTGGTAAAACTTGGAAACAAATTTTATTTGTTAGCGATAATACAGGGTTTAATGAAATTCATATTAATCCTTCAAATCCTGATGTTTTATATGCTTGTGCTCATCAACGTAGAAGGCATGAATGGACATATATAAGTGGAGGACCAGAAAGTGCAATTTATAAATCAACAGATGGTGGTGCAAATTGGATAAAACTTACTAACGGTTTACCAGTTGGAGATGTTGGACGTATAACAATTTCAATTCCAAAATCCAATCCCGAAATTATTTATGCAATGTGCGAAGGAAACGAAAACGGAGGTTTTTTTAAGAGTACCGATTTTGGGGCAAGCTTTAGTAAACAAAGTTCTAAAACAACAGCCGGAAATTATTATCAAGAAATATTTTGTGATCCAATAAATAGCGAAAAAATTTATTTAATGGATACCTATGCAACTGTTACAACAGATGGAGGCAAAACATTTAAAAATTTAGGGGAAAAAGATAAACATGTAGATAATCATGCAATTTGGATAAATCCTAAAAACACTAATCATATGTTAATAGGTTGCGATGGAGGATTATATGAATCGTTTGATGGTGCAAGTTCTTGGAGGTATTTTCCTAATTTGCCAATTACACAATTCTATCGTGTTTGTGTAGATAATTCAAAACCATTTTATAATATTTATGGTGGCACACAAGATAATAACACACTTGGCGGACCTTCACGCACAAAAAGCTCAAATGGAATTATAAACTCAGATTGGTTTGTAACTACTGGTGGCGATGGATTCCAGCCAAGGGTAGATCCATTAGAACCTAATATTATTTATAGCGAAAGCCAGTATGGCGGTTTAGTTAGATTTGATAAAAAAACAGGAGAAAATGTAAGTATTAAGCCAACAGAAAAAGAAGGTGAAGCAGCTTATCGTTTTAATTGGGATGCCCCGTTAATTATAAGTAATTTTGATAATAAACGTTTATATTTTGCTGGAAGTAAAGTTTTTCGTTCAGACAACAGAGGTGATTCATGGGAAGTAATTAGCCCTGAATTATCAAGAGGATTAGATAGAAATAAATTTCCGGTAATGGGAAAAGTATGGAGTGTTGATGCAGTAGCTAAAAATCAGAGTACAAGTATTTTTGGGAATATTACAACTTTAAGCGAATCCCCTAAAAATCAAAATTTAATTTACGCAGGTACTGATGATGGTTTAATTCAAGTAACAACTGATGGTGGAAAAAGTTGGTCTAAAATAGACAATATTAACGGAGTGCCTCAAATTATGGCGGGTACTTTTAAAATGCAACCTTTAGTAAATTTTATATATGCTTCGCAACACGATGAAAATAAAGTTTATGCAGTATTTAATAACCATAGGCAAGGAGATTATAAACCTTATTTAATGATGAGTACAGATAAAGGAAAAACTTGGATTAACATTGCAAACAATTTACCCGAAAAAGGTTCTGTTTATTCGTTTGTAGAAGATCATAAAAATAAAGAATTGCTTTTTTGTGGAACAGAATTTGGTTTTTACTTTAGCTTAAATGCAGGTAAAAATTGGGTTAAGTTAACTAACGGTTTGCCAGAAAGTATATGTATTAAAGATATTGCAATACAAAAAGATGAAAATGACATTGTACTTGCAACTTTTGGTAGAGGTTTTTATGTGTTAGATAATTATTCTCTTTTACAAACAATTAAAGAAGAAGATTTAACTAAAGAAAGTATGATTTTTCCTGTAAAAAATGGTTTAATGTTTTTCGAATCGTCACCATATAATCACAGGGGTAAATCTTTTCAAGGCGCATCGTTTTATACAGCTCCAAACCCAGAAATTGGTGCAACATTTTATTTTTCTTTAAATAAAAATTATAAATCAATTAAAGATAAACGTAAAGAAATTGAAAAAGAAAAAATTAAAAATAATAAAGATGTATTTTATCCAACTATAGATAGTTTAAGACTGGAAGATGAAGAAATTACACCAACCGTTTTTATTGTTGTATCAGATGAAAATGGCAACGAAGTTAGAAAACTAAAAACTCCAACATCTAAAGGAATACATAAAATTGTATGGGACGGACATTATAATTTAAGTACACCAACAAGTTTTTATGTACCTGATACTGAAAATCCGTATTATACACCCGATAGAGGAATGCCAGCAATTCCAGGAAAATATTTTGCCCAACTTTATGAAATTAAAAATGGAAAATCAATGGCTTTTGGAGATAAAATTGAGTTTAAAATGAACGAACTTAATTTAAATACTTTACCAACTAAAAGTAAACAAGAAAGTAATGAGTTTAACAAAAGCTTAACAGAATTTAGAAGAGTTGTTTTAGGCACAAACGAATTTGTAGAAGGTATAAAAACTAAAATTAAATATTTAAATTATGCTGTAATTACAGGAAATACAAATGCTTTTAGCTTAACTGAGGATATTGCACTTGCAGAGAAAAAAATAAAAGCATATGATTTAAAAATGGTTGGAGATAATACACTTGCTAAACGAGAATTTGAAAAACTAGATGGTTTAATTTATGTTATAGAAGATATAGTGTATTGGAGCTGGAACCAAAGCTATGGTACAACACAAGCTCAAGCAGATAGATTAATTCGTGCTAAAAAAGAATTTGAAATTGTTTATAATCAAGTTTTAGAATTAAAATTATTAATTGAAAATATTGAACAAAAAGCCGAAGCTATTAAATTACCAATTACTCCAGGCAGATTACCTAAATTAAAATAATTTTTATTTTATAACTTAATTCCAACCACGCATACATCATCTACTTGATCTAAATTGCCTCTCCAATTTTCAAAGCGTTCTAAAAGTAATTGCTTTTGTTCTTTCAATTGTAAATGCGCATTGTTAGTTAATAATTCTTTTAATGGTTTATATTTAAATTTTTTGCCTTTTTCTCCTCCAAATTGATCAGCAAAGCCATCTGTAAATAAAAACAACATGTCGTTTTTATTTAATTTAATTTTATGTGTTGTAAAAGGAAAAGGATTATCAGTTTTACCTATTGCTTGTTTATCTGGTTTAATTTCTTTTGTTTCTGACTGACTAATGTACCATAAAGGATTATTTGCTCCAGCCCAATTAATTTCAAGGGTTTCCATGTTTATAGACAGTAGTGAAATATCCATCCCATCTTTTACTTCTTTTTCGCTTTTAGAAAAAGTATCTACAATTAATTCTCTTGTTTTATCTAAAATTTTGCCAGGGTCAGTAAACCCAAACTCTAACAAAGATCTATTAAGTGCATTACTACACAATACACTTCCCATTGCGCCTGGTACACCATGTCCGGTACAATCAGCAACAGCTAAAAACAATAAATTATTTTTTTTCTCTAACCAATAAAAATCACCAGCAACTATATCTTTTGGTTTATAAAAAACAAAGCTATTTAAAGCATACTCTTTAAAATATTTTTCTGAAGGCAAAATGGCCTCTTGTAAAGTTCTTGCATAATTAATACTATCTGTAATTTCCTTTTTTTGAACGGTTAATTCTGCATTTATTATATTAATAGTTTCGTTTTTAGATTTTATTATTTTTATTTTTTTAATAGAGTTTATTACGGCATAAATTAATATTAGCAATACAATTACAATCCCAAATATTATATAATTTTTTCGTTTACTTTTTTCTTTAGCTATTAATTTTTCTCGTTCAACAATCTCTTTTTGTTCAGCTAATCTTTTATCAATTTCGTATTTACTTTCTTGCCTTAATAAGGCTTTAGTTTGTTCTTCATTTTCTAATTTGTTTTTTGCGTAGATGTAGTTTTTTAAATAATAATAGCTACTGTCTTTATTTTTAGTTAATTCAAAAAAATTATACAATTTCCAATATAAGTTATAAATTTCACTTTTAGCGTTTATGCTTTTTGAAATTTGAAGTGCATTTTGATAATTGGTATAGGCTTCTTTAGTTTTTCCTTTTTTCATTTCAATATCCGAAAGCCCCCAAACTCCATATATCATACCAAACTTATTATTAACCGATTTATTTAAATTATACGACTGTAAATAATATTTGTAACTCGAATCTAATATTGATTGACGTGGCGAACTCCTTTCAAATAATGTTTGATAGGTGTCGCCTAAATTTATACTAGCAATGGCTTGACCAATTACATCACCACATTTTTTAAATTCACTGAGTGTTTTAGAGAAATAATATAATGCAGAGTTTAAAGAGCCTGTTTCAATTTGAATATTACCAATACTATTGTACGATATAGCCAACTCTCTATTGTATTGAATGTTTTTGTTAAATTGTTGTGAAATGCCGATGTGATTTTTTGCTTTGGCATAATCTTTTAATTTATAATATAGTTTGCTTAAACGGTTATGAATTTGAATTAAACCAATTGTATCATTTAATTTTTCATATAATGCTAAGCTTTTAAAAAAATATTTTGAAGTTTTACTGTAGTCGCCTAAGTCGTAATAATCATTTCCTAGCATTAAGAATGTAAATGCTACATGATTATTTGTTTGTTTGTTTTTATTAATGTTTTTTAAAGCTTGTTGATGAAATATTAATGCACTATCATAATTACTTTTATGCCAATAAACATAACCTAAAAAATTATTTGTTATTATTTTTTCATCATCATTTAATTTGTTAAGTATATTGGCCTGATTAAGGTGAAATAATGCTAAAGGATAATTACTAATACTTTCATAATACGCTCCTAAATAATTATGAGCTTTAATTTTATTTGCTGTTTTTGAAGATTTTGTTTCGAGTACTAAACTATCTATAGTTTTAGTATTAACATTAATTAAAAATTTATAAAAATCATGTTCGGCATTTACTATTAGTACACATAAATTAAAAATAAATATAATTTGAAGCCTAAGTTTTCTAAGTGGTTTTATGGTTTCTGTTAAGTACATTTATTTTTTTATTTGCCAATTTACTAATTTTAAAACTATTAATTTGGCTGTTAAATTTTTAATATACTCATTTTTGTTTGTTTTAATATAAATTATAATAAAATTTAGACGAATTAAAATCTAAATATGTTTAGTTTGTTTTTAAAACGAGATGTACTTATATATAAATGATATTTGTAAAATTTATTAAGAATTTACATTTTTATTTTTCAACAAATTAAAGCACTTTTATTTTTTATTGTTTCTTTATAACTCAAATAAAATAATAACGAAATGGAATTGTGGAATAATTATAAAACATCGGTTTGCAGTTTCAATACTTTTGATAATTATTTTAATAAACAACAAGAAATTGAATGTTTAAAAAATGAAACTGTTAATTTATCTCCATTCATAGTTTCAGCAAATTCAGGAAATGGCGTAACGCATTTAATGCACGCAATTTGTAACAAGTGGATTAACGAAAATAAAAATATTTATTACATTAAAAGTCAAACCTTATGCTACTTTATTAAAAAAATTAAAACACAAACAGAGTTAAATAATTTCAAAGCCCAACTATTAAATTACGATTTAATTGCAATAGATAACATTGAATATTTTTACAAGAAAACAAAAACTTTAAAGAACTTTATTTTTGAGTTGTATAATAAGTGTAATGAAAGGAGAATACCTATAATTTTTGGATGTAGTAATCCTAATAAAGATTTTACTAAAACAAAATCTAATTTGAAATCATTTAATTTAAAACAAATTGAGTTAAAGCCATTAAACGGATTTGATGTATTTAATCTTTTAAAAAACCTTTGCGAGCATGAAACTCTAATACCTGATAATTTAATATATGTAATTTCAAATTACAATGGAACAGCTCAAGAATACATAAATTGTTTAATTTCTATTAGATTTAAAAGTAAATTAGATGGAATTGATTTAAAAGATTTAAGTTCTGATGATATCGAAAATCAATTTAACATTAAAAAATATTTCAAAAAACAACAATTCAGAAAATGTTTACATAAAATGCAATTTGAGTTCCCTGAAAAAGTAATTAATAAATTTTAATAAATTAATTTATGTAAATAAAGAAGAGATTCTTTATACTATTTTTTTGATTTTAATACCTTTTTAGTAAAAAATTTATGTGGTCTCGACGAGAATCGAACTCATATCAAAAGTTTAGGAAACTTCTATTCTATCCATTGAACTACGAGACCAATTAATTTACAAATTTAAATGTTTCGTTTATTAATTCAAATGGAATTATATAAATATTATATATTTAGTATAAATATTACTCATATTACATTAAACAACATTCTTAAAATATTAGTACCTTTATTTTTTATTTATGCAATTAATCGACGGAAAAAAAATTTCAATTCAAATTCAAGAGCAAATTGCTTTAGAAGTTAAGCAAATGTTACTAGCAGGGAAAAAGCAACCTCATTTAGCCGCTGTTTTAGTTGGTAATGATGGAGGAAGCGAAACATATGTTGCAAATAAAATTAAAACTTGCGAAAAAGTTGGCTTTAAATCTACTCTTATTCGTCATCCAGAATATGTAACAGAAGAAAAATTATTACAAACAGTTATTGATTTAAATAATAATAATGACGTTGATGGATTTATAGTTCAATTGCCTTTACCCCGTCATATTAACGAACAAAAAGTATTAGAAACTATTTTGCCAAGTAAAGATGTTGATGGCTTTCATCCAATTAATGTTGGACGTATGGTGCTCAATTTGCCCTGTTATGTAAGCGCAACTCCTTATGGCATTGTTCAACTTTTAGAAAAATATAACATACAAACATCAGGTAAAAATTGTGTAGTTATTGGCCGTAGTCACATTGTTGGTTCGCCAATGAGTATTTTAATGGCAAAAAATACTTCGTTAGGCAATTGTACAGTTACGCTTTGCCACAGTAAAACAGAAAATTTAATTAATCATACAAAACAAGCTGATATTATTATTTGTGCGCTTGGTAGCCCCGAATTTTTAAAAGCAGATATGGTAAAAGAAGGGGTTGTTGTTATTGATGTTGGTACTACGCGTGTTGAAAGTACAAGTGCTAAAAATGGTTTTGTGTTAAAAGGTGATGTTAAGTTTGACGAAGTTGCTCCTAAATGCAGCTTTATAACTCCTGTACCAGGTGGAGTTGGACCAATGACTATTGCAAGCCTTCTAAAAAACACATTATTAGCTGCTAAAAAAGAAATTTACTCTTAAGATTTATTTTTATTCTTTTTAAATTTTATTTAATACTTTAAAATTTAGTTTTAATTTTAACATAATGATTAAAAAAATTACAATTATACTTGTAGTAGTTTTTGTTTGTAAATTATACGCGCAAACAACTTTTCCTACTAATGGCGCACCATATAATCCGCATACTGTATATGCTTTTATTAATGCAAATTTATTTGTTGATTATGAAACAAATATTACTAATGCAAGTTTACTAGTAAAAGATGGTAAAGTAATTGATGCTGGTAAAAATATTAATATTCCTAAACATGCAATAGTGTACGATTTAAGTGGAAAATATATCTACCCATCTTTTATAGATTTATATAGCAATTATGGAATTGGTGAAATTAGTTCTTCAAAATCTATAAACAATAACCCTCAAACTATTTCAAATTATAAAGGTGCATATGGCTGGAATCAAGCTATAAAGTCAGATATTGATGCTTCAAAATTATTTCAACACAATAAAGATAAAGCATTCGAATTAATTAATAATGGAATAGGATTAGTGTTAACCTCAAACAAAGATGGAATTGTTAGAGGAAGTGGTGTTTTGGCAATGCTAAATTGCAACCAAAACGAAAATGAAAGTATTGTGTTAGATAAAGCAGCAGCTTTTTACTCGTTTAATAAAGGTAGTTCATCTCAAAATTACCCCAGTTCATTAACAGGAGCAATTGCTTTATTAAGACAAACTTATTATGACGCGCAATGGTATAAAAATTTAATTAATAAAACAGAATATAATATTAGTTTGGAGTGTTTTAATCAGCTTCAAAATTTACCAGCAATATTTGAAGCTAACGATAAATTTAATGCAATAAGAGCAAACAAAGTTGCACTTGAGTTTAATCAAAAATATATTATTAAGGGTGGAGGTAACGAATACCAAAGATTAGAAGACATTGCACAGTTAAATTCTACTTTTATTTTACCTTTAAATTTTCCAGAAGCTTATGATGTTAGCGATATATTAGATGCAGATAATATTACTTTAACCGATTTAAAACATTGGGAGCTTGCACCCTCTAACCCTGCATTTTTAGAAAAACAAAATATTAATTTTTGTTTTACCGCTTACGATTTAAAAGATAAAAAATTATTTTTACCCAATGTAAGAAAAGCTATTAAAAATGGATTATCAGAAAAAATGGCTCTTAAAGCTTTAACTCACAATCCTGCAACGTTAATTAATTGTTCTAATAAAGTAGGAGCTTTAAAATCTAATTATATCGCCAATTTTTTTATCTCAAATAAATCTGTATTTGAAGATGATTGTGAAATTATACAACATTGGATAAATGGTCAATCCTACATTAATAAAGATTTATCGCCTATCGAAATAGCAGGAAAATACGAGTTAAAATTTAATTCAAATTTATTTAAAGTTACAATTCAAAATAATAAAGCTAAAAGTGTAGTTTTAATTGATACATCAAAAAAATTATTTAATGTTAATTTAAAAAACAACTTGATTCATTTTTCTTTTAAAATTGACAGTTTAAAAAATTATAGAGCAATTGGTAATTATAATAAAACCAATAAATCTATAACAGGTAAAATAGAAAATGAAATAGGAGATTCTTTCGATTTTAATTTAAATTTTGTAGATACTGTAACAAGCGATAAACCTAAAGCTGCAGTTTCAAAAATTAATCCTCTCGATTATAAAAAAATAACTTACCCGTTTAATGCATTTGGAATTGGAACTAACGAACAAGGTAATGCCAATATTTATTCGCAACTAAAAAAACGAAATAATAATGTATTGTTTAAAAATGCTATTGTGTGGACAAATGAAACTGATAGTATTTTAAATGGATATGACGTATATATTTCTGATGGTAAAATTGTTCGCATTGCTAAAAATATTGATGTTTTACCTTTAGCAAATGTTAAGGTAATAGATGCAACTGGTAAACATTTAACTCCGGGCATTATAGATGAACATAGCCACATCGCTTTAACTTGGGGTGTTAACGAAGGTACACAAGCAAGTAGCGCCGAGGTTAGAATGGGTGATGTTATTAATCCAGATGATATAAACATTTATCGTCAATTAGCTGGAGGAGTTACAACATCGCAATTGTTGCACGGTTCGGCAAACCCAATTGGCGGACAAAGTGTATTAATAAAACTTAGGTGGGGTTTAAATGCTGATGATATGAAGTTTGCAAATGCCGATGGTTTTATAAAATTTGCTTTAGGTGAAAATGTAAAACAAAGTTGGATACCAGATTATGCTAATATGCGTTTTCCACAAACACGTATGGGTGTAGAGCAAGTTTATAACGATTATTTTACACGTGCAAAAGAATACAATAAAAATTGGAATAATTTTAATAATTCTACCGAAAAAAATAAAATTGCTCCTCGAAAAGATATTGAACTAGATTGCGTTGCCGAAATTTTAAATAAAAAAAAATTTATTACCTGCCATAGTTATGTGCAAAGTGAAATTAATATGCTAATGCATGTTGCTGATAGTTTTAATTTTAAAGTAAATACGTTTACTCATATTTTAGAAGGTTACAAAGTGGCAGATAAAATGAAAAAACATAACACTAATGCCAGTACGTTTGCCGATTGGTGGGCATATAAAAATGAAGTTATGGATGCAATTCCTTATAACGCTGCTATACTAACAAACATGGGAGTAATTACTGCAATTAACAGCGACGATGCAGAAATGGCCCGCCGCTTAAATCAAGAAGCTGCTAAAACTATTAAATATGGAAATATTAGCGAGGTTGAAGCTTTAAAAATGGTAACTCTTAATCCGGCTAAAATGTTGCATATAGACAATGAGGTAGGAAGTATTAAAGTTGGTAAATCGGGCGATTTAGTATTGTGGAATAATAACCCTTTAAGTGTTTACGCAAAACCCGAACTTACATTAATTGATGGCATAACTTATTTTGATAAAACTGAAAATCAAAAATTAATAGAAGAAGTTAAACTAGAACGTGCAAGAATTATTGCTTTATTGCTTGATGCTAAAAAATCTGGTGCTAAAACAAGTAAATATTCAAGTAAAACACAAAGAAATTACCATTGCAATACCTTAAATGGCGTATCAGAAGAAATTACAGGCGAACGTTAATTTATTTAATTATGAAAAAAATTTTATTTATAAAACTAATTTGTTTTTGCTTTTTAATTAAAGCACAAAAAACATATACTAACATTGCTTTGCTTGGAGGTTTTGCTCACATTGGAAATGGAAAAGTAATTGAAAATAGTTTAATTACTATAAAAGGAAGCAAAATTGAAACCGTTCAAAATGCTACAGGAATTAAAATTAATCCTTCAGCTTTTGACACTGTTATTTACATAAATGGCAAACATGTTTACCCAGCATTTATTAATGTAAATAATGTGCTTGGCTTGCATGATGCTGAAGCCGTTAAAGCCACAAGAGATTTTAATGAAGTTGGAATTTTTAATCCACACATTAGAGCTTGTATTGCTTATAACACAGATAATTTAATAATACCAACAGTAAAAACCAACGGCGTTTTATATACACAAGTTACCCCTCGTGGTGGTGTAATTTCTGGCTCATCAAGCATTATGGCTTTAGAGGGATGGAATTGGGAAGATGCATTATTAAAAGCAGATGATGGCATTCACTTAAATTTTCCGAAAACAATAATACAAAAATGGGCCGATGATGATAAACATTTTCAAGAATCTAATAAAAAATATATTGAAGAACTTCAACAATTAAATGAATTTTTTAACGATGCTTTCGCCTATTATAATGAAGTTAATCCTTCAGAAAAAAACATAAGATTAGAAGCCATGAAACCAATTTTTGCGGGTAAAGCAAATTTATATATTCATGCAGATAAAGCTAAAGATATTTTAAATGCCATAAATTTTTGTGAAAAATACAAATGTCCTAAACTTGTTATTGTTGGCGGTAAAGAATCTTATAAAATTACTAAAGTATTAAAAGAAAAAAATATTGCAGTAATGTTAAACAGAGTAAATGATTTACCAGATTCGCCAGATAATGATGTTGATTTAATAAATAAATTGGCTAGTTATTTACATAAAGATTCAGTATTATTTTGCTTTCAGTTAGAGGGCGATATGGAAGCTATGCAAAGCAGAAATTTACCTTTTAATGCTGGTGTTGCGGTTGCAAATGGTTTAGATAAAGAAGCAGCAATTAGCGCGTTAAGTTATAATACTGCAAAAATTATAGGTGTAAATAATTTAATAGGTACAATTGAAGAAGGAAAGTTAGCATCTTTTTTTGTAAGCAATGGCGATGCATTGGATATTAAAACACACCAAATTGTACTTGCGTATATAGCAGGTAAACCAATTAATTTAATTAACCGTCAGTTTGAATTGTACCAAAAATATAAAACCAAATTTGGGTTAAAATAAAAATTATCACTAATTTTAAATGTAAAAAAGTACATAATGATTTTGAATGCATACAGGTAATATAATTGAAATTATCACAGAAATATATTCAGATTAACTAAACAAAAAATTATGAATAAACTTTTTTATTTACTATCCGTTATGTTTTTGCTTCTTTCTTGCGCAAAACCTGAGCATAAAATTAGAGTAAAAAATGATTACACAGAAGATATAAATTCGTTAGCAGTTGGTGATGCAATTTTTGATAAAACTAAAATGGGAACAACTACTCAATATAAACCAATAGATAAGGGCACTTTTAGTATTGATGGCCGTACTTCCACAAGTATAATTACAGGTACTGGAAAAATTAGAGGCAGAGGTAAACATTTTTGGACTTTAACATTTAACCAGTCAGGCAAAATTTCAATAAATGAAGATAAATAATGTTTATAAACCTACTATTTTAACAGTCTCTCTCTCGTCCTCGTTTAGCGCAGCGTAACGAGGATACTTTAATTAGCGTTTGAAACGCAGGCGAAGGATTTGTAATCCTTCGTATTAAAAAATAAAGATTTGTAATCCTTTATTTTATTTTATATATTTATTAAAGCAATAAAATGAAATTTTTGATGAATTATATAAAAAACGCAGGAGCTGGGATTAATTAATTTTCTTTATAAGTTTTTTATAAGGCAATGAAAATTCGTTTGTAAATTGACTTACTGTAGAATAATCTAGAAAAAATGTACCCTTATTGTTTTTGAAAACTAAGCATGGGCTTGGAGTGATAGTTAAGTTTGTATTATAATATTTTTTGGTTGTAAAATGAACAGACTCTTTGTTTAGCTTATAGTTGCTTAACATCATGGCAGTTTCTGCTAAAGACTTGTTGTTAAGCACAATTAAATAATTAAATTTGTGTTTTTGTTTTGAAAAGTAATAAACACAAGCAATACAGTTTGAACTAGAAAATAGCACTAAAGGTTTGTCAAGACTAATAATTGTTTCACTCAAATTTTTATCAAAATTTTTAAAAAAAATTGTATCAGAGTTAATTCTTAAAACCTGAGCTGTAGAACTTTTGATAAAAAAGAACAGTAAAATTAATTTACTTATTAAGCTTATATTTTTTAATGCCATAATAAAGTTTATTTTCTTTTATCATTTCATTCAATTTATCAACGTAATCATCTTGCATTTTAAATGAATTACTAATTACATTCGGCATAAAGTGTGAACAAACCGCGTACATAAAATTATTTTCAACTGTTATTTCTAAATGATTTCCAAAAAGTGGATTTAGTATATTATTTGTGGAGTCATATTTATCTCCATCTTTATAAAAGGTTAAAATAATTTCTTTCTTTATTAACTTCCATTTTGAGTTTGATTTACGCCATAGGTGAATTTCAAAATCTTTCTGTTTAGGTAGTTTAACATTAACTAGTAGAGTATTAGAGTCAAGTAAAATAATCTTCTCAATTCTTTTTAGCAAACTATCATCTTTTCTTTTAAAAATTTGAATTTCATCTTTAGAGTTTAGACTATTTTTAAATAAATGCAGGAAATTTAAATTATCATCAAAAAAGTTTGTTGATATAGAATCGTAGGTCTCAAAATTGTTGTTATAAAAATTTATTTTATAATGAGTAGTACTGCAATTTGCAATTAGTCCTTTATATGTTGTCACCCAGTTTTTTATTGAATGTGTAAAATTGGCTTCACTTTCATCTTGATATTTTATATTTTCTAATTCAAGAGAGGTTAAATTCAATTTTGCCCAAACATGTTTTTTAGGAGCGTCTAGTGGGTGATAATTATAGTAAACGTATAGGAATAATTCATTATCATTTAATCGCATTATTTTTTGATAAGAAAATTTCTGGTTTTTTATTGACTTAATTATTTTTATTTTGTTCTGATCATGAAATTTCCCAATGTAAATAAACTCATCTGTAAGTAATACTAAAATATTTTTTTGAATTATAAAAGAGTAAATAGGCTCATGAAGTAGTTTTTTAAATTGTTTGTTAACTAGTACTTCTAATTTTTCTGAATTAATGTCTTTTTTTACATAATAACTAAAAACTTGTAAACTATTTTTATTGGTGGCATTAAATGCGTCTAAGTAGTATATTATATTTTTATCAATGCATGATAAAACTCTGAATGAGTTTGGATTATTATTAATTCCAGTTGGCTTGTTGTAAACTTCACTGAAAAGTTCGTTCTGAGAAATAAAAACTAGTGGTAACATAAAAGTTATTACCACTAGTTTAGTGTATTTAATCTTCAAGCTCTTCATTAGCCGATACTGTATTAAAATCTTCTTGTGCGTATATTTTGTATACAATTTTATCATTCCCTACAACGTATTTATACTTTACGGTATAATCTTGATATAAAAGTATACCTTTTGTAGAGTTTTCGGTAATTCTTTCATTAACCAATTCATCAATTGTTTTTAAAAAGGTAATTGAAACGTCGCCTCCTGGAATAGAAATTGCTGAAGGGGTACATTTATGAAATCCTGGGTTGGCACAGTTTAACCAATAATTGCCATTTTGAGTTGTACCATCGGTTACAACTTTATATCCAAATAAACCAGCATTTGTTTTTGTAACTAAAGTGGTAGGTTTTACAGCTAACATGTTGTTATTGCTTGCTTTAGCAAAGTTCACTAAAACAATACTTAAAATTATTACAATCTTTTTCATAGTTTTATTTTTTAAATGTTAATACCAGCGGCTCTCGCTTCATCAATAGTGAATACTTCTACTTCTAATTCATCTTTAGTTAATATATATTTATATCGTATATAAAATTGATTATTAAAGATTATTGAACCACTTCTGTTTGATTCATTCACTGCGTTCATAACCGCACTGTCAATAGCATTAAAATTCTCTATGCCGCCGAATTTGGATGCTGCAAAATCAGGCCTGCATCTACTAAACCCTGGGTTTGAACACGTCATTACTGTTTCTGAAGGTGTAGTATATTCTATTACATTTTTATAACCAAACCAACCACCTTTGGTTTTAATATAAATTACTTTTGCTGAAAGCGATAACGAAAAAGCTATCGATGCTATCAAAAAAACATATTTTTTCATATTTAATTTATTTTTACAACTACTCTTAGCATTATGCAGGTTTTTCGTTTTACACCCCTAAAGTACTTTGTGCACTTGAGTATTTTAGATAATTGTAAAAATATAATTATTATTGATAATTCCAAAAAAATTTATTACTAATAATGTAATAAAATTACTAATTTAGTAAAATATGGACGTAGGTGCAAATATTAAAAAACTTAGAGAGTTTAAAAACTTTACTCAAACTTCAATGGCGGAAGCGATTGGAGTTAGTCAGAAAACATACAGTAATATTGAGAATGCGAAAAATAATATAACCGTTGAAGATATTGACAAAATTGCTAAAGCTTTGGGTGTTAGTTTTAATAAAATATTAGAGTTAAATGCTGAAGCCATATTGAATAATAGCAGTCAGGTTGGTGGAATAAGTCAAATTAATACTGCCCCATCATATAACTACCTTAATGAAAAAATATTGAACTATATGAAAAACTGCTCTCTGAAAAAGACGAACGGATTAAAATATTAGAATCAAAAATAAAATCTCCTGCTGCGAAGGATTTGTAATCCTTCGTATTAAAAAATAAAGATTTGTAATCCTTTATTTTATTTTATATATTTATTAAAGCAATAAAATGAAATTTTTGATGAATTATATAAAAAACGCAGGATTAGCTAACACACAAGGCATTCGCTCAAAATCCATCGGAGCGGGGCTATGTTTGCTCTGAATTATTTAACTTTTATTCTGAAAATTCTATCAGGATTTCCTGAATCAGCTGTAATTGTAGCTACATAATTTTTTTTACGAAGTTTACTATCGCCGATACCACCATTTGATTGTTTTTTAACAACATTCCCTAAAGAATCTTCATAATCTGTAATAAATATATCAATTTCTGCCTCAGCAAAAAAAGGACTTTTTCTATGATGAATTTTAAATTTACTGCTACATTCAAATGGCTTTAAAACAAAGTTTTCACTACTTATTGGTGTTGAAATGTAACCACTGATTTTATATACAGATTCATTTACAATTGTGAAATAATAATTTCGCTTACATCCAAAAAACTGAAAGAGTATTAGAACACTTACAATTAGAAATAATGTGTTTTTTACTGTTTTATTTGATTTTATTTTTTTTACCATAAATTACTTCCGCTAATAGTAAATTGTAAATATTTTTTTTGGTCTTTCAACATAATTAAACCTAGCCATGCCTAAATTATAATGTATAATTTTATTTTGTATTAAGTTACGTGTTTTTTCTGAATTCGCCCAGTTGGATTTTGCCTGCCTGCCGGCAAAGGCAGGTGTATTGTGCTTTGCATTAGCAAGTCCTGCGATAATAAGTAAACAATTCAACTTAATTTATAAATATAAGCTGTGTGGTTGTCGTTTAAAGGGTTTAGCCAATATAACAACTGGTCTAAATTACTTGGTGTTATTGTAGTTACATAAGTTAATTTAGGAAAATATTTTTTTACTTCGGCAACTCGTTCATCTATATGTTCTGCTTGCATAAAAATTATATAGTTGGGTTTGTCTTTACCTTTTTGTCCATTATAATAACTTAAAGTTTTTTCGGGATTATTTACTTTATTAATTCCATATACACTAAACCATTTACCAAAATAAAAAAGTGGAGGCATTAAAAAATCATCTTCTTTGTTACTATCTTCAATATAAAAAGCATTACAATCGGGTAATTTACTTAAATAATATACGCTTTCTACTCTATGACGTTTACCGTACGATGGTGATAAAAAAGCCAATAAAATGGTATTTAAACCTATAACAAACCAAATACAAATTTTAATTAGTTTGGCAGAAAATTTTGGTTTATATTTTTCATATAACATAAAGGCACCAATAGTGCCGCCAATTAAGTAAATTGGTATTATGGTTAAAATAAATCTTTCTTGCTTATTAGGAAAATAAGTATGAAATGCAAAATAAATTAAAACCGGCCAAAACAAAATAATTGTTTTTTTATACGAATAAAAATAACCTGCAAATAGCACAAAACTTAAAGGCGGAATTAACAAGCCTAATAACAAATCAAAATACATGTGCCAATTATCGGTACCATAACTGTTTGCGTTATCCAAGTTATATTGCACATAACCCATAAATTCAGCAAAAGGTATTTTCCAAATTATATAATCAACTAAACCGCATGTAAATAATATTGTAATTATAAAACCTAAAACAATAGATAAGATGTATTTAAAAGGAGTTTTTAAAATTAAAATTGCAATACCTAAACCCGCCAACATAAATACAATTTGAAATCTTATGCTAAACGCAACCCCAAATAATAAGCCTGCAAATAAATAATTTTTAAAGGTTTGTTTTTCAATAATTAAAAATATTCCTAACATTAAAGGTGGTAAACAAACCAGCTCTGCTAAATTTCTTACACTAATAAATGGCATAAACCAAAATACAGCTAAAAAAACACCAACATAATTTGCAATTTTTATAGTACTAAGTTTTTCGGTTATTTTATATGCATATTTAATTATTAATAAACTCCATAAGGCATGTAACAATCTAACAAAAAACATTTTAGTTTGCGGATCAGTAATGGATAAAATTTTTAAAAGTTTAAAAAATAAAAATTGAAACCCAACATAAAATAAAGGGTGCCCCGATGGTTGTCTGTTAGGGTCTGTTTCGCTTGGTAACCAATTGTTGTAATCATGCCCATCTACCCAACTTTGCGAAGCTTCTATAATTAAAAAATGATCATCATGAAAGCCAAAGCCTCTACTGAAAAAAACAGATATTAAACGAACAGCAAATGCTAAAAATAAAATTTGTTGTAAAGGGGTATATTTTTGAAGGTATAATTTAAATGTATTCATAGTTTATTTTTGTGCTTTTAAATAAAAGTAAAATGCAATAAACGAAAAAATTATATTGGGTATCCAAACTGCAATTAATGGTGGGGCAAAACCTGTAGTAGCAATAGTTGTAAATACGTACATTAACATAATGTAAATACTGCTTAATAGTAATCCTAAAGCAATTTGTAAGCCAACTCCGCCTCTTACTTTTTTAGATGAAACACATACACCAATAAGCGTTAAAATAAATGTAGCAAAAGGAAATGAGGTTCTTCTATAAGATTCTACTTCATAAACTTCTATTCTATCCGAACCTTTAATTTTTTCTCTTGCTATAAAATCTTTTAATTCCCAATAATTCATAGTTTCTACAATACTTTCAAAACGCCACATTTCAGCAGGAGTAAAAGGTATGGTTATTGTTTTAGAAGGCAAAAAAATTCCAGTTTGGCTGTAAACAGGTTTTTGATTTTTAATTGTATCTAAATTGTTTTGAACGATTAAACGTCTTTCATACACATCGGTCATAATCCAATTTTTATGTATGCTATCCCAAACCATATTACTACAACTTAAAAAATATGTTTGTTTGTTATTAACCACTTCTTCAATGCTTACTTTATATGCGGTATTAATTCTATTATCGTAACTTTCTAAATATAAAATTTTGTTTGGTCCAATTTTTTTATGAATGTTTTGGTCTTCGCTACTGTAACCATTATTTATGTACTTATCTTCAAATCCAATTTTTATTTTAAATGCTTGTGGTATAACAATATGATTTAGAATTAATGAACCAATGCCTATTATTAATGCACCAATTATATATGGTCTTAATATTCTGTTAAAGCTAGCACCGCTAGATAATATTGCAATAAATTCGCTTTGATGTGCCATTTTTGAAGTGAAAAACACAACTGCAATAAAAGTAAACATTGGGCTAAAATAATTCCCATAGTATGGAATAAACATTAAATAATAATCGTAAATAATTTCGTTTATAGGAATTTGTTTTGTGGTAAACGTGCTTAACTTTTCTTTTATATCAAATACAATAAAAATTAATAATATAAGAGTAATCGAAAAAACAAATGTTTTTAAAAATTTCCCTAAAATATATTTGTCAATTATTTTAAGCAATTTTTTAAAGTCTAATATTTAATTTTTTAACCATTACAGTTTTCCAATCGTAAAAAGTACCATCAGTAATTTTTTGGCGGGCAGTATTTACAAGCCACAAGTAAAATGCTAAATTATGAATACTGGCAATTTGTGCAGCTAAAAGTTCGTTGCAAGAAATTAAATGTCTTAAATAGGCTTTTGAGTATGCTTTATCAACATAACTTGTTCCGTTTTCATCTAAAACAGAAAAATCATTTTTCCATTTTTCATTTTTAATATTAATTATCCCTTCTGATGTAAATAGTAAACCGTGTCTTGCATTTCGGGTTGGCATAACGCAATCAAACATATCAATTCCTAAAGCAATACATTCTAAAATATTTATTGGTGTACCAACGCCCATTAAATAACGTGGTTTATCTTTAGGTAAAATGTCTGTAACTAAATTTGTCATTTCATACATTTCCTCGGCTGGTTCGCCAACGCTTAACCCGCCTATAGCATTTCCAACTCTATTTTTTGAAGCAATAAATTCCGCACTTTTTTGCCTTAAATCTTTAAACGTACTACCTTGCACAATTGGAAATAAAGCTTGCTCGTATCCATGTTTAAATGGTGTATTATCAAAACGTTCAATGCACCTATCTAACCATTTATGCGTTAAATTTAAACTGTTTTGTGCGTATTTGTAATCGCAAGGGTAGGGCGTGCATTCGTCAAACGCCATAATTATATCAGCACCAATACTTTTTTGAATGTCCATAACATTTTCCGGACTAAAAAAATGTTTGCTTCCATCAATATGACTTTTAAATGTAGCGCCTTCTTCATTTAATTTTCTTTGATGCGATAAAGAAAATATTTGATAGCCACCACTATCGGTTAAAATGGGTTTATCCCAACCATTAAATTTATGTAAACCACCAGCTTTTTCAATAGTGTTAATACCTGGTCTTAAATATAAATGATACGTGTTGCCCAAAATAATTTGTGCTTTAATATCGTCTTTTAATTCGTGTTGATGAACCCCTTTAACGGTTCCGGCAGTTCCAACAGGCATAAAAATTGGTGTTTGAATGTTACCATGAGCGGTTTCAAGCAATCCAATTCTTGCTTTAGATTTTGTATCGGTATGTTGTAAAGTAAATTTCAAAACTGTAAAGATAAAATTATATGATAGAGAAATTTATTAAAATAAACTAAAATGTGTTTTTAATTCAGTTTTTAAAACCATCATATTTTTGCAAACCAAATTAGCCAATGCCCATTTTGGGTTATTTATACTTATTGCTTCAGGCACAACAAACACTTGCATTCCTGCAGCTAAGCCAGCAACCATGCCGTTAATAGAATCTTCAATAACTATGCAACTGGCTGGGTTAACCATTAAATCGTTTGCACAATTTAAATAAACTTGAGGATGCGGCTTACCATATTGTAATTTTTCAGCTGATTTTAGTGAATGAAAAAATGATTTAATATTTAAAAAATCTACAATAAAATGCATTAATTTTTCATTTGAAGAAGTGGCTAAGCCAATTTTTATATTTTGTTCTTTTAAAAAATTTAAAACATCAATTACACCATTAATGGGTTTACCTTTTACCTTTATCAATTCAATTAAACGATTAATAACTTTGTTTTCAAATTCTTTTGGGTTAATATGAGTTATATCATGTGCTTTAAACCAAAATAGTACAACTTCATCAAAACGTTAACCTGTTGTTTTTTTACAATCATCGTTTGTAAAAGGTAAACCAATTGCTGTAAATTCAATAATCATGGCTTCTCTCCATAATGGTTCGCTATCTATTAAAACTCCATCCATATCAAAAATTACTGCTTCAATATTACCTTGCATTGTTAATTAGTTTGTTAAGTATTTGCAAAGATATTCTTAATTCACATGCGTTGTAAAATTAACTTTACAAAATGTATTTCCCCCAATTTAACACAATTGGTTTACCTGAAATTTTTACAATTATTGCAGGTGTTGGTTTTGTATTTATAGTTATCCATTATATAATTAACTATGCTACATTTTCGTTTTTTAAAAAGAATTATATCGAAGAAGGCACAACCAATATCCCAATTAGTGTTATTATTTGTGCTAGAAACGAAGATGATAATTTAACCGAATTTTTGCCCAAAGTATTAACTCAAAACTACCAAAATTTTGAAGTAATTGTAGTGAATGATTGTAGCTTTGATAATACTGATACTGTAATCGAAGAATTTTCTAAAATATTTCCAAACTTACATAAAGCAAACATAAAAGAAGATGCTTATTACAAACATGGTAAAAAATTTGCTATGCTAGTAGGTATTAAAAAAGCTCAATATGATAATTTAGTTTTTACCGATGCTGATTGTTACCCAAACAGCGACAACTGGTTAAATGAAATGGCTAAAGGCTTTACAGTAAATAAAAAAATTGTTTTAGGCTACGGTGCTTATCAAAAAATGCCAGGTTTGTTAAATAAATTAATACGTTTTGATTGTTTTATAATTGCCGTTCAATATTTGAGCGCAGCAATTAAAACTAAAGCATACATGGGTGTTGGGCGAAACTTAGCTTACAGTAAAGAATTGTTTTTTAAAATGAAAGGTTTTTCAACTCATTATCACATCAATTCAGGCGATGACGATTTGTTTGTAAACGCTGCATCAACAAATATAAATACAAACATTTGTGTAAGTACAGACTCTATTACCTATTCAAAACCTAAAGTTAAATTTAAAGATTGGCGTTTGCAAAAAGCAAGACACATTACAACTGCTCCATTATATAATTCTAATTCCAAATTAAAATTAACCTATGGTTATTTTGCGCAATACTTTTTTTATTTAAGTTTAATTCCTTTATTTTTTCAATTAAATACTTTACTTGTATTTGCTTCATTGTTTATTTTAAAAAGTATAATTTTTATAATTCTACTTAATAATGCTGCAAAAAAATTAAACGAAAAAGATTTGTTAATAAGAGGTGTATTTTTAGAGTTGATATTGTTATTTATTTACCCTATATTTCATCTAACTAAATTAATTTATAAACCTGCTAAGTGGACGAATTAAATAATTTAAATAACAACCTTTCTACCAAAGCAGTTTACGATTATAACCTGGTTAAACAAGCTATTTCTGGCAATCAAAAAGCATATGCCGAACTTTTAACAAGATACAGAGAAAGCGTTTACTTTATGATGGTTAAAATGTGCAATAACAAAGATGATGCAGAAGATTTAACTATTGAAGCTTTTGGTAGAGCATTTAAAAAAATTGAACAATATAGCCCCGATTACGCTTTTAGTACATGGTTATTTAAAATAGCAAGTAATAACGCAATAGATTTTTTAAGAAAGAAAAAGCAAGCCTTGTTATTTAGTATAGATAATAAAACCAATATACATGAAGGGGATTCTGAAAGCCATTCAGCAAACTTAAAAGCCAATAGTTTAGACCCCGAAGAACATTATATTCGAAAACAAAAAATAGATACAGTAAGACTTATTGTTGATAAAATGAAACCAAAGTATAAAGAAATGGTTGAGTTATTTTATTTTCAAGAAATGAGTCACGAAGAAATATCTAAAAAATTAAATTTACCAATAGGTACAATTAAGGCGCAATTATTTAGAGCAAGAGATTTATTGTTTGCCGCACTAAAAGAAAAAGGAACAAATTTATAATTGGAACTAATTCTTAAATATTTTAACCAATTTACACCTCAACAAATTAATCAGTTTGAGCAATTAAAAGATTTGTATGCACATTGGAACCAACAAATTAATGTAATTTCTCGTAAAGATATAGATTTGTTGTACGAAAGACACGTTTTACATTCACTTGGTATTTCAAAAGTGATTAATTTTAAAGATGGTTCCGAAATTTTAGATGTAGGAACAGGAGGTGGGTTTCCAGGAATTCCGTTAGCAATTGCTTATCCAAATTGTAAATTTTTGTTGGTAGATAGTATTGGAAAAAAAATAAAAGTTGTAAATGAAATTGCAAACGCATTGCAACTTAAAAATGTAACCGCAATACACGCCAGAGCCGAAGATGTAAAAGAAAAATTTGATTTTATTGTGAGTAGGGCAGTTACTGAGTTTCCAGTATTTTACAATTGGGTAAAAAATAAAATTAAAAAAGAAAATAATAATAAGTTAAATAATGGCATTTTGTATTTAAAAGGAGGAGATTTAGAAAAAGAATTTGGTCATTACTTTGCTAAAAGTGTTTTTTTTAATTTATACGATTACTTTCCTTTAGAGTTTTTTGAAACTAAAAAGGTTGTTTATTTTAAAATGAATTAAAAAATTAATTTCCAAAAACTTTTTTTAAGATATCGCTAACGCGCGCAATTGGATTTTTTCTAATATTTACTTCTTCATCAGCAATTAAAATCATTAAACCATTAATTGCTTTTTTAGTAACATAATCGTCTAAATCAGGATTTTGTTTTTTTACACCAGGTAGTTTATTGTATGTTTTAGCAAGGGGGTTCCAATAACTTGTAACTTTTACCGAATTAACTGCATCTTTAACTATAGGCAAAAATTTATCATACAAAGGTTGGTTAGTTGTTTTTCTTAAAAATGCTGTTGCAGCAGTATCGCTTCCCTTTAAAATGGCAAAACCATCAGCTACACTCATGTTTGTAATTGCATCTATAAATACAGGAGCAGCTTTTAAAGCAGCTTGTTCTGCAGCTCTATTTAAGCTTGTTTCAAATTCTGTAACTTTTTTAGTTAATCCCATTTTAAGCAATTTTGCTTTCATATCCTTTGCTTCTTCGGGCCAAGGTATAAATAAGCGTGTGTTTTTAAGGTAGCCGTCTGTTTTACTTGCAAAACTACTTGCGCTATTGGTACCAACACTTAAAGCTTCTTTTAAGCCTTTAATAACTTCTTCGTTAGTTAACTTAGGCGCAGCAGTTGGCGTAACAATGGTGTTTAATTTTTCTTTTGCAACTTTTTCTAAACTATCTTTCTTTTTTTGTAGTAAATCTTTTAACGATTGTGATTTCACATTTAAAAATGAAAAAAGTAAAGAGATAAAAATTAGTTGTTTCATATAATTATTTTACAAAACTAAAATTTATTCATCAACTAAATAACTAACTTAGCTTATTTTATATTATTTTATGAATGCAGAAATACTTACAATTGGCGATGAAATTTTAATTGGACAAATTACAAACACTAATTCTGTTTGGATAGCTCAACAATTAAATTTAATTGGTATAAGTGTAAATTACATTACAAGCATTGGAGATAACGAACAACAAATTTTAGAAGCTTTGTTAGCCGCAAATAAAAGAGCCGATTTTGTATTTATAACGGGAGGATTAGGGCCAACTAAAGACGATATTACAAAAAAAGTTTTAGCAAATTATTTTAAAACATCTTTACAAATCAATAACGATGTTTTAAATGATGTAACCCGTTTTTTTGCAATTAGGAATAAGGAAGTGTCCGAAATAAATAAAAATCAAGCCTTAGTTCCTATTGGCTGCACTGTAATTAGAAATTACCAAGGCACTGCACCAGCAATGTGGTTAGAAAAAGACAAAAGTGTTTTTATTAGTATGCCCGGTGTACCTTTTGAAATGAAAGCGTTAATGACTGAGCAAATCCTTCCAAAAATAAAAGCAAATTATAAATTGCCAGTTATTTATCATAAAACAATTTTAACACAAGGAATTGGCGAAAGTGCTTTAGCCGAAAAAATAGAAGGTTGGGAAAGCAATCTCGCACAAAAAAACATAAAATTAGCTTACTTGCCTCAGCCGGGTATTGTTCGTTTAAGATTATCTATAATTGGAGAGAATGAAAATCAGCTTAAGCAACTTATTCAAAACGAAATTGATGAGTTACAAAAATTAATCTCTGATTATATATACGGTTTCGAAAATTATGGAGAAGAACAACCAACTTTACATGAAATAGTAGCCGCTTTACTAATAAAAGCTAATAAAACAATAAGCTTAGCCGAAAGTTGTACTGGCGGATATATAGCTTCTTTATTTACTTCAATACCAGGAATTAGTAAAGTGTTTTTAGGCAGTTTTGTTCCTTATTCAAACGAAGCTAAAAGCCAATTAGTTGGCGTTTCAAATGAAACGTTACAAAAACATGGTGCGGTAAGTCAACAATGTGTTAACGAATTGGCTGTAAATACATTAAATAAATTTAATTCGGATTATTGTATTGCGGTAAGCGGAGTTGCAGGACCTGATGGCGGAACATCTGATAAACCACTTGGCTTTGTTTGGATAGCAATTGCAAATAAAAATAATTGTAAAGAATATCAATTTCAATTTGGAGATAATAGAAGTAGAAATATAATTATGACTTCAAATGCCGCATTAAATTTACTTAGGAAAGAGCTTTTAGGTTAAACTTACTTCAATCTAAATTAGCTAAATGCTTTTAAAACAATGTTTTAAGTTAAAAAATATGAATTTTTAAAAAATTTTTCTATTTTCGCTTAAATTTTATCTATGATTAAACTTAATTTAACCTTTGTTTTAATGTTTTTGTCTCTTTTTTCTATTGCACAAGAGAATAAAACTAGTGTTAGTGTTAGCCCTTCAAATAATGAGCGCATTCAACAGTTTAAAAAAGAGCAAGCCGAAAAAAATTATTATTACGAAATGAATAGTCAATTAAAGGAGTATTTTGCTGATAATGAAATTCATATAAAAGTGCCAAAAGGTCAAAATTTTGCCAATAAATTAGAATTTATTGATGCTGTAAACAATTGGTTAAGATTAAATCAAAATTTAATAATTGAAAATAAAAAAGGTGTATTTCTTACTAAATAATAAACTACAATGAAAAAATATTTATTAATCCTAGCTTCAATTTTATTTTCAACATTATCAACTAAAGCGCAATATGGTTGTTTTACCCCAAGTTTAGGTGTTTTTGATGCGTCAACTGGCTCCCCAATGCCTGCAGTTATGTCGTGTTCATATGCAAATGCTGTAGGAATTTATCCAACTACAGTTTTTTCAGGTACTCAAGCTGTATTGCCATGTTTAAGTATTGCGTTTGGTAACACTAATGTTAATTCACAAACTAACAATTCATTAACTGTTTTTCAAGGTACAAATAATATCGAATCACTATGTAATACAATTCCAGTACCTTGTTTCACTTTTATTCCAAATAGTACAAGTTATTCTTTTGCACTTGCTGGTTTGGTACCATATCTTTCTCATAGCTATAGTTTGTGTAACATAGCACCTGCAACTAATATAAATTATTCAGTAACTAGTTGTTACAGTAATACAACATTTACAACTGGTGTATGGAATAATTCAAGCTCTAATGCTTGCCAAGGTGTTTTTATTCCAGCAAATTCTCCAATTGGTATTAGTTCATGGACAATCTCACCAACTGTTCCTCCTGCAGCTATTCTTTCAGGTAGTAATACAATGGCAGCTGGAAGCTTGTTTTTAGATACTTACTATATGACGCCTGGTATTTATACCATTACAATGGGATTTAATAGCCAAGTTGGTTGTACTTCTATTACATCTAGAACAATTGAAATACAACCTGCTTATAACGCAAATTGGTCTGCAATTCCTAGTCAGTGTTCTCAAGGAGCATGTGTTAACCTTAATCCACAAATAACTGGAAATTTAGGTGGTACATTTAGTGGCTCTGGGGTTTCTTCAAATTCATTTTGTCCAACTTCTGTTGGTTCAGGTACTTATCCTGTAACATACACAGTAGGTATAACCCCTCAATGTAGAGCAACCTTTTCAAATAATATTGTTGTAGTGCCTACTCCAACTTTATCAGCACCTAATGTTAGTTTTACATGTATTAATCCAACAACAGTTCAACTTGTTGCTTCTGGTGCATCTGGTGGTTCTTATGTTTGGTCTGGACCCTCAATACTTTCACAATCTAATGGTAGCGCAACTGTATTTGGAACTGGTAGTTATACTGTAAATGCTTCAGGTGCTAATGGTTGCCCTGCTAATCCAATAGTTGCAACCGTTGGCACAAATACTACTCCTCCTTCACCTTCTGGTATTAATTCAAGTAATTTAATAACTTGCTCAAGCCCATCAACTTCTATTTCAATCACAAATACTTTAGGTTTAAATTATTCATGGGCAGGCCCAGGTATTGTAGGAGCAAATAATACTGCCGTAATTACTGCTACTGCAGGAGGAAGCTATACCGTAACAGTTACAAATCCAAGTAATGGTTGCTCATCTGTTAATTCAATATTAGCAAGTCAAAATAAAACTGTAACCAACACTCCAAGCACAGGCGGAGTAATAACCTGTTTAAATTCAGCCATAACATTATCAACCACAGCTAACACACCGTTGTATAATATAACATGGAGTGGACCGGGGGGTTCAAGTATATCCTCA
>JAIUNM010000015.1 GCA_020162035.1 Bacteroidota bacterium | reverse complement strand
AATTTGAAAAGTTCGAGTAATAGCACAGCTATAAGTATCATAAACAGTAACGTTACCAATAGTAGGTGTAAACCCACAAGCTTGTAAAGAGTTACTAGATAAAGAACCCGGAGTTGGAGTCCAAACGATAGTAGGCCCAACAGAAGCAGACCCAGCAGTAGTTAAACTAACGCAAGCAATAGTTGGCCCTGGAGGGCAAGCTACGTTACTAACCGTAATTAAAGCTTGAGGTGCTTGTGTATTAATAACAGATAATGTTTTAACAATAGGCGCGCAAGCACCAGCAGGAGTCATAATTAAATCAACTGTACCGTTTTGGCTAGTAATTAAAGTTGTATTAGTAAAACTAGGCGAAGCAAAACCAGGAGGGATAGTAATTGCACTAGAAGTCCAAGTGTAAGGCCCTAAACCAGGAGGCGCAGTAATAGTAGCACCAGCAGCCCCACAAGTAGGAATTAAAATACTATTTGTACCAGCAGGAAATAAATTACCATTACCTACAATTGTCATTGGTTGGCATAATGCATCAAAATATACATAACCTGCATGTCCAGAAGCTGAGCAGTCAATCGCAAACACATCTAACGTTACATTATTCCCTAGGTATGGAGATAAATCAATAGATGAAGGAACCCAAGCTGGATTATAAGCAGATGGGGAACCATTTAAAGGATTACCTGTAGCAAAACCTGGAGCAGCAGGTCCACAAGATGTACCAGCTGCAACTGTAATATTAGGACAAGCCAATACAGTTGAAGTACCCGTTGTAGTGTTTGTAATAGTAACATTAATTTTAAAACCAGGCTGACTGCAACAACTGTGACCAGGATTTGAGATCACAGCTCTATAAGCATATCTAAAAATTGCATTAGTTGGAGAAACTAAATAAGTTTTAGATAAACGAACAACTTTAGCCCCTGCTGAAGCATTATTTAATCTAATAAAACTGCTACCTGCAGGTTGAGTAAATGAAGTAGCATCAAAATATGAACTTATCACATTGTTTGGTGCAATCATAAAATTATCTACAACAGGAGAGTTAAATACTGTATAATTTGCTGTTGCACCAGGTGCTGAAGGAGAACAAAAATTAGATGCCGCAGAACCTACACCACCAAATAAAGTCCAACCTGCAACAGGGCCAGCAATGTTTGGACCAGCAACACCAGTTTGATCTTCAAAATCTTCGTTATTACAAGCGCCAGAACTTGGCATCGAACTATTTGCTCTACTTGCAATTGTTGGTACAACTTGACGGTATTCTGTAATTACAGTTGGTAAATTATATTTTTGTTTAACAAACAATCTTTTTTGTTCGTACATAAAATATTTAAACTCTTGACCAAAATATTTATTTTCTAAAGCAATGGCTTTAGCAGAAATTTCATCAAATCCATCAATCGAATCTGAAGAATAAACATACGTGATTTTTTTTCTAAGATCTTCGTTTTGAGCATTATAAGTGCTTATAAACGAAATAAAACCAAGCATTAAAAATAATTTAAGTTTTGTTTTGCTTCTCATTTTATACAGTTTTTTTAATTTTTAACTTAATTTTACAAATATTGTGCCAAAGTTAAATTTATGTTAAAATTTAACATTAAATATTCTAATTAATTAAAGCTAAATTTGGATTTTTAACAGTTTATTAAACCATAAATTAACAAAAATCAAAAAATGAAATTATTAGAAAACAAAGTTGTTCTTATAACTGGTGCATCAAGAGGTATTGGGAAAGGAATTGCTGAATTATTTGCAAAACAAGGAGCAAATATAGCATTTACGTATTTAAGTAGCGATGAAAAGGCAAAGGCTTTAGAAAGTGAACTTTCGTCTTATGGTATTAAGGCTAAAGGCTATAAAAGCGATGCTGGAAATTTTAGCGCGGCAGATACATTAGTAAACGATGTTGTAACAGAATTTGGAACAATTGATGTTTTAGTTAATAATGCTGGTATTACAAGAGATACATTATTAATGCGTATGAGTGAACAACAATGGGATGAAGTAATGTCTGCTAACTTAAAATCTGTTTTTAATTTAACTAAAGCTGTTCAACGTCCTATGTTAAAAGCAAAAAAAGGCAGTATAATTAATATGAGTTCTGTTGTTGGTGTAAAAGGCAATGCTGGTCAATCTAATTATGCGGCTAGCAAAGCTGGCATTATTGGTTTTACAAAATCTGTTGCATTAGAGTTGGGTTCAAGAAACATTAGATGTAATGCAATTGCTCCTGGTTTTATTGAAACTGAAATGACAGGGGCTTTAGATGAAAAAGTAGTTCAACAATGGCGCGATACTATTCCTTTAAAGCGTGGTGGAAGTACTGAAGATGTTGCAAACTTAACTTTGTTTTTAGCAAGTGATTTAAGCACATATATAACTGGACAATGCATAAATGTTTGTGGCGGAATGTTAACCTAATTTAACCACGTACTTTTGTTTTTTATAATTCATGCAATAATTTTATATTAACTTAGTTGCATTAATAATGCAAACTATTGTAAATAATTCTAATATAATATGGCATTTATGCTGTGTATTAATTGGTCTTGCAATTGCTTTATTAACCTATTTTAAACATAAAAGTAATTCTAGTATAACTAAAAGTTTATTTTACTTTTTGTTTATCACAAGGTTTTTATTTACAACATTAATTTGTTATTTGCTCTTAAATATATTTTTTAAATCAATTACTAATAAAACACAACAACCAGTAATTTTAATTGCAGTTGATAAGTCTGAAAGTATTATTAGTGCCAAAGACAGTTTATTACTTAAAAATACTTTAATTAAAAATATTGAGAATATTAAAAACAATCTATCTCAATTATTTGATGTTAAACTTATTGAGTTTGGAGATAAAACATCTTCAGTTAATGTTTTAGATAATAAATTCAATTTTAAAAAAACCAACATAGATGATTTATTTTCGAAAATAGAAAATGATTATGCTAATTTAAGTATAGGTGCATTAGTTTTAGTTAGCGATGGAATTTATAACGAAGGCACTAACCCAATTTATCGCACTAAAAAAATAGATTACCCTATTTATAGTGTTGCAGTTGGAGATACTACAGAATTTGCAGATGCGAGCATACAAAAAATAAATCATAATAGTATTGCCTATCTTGGAAATGTTTTTCCAATAGAAGTAAATATTAATTCTAAAAAATTATTAGGGAAAGAATTGCAGGTTACTTTAAGTAAAGAAGGTAAGTCAATTTCATCAAAAAAAATTAACATTAACCAAAACAGTTTATTTTCAAGTATTAGTTTTACGGCAGAAGCAATAAAGCCTGGTGTTCAAAAATACGATGTGGCAATAACAGTTTTTGATGAAGAAAAAAATAAACTAAACAACTATAGTCATTTTTTAATTGATGTAATTGATAATAAGGAAAAGATATTAATTATTGCTAATTCTCCTCATCCAGATATTGCAGCAATTAAATCTGTTTTAGATGAACTTGGTACTTATGAGATTAATTATACACAAATTAATGAGGTTAAATCTCCACTTAAAGAATTTTCATTAATAATTTTACATGGCGGAAATGAATCTTCAAATGCTTTAGTAATAAAAGAATCTATTAAAAATTTAATCCCTGCATTTTATATAGCAACATCTGAAAAAGTTAGCTATAATAGAACTAACGAAGTTACTCCTGTTTTAGATAAAAATTTTAATTCGTTTGTTATTAGTAACGAGTTAAAAAGTTTTATCGATGCTTATCCCGCAGTTAATTCTCCCTTTGGGAATTATAATGCAAATGCTGGAGATGGCGTTTTATTTAAACAAAAAATAGGATCGGTTGAAACCAATAACCCTTTGTTGTTTTTTAAAGATGTTGATGGATTAAAGTCTGGTTATTTTTATGGAGATGGATTGTGGCGATGGAAATTAAGAGAGTATGCTGAAAATCAAAATTATAATTTATTTAATGAATTAATTTTAAAATCAGTTCAATATCTAACTGTTAAAAATGATAAAAGTTTTTTTAGAGTAAAGGCACCAAAAATTGTAAATGAAAATGAAAGCATAGAGTTTAGTGCTGAGGTGTTTAATAAAAGTTATGAATTAGTAAACACAGAAGATGTGTTATTAACAGTAACAAACAATCAAAACAAAAAATTTCAATTTACATTTAATAAATTGGGAAATGCATATCAATTAAATATTGGCGAATTACCAATTGGCGAGTATTCATACAAAGCACAAACAAAATTAGGAACAGAATTATTTAAAAAAGAAGGCTCGTTTATTATTAAACCTTTAGTTACCGAAAAAATTAATACTGTAGCTAATCATCAGCTGTTGTATCAACTTGCTTCAACTACAAATGGAAAATTTTTAAACGTATCTCAAATGAACGAAATACCTGATTTAATTAAAAACAACCAAACAATTAAACCGATAACTTTTTCTGAAAATAACACAAATCAATTAATTAATTTTAAATGGTTAATTATAGCAATTATTATATTAATGGCTTTAGAGTGGTACTTCAGAAAAATGTATTTAACTATTTAATTTATGAAAAACCTATTGAGTGTTTTAATTTTGGTATTAATTAATTTTTCATGCAGTTACAAAAATATAAACGCAGAAGCTCCAATTGTAAATGAAGTTAAGTTAAACGAAAAATTTAAAATTAACTTGCCCGAAAATCACACCGACGGTTATACATGGCAACAAAAAAATATTTCATTAAAAAACATTAACGAATTAAGCCAAACATGGCGAGGAAAAGAAAAAGGAATTGATTTTAACTATCAATCAATACAAAATGGTGTAGATACTTTAATTTTTGTAAAACGTAAACATACCGATACCTTAGAGACAAAAAAATTTATTATTAAAGTTATAATAAATTAAAAAATAATTGTGTAATTAATTACGTTAAACAAATTTATCTCCTTTTAAAACTTTCACGTCATTTACAAAATTTCTAATATGTTGTTCGTCTTGTTTTTTACAAATCATTAATGTGTTTTCGCTTTCAACAACAATATAGTCTTCTAAACCTTGTATTACAACTAATTTGTCTTTTGGTACATGCACAATGCAGTTTTTAGAATCATAATTAATTACGTTTTTCCCAACTATTGCATTATTTTTTTTATCTTTTTGAATATGCGTGTATAAACTTCCCCATGTACCTAAATCACTCCAACCAATAATACTAGCCCTAACATATACGTTATTTGCTTTTTCCATTACACTATAATCAATACTAATATTTTTACAAATACTATAAGCTTTTTGTATAAATGCTTTTTCATTTTTAGTGTTATAATCATCTAGCCCTTCTTTAAACACATTTGCAAGTTCTGCATCATTTTTCTCTAAAGATTCAATTATTGATTTTGTGCTCCAAATAAAAATACCCGAATTCCATAAAAAATCACCACTATCCATAAAAAATTTAGCCATTTCAGAATCAGGTTTTTCGGTAAATGTTTTTACTTTAAACATTCTTTTGTCTTTTTCTGCAACATCACTTGCTTTAAATTGAATGTAGCCATAACCTGTATCAGGGCGTGTAGGTTTTATGCCTAAAGTAATAAGGCAATTTTCTTTTTCGGCTTTTTTAAAACAACTTTTAATAGCTTTTGTAAATGTGTCTTCTTTTTTAATTAAATGATCGCTAGGCGCAACAATTGTAATTGCATTAGGGTTTAGTTTGTGTATTTTATAACTAGCATAAGCAATACAAGGGGCTGTGTTCTTTCTAGCTGGTTCTGCTAAAATATTTTGTTTAGGTAAATTTGGTAGTTGTTCTTTAACTAAATTTTCATAATCATTACTTGTTACAACAAAAATATTTTCTTTATCACAAAAGTTTAACATTCTGTTATAGGTTTGTTGTATTAAAGTATTACCTGTACCAAGTATATCTAAAAATTGTTTTGGGTGTTGTGAAGTACTCATTGGCCAAAACCTAGATCCTACACCGCCAGCCATTATTATTGCATAATAGTTTTTCATTTTAACAAGCTACTAATTTAATAAAATCTAATAAGCTAAATTGTTGAAAAATGTCATTTTATGCCACTTTTCGAGAAAAATAACTGTGAAAATCACATTTATTAACAAATTAATAACAAGTTTTAAAAAAATTAAGTATCTTTGTACCCTAAAATTAAAAGCCTCGCCATTTTTTGTCGGCACATAGCATTAAAGCAAGGTTTTTAGCTTTAATGTATAATTTAAAATTTAAAAAATGACATTCCAAGAAATTGGTCTTAATAGCGACCTATTAAAAGCTGTTACAGAATTAGGTTTTGTAAATCCTACACCTATTCAACAACAAACAATTCCATTATTAAGCAAACAAGCAACAGATTTAGTTGCGCTTGCACAAACAGGCACAGGTAAAACCGCTGGTTTTGGTTTACCTATGCTTAATTTAATAAATAGTAACGATAAAACCGTTCAAGCATTAATTTTAGCACCAACCAGAGAGTTGTGTGTGCAAATTACAAATGATATTAAAAACTACAGTAAATACATGAGTGGTTTTTCTGTTACAGCAATTTACGGTGGCGCACGTATTGATAATCAAATTAAAGATATTAAACGAGGGGTACAAGTTGTAGTTGCTACACCAGGTAGATTAATTGATATGATTGAGCGCAGAGCTGTTAATTTAAATACTGTAAAAATTGTAGTATTAGATGAAGCAGATGAAATGCTTAACATGGGTTTTAAAGAAGATTTAGACACAATATTAAGCGAAACTCCAGATAATAAAAACACATGGTTATTTAGTGCAACTATGCCTAAAGAAGTTGAGCGTATAGCAAAAAATTACATGGAAAAACCTGTTGAATTAACAACTGGTAAAAAAAATGAAGGCGCTGATAATTTAGAACATATTTATTATTTAGTACAAGGGCGTGATAGGTATTTAGCTTTAAAACGTATTGCAGATTATTACCCAGATATTTTTGGAATTATTTTTTGCAGAACAAAAGCCGAAACACAAGAAGTTGCTGATGGTTTAATTAAAGATGGATATAGTGCAGACGCATTGCATGGTGATTTATCTCAAAGTCAACGCGATTTTGTAATGAAACGTTTCCGTAGCAGAACTTTACAAATGTTAGTTGCAACAGATGTAGCCGCTCGTGGTATTGATGTAAATGATGTTACGCATGTTATAAATTACAATTTACCCGAAGATGTTGAAAACTATACACACCGTACAGGTAGAACTGCACGTGCCGGAAAAAGTGGTATTGCTGTTGCAATAATAACCCCTAAAGATCAAGGTAAAATTAAAGATATTGAACGTATAATAAAAAAACAATTTACACGTAAACCTGTTCCTAACGGTTCGGAAGTTTGCGAGAAACAATTGTTAAACTTGGTAAATAAAATTCACAATGTTGAAGTTAAAGATGAAGAGATAGAAAGCTTTTTACCTAAAATTTACGAAGAGTTAAAAGATTTAACTAAAGAAGAATTAATTAAACGTTTTATTTCCGAAGAGTTTAATCGTTTTCATGAATATTATCAAAATGCGCCTGATTTAAATATAGAAAAAGGTGCAGTTGATGGTGCATTTGGTAAGCACCGCACTACTCGCTTTTTTGTAAACATGGGTAATATGGATGGCTTTAACCATAACAGTTTAAAAGATTTTTTAAGTGATGCAGTAAAATTACATCCTCGTATGGTGTTTAATGTTGATGTAAAAAGTAGCTTTTCTTTTTTTGAAACTGAAAGTAAATTTGTAGATAACTTTTTAGCTTTAAACAGTGCCGATTTAGAATTTAATAATAGAAAAATTAGCGTTGAAGTAAGTAACCGTAAAATGAAAGAAGGTGGAGGAGACCGTGGTGGAAAAGGATTTGGAGGCGGTAGTTACAAAGGTGGCTTTAAAGGAGGCGAAAAGCGCGATTTTAAAGGAGGGCGAAGAAGATCTGATGACCGTGGAGGATTTGGAAAAGGAGATAGAAAAGAACGCGATGGTGGAGGATTTGGTAAAAAAGAAAGATCAAGTAGCTTTTCTAAAAAAGATGGAAATAATAGTTTTGACAAAAAGAAAAACTTTGGGAAAAGCAGATTTTAATTAGCTAAAACATGTTATTTCGGCTTAAGGCATTATACTCTCTTTATAATTTTTTTAATAAAAGTAAATTAAAACACAATTTACCTCATTATCAAAAATTAGGGCTAAAAAAGAAATATTATTCGCCTTTAAGTAGTATCGATTTTAAAAACTTTAAACCAGATGTTTTAAAGCCTAGTAATTTAAATATTACCCCTTTAAATCAAACAGAGATTTTTAAAAATTCAAGTCCCGAAGATCAAAATCATTTTTTAGATTATTCTAAAAATGGCTATTTAATATTAAAAAATTATTTATCTAACCAATCTGTTAATGATGTTAATTTAGAGATTGATAATTTATTAAAAACAGGTAAAATAAAATTTGTTCAACGAAACAAATTAATGTTTGTACTTAAGCAATCTCAACTCATAAAATCAATTGGTGAAGATTTAAAGTTAAAGAAATTTTTAAACTCATTGCTAAATGATGAAGCCGTGTTGTTTCAAAGTATTAATTTTATTACTGGAAGCGAACAACATACGCATAGCGATAGTGTACATATGACAACCTTTCCTTTAGGTGGTTTGCTTGGTGTTTGGGTTGCATTAGAAGACATTACAGAAGAAAATGGCCCTCTTCATTACTATCCAGGAAGTCATTTACTACCATATTATTTAAACCCAGATTATAACAACGTTGGTAACAAATGGCTAATTGGAGATAAAAGTTACACTGAATATGAAGATATGCTTGAAACTAAAGTTAAAGAAAAAAACTTACAAAAATTAGTATTTAAAGCAAACAAGGGAGATTTACTTATTTGGCATGCTAACCTAATGCATGGCGGCGAGCCTCATATAAACAAAAATAAAACACGTAAAAGTATGGTGTTTCATTACTACGCTAAACATTGCATTTGTTATCACGAAATTAAACAAAGACCAGCTTTAATTGGGTAAATACTAAATTGGTTTAGTGTGTTTTAATTGTTAAATGTAATTAGAATCATTACCTAAAGGAATTTATTTTCTTGAAATAATTCAAAACGTAAATAAACAAATTGAAAAAATAATAAAAGAGTAATTCATGTAAAACTAAAAAAGCCTAATAAATTTATTAGGCTTTTTTAGTTTGGTGGATCCGGAGAGATTCGAACTCTCGTCCAAATAAGGAAAAAGAAAGCCTTCTACATGTTTAGTATTAACTTATTTTTCGATTAGTACCAGGCGTTAATTCAAACCAAATACCAACTTAGTTACTAATATTGCCTTTGTGCGTAACCCTACAAAAACAAACTACACATTTTTGATGCTCTACTTTAATCGCAGTGCAGCTAAGCTACTAAAGGAGCAAAGGTTGCGTAATCCTAGATTAGGCAGCCATAGCGTAAGAATTCTCTTCGCCAAATAAAAGTTTTGAAAGTTTAGTTTAAAGTGCTCTTCTTACAACGCACTACATGCTTACTTAATTGATGCGCTTACTGTCAAAACCGGTCGGACCCATAAAAAAAAGAACTAATGCAAAATTACGTATAATTTTAAGCGAATTTGTATTTTTAACCAAAATTAATAAAAAATGAAAAAATTAATTACACTATTTTTTTTAACTGCTACAACTTTTATGTTAGCACAAAAACCTATTAAAGTAAAGGAGTTAAAATTAAAATACACACTTCCCGAAGGTTGGAATGTTAGCCCTTTTACTGCCGAAATTAATTGGGAAAACTCTAAAAATACGTTTTGCAATTGCTCAGCCATTCATTTTTATAGTCCAAACAAAAATGGACAATTTAATGTTGTTGTTTATCCAACATTAATTTCGGGTTTAGATTCCACTAAAAGAAATTTTGTTGGCGCATTAAATTTTGTTCCTGTAGAAAAGTATGATAAAACTAAAAACGAATTTTTTAGTTTTGAAAAAAGACATTCACATTTTGTTGATTCTAAAAAAGGAAATCAAAAATCTTATGATGTGGTAAGATTTGTTGCTAAATTGAAAGATAGAGCATATGTTTTTTATGCTTGGCAAGAAAGTATGAATTTGCTTAATCCTAATGTAGAAAAGGATTTAAATAAAATGATAAACGCAATTGAGCCTTTAGATTAAAGTGACATACCAACAAACGCTAAATTATTTATTTGATCAGTTGCCAATGTTTCAGCGTGTTGGTGCTGCTGCTTATAAGGCAGATTTAAATAATACCCTTAAAATAATGGAGGTATTAAATCATCCACATTTACATTTTAAAACAATACATGTTGCAGGCACAAATGGTAAAGGAAGCAGTAGCCATATGTTAGCCGCGGTATTGCAAGCTGCAGGATATAAAACTGGTTTATATACCTCGCCACATATGGTTGATTTTAGAGAACGAATAAAAATTAATGGAAAAGTAATTTCAAAACAAGAAGTAGTAAATTTTGTTGAAAAATATGATGATTCATTTAAAAAAATAAAACCAAGTTTTTTTGAATGGACAGTAGGTTTAGCGTTTGAATATTTTAAAAAGAAAAAAGTTGATGTTGCCATTATTGAAGTAGGATTAGGAGGGAGGTTAGACTCAACAAATGTTATAACCCCAGAAGTATCTTTAATTACAAATATTGGCATGGATCATATGAACTTGTTGGGCAACACAATTTCTTTAATTGCAAATGAAAAAGCTGGAATAATTAAAAAAAATGTACCTATTGTAATTAGCGAAACTCAGAAAGAAACGCATGCAATATTTACCAATAAAGCTAAACGAGTTAATGCGTCAATTTGTTTTGCCGATAAAACAATAAAATGTAAAGAAGATAAAATTGTAAAAGGAAAAAGAAACATTTCTGTATTATTTAACAACAAATTAATTAATCTAAATTTAGATTTAACAGGATCTTATCAAATTAAAAATTTAAAAGGAGTACTACAAACATTAAATGTTTTAAGTCAAAATGGATTTAATATTACAATTGCAAATTTAAAAAAAGGTATTGCAAATGTTTGTAAGCTAACTCAATTTACAGGCAGGTGGCAAACATTAAATCTCAAACCCTTAATTATTGCTGATACTGGACATAATGTTGACGGTATAAAACAGGTTTTAAAAAATATAAAATCAATTAATTATATAAATTTACATATGGTTATTGGCATGGTAAATGATAAAGATGTTAATTCTGTTTTAAAATTATTACCCAAAAAAGCAAACTATTATTTTGTAAGAGCTAGTATTCCACGAGCGTTAAATGAAAATGAATTACAACTTTTAGCAACAAAATATAAACTAAAAGGCAAATCGTTTTCTAATGTTTTAGATGGGATTAAGGCTGCTCAAAAAAATGCAAATAAAAATGATTTTATTTTTGTAGGAGGAAGCACCTTTGTAGTTGCAGATGCTTTAAGAGATTTTAATTAGTCTAAAATAATTGTGTAAACATCTGTATTATTGCGTTTAATGTTAAGCTTTTCAAATCCACCAGCAAAGGGAATAATTTCTTTTAAATCAAATTGTTTACAAGCTTTGCTTAATCCTTCAAAAATTAAAGTAAAGCCTTTGCCATCGTTAATTGTCCATTCGGGAGCAAAAGAAATATTAAAAGCTGTAATTAATTTTTTTCTTTCATTATTTTCATGTTCAATTAAATAAGTACTTGGCCAAATGCGGTAAAGCTCGCTACCTTCGCCTGTGCATTTACAATGTATTATTGTTTGTCGTTCTTCTGATTCGAGAACTTTTGTTTTTTTAATTTCTTTTATTAGTATTTCTGTTTCCATTTATTTTTTTGTGCTTTTACCTTTTGCTATAGCTTCAGCATTTATTGGGTCATTAGGCCACGAGTGTTTTGGATACTTGCGTTGTAATTCTTTTTTTACTTCAAAATATAAATTACTCCAAAAACTTTTTAAATCAGATGTAACTTGTACTGGTTTATACCCTGGAGATAATAAATGTATTACTGTTTTAACTTTACCATTGTTTATTAAAGGCGTATTTTCTAATCCAAACACTTCTTGTAGTCTTACATAAATTGATGGTGTTTCGCCATTTTCAAAATAATTTATTTTTATTTTAGTGCCACTTGGTACAACTATTTTTTCTGGCGCAAGCAAATCTAAAGCGTTTTGTAATTCCCAATTTAAAAACGAATAAAGCGCATCATCAATTTTTATTTTTTTAAGTTCATCAGCTTTTCTAACATTTATTAAATAAGGCGCTAACCATTCTAAACAATTTAATTTTAAATAATCTGTTTTTACGTTAGGCAAATTTAATTCGGGTTCCCATTTTTTTAAGCTTAATATTCTGTTTTGTAAATTTTTAAATTCATCAGTAATGTTTAGTAAACTTTCAAATTCATTTTTAAGTTCGTTACAAATTAGTTCAATACATTTTTCGTTTGATGGGTTTATTGTTTTGCTTTTTAAAATGATATTGCCAATACGTAATTCTTGCTCAGCAATAATAATTCCATTTTTTTTATCCCATTTAACATTTTCTACTTCTTTTACCTGATTTATTAAGTCTTTAGGGTTTAAAGGTGAAGCTGAATGTATTTTTCCTATCCCATCTCTCATATCAACATTTGCAATTGCTAGCCAAGGTTCATTAGCAATATCATCTGTTATTCCGGCTGATGCAATTTTACCATTTGAAATTTGAAACAAATTATTGTTACCCGGTTTAGCACAAGCAATTCTTTCAGGAAAAGCTTGAGCAATTAAATAGCCAGTTAAATAATAATCAAAAATTGAATTTGACTCTTCAATATTTAATAATTTTCGATATGAACTTGAAATTTTTTCTATTTTTTGAAATTGTTTAGTGAGTTTTAAAGATGAACGTTGAGATCTTAAACGTTCAATTCTTAAATTTATATCAATGCCATAGTCTTTCCCTAAAGGGTCTCTTTCTTCTAATAATGCGGCGATATCACAGCCTAATTGTTTTTGTTCTAAGTTTTCTGCTTTTAATAACATATGGGCAATCCTTGGGTGACATGGTAAATTTAAAATTGCCTTTCCGTGATTTGTTATTTTATTATGGCTAACAGCTTCTAAATTTTCTAATAAATTAACGGCTTGATTATATGAAACATTTGATGGTTCGCTTATCCAAAATAAATCTTGATAATTCTTACAGCCCCAATTTATTATATTTAGAGTTAAGCTTGTTAAGTCTGCCTCTTCAATTTCTGGTTTTTTATGTTTAATTAATTGATGTTGGCTTGCTAATGTCCAAAGTCTAACACATGTTCCTTCAGACAATCTACCTGCTCTACCAGCTCTTTGGTCTGCAACATCGTTAGTTACGTTTGTAGTAATTAATTTAGATAGCCCAGAGTTAGGGTCAAATACAGATTTTCTAACATAACCTGAATCAATTACAATTTTTATTCCTTCTATTGTTAAGCTTGTTTCGGCTATTGAAGTTGCTAAAACAACTTTACGTTTACCGTTTTTGTTAGGAAGAATTGCTTGTTTTTGTAAATGATAAGGAAGGGCGCCATATAATGGATATACAATTATACTTAAGTCCAAACTATTTAATGCATCTTCACATTTTTTAATTTCATGTTCCCCTGGTAAAAAAACTAACACATCACCATTAAACTGTTTAAGAGTATTTTTTATTTCATAAGCAATTTGTTCGTTTAATGTTTCAATAGTTGTATTTTTTGAATAAATTACATTAACCGGGTATTGCCTTCCTTTACTTTCAATAATTTTAGAGTTAATTTTATTTGCTATTAATAGTGAATCTATAGTAGCACTCATAATTAATAGTTTTAAGTCTGGTCTTAAAATATCTTGAACTTGTTTACAAAGGGCTAAAGCTAAATCAGAATTTAAATTTCTTTCATGAAACTCATCAAAAATTATAATTCCAACATTATTTAAAGTATTGTCTTTTTGTAATTGTCTTGTTAAAATACCTTCTGTTACTACTTCAATTCTTGTTTTTTTAGATGTACAGTTTTCGAATCTAATTTTATAACCAATGGTTTCTCCAACTGTTTCATTTATTAACTCTGCCATTCTGTTTGCAATTGATTTAGCTGCTAATCTTCTAGGTTCAAGAATAATTATTTTTTGATTAACAGGTAAAGTTTGCAGTAAGTAAAGCGGCAATAATGTACTTTTACCTGCCCCAGGAGGTGCACTTAAAACAAGTGTATTATTAATACATAATTCAGAAATTACTTGCGGAATAATTTCAGCAATTGGTAAATTAGTGTTTTGAATTTGCATTAATTTAAATTAACAAGTTGTTAAATTGACTTGGTGTTGGGGCTTGAATAGTTATTAATTGTTTACTTAAAGGATGCGCAAAACTTAATTCTTTAGCGTGTAATGCAATAAACGAATTTTCAAAATTTATTTTAGACCCATAATCTACATCTCCAATTATACTACAATTAATATATTGTAGTTGCGCTCTTATTTGATGATATTTTCCTGTTTGTAAATTTATTTGCCATAAACATTTATTGTTAACTTTTTCAGTTGAATAGGTTAAAATGGCTTGCTCTGTGTATTCAAATTCGGTGTCGTAAATTTTTGCTTTTTTCTTTTCTTTTCTGTGCCAATGCATTAAAGTGTCTTTTGATTGAAGAGGAAAATTTTCTGAAATGGCTGTATAAAATTTTTTAACTTTTCTTTCTGCAAACTGATTGCTTAACTCATGTAGATATTCTCTTTTTTTTGTAAAAAGAATTAACCCACTTGTTGGCCTGTCGAGTCTGTGTAAATGTTGAATATAAGTAGAGTTAAAGTTATTAAACACATATTTTTTTGCAATATCTAATAAATTAACGTGATTGTTTCTATCTGGCTCAACCATTAAACCATTTGGTTTATTAATTACTAAAATGGTTTCGTCTTCAAATATAATATGGTCTTCAATTTTCATTTTTCTAATAACTTATTTATTTCGCTTAATTTAATATTTGCTTGTAAAGAGTAAGTTGAGCCTAATTTATTAGTTAATTCAAATAACAATTTTGCTTTATTTAAATAGTTTAATTTATCGTTATAATTTTCTTTTAAAACACCAATCTCAAATAAAATTAACGCAATAGATTCATAATTCTCAATAGTAATATTATTATTGTGTAATTGTATTTTAAAGTCATCATTATTTAATTTCACACTATTTTCAAAATTTAATCCTTGTTCATTTTCAAAATTTTCTAATATTTCCATTAGCTTTAAAGAAATATTATTTTCTGTTTTTAATTTTAATATTTTAGCTAAAACAAAACCTAAAATTTGCCCTAACTTATCAGTTTGTTTTTTTAAAAAATCTTCTTTTCTCATTTTAACGTTTTGTTTTTAAATAATGTAAAACGGCATTAAAATAACAATCTGCTACTTCATAAAGTCTTTTATTTGCGTTTATTCCACTTAAATTAATTGGGTTTTGTGTTAATTTTTCAAGTTCTAATTCATTATCTTGATACAGTGCTTCACCGTAAACTAAAGGAGAATTGACGATTCGACATAGTAATAAATTTCTACTAAAAACACCTGGTTTTTTTGTTGCTAAAGCATTGTTATGTAAATAATCAGCGTCAATATATTTTGCCATTGGGATAGATAAATATTTACTAAAGTTTTGTACAGTAAAATCTGATAATTTTTCGCTTTCGTTTAACTGGTTGGTAAGTAACAATCTTAAAAAATGGATTTTACTTTCAGTTTTATCTAAATTGGATTCGGTAAAAGAACCACCAATAAAACACATTGTGTAGTTTTTTGTTGTTGGTTTTTGCCAAGGCGCATTTTTCTCGTCAACATTGTAATGAATTATTATTGTTGCATGTGGGTTAAAATGATTTATTTTATTAGCTCTGTTTTGTAATTCATAATCTCTAAAAAATTCCCAAAAGAATTTATATTCATTTAAATTTATTAAGTAATTGTACTTCGAATTTGTAAGCTTATTTTGCGCTAATAAACTATCTAATGTGTTTTTTTTGTTTGTTTTAAGCCAAGTTTGGTATGTTGTGTTAAACGAAGTATAATTTGCTTTTTCGCGTGTTAAAAAAACTGTTGCTCCTTGATCTTCTAGTTTTTTCTTTAAAATATTTGCAGTTTGATAATTTAATTCGCTTTCAAATAATTTTATACTGTCATTTTTTAAATTACTTTTAGGAAAGTATAAATATTTTTGTTCTATTTTTGCGTCATATAAATCATTTCCAAAATGACCTGGGTCTATAGCAATTTTATAACCTTGTAAAGGCTTTGTTTTATTACGTTTTGGCAATGTTTTCACATCATCAATATAAATATACAAACTATCTCTTTGTCTTTTGCTGTACTTTTTTGTGCCTTTTAATTTTAATAAATTTTCATGTTGAGTATAAGAGTTATTTTCAAAAAACTCTGCTAACATTGGTATTTCATGGCTAAATACTGAAAAAACTTTTTCGCCATTACTGTTTTTTATATGAATAGCATCATTTTCAAAAATAACAATTTCATTTAAACTGCCTTTAAAATTTAAATAATTATCAAATCTTTCTTTACATTGTTTTATGTTTTGAGCTAAAGAAAGTTGTATAAAAATTACAAATATGAAAAAGAGTTTATTCAATCTTTATCAAAAGTAAATTTTTAATATAAAAATTGTAAATATTTGATATATCTTTATTAAAACTCTAATGTTAGCAGAATCTCAAATAAAATTAATTATAAATGAGTGTTTGTATCAAACTTCAAGAAGTGGAGGCAAGGGAGGACAAAATGTAAATAAACTTGAAACCAAGGTTGAGATATCATTTAATGTTCGGCAATCTAAAGCTTTAATCGCATCACAAATTAATACTATTTTAATAGAATCTAAGTGTTTAATTAATAATGAGATTTTAAAGTTTGTTTCTTCTAAATATAGAACTCAACTTTCTAACAAAGAAGATGTTCAAAACAAATTAATTAATTATTTACAAAAGCTGCTAAAACCTAAAGTAAAACGGTTAAAAACTAAACCAACTTTGGCAAGCAAACTAAACAATCAAAAAAATAAAAAAGCTAAAAGCGATAAAAAAAGCTTAAGAAAAAAAATTATATAAGTGTTATTTAATTCACTCATATTTACATTGTTTTTGCCAATTGTTTTTACAATATTTTGGATCACTCCTGCAAAACATAGAAATTTATTTTTACTTATAGCCTCATATTATTTTTATTACAGTTACAACCCTTATTTTTTAGTTTTATTAATAGGAACCTCTGCTTTTGATTTTTGGTGTGCAAAAAAAATAAGTCAATCACAGAAAAAAAAATTCTTTTTATGTTTAAGTTTAATTTCAAACCTTGGCGTTTTATTTGCATTTAAATACTTTGTTTTTTTTTACAATTCTATAGTTGGTGGATTTAATTTGCATTTCAATTTTCTTAATCAATTTATTATTCCTGCTGGTTTATCGTTTTATACATTTCAATCTATCAGTTACACAATAGATGTTTACAGGGGTAAATATTTACCAAAAGATAAATTACAAGATTTTTTATTGTATGTTTCGTTTTTTCCTCATATGGTTGCTGGCCCTATTGTTAGGTATAATGATTTAATGCCACAATTAAAAGTAGTAACTTATTTTAAAAATATAAATTGGGAACAAAGTATTAAGCTAATATTATGGGGCTATTTTAAAAAATTAGTTGTTGCCGATAATTTAAATAACTTGGTTACACCTGTTTTTAATAATGTAACATCCTTTTCATCGCTTGAACTATGTATTGCATCTTTAGGTTTTGTTATTCAAGTTTATGCTGATTTTAGTGGATACAGTGATATAGCCATTGGTGTAGCTAAATTATTTAATATAAATTTAAATATAAATTGGCGTAGACCATTATTCTCTACTTCGTTACACGAGTTTTGGAAACGAAACCATATTAGTATTACCAATTGGTTTAGAGATTATTTATACATTGGGTTAGGTGGAAATAGAAAAGGTAAATTTAGATGGTTGTTAAATATATTTTTGGTTTTTATTATAAGCGCCATGTGGCATGGTGCAAACTTTACTTTTTTAATTTGGGGTTTATGGCATGCCATATTTTTTATAATAGAAATTATTTATTTAGAAAGATTTAAAAAATTTAATGCACCAAAAGTATTTGGATGGACTTATTTAATAGTTTTTCATACTATAAGCCTTATTGCGTTTAGAGCAAATAGTATAATAGATTTAAAATATATATACAAACAATTATTTAATTTGAATTTTGATTTTAGTTTGTTAAAACTGTTTGAGTTAAATGACTTAAGTTTATATATTGTTATGATAATTTCTGTTTTTATTTTATTATTTAAAGATTTACATGAAGAGTTTAATTTGTTAAAAAACAATAGATTTAAAGATGTTTTGTTTAAACCTGCATTTTATATAGTTATAGCATTTTTAATAGTTGCGTTTGGTAATTTTAATTCAAATGCATTTATATATTTTCAATTTTAATGAAAAGAATAATTTTATATATTTTAATATTTTTAGGTTTATTATATGCCTTTAAATATTTTCATTACAAAAATTTATTAAGTGCAAAAATTGGTTTTTATGATAAATACAATACAATATTTAATAAAACAAATAATTTTGACGTCTTGTTTTTAGGGTCATCTCGTGCACAAATGCATTATAATACTAAGTTAGCAGATTCAATTTTAAATTTTAATTCTTTTAATGTAAGTTATAATGGAGCTAATATTGAGCAAGCTTTTAATTTATTAAAATGTTATTTGCGTAAAAGCAAAGCACCTAAAACTATTTTTTATGAAATAGATTATCATGTATTAAAATATCATGAGGATAAATGGATGGATTTTCAAAATTTATTCCCCTTTATTGAAAATAATGATACTTATAATGCTATTGGAAAAAGTGACAATAGATTTATTTATGCGAAAAATTGTATTGTTTATTCAATAGCTAATTTAGGAATTAAAAATATTAGCACAGGATTCCAATATTTTTTTAATAAAAACATAAAATCAGATAGTTTATATTATAAAGGATATTTTAAAAATAATTTACAATTATCTCAAAATGTATTTTCAAATGAGTTTAAATACCAATGGTTTAATTTAAAAGACAGGGCTTTTTTAGATTCATTAATTTATTGTTGTAAGACTAATAACATAAAACTAAATTTAATAACATCTCCTATTTTTGGAGGTGGAAAATTAGATGTATTAAATCACACTCAAATAATAAGTCAGCTTAAAAATATAGCATTAACTAATAAAATAACTTACAGGAATTTTTCATCTCTTAAATTTTGCAATCAACGCAACTTGTTTATTGATCAGCATCACATGAACGATAAAGGGGCAAATTTGTTTACAGAATTTTTATGTAAAGAGTTAAAGAAAAATTAAAAAAGTTTTGCTTCAACACTAATCTCTACATTTGCATCTTTAGGTAAACGCGCTGCTTGTATTGTAGCTCTTGCAGGAAAATCTTTTGTGAAATAAGATGCATATACTTCATTAACTTGAACAAAGTTGTTCATGTCTTGCAAAAAAATAGTTGTTTTTACAACATTATCAAAAGTACATCCCCCAGCTTTTAAAATTTCGCCAATGTAATCCATTACCATTTTGGTTTCATCTTTAATGCTACATTTTACAAGTTGCTTACTTTGTAAATCCATAGCAATTGTTCCGCTAATAAACATGCTATCGCCTACAATTACAGCTTGATTGTATGGGCCTATTGGTGCTGGCGCTGAGGTTGTATTTACTATTTTTTTCATTGTATATTAATTTATGTTTAACAAATATAAATAAAGATTTTGTTTTTTAAAATAATGTTACTTATTTAACATTACAAAAGCACCCCAATAAAATGGGTCTTTGTATTTAGTTTTAACTTGTTTTATAGCATTATTAAATGAATTTGTTTTATCACCTGTTTTAGTATAACTACTGTAAAAAGCGGTCATTAAATCCATTGTTGCATCATCACTTACTTCCCATAAACTCATAATAATACTTTTTGCCCCTGCTATTAAAAATGAACGTTGCAAACCATAAACTCCTTCGCCTTGTTTTACGCTTCCTAATCCAGTTTCGCAAGCACTTAATATTACAAGGTCGGTTTTTTCTAAATTTAAACTTAATGCTTCAAAAGCAGTTAACACGCCATTATCTTTGTTTTTTAAACTTTTATAATCTTCTTTAAATACATTATCAGCATTAGCAAACATTAATCCACTTCTTAATAAAGGATTTTCTTTTGCTGAATTTAAATCAACACCCACAACTTTGTTAACTTCCATTTTACTTAAATCTGCTAAAAAGTAACCATGTGTAGCAATGTGTAAAATACTTGGCGATTTTATTTTTTTAATTTCTGTTTCAGTTGCATTTTTCCCAATTAAAGTTTTAGTTTTTATATTAAGCGCTAATAATTGCTTTGTAATATTATTAACTTCTTTTTCAGTACCTGGCAATTGCGCAATACTTCCGCTACTTCCATAATAAGGGTTTCCAATTAAAAATGCGCTTGTAGGTTTTATTGGATTTTCTAAATTATTTTTTACATCTAAAATATCTTTTGTGTTTCCTACAAACGAAATAATATACTTATCGATTATATAATTATTTTCTAAATCTTTTAAAGAATTTATACTTAACTGATGGTAAGCACCATCACTCGAAATATAAATTGTTTTATAGTTTTTTAATTCAGCATCTACATTTTTCCATGTTGATGCATAAGCAGGAGGTACAGGTTTTTCGTTTATTATACAATCTCTAAAATTTGAAATGGTTGTATTTACACTATCAAGCAAGCCTAAATCTACAAGCTTAATATGATTTTTTTTAATTATTAAAGCTTTATAATTAGCTAATATGTCGCTTCCGGCAACTGCATTTAATTGTATTATTTCAACGGCAGCCTCATTATCTTTTAATTTAGATTGTACATTACTCAATTCAATTTTTTGAGTAGTTAAACCATCTTTAAAGGCATCACTTTTTTGCGATAACTCTTTTTCTAAATTACTTATATTCTCTTTTAAACTATCAACATTTATTTTTTCTTTCTTTCTTTCTTCAACACTTAATTGATAAGCTGCATTTAAATTTTCATTAACCTCTAACCATTTTTTATAAGTTTGTTTTAAAGACTCATCTCCACTATTTGCAATTGCTGTTCTTATTTTTGATGAGTTATTAAGTAAAAACCCTTTTGTGTTAATTAAAGTGTTATACATATCAACTAAAATACTTGAGTCTCTTTTTGTATAATCAGAGGTAAAAGAATAATAATTTTGTAACCTACGATTAGTTTTTTCCCAGTATAAAGCTTTTTCATTATCGTTTAACGATTTAAAAAAGGTATTTATATAATTTAGGGTATTATCCATTACAATACTAAATTTACTTTTCGCATAACTATAATCATTACCTAACCATAAAGCCATTGCGTAATCTTCAAGGGCTTGAATATAGTTTGGGTGAGTTTCTCCATAAACTTCTTTCTTTTCATTAACTACTTTTACTAAACACTCTTGTGCATTAGTTGAGTTTTTAGTTACTCTATAATAATTTCCTAACTCTTGTAAAGCAGAAAGTGTTGCAGGATTGTTAGATCCTAATTTTCTTTTATTAATATCGTAAGCGCTTTTCAATAAACTTTCTACAGGATAAAGATTGCCCATATCGGTATATAATAATGCTAATGATTTTTTTAAAAAGGCTAAATCAGAATATGTAGAAAGTTTTGCTTCTCTTTCTGAAATAGCATCTTTTAGTAATGTTTCAGCTTCTGTGTATTTTTTTCTAAGCCTATAAATATTACATAAATTAACTCTAAATTTTATTGCGTTTTCAGAATAAGTTTTTAATGTCTTTTTAGAATAATCTACTGCTAATAAAATATGTTTTTCAGCATCATCTAATTTATTTAAATCAACATACAGCATTGCAAGGTTGTTATGTATAAGGGCCTTGGCAATAGAGTTTGTATCGCTATTAGCAAATTCAATACAATCTTTAAAATCTTTTTCTGCATCTAAGTAATTTCCTATTTCCTTTTTATAAACCGCTAAATTATTCATGCTCACTAATTGCATACCTTTTATTTTGCCTTTATTTCGCCAGTACAAAGCTTTTTCAAGGTAAGGTAATGCTTTTGTGTACATACCTTTAGTTTGATACAATAATCCTAAATTACTTAATACTTGTTCATAATTTACGTTTTGTTTATTGGTATCCATTGTTACTGTATATGAACGTAACGATTGTAAAAAACTTTGTTCGGCTAAAAAATGTTGATTGCGAGCTAATAAATATTCTCCGTTTTTTAAATTTCTATATGCAACATCATTTTCGGTATTTTCCATACCACTATTTAATAAGTTAGAAACGCTACTCATAAATCCGGATCCCTGCTCTTCGGTTTCAAACAACGAACTGTTATCTATTAAACTAATTACAAAGTTGAAATTTGTTTCATCGTAATTGGTTTTACTTTTTTCAATTTTACTGTTAGGGTCATCAATTAATTTTTTTCTTAATTTTTCGCCAAATGTTTGCGCTTTAAAATTCGCTATGATTATTGCAAATATCAGTACTAGTAAGTTTTTCATGTAAATTTTAGAATAGGTAAAATTAATTAAAATTTTGTGCAATTTGAAAGTTGTTTTTTGTGTACATTTTCCTTATTTTTATGAAATTATGCCTCTTAATTTTAATATATAAAATTGTATAAACATGAAAAACTTTTTGTTTTTATTAACCGTAGTTTTTACTTTAACACTTAGTGCGCAAGATACCGTTAAAGTAGCTGCCTTAACCGACCCTAATTTACAAGCCGAACAAGATTATAATAATGGCTTAGCGGCATTAAATAAAAAAGAATATGCCGTTGCTGTAGATTTTTTTACAAAATGCGTAACTGTTAAAACAACATTTGATAAAGCTTTTAGCAATAGAGCAATAGCTTATGTTCAATTAAAAAATAGCGAAGCCGCAATTGCAGATATTAATACAGCATTAAAATTAAATCCTATTAATGCTGATAATTATTTTAATAAAGCTTTAATATATTATGCATTTAATAAAAAAGATAGTACAACTTCAAGTTTAGATCAATGTTTAAAAATTAAGGCAGATCATCAAGAAGCAAATTATTATAAAGGTTTAATTTTATTTGAAGATGCTGATTATAAAGAAGCAATTTTGTATTATTCTAAAGCCATTGATGCCAACCCTAATTATGTTTTTGCAATTAATGATAGAGCTGCCGCAAAAAGAGAAATGAAAGATTATGCAGGTGCAATTGCAGATTATAATAAGGCAGTTAGTATTGATGATAAACAATTTTTTATTTATAATAATTTAGGTTCAACTTACAGGTTAAATAAAGAATTTCCAAAAGCAATTGAAGCCTATTCAAAAGCACTACAAATTAAACCGGATTATTTATTAGCCTTAAATAACAGAGGCGCAGCTAATTTTGATAATAATAATTTAAAAGCGGCTAGTGCTGATTTTGAATCAGTATTATCTAAAGATCCAAAAAATTCTGGAGCATATAACAATTTAGCAAGCATTGCTTTAAAAAATAAAGATTATAAAAAAGCAAAAGATTTATCTACCAAAGCTATTGATTTAGATGCAAAAAATGGTGCTGCGTTTTATAATAGAGGTATTGCCAAACAAATGCTTAGAGAAGAAGAAGGTTGTTGTACAGATTGGAAAAAAGCCTTAGAATTGGGCGTTACAGGAGCTAAATTATTTATAAACTCAACATGCAACTAAAAATGAAAAAATTAATAACACTATTTTTAATAGCAATTATTCCATCTTTTATTATTTCACAGGAAGTTACTTGGGATAAAGATAATTTTCCGGGTAAAAAAGAAGAATTTAAAAATGCACGTAAACAATTAGATATTGGAACAGAATTTTATAGTCAAGGAAGAGGCGAATTTGATGACTTTAAAAAAGCATACTTGAGCACCAATAAAATGATGCCTATGAGCCATCACGATTACAGAATGAGTGGCATTACAAATTTTAGAGATGCATTAGCCCCACTAAATACTGCTTATGCATTTAATCCAAAAGATGGCAGGTTAAATTATATGTTAGGTTTTATTTGGTGGGTTAGCGATCCTGCAAATCCTCAAACTTTAAAACATTTAGAAGCTGCAAATCAATTACATCCTAATGTGGAAAATGATTTAAACTATTGGTTGGCATGGACATACCATTTAAATAGTAAATGGGACGAAGCTATTACAAAATATAAAGAACATTTAACATTTTTAAGCCAAAAAGCTAAAAGTAATGCTTTAGAAATTGAAGATGTAAATAAAAAAATTGATGAATGTAATAATGGAAAAAAACTATCAGCAACTCCCGAACGTGTTTTTGTAGATAATTTAGGACCAAATATTAATACTTCATTTCCTGAATATGGACCTGCAATTACGGCCGATGAAGAAACAATAATGTACACAGCACGTAGAGATAATACTACAGGTGGAAAAAAAGATGAAGGCGATAATAAATATTTTGAAGATGTTTATGTTTCAACAAAACTTAATGGTAAATGGCAACCTGCAAAATTATTAAGTAAAAATGTAAATACAGAAAGTCATGATGCTGTTGCAGGCTTATCTCCTGATGGCAGTAAACTTTATATTTATAGAGATTTATCATCTGATAATGGAGATTTATATGAGACTGTTTTATTTGGAGCTGATTGGGAGCCTCCAGTTCACATGAATAAAAACATTAACACTAAAAAATATCATGAAAATACAGTGAGTTTAAGTTTTGATAGCAGACAATTATATTTTGTTTCTAATAAAGAAAGTGGTTTAGGAGGAAGTGATATTTATGTTTGTGAACTAGATCCTAAAGGAGAATGGGGCGTATCTAAAAATATAGGGCCTGATATAAATACCAAATATTCAGAAGATGGTGTTTTTATGCATCCAGATGGAGTAACAATGTACTTTAGTAGTAAAGGGCATAACACTATGGGAGGATATGATATTTTTAAATCAACATTAGTTAATGGCAAATGGGGCAAACCTGAAAATTTAGGTTATCCAATAAATGGACCAGATGATGATGTGTTTTTTGTTGTTAGTGGAAGTGGAAATAGAGGATACTTTGCATCCGCTAAAACCGGTGGATACGGAGATCAAGACATTTATAAAATCACATTCTTAGGACCAGAAAAACAACCATTATTAAATACACAAGATCAATTACTAGCTTTAGCTGCAAATCCAGTTTCTAATTTAAAAACAGAAAATGCAGTAGAAATAAAAGCCGCAAAAGTTACAATTTTGAAAGGCGTTATAACTGATGCAAAAACTAATCAACCTTTAGAAGCAAGTATTGAGTTGGTTGATAACGATAAAAATCAAGTAATTGCAACATTTAAATCTAACAGTAGTTCAGGTAAATATTTGGTTACTTTACCTAGCGGTAAAAATTATGGTATTGCAGTAAAAAGAGATGGCTATTTATTTCACTCCGAAAATTTTAATTTACCCGACAATGCAGATTTTCAAGAATACAATAAAGACGTTGCGCTTAAGAAAATTGAAGTGGGTAGCACTATTGTATTAAAAAATATTTTCTTTGATTTTGATAAAGCCACAATAAGACCAGAATCTGCCAACGAATTAGAAAGATTAATAAAATTACTTAATGAAAATCCAACAATAAAAATAGAATTAGGATCGCATACCGATAGCAAAGGATCTGATGATTATAACATGAAATTAAGCGATAGCAGATCTAAATCAGTTGTAGATTATTTAATTGGTAAAGGAATTGCTGCGGCAAGGTTAACAGCAAAAGGGTATGGCGAAACAAAACCAATTGATACAAACGAAACAGATGCAGGAAGACAAAATAACAGAAGAACGGAATTTAAAATTACTGAGAAATAATGTAAATGAAACTCTATAAAAATTTAATTGATTCTGTTGCAAAATCTTTAAACGAAATAATTGTAAATAAAAAATATACCGACAAGGTACTGGAACGATTATTTAAACAGAATCCACAATGGGGCAGTAGAGATAGACGATTTGTTGCTGAAGTAACTTATGATTGTGTAAGAAATTACAGATTACATTATTCAATTATTGAAAGTGAAAAAAACTTTTGGTTGCAAATTGCTGTTTGGCTTGTATTAAAAAATATTGAGTTGCCACAATGGCAAGAGTTTGTGCATATTGACCCAAATTTTATAAAAAAGAAAGAACAATTATTAAGTAATAATCCTGCAATAAAACAATCATACCCCGATTGGTTATGGGAATTAGCTTCAACAGAATTAGGTGACGATGTTTGGTTAAAAGAATCTTCTTCTATGAACGAACAAGCTAAAGTTGTTTTACGATGCAATACTTTAAAAATAAATATTAACGACCTTCAAAAAAAATTAAATGCAATTGGAATTGAAACAACAAAAGTAAATGATGTAAAAGATGCTTTGATTTTAAACAAAAGGCAAAATATTTTTACTAATGAATTTTTTAAACAAGGTTTTTTTGAAGTTCAAGATGCAGGCTCACAAGAAATAAGTAATTTTTTTGATTTAGCTCAAAACGAAATTATTATAGATGCTTGTGCAGGCGCAGGAGGAAAAACTTTACACCTTGCTGCTCGTTTAAATAATAAAAGCAAAATAATTAGTATGGATGTTGAAGAATGGAAGTTGGATGAGTTAAAAAAGAGATCCAAACGCGCAGGCGCATTTAATATAGAAACCATACATATAAAAAATAACGAAACGATAAATAATTTAAAAGGTAAGGCAACAAAATTACTCTTAGATGTGCCGTGCAGTGGAATAGGCGTTATAAAAAGAAACCCTGATGCTAAATGGAAATTAACTCAACAATCTATCTTAGATACAATTGCTTTACAAAAAAATATTTTAAATGATTATAGTAAAATGCTAAAACCAAATGGCGAATTATTATACAGCACTTGCAGTATTTTTCCTTCAGAAAATAAAAATCAAGTAAACGAATTTTTGAAAACAAATCCTGAATTTAAAATTATTAAAGAAAAGTCTGTAATGCCTAGCCAAGGGTTTGATGGTTTTTACATGTGTTTATTAAAAAAAACAAATTAATTGAATAGACATGTTGTAATAAATATTTTAACTCGTCTTTCTATTGCAGTATTTAATTTTGCAACAATTATTTTATTATCTCAATTAAAAGGAGCCGAATTTAAAGGCGTTTGCACTAAAATAATTGCAATTGCAAGTATTGCGCAAATTGCAAGCGAAATTGGAGGAGGAGCGGTTATAGTTAAAATGGCTCAAAAAAAACGAATTCTTCAATTGTTTTCATTTAACCTTGTAATTATGTGCATTATTTCAATATTTACAACAGGTTATGCCATAACAATTTTTGATAATTTATTTTTATTATTAATGTTGTTTTTTATTTGTGTATTTGCTTCATTGTCCTCTTTTATTGGCTATTACTGCTTATCTAAACAAGCAATAGGAATGTATAATTTAATTAATTTTATTCAGCCATTTTTAATGTTTATAATTTTATATTTTGCAAAAGATACACTTGCTATATCAACTTTTATAATTGCATTTACAATAAGCTATTGTATTGCGTTATTTATAGGTTTAATTTATTTATTTGTTCAATTAAAAAAAGATAAAGATTTAGAAGAATTAAGCTATAAAGAAATTTCACATAATTCATTAATTGCAATTGTTTCGCATATTAGTGGTTTTTTAACTCAGCGCATTTTTTACTTTATATTACCTTATTTTATTTTGGGTGTTTATTCAAATGCGCTTTCTGTTGCCGAATCTGCTTTAATTATTGCAAACAGTTTAAGCACTTATTTGTACAGCAAACTCTCATCGGTTGATAATTTAAATGAACAATTAAAATTAACTAAACAATACATTAAAATTAATAGTTTAATTATGGTATTTGGTTATCTATTAGTCTTATTTATTCCTTCTGATTTTTATGTGTATTTTTTTGGTAACGATTTTTCTCAAGTTAATGTAATTTTAAAATACGCATTTCCAGGTGTTATTTTTAACAGTATTCATTTAATTGTTGGACATTATTTTTCAAGTAGAGCAAATTTTAAAATTAATTTATACTTAACCATTTCAGGTTTTATTAGCACCTTACTATTTGCATTAGTTTTAGTAAATAAAAAAGAATATATTTCGGTAAATACAGCAGCAATTATGTATTCAGTAAGTTATTTTGTGGTGTTTTTTATGGCAATTTATTTTTTCTACAATCAAATTAAAATAAATAATGAACAAATTACAAAAGCTACTTAAATCATTACAATTAATAATTAAAAATCCAAGTTTGCTTAATTTAATACTTGAGCACGATGCTAATTTTATGCCTCAAGTTATAAATAAATACAATTATACTAATGGATTAAATAAAATAGATTTTAATGAGTTTTTACAACATGAAAATACTTTAGATAATTTTTCGTTTTTAGAAGGAGGAAGCATTGTTACCGATTATTTACTGTTAACAGCAATTACTAAAAAACTTAATCAGCCTAACTGTTTTGAAATTGGCACTTGGCGAGGAGAAAGCGCACTAAGCATGTCTAAGTATGCAAAAGAAGTAACCACATTAAATTTAAGTAAAGACGAATTAAAAAATTTAGGTTTTTCGCAAGAGTATATAAATTTACAAGGTATACTTTGTAAAAACGCAACTAACATAAATCAACTTTGGGGGAATACATTTAATTTTGATTTCACGCCTCACATTGGCAAATACGATTTAGTTTTTGTTGATGGCGATCATAAGTATAACAGTGTTGTTAACGACACAAAAATCGCTTCAAAATTAATTAAAGGTAATAAAAGCATTATAGTATGGCACGATTACGGCTTTGGCACAGAGACCGTTCGTTGGGAAGTTTTACTCGGAATTTTAGATGGCTTACCTAAAGAAATGCATAAAAATTTATATAGTGTAAATAATACATTGTGCGCAATTTATTATCCTTACGAAGTAAAAAATCAACAATTAAATTTCCCGCAAAGTCCTAATCAATTATACACGGTTAAAATAAGTGAAAACAAAAAATAGGTTAATTTAATTATTTAAAAAAATTGTAATTTAGTAGCTATGAATAATACAAAAAAGAAATCGTCTTTAGTTAAAAGAATTTTTAAATATACTGGTATTTCATTACTGGTAATAATTATTTTATTAATACTTGCGCCATTTATTTTTAAAGATAAAATTGTATCTATTGTTAAAGAACAAGCAAATAATAATTTAAATGCAAAAGTAGATTTTGGTGAATTTGATTTAAGTATTTTTTCATCTTTCCCTGATTTTAGATTTAAAATTAATAACGTTAGCGTTGTGGGCGTTGATGATTTTAAAGACGATACTTTAGCATTTATTAAACAATTAAGTACAGATATTAATTTAAAATCTGTTATTTCTGGTGGTCCATACGGCATTAATGCAATTGAAATTAACGAACCAAAAATTTTAGGAAAAGTATTAAAAAATGGTAAAGCTAATTGGGATATTGCAAAGCCTGATACCTCTGCAACTCCTACAGAAACAACTAATGCGGAACCAACAAAATTTAATGTAAAATTAAAATCATTTAAAATTACTGATGCAAATATTGTTTACGACGATCAACAAGGAGGAATGTATGGTAAGCTCGAAAAACTTAATTACGATTTATCAGGCGATTTTACGCAAGACAATTTTGTGTTAAGTAATTTATTAGACATTGCAAAAACAACCTTCAAAATGGGTGGTGTAGCATATTTAAACGAAGTGCATACAAAATTTAAAGCCGATTTAGATATGGATATGCCTAAAATGAAGTTTACTTTTAAAGATAATGAATTAGGTTTAAATGATTTAGGAATAGGATTTAACGGATATGTTGAAATGCCTGATACTAATATTAAAATGGATTTAACGTTTAAAGCCAAACAAACCGAATTTAAATCAATACTTTCGTTAATTCCTGCTGTATATTCAAAAGATTTTGCCACAGTTAAAACCGAAGGTAAACTTACCCTTGATGGTATGGCAAAAGGAACATACAATGCTGTTCAAATGCCTGCTTTTGCTGTTAATTTAGGAATTATAAATGCTATGTTTAAATATCCTAGTTTGCCAAAATCTGTAAACAATATTAATATTGATGTACATGTTAATAACCCTAACGGTGTGCTAGATGCTACAACAATTGATGTAAATAAATTTCATGTAGAAATGGCTGGTAATCCTATTGATTTAAGTGCACATGTTAAAACACCAATTTCTGACCCTGGATTAACAGCAGATATTAAAGGGACAATTGTTTTAGCATCAGTTAAAGAATTTATTCCACTCGAAAAAACAGATGCTTTAAACGGAACCATTAAATCTGACATTAGTATTGCTGGCCATTTAAGTGCAATTGAAAAACAAGACTATGAGAAATTTAAAGCAAATGGCAGCTTACAAATAGACCAAATGAACTATAAAACTGCTAGTTTACCCTATGAGGTTGCATTAAAAACGATGTTATTAAAATTTAGCAATCAATTTGTTGAATTAGCAAACTTTGATGCATTACTTGGTAAAAGTGATATCCAAGCAAATGGAAAAATAGAAAACTTTATGCAATACATTTTTAAAAACGAATTAATTAAAGGTAAGTTTGCATTAAACAGTAAGGTAATGGATTTAAATGAACTAATGAGCAGTTCTTCTACTACAACCGCTGTTGCTACTACAACTGCCGCACCTACAAGTACAGCAACTAGTGCGCCAATTGAAGTTCCTTCAAATATTGATTTTGTTTTAGATACTAAATTAGATAAAGTTATTTATACAAATATGGATATTACAAACTTAGTTGGTAATGTTGTTATTAGAAACAGTAAGGTAGATATGACCAATTTAAAAATGAACACAATGGGTGGTTTATTAATTGTAAATGGCTTTTTTGAAACAACTAATCCTAAAAAACCAACCACTGGTTTAAATTTAAAAGTCGAAAATTTTGACATTCAGCAATCTTTTAAAACATTTAATACAGTTCAAAAATTAGCACCAGCAGCTGAATATGCTAAAGGATTGTTTTCTTGTACTTTAGAAGATTTTAACACGTCGTTAAATGATAAAATGGAACCAGATTTAAATGCAGTTAATGCTAAAGGTTCTTTAAAAACAAATAAGGTTAGTGTGGGCGGTTTTCCTCCATTTATGAAATTGGGCGAAGCACTTAAAATAGAACAGTTAAAAAATTTAGATGTTACAAACTTATTAGTAAATTATACTATTCAAAATGGTAGAGTAGTAATGAGTCCATTTGATACTAAAGTAAATAATTTACCTGTTAACATTAGTGGTAGTACAGGATTTGATCAAACAATCGATTATAAATGGAAAATGGATATACCAAAAAGTACATTTGGCGGAGCAGCAAACTCTGCATTAACAGGTTTATTAGCACAAGCTAATAGTGCTGCTGGTACAAGTCTAACCGTTAGTGATAAAGTAAAAGTAAACATTTTATTTGGTGGTACGGTAACTAAACCAACTGTAAAAACAAGTTTAAAAGAAGAAGCTACAAATGCAGTTGCAACCGTTACAACACAAGCTGTAAATGCAGCAATTGATAAAGCAAACGAACAAGCTCAAAAATATTTAGAAGAAGCAAAAGCTCAATGCGAAAAACAAAAAGCCGAAGCACAAACACAAGCAGACAAACAAAAAGCTGATGGTTATGCTGCTGCAGATGCATTGGTTGAACAAGCGAGTAACCCAATTGCAAAGTTAGCTGCCAAAAAAGCAGCAGAAAAAGCAAAACAAGAAGTTGATAAAAAAGTGCAAAAAATTATCGATGATGCTGAAGCCAAATGTTTAAAATCATTAGAAGAAGCTAAAGCAAAAGCCGATGCCAAAGCTGCTGAAAATAAAAAGTAATTTGTTCTTTGTTAACAAAAGAAACTATAATTATTCGTCAAGAAACACAAAACGATTACAAATTCGTTTTTGAAGTAAATAACTTAGCTTTTAAACAAACTAACGAAGCTAAGCTAGTTGAGGCATTAAGAACAAATACTAATGTTTTTGTGCCTCAACTTTCAATTGTTGCAACTAGTAACAACAACATAGTAGGACATATTTTGTTTACTAAAATAAAAATTAAAACACACGAAAATTTTGAACACGAAAGTTTAGCACTTGCACCAATGGCCGTGTTGCCTAAACATCAAGGTATAGGCATTGGCTCTAAATTAGTTATGTATGGTTTACATGAAGCTAAAAATGTAGGTTTTAAATCTGTAATTGTTTTAGGGCATAGTAATTATTATTCTAAATTTGGATTTAAACCTGCATCACTTTGGAATATTAAAGCGCCGTTTGAAGTACCCGATAGTGCTTTTATGGCTATAGAATTACAAAACAACAGCTTAAAAAATTGTTCGGGTAAAGTTGTTTATCCAAACGAATTTAACGAAGTATAAATTCTTTTAAATTTAATTTTTCATCATACACCAATTGTTTAAAGTTTTTATGGCGTTTATAAATTAATTGGTATTGTGTGTGTTTGGTAATTGCGTAATCGTATTCGTTAGCTTCTTTGCCTTTAATTTCGGCTGCAATAAAATACTTTAGTTGTTGTTCATTTAATTTAAAAGTAGTGTCTAAATTAAATTGCCAATATTTTTTTTCTCTAATTTTTAAACCAGAAAATTTGCGGTTAGGAAATGAAGTTATACCCGCTGTGTACATGTAAATATCTAAAGTGTTATTTTCATTTTTTATTACGTATTTTGTAGTAATGGTATATTTTTGTTTTGCTGTATTTAGTTTTACACCTTCATTGGTAGTTAAGGTTTGTTGCGCTTCTACAACTCTGCATTCGTAAACAGTTAAACTATCGTTATTTAAATTGTAAAATAAACTACTTTTAGGAATTACAAAAGTGTTTACCTGTGCAATACTAAATTGCCAAAAGTATAAAAAAGCTAAAATTAAAAAGCGTAAAATCTTCATTAAACTAAACAAGATTTTATAAAGGTAAAAATATATTTAGTATATGAATTCTTTAATCCAAATCCATATTCCTTTTATTTAAACTACTCTAACCTCAAAAAAGAATATTTTTAAAAATTAATTCCAAGTTAATATACTTAACACAGCAACAAGTCTTACGCTCGCATTAATTTTTTTAAAGGAACAATAAATCAAACATCAAACAAGCCACCGCCTTGTTTCCAAATGCTTTTACCTAAATGTTTATAGGCCATTTCGGTTACTTCTCGTCCGCGTGGAGTTCTAATTAAATATCCTTCTTGTACTAAAAAAGGTTCGTAAACTTCTTCAATAGTTCCTGCTTCTTCTCCAACAGCGGTGCTAATAGTATTAATACCAACCGGCCCACCTTTAAATTTATCTATAATACAACTTAAAATACGGTGGTCCATTTCATCTAATCCATTTTTATCTACATTTAAAGCTTTAAGGGAGTAGGTTGCCATTTCAATATCTATTTTTCCATTACCTTTAATTTGAGCAAAATCTCTAACTCTTCGCAGTAAAGCATTGGCAATACGAGGTGTTCCGCGGCTTCTGCGCGCAATTTCAAAAGCAGCTTCTTCTAAAATGGGCACTTGTAAAATATCCGAACTGCGTTGTATAATATTGGTTAATACTTTACTGTTGTAATAATTTAACCTACTTGTAATTCCAAACCTAGCGCGTAATGGCGAGGTTAACAAACCGCTTCTTGTAGTTGCACCAACCAATGTAAATGGGTTTAGTTTTATTTGCACAGTACGTGCATTTGGTCCGCTATCAATCATTATATCAATTTTATAATCTTCCATAGCGGAGTATAAATATTCTTCAACCACAGGGCTTAACCTATGTATTTCATCAATAAATAAAACATCAAAAGGTTCTAAATTTGTAAGTAACCCGGCTAAATCGCCTGGTTTATCTAATACAGGGCCACTGGTAACTTTTAAATTAACACCTAAATCGTTCGAAATAATATGTGCTAAAGTTGTTTTGCCTAAGCCAGGAGGGCCGTGTAACAACACATGGTCAAGAGCTTCGCTTCGTTGTTTTGCTGCTGCAACAAACACTTGTAAATTTTCCACAACACTTTCTTGCCCGCTAAAATCGTCAAAAATAATTGGCCTAAGCGCTTTTTCAACTTCCTTATCGCTATTACTTAAACTATTTTCAGTAGCATCTAAGTTATTATTCATACTTTAAAATTAACACAAAAAGTAGTTGGCTATTGCTATAAATTATAGATTGTTATAATTATCTCAAAACCTGTATCTTTGCGGCGCATTATGAATTTATTATCGGTTAATCAATTGTCTAAATCTTATGGTACCAAAGTACTTTTTAATAAAATTAATTTTGGTGTTAATTATGGCGATAAAGTTGCTTTGGTTGCTAAAAACGGAAGCGGGAAAACTACACTTTTTAAAATTTTAAAAGGAATTGAAATTGCCGATGAGGGTGAAGTTGTTTTTAGAAAAAATATTTCTGTTGCATTTCTCGATCAAAATTTTTCGCTTGATCAAAATCAAACTATACAACAATTAATAGAAAATGCAGATAACAAATTTGTAAAATGTATTAAAGCTTACGAAGAAGCTGTAGAACTTTCGGTATCTCAGCCTGGTACAAAATCTGCTCAGTTAATGGATGAAGCGCTAAACCAAATGAATGAGATGAATGCTTGGGAGTACGAAACTAATTTAAAAGAAATACTTTCGCGTTTAGAGCTTAACGATTTATCACAAAAAATAAATACCTTAAGTGGTGGGCAACAAAAACGAGTTGCGCTTGCATTGGTTTTAATTAATAAACCCGATTTGGTAATTATGGATGAACCCACCAATCATTTAGATATTGATATGATTGAATGGCTAGAACATTATTTACAAAACGCTGCATTAAGTTTACTTTTAGTTACACACGATAGATATTTTTTAGATGAAGTTTGTTCAAGCATTATTGAGTTAGAGCGTGGCGAAATTGTTGAATATAAAGGTGATTTTGAATATTATTTAACTAAAAAAGCCGAACGTGAAGCCATAAAATCGGCCGAAATTGATAAAGCAAAAAATTTATATAAACGTGAGTTAGAGTGGGTGCGTAAAATGCCTAAAGCACGTACAACTAAAAGCAAAAGTAGGGTAGATGCTTTTTACGACATTGAAGAAAAAGCAAAACAAAAACGTATTGATAAAAAAATAGAACTAAGCGTTAAAATGGAACGCTTAGGAAGTAAAATAGTTGAACTTATAAAAGTATCTAAACATTTTGGAGATAAATTAATTTTAAATCCGTTTACATATACGTTTATTAATGGCGAAAAAATTGGTGTTGTTGGTAAAAACGGTATGGGTAAATCTACATTATTAAAAATAATTTTAAATGAATTACAGCCAGATAGTGGAAAAGTACAAATAGGTGATACGGTTGTGTTTGGCTATTATTCTCAAACGGGTATGATATTGGCCGAAGATAAACGTATTATAGAAGTAGTTAAAGATATTGCAGAATTTATCCCTTTAGCAAATGGAACAAGTTTATCAGCTTCTGCGTTATTAACTCGTTTTAATTTTCCGCCAGAGGTTCAATACAGCTATGTAAGTAAATTAAGTGGTGGCGAAAAACGCAGGTTGTATTTATTAACGGTATTGGTTAAAAATCCTAATTTTTTAATTTTAGATGAGCCTACTAACGATTTAGATATTGTTACTTTACAAACATTAGAAGAATTTTTAGACGAATTTAAAGGCTGTGTTTTAATTGTTAGTCACGATAGATATTTTATGGATAGATTAGTTGACCACGTGTTTGCTTTTGAAGGTGGAGGTGAAATTAAAGATTATCCGGGAACATATACCGAATACAGAATTTGGAAGCAAGAACAAAACCAACAATTAAAAGTTGAGGTTGCAAAAACAGTTGATGTTAAAGTTGAAAACGTTAAACCAGAAATAAAACAAGAGAGCAATTCTAAAAAATTATCTTATAAAATTCAAAAAGAGTTAGAGGATTTAGAAAAAGAAATTCCTGTTTTAGAAAACAAAAAGAAAGAGGTTGAAAATGCATTAAGCTCGGCTAATGATAATTTTGAAAAAATTCAAAACTTAACTGCTGAGTTTGAAAAATTAACTAAACTGCTTGATGAAAAAAGTTTGCGTTGGTTAGAAATACAGGAAATGTAAAAGGTTTACGAATTATAAATCCAATTACTTAAAATAACCTCACCAAATTCAGATAAAATAGACTCTGGATGAAACTGAACACCACACACATTATGGTTTTGATGTTGCAAAGCCATAATGTTTCCTTGAGCATCTTCGGCAACTATTTTTAACTCTTTAGGTAAGTTAATTTTATCAACCACCCATGAGTGGTATCTACCTACTTTAAATTTTTCGGGACAATTTTTAAATAAAAAATTATTTTTATTTACACAAATTTCTGTTGCAATGCCATGATAAACTTGCGATAAATTTTTTAATTCAGCGCCATAATTTTGTGCAATTGCTTGTAACCCTAAACACACTCCAAATATTGGTTTTGTATTAGCGTATGTTTTAAGCAATAATGGCATAAGGCCCGCATCTTTTGGTAATCCTGGGCCTGGAGATAAAATTAGTTTGTCGTAAAGCTCAATTTCTTTAAGTGTTATTACATCATTTTTAAAAACAGTAACTTTAGCTTCAATACAAACTTTTTCAATTAAGTGAACTAAATTGTAGGTAAAACTATCGTAATTATCTAAAACTAATATTTTCAATTAAAATAAATTTTTGAAGTTGTTTTATTGCTTTTGTTTTAAAATAACATAAGAAACTTGAGCAACAGCAACTAATTTATCGTTCATATCATATAAATCAACAGCAACAGGGCAAATTAATTTCCCAGGTTTAATAACTTTTGCTTTTACTCTAACATCAGTTAAACAAGGCGCTAAAAATCGAATGTTCATATCAGTTGTTGCAAAGGTATGATTAACGCCGGTAACAGACATTACAGCAACAGCTGCAATAGTATCGGCGGCAGTCATTAACATGCCTCCATGATACGAATTAAAAATACCATCATAAGCTTTATTGTGAGGTACAATTGCTATACATTCTTTTTCAAAAATTGATTCGATAATTACGCCAAGTGTTTTAAATGCAGGGATTTTTATTAGTTTTTCTTTAATTTGAGATTCGAGCTCACTATTAATTTTATTTGCTGCCATGATAAGGAAAAAATTAAATTAATTTTGTATTGCACCTACTAAAAGTATAACATCATTATTTGATTTGTTGGCAAGCGCATGTTTAATTCCGTTTGGAAAAATTACAACTTCGCCAGTTTTTGAAATAAATTCTTCATCGTTTTTAGTGATAGCAGCTTCGCCATTTACAACCAAAGTAAACTCAGTTGTATTAGGGTGTTGATGAATGGGATAATTTGAACCTGGCTTTATTTTTATAAATTTTAGCCCACCATTTTTTTCATCAATAAGTTGATGAAAACTAAAACCATCAATTTTTGATGCAAGCCAATTAGCCGCATCTGAACTTATATTTTTTTCCATTAGGTGTACTTTTTAATTAAATAAATTATACATTAATTAAGCACCTAAGTTACATAAATTTAAGTTTGAATTATTTTATTTCAATATATTTTAAAAACTCGTTTTTAGTTTGTTCATTAGCAAAAGCACCACAAAAATTAGATGTAACAGTTGCGCTATTTACATCTTTTATACCCCTTGATGATACGCATAAATGTGTAGCATCAATTACAACTGCAACATCTTGAGTTTGTAAAATTTGTTTTAATGCATTTGTTATTTGCATAGTTAAACGCTCTTGTACTTGTGGTCGTTTAGCAAAATGTTGTACTACGCGGTTAATTTTAGATAGGCCAATTACCTTACCCGATGAAATATATGCTACATGAGCTTTACCAATAATTGGCACAAAATGGTGTTCGCAATTTGAATAAAATTGAATGTTTTTTTCAACCAACATTTGGTTGTATTTGTATTTATTATCAAATAATTTAATATTTGGAAAATTGTCAGGATTTAAACCACTAAAAATTTCTTTAACATACATTTTTGCAACACGATGAGGTGTTCCTTTTAAACTATCATCAGTTCTATCAAGCCCTAACACATCCATAATTTTTGCAAAATGCCCTTCAATTTGTTTAATTTTTTCATCATCAGTTAAATCAAAAGCATCTTTACGTAATGGTGTTTCAATAGATGTACTTACATGTTCATCGCCCATTTCATCTATTAACACATCAAGCATTTGGGAATTCGATGTAATTTCTTTCTGTTTCATATAATATAACTTTTATTTCGTATTTATTTTCAATTTTTTGTTTTAAAATAGTCCAAATAACTCTTGCAATATTTTCGGCAGTTGGGTTTAAGGTTTTAAATTCTTCAACATCTAAGTTAAGATTTTTATGGTCAAATTTTTCGATAATATTTTCTTTTATTAAATCGCTTAAAATTTTAGTATCAAAAACATAACCTGTTTCCTCATCAATTTCGCCAGTAATTTTTACAATTAAATCGTAATTATGCCCATGATAATTTGGATTATTGCATTTACCAAAAACTTGCTTGTTTTTTTCGTCAGTCCAATTTGGGTTATGCAAACGATGCGCCGCATTAAAATGTTCTTTTCTATATACAGTTGCTTTCAATTTATTACAAAATTACAAGTTATTTATTGTTTGCATTAATTTTTCGGTAAAAGGATTGCAAAAGCTCAAATTAAAATCAAACAATTCTGTTGCAGTGTATGATTTTTCAATTTCAGTACGCAATTGTGTTTTAGCTCTGTTTAATCTTACTTTAACGTTGCTTTCTGTAATATCTAATAAATCTGCGGTTTCTGACACACTTAAACCGTTTATTTCTCGAAGAGAAAATACCAATCTGTAGTCTTCCTGTAATTTACCAAGCGATTCTTCAATAATATTTCCTAAATCGCGGTTATGTATTTTTTTCATTATGTCATTTGAATGATTGGAATTTATTAAAGAAGAGTTTTCGTTAACAAAATCTGTTGCTTTTTCGTTTTTAAAACTAAATTTTTGTTTTTTATGATAACAATGATTTAGCATAATTCGAATTAACCACGTTTTAAAATTTGCTTTTTGTTCAAATTGAGCAAGGTTTTTATATGCATCAATATATGTATCTTGCATTAAATCTTGCGTATCATCATGGTTATAATTGTATGAGCGACCAATTTTATATAAAGCAGAATTAAAACGCCTCACAATTAGTTCGTAGAGTGATTTTTCGCCTTTTAAAACCTTATTAATAACTTCTATTTCAGTAAATTCACTAAATTTATTCATTACAAATTTATTTTGTATTTGTAGCCCTAACAGCTACACAATATCTTACTAAAGCTTGTTTTTCTTTATCCGAAATTTCAGCTTTTTTAGCCATGTTGTCTAATATTTTAAATAAAGACTCTTCGGTATATCCTTTAACATCTTTTTGCCCGTGGCAATTTGTACAAGCGCCGGTAGAAACACTGTGCCCTAATTTTAATTCTTCAACAGTTACATCAGCATATCGCCCTTTAATTGCGGTTAATTGAGTGTCGTAGCTATCTGTTTTAGTTGAACTACTAGTTGCGTTTTTTTTGGTTGAACATGCAAATATTGTAATTGCTACAATTCCTAATATTATTTTACTTGTTTTCATAGTAATAATAGATGGTTAAAGTTACTTATAATTCTGTTTTAAGAGGTTTATACTACATTAGAGTAAATAAAACCCAAAAAGGTTACAAAAAATGTAAAATAATATGATAAAAAACAAAAAGCCGCTGAAAATCAGCGACTTATACATATAGTACCCAGAAGGGGACTCGAACCCCTAAGCCTTGCGGCATACGCACCTCAAGCGTACTTGTATACCAATTCCAACATCTGGGCATTGAATACTTTTAACAACAGTTAAAACAATTACTTGAGCTTAATTGAGATGCAAATTTGGCAATTTAAAGCCAATTTTGAAAATTGATGTTTAATTATTCGTTTATTTTTTGTGTTAATTGATAAAAAATCATTATATTTGCGTCCCGTTTTTATGGCCGCTGTTTACACGAGGTAAAGTATGCATGAAACGTTAACTAAAAAATAAAAATTATGAGTTTATTATTAGACTACGTAAAAAAACAATTAACAGCTGAACACAAACACCCTAAGTTTAAAGCTGGTGATACAATTACAGTATCTTACAAAATTAAAGAGGGCGATAAAGAACGTATCCAACAATTTAATGGTGTTGTAATTCAGCGCAAAAACGAAGCAGCAACAGCATCTTTTACAGTTCGTAAAATTAGTAATGGTATTGGAGTTGAACGTATTTTTCCTGTAGCATCGCCATTTATTGATAAAATTGAAGTTAATAAAGTAGGTGTTGTTCGTCGTGCTAAAATATTTTATATTCGTGAGCGTACTGGTAAATCTGCTCGTATTCGCGAAAAAATTCAAAACAATTCTGATAACAAATAACAACAGTATAAATTTTAAAAGCTCACTTAGGTGGGCTCTTTTATTCTAATACAAATAATAAGAATAAAACAATTATATTTGAGTTATTATTTAAAAGTATAGCATTAAAATTATAAAGAGTATGAAATCAGTTTTTTACGCGTTTGTTTTATCAGTAATTTTTATTGTTTTATCATGTGGTAAAGCAGCCGAAGATAGAACAGCAAGTGATGCTAGAAATAAAATTATACAAGACTCTATGGTTAACACAATAAAAGGAAGAATGCAAGAACCTTTTATGGTTATTTATGGTCAACCAAACCCACCACAACAATTACAACCTGTTACTACTACAAGTCCTGCAACGGCAACTAGTACAACAAGCAAATAAATTTTAAACACCAATATTTAAGTGTGATTTAAAATTTTGATTATAATCTAAAACACTTAATTCAATTACTTTTCTTGCTTCTTCAGCATCGTAAGTATCAGAAATGATTACAGCATTAGTTGCTCCAGGGATAGCTTTATAGGTTAAAAAATAATGCTTTAATCTGTTAATAATACTTACAGGACAATCGCTTATGTTTTTAAAATTACCATATACTTCGTCTTGTTTAAGAACAGCTATAATTTTATCATCTGCTTCACCTTTGTCAATCATTCTAAATCCTCCAATAGGTATTGCTTCGAGTATTATATCACCACTTGTAATATTTCTTTCGGTTAATACGCAAATATCTAAAGGGTCTCCATCTCCTTTAATAACATTTAGTTTAGATTGTTTTTTTGCAAACTCTTTAATGTTTTCATCGCAATATGTTTGAGGAACAAAGCCATACAATGCAGGTACAATATTTGAAAACTTTTGAGGTCTATCAATTTTACGATAACCACTTACCTTGTCAATTTCGTATTTAATTGTATCGTTAGGCACCATTTCAATGTATGCTGTTACAATATTTGGAGCGTTATCTCCTATGTTAATTCCGTGCCATGGGTGAGGCTTAAATAAATTCAAATTCATTTCGATTTAAAAAAACGATTAATAATAAAATAAAATACTACAAGCCCTGCAATTGAAACAAGTAGCATTAAAATTGATTGATTAACGCTTGGTTTAATATTTCTTTCAGGTGAATTGTTAGTTTCGTTATCTATTAATCTATGCAAACCAAACTCGGTTCTTAAAAAGGATAAATCTTCGTCAAATGTTTTACCATAATTTACATAGTAATAATCTTCTTGTAGGTTAACAAAATGTTTTCTGCTTCTACTGCACCAATTTAATAAAGCATTATTTATTTGTTTGTAATTAGTGTGTATTATCCATTCTTCGCCAACGTTAAGTTGAATGGAGCATTCTTCTTCACAATTAAACAACACTGTAAAATGTTTTGTTGCATTACCTCTGTATAGTTCATCAATTTCAAAAACTGCTTCACCTAAATTATGGTTACATTTTTTAATTGATTTTATTTTTCCTTTAAAAATTAAATCGTATTTAACACACTCTTCGTAATTTAATACTGATGGTGGGCATTGGCATGCAAAGGAAAGATTATAAATACAAAGTATAAAAAAACTAAAAAAAACAATTTTTAAATGAGAAAAAATATTTTTGAATAACTGCATATAATTTATAAAAAGTTAAATAGTGGCTATAACTTTTAATTCAATAGCAATAGGCGTTGGGAGTTTGTTAATTTCTATTGTAGTACGGCAAGGCAAATTATCTTTAAAGTATTCTGCCCATAATTTATTGTACTTTGTAAAATCATCTTTCATGTTAGTTAAAAATACAGTAACATCAATAATATTCTCCCAACTACTACCAGCATCTTCTAAAATATATTTAATGTTTCTAAAAACGCTATGGCATTGCGCTTCAATATCGTAACTAATTATTTGACCATTTTCATCTAACTCTACTCCAGGGATTTTTTTTGTCCCTCTTTCTCTAGGACCAACTCCGCTTAAAAACAATAAATTACCTACTTTTCGGGCGTGTGGATATAAACCCACAGGCTCTGGTGCTTTGCTAGATTCTATTTTACTTGAACTCATATATTGAAGTTTAAAATTCGTTTAACAAATTTAACTAAATTCTTACTAATTACTTATATAATAAATTCTTTAAAATTCTTAACTTTATCCTATGCAAATAAAACAATTATATACCAACTGTTTAGCGCAAGGCGCATATTATATTTCTAGCAACGGCGAGGCTGCAATTATTGACCCATTACGCGAAACTAAACCTTATATTGAGTTGTTAAATCAAAACAACGATAAATTAAAATACGTTTTTGAAACACATTTTCATGCAGATTTTGTTAGTGGACATGTTGATTTAGCTAAGGAAACAGGTGCAAAAATTGTTTTTGGCCCTAATGCTCAAACTTCTTATCAAAGTTATATAGCAAAAGATAACGAAGAATTTAAAGTAGGTAAGTTAACAATAAAAGTATTGCATACACCAGGTCACACATTAGAAAGCTCATGCTATTTATTAATTGATGAAAACAATAAGCCAATTAGTATTTTTACAGGAGATACTTTATTTATTGGCGATGTTGGAAGACCCGATTTAGCTGTTAAAAGTGACTTATCTCAAGAAGATTTAGCCGGAATGTTATATGATAGCTTGAGAAATAAAATAATAACATTGCCAGATGATGTTATTGTATATCCAGCGCATGGGGCAGGTAGTGCTTGTGGTAAAAACATGAGCTCTGAAAAACAAGACACACTAGGTAACCAAAAAAAATTAAATTATGCTTTACAAAATATTAGTAAACAAGATTTTGTAAAAAGTTTAATTTGTGGAATAATGCCTCCTCCACAATATTTTTCTAAAAATGCAAATTTGAATAAAAATGGATATGCAAATGTAAATGAAGTTATAAGCAAAGGAAATAAAGCCTTAAGTGTAAATGAATTTAAAAAAGAATCAACAAACGCGTTGGTTTTAGATGTTAGAAAACCTAATGATTTTGTGCAAGCTCATATTCCAAATTCTATTTTTATTGGTATAGATGGACAGTTTGCACCATGGGTAGGTACAGTAATTGAAGATATTAATCAAAAAATTATAATTGTTGCGCCTGAAGGTAGAGAAGAAGAAACTGTTTTAAGATTAAGTAGAGTTGGTTACGATAATTGTGTAGGGTATTTAAAAGGTGGGCTTGAAGCATGGATTAATGCAGGCGAATTAACCGACTCAATACAATCAATATCTGCTGAAGATTTTTCTAAACTTAAAGTAAATGATTTAAATGTAGTTGATGTACGTAAACCTGGCGAATTTGAAAATGGACATTTGAAAACAGCAACTAACAAACCGTTAGATTTTATTTCTAAATGGTCGTTAAATTTTGAAACGCCAACCCCTACATATTTACATTGTGCTGGAGGTTACAGAAGTGTAATTGCTGCATCTATTTTAAGAAAAAAAGGAGTAAAAAACCTTATAGATATTTCTGGCGGTTATAGTGCGATACAAAAAACTAATTTAGAAGTTGTAAAATAAACATGAATCTTTATTCTATTTTAGCAAACAAATGTCCTAAATGCACAAAGGGAAATTTTTTTATTACCAACAACCCATATAATTTGTCTAAGTTTGATAAAATGAATTCAAAATGTTCTGAATGCAATGAAAATTTTGAAAGAGAGCCAGGATTTTATTATGGTGCAATGTATGCAAGCTATGGATTAACTGTTGGTTTAGGTATTGCAATGTTTCTTTTTTTTGTTCTTGTACTTAAACTAGATATAATTACATTTTTAATAATTTTTAGTTTAAGTTTAGTTGTGTTAATGCCTTGGTTATTTAGAACATCACGCTTATTATGGATTAATTTATTTGTGAAAAGAAAAAGTAAATAATGTTTGACCAATTAAAACATATTGACTCCGAATTGTTGTTGTGGATTAACAACCATAACTCACCTTTTTTAAATTCGGTAATGTGGCAATTTAGTAAAATGACACCAACTGTTTTATTAGTTTTATTAATTGCATTCTTTTTATATAAAAAAATTAATTTAAGGTACGCTGCAACTTATTTACTTGGTTGCGCGTTAGTAATTGCAATTGCCGATTCATCTTCAAACATAACAAAACATTCAGTAAAAAGATACAGACCAACACATAACTTAATATTAAAAGAAAAAATACATAAAGTAAATAATTACGAAGGCGGAAAATATGGTTTTTTTTCTGGTCACTCAGCAAACACTTTTGGGTTAACTTTTTTTACTTATTTATTTGCAACTGTATTTAAATCTAAATACAGAAAATTGTTTTTTATATATCCCATAATTGTTGTTTATAGCAGAATGTATTTAGCAGTTCATTACCCAAGTGATATAGTTGTAGGTTTAATTGCTGGATTTATTGCCGCTATTATTGTAAATTTCATTATTCGTAAATATTTTTTAAAAACTGCATGAGTAAGTTTAAAATATTTTTTGGGTTTATTGTTTTATTAAATAGTTTTGCTTTTTCTCAAATCCCAAATTCTGATATTTGGCTATTTAAATTACAAAAACAAAACAATGTGTTAATTGCCGAAATGCCCGTTAACATTACTAATAGATCGGGTTATGATAATCAACCAAGCTTTAGTAAGGATGAAAAATCAATATATTTTACTTCAATTCGTAACGATAAACAAGCTGATATATATTTATATAATATTAAATCTAAAAAAACAATCCAAATTACAAAAACCCAAGAAAGCGAATACAGTCCACAACTAATTAATAATATAATTAATTGTGTTGTTGTTAAAAAAGATAGTAGCCAACATTTAATGGAAATAGATGCTATAACGGGTAAATTTATTAAAGAATATGTTATAGATTCGGTAGGGTATTACCATTGGATTAACAAAGATACAGCGCTGATATATAAATTAACTCAACCACACAGTTTGCAACTTTACAACTCAAAAAACAATAATTTAGAATTTATTGCTTTTAATCCGATACGCAGTTTTAATAAAATAAACAACAAAGAATTTATTTATGGCATAAAAGATTCTTTAAAATTGTTTTTTTATATTTATAATATTCAAATTAAAAAATCAACTTTATATTGTGTTTATCCTAGCATAAATGAAGATTTTATATGGCATAAAGAATTTGGATTACTTATGTCAGAAAATTCAAAAATATTAAGATACGATAATGATAAAAAAACATGGAATACATTTGTTGATTTAACAAGTTTTTCATTAAAAAACATTACACGATTTTATTTTGATGATAAGAATAAAAAATTAATTTTAGTAAATAATATAAAATGATTTATGAATTAATTGATGGGAATTATACATATAGCAACAATAAAAAACTGCTACAAATAAATAACATACATCTTTTTTTGAGTACTAAAAGTTATTGGGCTCAAAATATAACTTTAGATAAAGTAAATCAATCAATTAAAGGAAGTTTATGTTATGGCATATATTATTTAAATGAGCAAATTGCTTTTGCTAGAGTAATTACAGATAAAACTACTTTTGCCTATTTAGCTGATGTCTTTGTTATAGAAAATTTCAGAGGAAAAGGTATTTCAAAAAAATTTATTGAATTTATATTAAAAGATAAGCAACTTGCAAATCTTAGAAAATTTATGTTAGCAACTAAAGACGCGCATATTTTATATTTAAAATTTGGTTTTGAACCTTTAAAAAACCCAGAAATTTACATGGAACTTAAGCCTATTGAGAACAATAATTTATGATATTGTTTGTTTTAATATGGTTTGCTTTTATTTTTGTTATTTATAAAAATTCATTCTTTGGGTTATTCCAATTAAATCAAATTTCTAAAAAAACCGTTGCTGTATTATTTTTTTTAAAAGGCTTAGGTGTTGTTGCTTTTTATGTACTTTATCAATATTACTATGGCGATATTTTAAGCTTTGACAGTGGTGTGTTTTTTACAGAAAGTAAAACGTTAAATAATATTGCCTACGACAATTTTGGCGCATATTTAAAAACAATACTAGGATTACAAGATAATTATAATGATAATTATATTTATGAACATTTAATTAAACCAACACGTAATTGGCAAGATGGAAGAATAGAAAAATATTTTTTTAATGATAACAGAACAGTAATAAGAGTTAACTCAATATTACATTTTATATCGTTTAATAACTATTTAATTTTAGCTCTTTATAATTGTTTTATTGGATTTATAGGATCAATTTTTATTTATAAAGGTTTTGAGTTTTTAATACTTAAGCATAAAAAGCATTTTTTATTTTTTATTTGTTTATTGCCTTCAATTTGGCTTCATTCAGCCGCAGTATTAAAAGAACCTTTAGTTTTAGGCGTAATAGGAATTTCAATTTATTTATTACATTTAATTTTAATACAACGCATTAATAAAAGTATTTATTACATATTTTTTATTTTATTATTAATACTTTCATTTTACTTAAAGCCTTTTATTACTCTGCCAATTATTTTATTTACAGCAATTGCTTTTTGGTTGCAATCAAAACCAAGTTTTAAGTTTAAACAGTTATTTTTTATTTCAATTTTTTTACTTGGTTTATTTACATTAAATTTTAGTTTCATTATTTTTAAAAACAAATCGTGTTATAACATACTATTAGATAAACAAAAAACATTTTTAGATGCAGCAACCGGAGGAATTTTTTTATTGGACTCTACAAAATTTGTACGGTTAAATTATGATACTACATTAGTAAATAAAGTACAAAATAAATTTAATGTATATACAATTAAAAATAATGTTCCATATATATTTTGGGAACATACTCATCAAAAAGATACTTTGTTTTGCTCATCAAACAGTGATACGGCTTCACAATACTCATTGGTGTACATGGTTCCAAAAAGTAAATCAAATATAAGTTATCCAACAAAAACATGGCAAATGTTATTGTATTCTATATACTTGCCAATTGCATATCCATTATTTATTAATGCTAAAGGTTTTTTTATGTATATAGTATCCTTAGAAAATTTAATTGTAATACTAATGCTTTTAGTAGCCACTATAGCTTTATTTAAAGTTAAATTTAATTCAAGTTTGTTAATTTACCTTTCTTTAATTTTCTTTTTATTATTTGTAATTGGCATTACAACAGGTAATTTGGGCGCAATAAATAGGTATAGATGTTTATTATTGCCATTTATTAGTTTTGTATTTTTCTATTCAATTTCACTTTTAAAAAGTAACAAATAATTGTATCTTAGAGTCCTCATGAGTCTATTTAGAAAAAAGAGTATAGATGGTATTTTGCAAAATGCAAATTCACAAAATGGTAATTCTTTAGCCAAGCATTTAGGTGTAAAAGATTTAACTGCTTTTGGTATTGCTGCCATTATTGGAGCAGGAATATTTTCTACAATTGGTAAAGCAAGTGCTGATGGTGGGCCAGGAGTTATATTTTTATTTATTTTTACTGCATTAGCTTGTAGTTTTGCTGCATTTGCTTATGCAGAATTTGCTTCGTTATTACCAGTAAGTGGTAGTGCATATACCTACAGTTATGTTGCTTTTGGTGAGTTATTTGCATGGATTATTGGTTGGGCTCTAATTATGGAATATGCTATTGGAAATGTTACTGTTGCATTAAGTTGGAGTGATTATTTTACATCTTTAATTAATAATACTACGCCGTATAGGGTACAAGAATGGTTGTGTTTAGATTACTTTACTGCAAAAGAACATTATATTAAAGTTTTTTCTTTATTAGTTGGAGGTTTATCATTAGAAGAAATACAAGCAAGTGAGCACTCTGGTTTAGTTGAAGGATTTTTAGCATACAGTAATGCGCCTAAACTATTTGGCACTCGTATAATTTTTGATTTACCTGCACTAATTATCAATTTAATTATTACAGTACTTGTGTACCGTGGTATTAAAGAAAGTAGAAATGCAAGTAATATAATGGTTTTAATTAAAATTGCAATTGTAATTTTAGTAATTGTTGTGGGTGCATTTTACATAAATACATCTAACTGGAATCCTTTTTTACCTAATGGAATAGGAGGTTTATTAAAAGGAATAAGTGCTGTTTTTTTTGCATATATTGGATTTGATGCTATAAGTACTACAGCCGAAGAATGTAAAAACCCTCAAAAAGATATGCCAAGAGGAATCTTATATTCTATAATTATTTGTACAATTTTATATGTTGCTATTGCCTTAGTTATTACTGGCATGGTTAAATATAACGAGCTTGCCGTTGGCGACCCCTTAGCTTATGTATTCGAAAAAATTAAAGATTTAAATTGGCTAAGCGGTGTAATTGCTGTAAGTGCAGTAATTGCAATGGCAAGTGTAATGCTTGTTTTTCAACTTGGGCAGCCTCGTATATGGATGAGTATGAGTAGAGATGGTCTTTTACCCCCTGCGTTTTCTAAAATTCATCCCAAATATAAAACACCTTCATTTTCAACTATATTTACAGGCATATTAGTTGCTGTACCTATATTTTTTGTTGATATTAATATGGTTACAGACATTTGTTCGGCAGGAACATTATTTGCTTTTTGTTTAGTGTGTGGTGGGGTATTAAAATTAAGAATGGATCCAAGCGCACCGCCTTCAAAATTTAAAACACCTTATGTAAATTCTCAATTTATCATACCATCATTATTTATTTTGTTTCTTGTTTTAGCATTCACTAAATTTTCTGATACAACACTTTATTATATAAAATGGGAATCGTTAAATGCCTTTTTTATGAAATTGCCTATGTATTCTTTTATTGTTGGTTTTGCAATCATTTCTTTTTTATCGTTTAAACATAAATTTTCATTAATTCCTGTTTTGGGTTTGCTTTGTTGTTTTTACATGTTATCTCAATTAGGGTATAAAAACTGGTTATATTTTACAGTTTGGTTAGCAATAGGATTAATTATTTATTTTTTATACGGTTATCGTAATAGTAAACTAGCAAAAAACTCAACAAATTAAATATGACAGTTTTAATTACTGGCGCAACATCAGGCATTGGTTTAGCATGCGCAAAATTATTTGCAAAAAACAAATATAATATTGTAATAACCGGACGAAGAATAGAAAGACTAAATTCTATTAAAAATCAATTAGAGAAAGAATTTGGAGTTGTTGTTACAAGTTTAAATTTTGATATTCAAAATCAAGTTGAAGTAAAAAATGCAATTAATAATTTAAAAAATAATAACATAAATGTTGATGTTTTAATTAATAATGCTGGATTAGCAGCAGGTTTAAGCACCATTCAAAATGGCGAATTAAAACATTGGGAAAGTATGATAGATACCAATGTTAAAGGTTTACTTTATATTACTAAAGAAATTAGTAATTGGATGATTGAACAAAAAACATTTGGTCATATTATTAATATAGGATCAATAGCTGGTAAAGAAGTTTATCCAAATGGGAATGTGTATTGCGCCACTAAACATGCAGTAGATGCTTTAAATAAAGCTATGCGAATAGATTTATTACCTTATAATATTAAAGTTAGTTCAGTAAACCCAGGTATGGTTGAAACCGAATTTAGCATTGTTAGATTTGATGGCGATATTGATAGAGCAAAAAAAGTATATGAAGGCATTGTGCCTTTAAAACCTGAGGATATTGCAGAAACTGTATTCTGGATTTTTAATAGACCAGCACATGTAAACATTAATGATGTTGTAATAATGCCAACTGCACAAGCTAACTCAACCATTAATATCCGTAAAAACTAATTTGAAACGTAATATTAAATATATTATTTCTTTGTTTTTGCTTTGTTCAACATTGTCAGTTTATTCTTTCCCATTAAAACGTAAACAAAAAAATATAGTTAATAGATTTGGCTTAGGAGCTTTTTATGGGTTTTATAGAATAAACACAAATCACGCAATTAATCCATCTCCCAGAGCCGCTGTGTTGTTTAGTTACAAAACCGAATTTTATTTGGATTTTAGAAAACAAACTTCATTTATGTTTGGTTTAGAATATTTTTATCATGGCTTAAACTTTAATAGTTACTATTTTGAACCCGATTCTATTAAACTATATGATAAATCGTTTTCTTATAAATATAGTTTAACCATTCATGAAATTTGTTTACCAATAGTTTTTAAATATTCTTTTTTATCTGACAAAGAAGCCTTGTTTAGCCCCTATTTTAGCTTAGGATATAACTTTAGATATTTATTGCCCGCTAATAATTTGGTTACTTTAAATGGTAATACTTTAATTAAAGAAAATGTAAAATTAAATTTTAAAAATCCTCTATTTATTAATTCATTAAATAGTGGCTTGCAGTTTAATTTAGGTTTTCAAAAAAATAATCACGAAACTTCTAACTCTGGTTTTTTTGTAGAATTAATGTGTCGTGCTAATTTTTCGCCATATAGTTTTCAAACCAATTACAGCGCAAATTCATTATTTACAAATAATTTACACATTGGTTTAAACTTAGGGCTTAAACTTTAATTATATAATTTTTATATTTCAAATTTATTATATTTGATATATGTCAAAAATTTCAAATATAACTAAATGCCCTTGGTGCAGGTCAGAATTTCTTAATTCAACTATTTCTAACTGCTCTAATTGTGGAGGAACATTAGAGTATCAAAAAGTAATAAATGATATAGGGCCTAAACCCCCATTAGCACCAAGAGATATACCTGCAAAATTTATTAGGCGAATAAAATATACAGGAAACGTTTACACAATGATTGGTATTATTTTTACAGTTCCATTTTTTTGGACAGTTATTTTTCCAATTATTGGAATTATTTTATGGAAAAAAGGACTTAAAGAAGCTAACGAAGAATTAATTCCTTTAAAAGATGGTATTGCAGTTAAAGGAGAAATAACTTCAATTGAATTTGATCGTTCAAAAACAATTAACGGTAAGCATCCATTAGAAGTAACGTTTAGTTTTAATGCAAACGGAAAAACACTAACAGGGCAAGTTGGAAATATTTTTGATCCTATAAATAATATAAAGCAAGTAGGTGATGGTGTTTGGGTTGTTTATATGCCAGAAGATCCTAACTTAAGCAGTGTTTGGCCTCCTTTAAAATAAAGTAAAAAATGGAGTTACTACCTAAAGATAAACACAAAACTTTAAATTATCTAAATAAATAATACAAAATAAAAAGATTAATTAAACTAGGTTAATTTGGAATTTAAATAAAATGAATTAGAATTTAGAAAATAAAAAACAAAGTGCAACTAATAATTAAATATTATAATGGAGCTTTAAAAAACTGTTACGAGGTTATATTAAACGAAAAAGAGAGCAAAATACGCTCTCTTTTTTCATTTTGTAGTCCCAGCAGGACTCGAACCTGCGACCTACGGTTTAGAAAACCGTTGCTCTATCCAGTTGAGCTATGGGACCGCACAAATTATTAAATAAAATTTCTAATAATTAAGTTTGCAAAGATAAAAAATAAAATTAGTATTCCAATTATAATTATTTTAGCACTTTAAACGTTATAAGTAGGTGAAATTATCTATAATTATAGTTAATTATAATGTAAAACATTTCCTTGAGCAATGTTTGTTTTCTGTTTTTAAGTCGCTTAAAGATATTAAGGCAGAAGTATTTCTTGTGGATAATAATTCTGTTGATGGAAGCATTTCCTTATTAAAAGAAAAATTCCCTCAAGTTAAATTAATTGCAAATCAGATAAATACAGGTTTTTCTGTTGCCAACAATCAGGCAATTAAACAAGCAACTGGCGAATATATTTTACTACTTAACCCCGATACAATTGTACAAGAAGATACTTTTGCCAAAACATTAATGTTCATGGATAACCATAATGAAGCAGGAGGTTTAGGAATTAAAATGCTTGATGGTAAAGGAAATTTTTTACCCGAAAGTAAACGTGGTTTGCCAACTCCTGCGGTTGCTTTTTATAAAATATTTGGTTTATCAAAACTCTTCCCAAATTCAAAAAAATTTGGTCAGTATCATTTAACGTATTTAGATAAAAACAAAACACATGAAGTTGCTGTTCTTAGTGGTGCTTTTATGTTAATGCGAAAAACTGTTTTAGATAAAATAGGTTTGTTAGATGAAACTTTTTTTATGTATGGAGAAGATATAGACTTAAGTTATAGAATTACACAGGCAGGGTACAAAAATTATTATTTTGCCGATAGTAGCATTATTCATTATAAAGGCGAAAGCACAAAAAAAAGTAGTGTTAATTATGTAATAGTATTTTATAAAGCAATGGCTATTTTTGCTAATAAACACTTTAGCCAAAGTAACGCCAAATTATTTAATGTACTTATTCATTTAGCAATATACTTACGCGCGCTAATGGCTATTTCTGCACGTTTAATTAAGCAATTGTTTTTTCCGGCTATTGATTTTATAATAATCTTAGCTAACTTGTATTTGTGTAAAAACCTTTACGAAATTAATTTTAAACTTTATCCAAATTTTTATAGCCAAGAAATTATCAATGTTTTTTTTCCATTATACACTTTAATTTGGATGACTTTTACTTATTTTAGTGGGGGTTACGATAGTCCTTTAAAATTAGGAAAATTAATAAGAGGCGTGCTTACTGGTATGGGATTTATTTTAGTAATTTATTCTTTACTTCCAGAGTTTTATCGTTTTTCTAGAGCATTAATTTTAATAGGTTCGCTTACAACTTTATTAATTTATATTTTAACACGTGTATTATATAATGTTATAGGTATTAAAAAATTTAAATGGTTTAACGCAAATACGGTTAATAAAATTGCAATAATTGGTAGCGAAACTGAGTTTGAACGCGTTTATGATTTACTAAAACAAACCAATATTAAAACTAATTTTATTGGTTTTATAAGTAACGAAAATAATGGTGTTAAAAACAAAAACTATATTGGCCATTTTCATCAAATAAGCGAAGTTATTGATATACATGGTATAACTGAAATAATTTTTTGTGCAAAAGATATTTCATCAAAAAATATAATTGATCATATGGTAACTTTAGTAACTAAGGGCGTTGAATTTAAAATTGCTCCTCCACAAAGTTTAAGTATAATTGGCAGTAATAGTATTGATACTGCTGGTGATTTATATATAATTGATATTAATAATATTGGTAGGCCAGAAAATAAACGCGCAAAAAGATTATTAGATATTTCAGTATCGCTTATTTTACTTTTGTTTTTTTGGATTTTTATTTTTGTTCAAAACAATAAATTAAATTTTATTAAAAATTGTTTTTTAGTTTTATTTGGTTCATATACTTGGATAGGTTTTGGTAAACTCAATCGTAAAGATTTGCCTTCAATAAAACCATCAGTTTTATTACCTATAGATGATAATAATAAAAATAATTTAGTTAATAATTATAATACTCAATTTTTTAATTACGCAAAAGATTATCAAATCAACACAGATATTAAATATCTTATAAAAAATATTAAATATTTAGGCAATTAAAGCCATAAAAACCAAACAAAGCAAGTTTAAATTACTGTTTTAAAAAATAAATTTGCTAATTTTAAACAATATTATTCGCAATGAAATACAATCAAATTCACACCAGTTTATTTATTGATAGTCGTCAAAAATTTAAATCGTTATTAAAGCCAAATTCTATTGCAATTTTTGTAAGTAACGATATTATGCCTACAAATGCAGATGGAAGTATGGGTTTTAGGCAAAATTCTGATTTATTTTATTTAAGCGGGATAGACCAAGAAGATACAATCTTAATGATTTATCCTGATGTAAAAGATGGTAAACATAAAGAAGTGTTGTTTATTAAAGAAACAAGTGAGATAATTGCAATTTGGGAAGGGGCAAAACTTACTAAAGATCAAGCTAGGCAAGTAAGTGGCATAGAGCATATATATTGGCACCACGAATTTGAAAAAGTTTCAAAAGCATTTTTTTATCAAGCCGAAAATATTTATTTAAACGCAAACGAACACACAAGGCAATATATAGAAACCGAAACTGCCGAAAAAAGATTTAACAAAAACATTATTGCTAAGTATCCTTTGCATAATATACAGCGTTCGGCACCTATTATGCATAAAATTAGAGCTGTAAAAAGCACTTATGAAATAGAACTAATACAACAAGCTTGCGATATTACAGAAAAAGGATTTAGAAGATTACTAAATTACATTAAACCCGGAGTTTGGGAATATGAAATTGAAGCAGAATTAATACATGAATTTATAAAAAATCGCTCTCAGGGTTTTGCATACAGCCCTATTATTGCAAGCGGAGCAAATGCTTGTGTTTTACATTATGTTGAAAACAATAAACAATGTAAAGATGGCGATGTTATTTTATTAGATACAGCTGCTGAATATGCAAATTATGCAAGCGATTTAACACGATGCTTGCCAGTTAATGGAAAATTTACAAAACGTCAAAAAGAGGTTTACAATGCAGTTTTACATGTAATGAAAGAAGCAACTAAAATGCTTTTACCAGGTAATACTTTTGAAAAATATAATAAAGCTGTAGGTGAATTAATGACGGAGCAGTTATTAAAATTAAACTTATTAAAACCTGAAGACGTAAAAAACCAAAATCCAAATTGGCCCGCATTTAAAAAATATTTTATGCATGGTACCAGTCATTTTTTAGGGTTAGATGTGCATGATGTTGGTTTCTTTCATGAGCCTATGCAAGCAGGCAACGTGTTTACTGTTGAACCAGGAATTTATATTCCTCAAGAAAACCTAGGTATAAGATTAGAAAATAATATTTTAATTACAACTACAGGGCAGTTAGATTTAATGAAAAACATCCCTCTAGAGGCTGATGAAATTGAAGCATTAATGAATAAATAGTGCTAAAACAATGCATATTTAAGAAAGATGTTGTAACTTTTTTTGACCAAGGAAAAGGTAGAGTAGTAGTGTTACTGCATGGTTTCCTAGGTTCACACCAAATTTGGAAAGATACAATCTCTTATTTGAGTAAAAACTATAGAGTAATTGCAATTGATTTACCTGGCCATGGCAATACTGCCAATTATGGGTACGCTCATAGTATGGATTTAATGGCAAATTGTGTTAAAACAGTTTTAGATTATTTACGATTAAAAAAAGTAGTTATAATTGGCCATAGTATGGGTGGTTATGCAGCTTTAGCTTTTGCAGATTTATACCCCGATACTTTAAAAGGATTGTGTTTATATCATAGTACCGCTTATGCAGATAGCTCAGAGAAAAAAAAAGACAGGTTACGTGCAATAGAACTTGTTAAAAAAAGCAGAACTGTTTATACAAAAGAAACGATCAAAAATTTATTTGCTAAAAAAAATTTAAAATACCTTAAAAACGAAATTGCGTTTGCCACTAAAATAGCAAAATCTACAAACAAAAAAGGCATTGTTGCCTCATTAAGAGGAATGAAAGACAGGCCAAGCAGAGATTTAATTTTAGGTTTAGTTACATATCCAATTATGATGGTAATTGGAGAACATGATAATGTTTTAAATCCACAAAATTTATTTGAGCAAAGTAAATTATTAAAAAATCCAACAATAATGTATTTAGAGCATGATGGACATTTTGGTTTTTTAGAATCTCCAATGGTTAGTCATTTAGCGCTTAAAAAATTTTTACGAAAGTGTTTTTAAACAATAATTAAGTTTCTAATTGAATTTAGATTTTTTAACAAAATAGATGTTGCAACATTAAATGTTATAACATACATTTGTATCATCAAAAATAAATAAAACAAAAAATTATGAAAAAAATAGTATTAGGTGTAGCTACAATCTTAGCATTAAACACAACAGCACAAGTTAATTGGAAATTAGATAATTCTCATTCTAAATTAGGATTTAGTGTTACGCATATGATGGTTAGCGAAACAGAAGGAAAATTTAAAATTTATCAAGGTACTGCTTCTACAAAAAGCGATATTGATTTTACAGATGCTAAAATTGAATTTTCGGCAGATGTAAATTCTATAAACACTGAAGATGAAAAAAGAGATGCGCATTTAAAAAGCCCAGATTTTTTTGACGCAGCAAAATATCCTACAATTACTTTTAAGGCTACAAGTATGAAACCCGTTACTAAAGGTAAAACAATTTATAATTTAGAAGGTGAATTAACAATGCATGGTGTTACTAAAACTGTTAAATTACAAGCTATCGGGGCTACTAAAACAGTAAAAGATCCTTATGGCAATATTAAATATGGTTTTAAAGTATTAGGAAAATTAAGCCGTAAAGATTTTGGTTTAACTTGGAATGCTGCGCTAGAAGCTGGTGGTGTTGCGGTTAGCGATGAGGTTAAATTAGATTTAAATATTGAACTAAATCGAGAAAAATAAAAAATTTAATGTAAGGTTTAAAAAATAAAGAGGTGTTGCAAAATACCTCTTTTTAATTTAATTTAGTATTAATAATGAAGTTAGAAGAAGCTATACAACAAAAAATTTTTAAATCGCCTCAACAAAAATTAATAATTAATTTAATTTACACACACCATTGGCTAGATGGTCTGTATACTGATTTTTTTAAAGGGAAAGAGATAACCTTACAACAGTTTAATGTGTTAAGAATTTTAAGAGGGCAATACCCCAATTACTCTAACTTAAAATTAATTAAAGAGCGCATGTTAGATAGAATGAGCGATACATCTCGAATTATTGATAAGCTTGTAGCTAAACAATACGTTGAACGAAAAAATTGCCCAGTTGATAGAAGACAAATTCATTTATTAATTACAAAAAAAGGCTTAGAGTTGTTAAATGAACTCGATTTTATTGATGATGAAAGCACATTAATGTGCAAAAATTTAACAAAAAAAGAAGTACAAGACCTCAATAATTTATTGGATAAAATGCGTCAATAATACTTTGTTTTAACCAACATTAATAAGTATTTTTGTATCGCTTAATTTTTTAATAAAAGCGTAAATTAATTGTGGTAAAACATTGGTACAAAATAGTTGCAACTTTATTTATTTTATATACAATTTTTGCCGGATTATTAAGCCCTGTTCCCCGTCTTGATATTTTAAACGAAACCATCAGAAATTTATTTTACCATGTGCCAATTTGGTTTGCTTTAATTTTTATGATGTTTTTTTCTTTAGTTTATAGCTTAATTGCCTTGCGTAACAATAAAATAGAATCTGACATTAAAGCTAAAGATGCCGCTTTAGTTGGATTTTTTATGGCATTACCAGGAATTGCTACAGGTTGTTTATGGGCTAAATTTACTTGGGGTACTTGGTGGACTTTTGAAGACCCAAAATTAAACGGTGTAGCAGTTAGTGTTTTAATTTATGCTGCTTATTTTATTTTAAGAAGCAGTGTAGATGATGAGCAAAAACGATTAAAATTAGCTGCCGTTTACAATGTATTTGCATTTGTAATGATGATGGTTTTTATAATGGTATTACCACGCATTCAAGATTCTTTACACCCAGGTAATGGCGGAAACCCTGCTTTTGCAAAATATGATTTAGATAGCAACATGCGATTAGTATTTTACCCTGCAGTTATAGGTTGGGTGCTTTTTAGCTATTGGCTTTATAAAATTGTAAACTCATTATCAAACATTCAATATAAAATTTCAAATGAATAAATTTATAAGCACATTAATTTGTTTTTTAGTTTTTAATTTATCTTTTGCTCAAAGTCAATCTGGCCCACAAATGGCCGATGCGTTTAGAGAGAATGGAAAAATTTATGTGGTTATTGCTGTAATTGCTATAATTTTTGTTTCAATTATTGCTTTTTTAATTTATATCGAAAGAAAAATTAAAAACATTAATGATAAAGTAAATAAGAAATCTTAATTATTTTTTTAAAATGAAAAAATTACATATCATCGGTTTATTAATTATTGCTATTGCAATTGGCGTAATTTTTATTTCCTTAAATAACACAAGCAGTTATGCCGATTTTTCAAAAGCTGCAAGTAGCCCCGAAGATGAATTTCATGTTGTTGGTAAGTTAGATAAAACGCAACCTCAAATTTACGACCCACAAGTAAACCCCGATGAATTTACATTTAGTATGACCGATAACAAAGGTTTAACTAAACAAGTTGTATTACATAAAAGTAAACCACAAGATTTTGAAAAAAGCGAACAAATAGTTTTAATTGGAAAAATGCAATCGGATGTTTTTCACGCAAATGATATATTAATGAAGTGTCCAAGTAAATACAACGAAGCACAAAATCAAGTAAACTAAAAGTGGATACTATTAAATACATTGGAGAACGTGTTTTAATCGGGCAATTAGGTCATGGGTTTGTTATTCTTTCTTTTGTAGCAGCCTTTTTAGCATTTATTAGTTTTTATCTAGCAAACAAAAATAATACCTTATTAAATTTTGCAAGATTAGCTTTTAAAACACATTCTATTGCGGTTGTAGGAATAATTGTTGTGTTATTTATAATGCTTTTAAACCATTATTTTGAGTACCAATATGTCTTTCAACATAGCAACCGCGAAATGGATATGAAATACATACTTTCATGTTTTTGGGAAGGACAAGAAGGTAGTTTTTTATTATGGACGTTTTGGAATGTTGTATTAGGTTTAATTTTAAATAAACAACTTAAAAATTCAGAATGGGAAGCTCCTGTATTAATGATTTTTGCTTTGGTGCAAGTTTTTTTAGCAAGTATGCTTTTAGGAATTTACATTGGAGATTATAAAATTGGCAGTAATCCTTTTTTATTATTACGTGAGCATCAAGATTATTTTAATATTCCTGTTTTACAAAATCCAGATTATGTTTCAAAATTACAAGGCCGTGGTTTAAACCCTTTATTAATGAACTATTGGATGACAATTCATCCACCAACATTGTTTTTAGGATTTTCTTCAACTCTTGTTCCTTTTGCTTTTGCGGTTGCTGCATTATATAATAAACAATACCAAACTTGGCAAAAGATTGCTTTACCATGGACTTTCTTTAGCGTTTTAGTTTTAGGAATTGGTATTTTAATGGGTGGCGCTTGGGCTTATGAAGCGTTAAGTTTTGGAGGTTTTTGGGCTTGGGATCCTGTAGAAAATTCATCTCTTGTGCCTTGGTTGGTAATAGTTGCTGCAGGCCATACCATGATTATTAATAAAAATAAAGGCGGAAGTTTATTTACTACGCATTTTTTATCTATAACTTCTTTCTTATTGGTTTTATATTCAACCTTTTTAACCCGAAGCGGTGTGTTAGGTAACGCATCTGTGCACGCTTTTACAGATTTAGGAATGACAGGGCAATTAGTTTTATATGTTCTAACATTTGTGTTTATAAGTGTAGCTTTATTATTAAATAATTCGTTGTTAAAAGTTACTTATGTTGTTATTTCTCTGTTATTATGGTTTGCTACATTTTTATATGGTTATAAAAAAATAATGTTAGGTGTTTGGGGAGCTACATCAATTGGTTTAACTGTATTTGCTTATTACAAATATTTCCCTAAAGAAAAAGATGAAGAGGAACTGTACTCGCGTGAGTTTTGGATGTTTGTAGGTTCTATTTTATTTTTATTAACCTCTTTAATCATAACTTATTTTACATCAGTTCCTGTAATAAATAAATTGTTTGGAACCGACAAAGCTCCGCCAAAACCTTTTGTTTACAACGAGTGGATGCTTCCTTTTACAGTACTATTAATGATTTTAATTGCCGCTACTCAGTTTTTAAAATACAAAAAAACTAACGCAAAAGATTTTTATAAAAGACTTTTAAAAACATTTGCAATTTCTTTACTATTTGGATTAGCTTGTTGTATCCCTTTATATTTTATAAATAATACAAACGAAATTTCTAATTACAATTTAATTTTTTACACGCTACTTTTTACAACTTCATTGTTTTGTGTTTTTGCAAATATCGATTATTGGGTAATTGTATTAAAAGGTAAAACAAAAAAAGCAGGCGCAAGCATTGCTCATATTGGTTTTGCATTAATTATTTTAGGCGCATTAATATCTACCAGTAAAAAAGTTACCTTATCTAAAAATACATCAAACCAAAAATTAAGCACATTAGGTAGTGATTTTGATGACCGTAAAAGTATTTTATTAAAACAAGGCGATACTTTGCCAATGGGCCCATATTTAGTGGCTTATAAGGGTAAAAGAAAAGAAGGAATTAATTACATGTTTGATGTAGAGTATTTTAAACTAGGGAAAGATAATAAACCAGAATATGAGTTTACACTTTCTCCACGCGTACAAGATAATCCAAGAATGGGGCGTTCGCCTGAGCCTGATACTAAACATTATTTAAATAGAGATGTGTACACCCATGTTACATACGGTGTTATGGAAATGGATACAACAAAAACATTTTTAAATGGATACAGTGATGCTAAAAATTATGTTGGCCATGTTGGAGATACTATAATTGCAAGTAATGCATTGGTTGTAATTGATAGTATAAGAGCAAATAAAACGCAAGAAGAATATTTAAAAAATGATTCAACACTAATAGTAACTGCAGTTTTAAAAGCAATAACATCACAATCAAAAATTTATTATGCCCACCCAGAATATATAATTAAAAACAATGTTGTTATCCCTAAAGAAGATACTATTTCTGCATTGGGTTTAAAATTTGTTTTTTGGAAAATTAACCCACAAGAAGGTAGTGTTGAAATAACATTAAGCGAAAAAAATTCAAACACAAAAGATTTTATTGTTATGGAAGCTTATTTATTTCCACACATTAACATACTTTGGATAGGTTGTATAATTATGGCAATTGGTACTGGAATTGCTGTTAGAGAAAGACTGAAGGTTTTAAAAACATAGTTTATTAAAACAATACAAAATAATAATATTGTAATTATTGGGTGTGGTAATTTGGCTTACCATATTGCTGAGAAATTAAATACGCTTAACCAATTTAAAATTTGTGTAGTTAACCATAAACCCAATAAAAATTTAAATTACTTTAAAAAATTAAATTGTGAAATTTATACTTCATTAAATAAAATACCTACAAATGCAAGTTTGTATATTATTAGTGTAAAAGATTCTGCAATTGATTTAGTAGCAAAAAAATTAACTACTATAGCTGCTAAAGAGCTAGTTGTACATACATCTGGAAGTGTAAATTTAAATGTTTTAACTAAATACAATTTAAACTCGGGTGTGTTTTACCCTTTACAGTCGTTTTCTTTTAACACAAGTGTTGATTGGGAAAATACACCACTTTTAATTGAAGGAAAAACAAATAATGAAAAGAAAAAACTTAATTTATTTGCTAAATTATTTTCAAATAATGTTTTAAACTGTACAAGTATGCAGCGTTTAAATTATCATTTAAATGCTGTAATTGTAAATAACTTTACAAACGCATTATATACTCTTAGCGAATCAAATTGCACTAACAATAAATTAAAATTTAAATTATTATTTCCAATAATAGAAACTACCTTGAGTAAATTAAAAGAAAACGGCGCATTAGCATCACAAACTGGCCCTGCAAAAAGAAATGACTTAGTTGTGATAAAAAAACATTTAAAATTACTTAAGTCAAATTCTATCGAATATAAAACATATAAGTTACTTACTCAATTAATAAAAAATCAACATGCTTAATTTTAAACAAAAACTTACAAAAATTACAACTTTAATGTTTGATATTGATGGTGTTTTAACCGATGGTAAAGTTTTTGTTTTTGAAAATGGCGATTTTGTAAGAAATATGAATAGTAAAGATGGTTATGCTATACATTTAGCCGTTAAAAAAAATTATCGTCTTGTAATTATTAGTGGTGGTAATAATGTGGGTATAAAAAATGCTTTAATAAAAGCTGGAGTAAAAGATATTTTTATTAATCAACACGATAAATTGCAATGTTATAAAGATTATATAACTACAAATAATTTACTTGATGAAGAAATAGTTTATATGGGCGACGATTTACCAGATTGGGAAGTAATGAATAAAGTAGGGTTAGCTGTTTGTCCAAACGATGCCGCAACCGAAATAAAAGCTATTTCACAATACGTATCAAACAAAAATGGAGGAGAGGGTTGCGTAAGAGATATTATTGAACAGGTTTTACGCGTTCAAAACAATTGGGAAATTATAAACTGGTAAATATTTAATAAAAAAACCGATTAAAATTTTAATCGGTTTTCTTTTTTCTTGTAGCCCGTACGGGAATCGAACCCGTGTTTCGTCCGTGAAAGGGACGCGTCCTAACCCCTAGACGAACGGGCCATTTGTTAAAATGGAGTGCAAATTTACTATTTTTTTAATTAATTACAAATTATTTTTGAAATAATTAATTTAAACTAAATGCTAATGTTTTATTGAGTTTTTAATTATAACCCAATATCGACCTAACTTGTAATAGTTTTTGATTTGCCATTTCGGCTGCTTTAGCTTCGCCAACTTTTAAAATATCTTCTAATTCGTTAGGTTTAGTCATAAGCCTTTCATATTCAGTTCGTTCGTTTTTGTATTTTTCTAAAATTAACTCAAAAATTGCATTTTTTACATGCCCATAGCCATAACCACCGTTTAAATAATTTTGGCGCATTTGGCTGGTTTGTTCTGAGTTTGCAATAACTTTATAAATTGCAAAAGCATTGCAAGTATCAGGGTTTTTAGGTTCTTCTAAAGGTGTGCTATCTGTTACTATACTGCTAACTACTTTTTTTAATTCTTTTTCGGGTAAAAATAAATTAATAAAATTGTTTTGTGATTTGCTCATTTTACCACCATTTGTTCCAGGTATAATCATTACATTTTCATCAATACTTCCTTTTGGAATTACAAACACCTCTTTTCCTGCTTTGTAATTAAAGGCTTTTGCAATGTCGGCTGTAATTTCTAAATGCTGTAATTGATCTTTACCAACTGGTACAATTTCTGCATCATACAATAAAATATCGGCAGCCATTAAAACTGGGTAGGTAAACAAACCTGCATTTACATCACTTAATCTATCGCTTTTATCTTTAAACGAATGTGCATTTGCAAGCATAGGATAGGGAGTGTAGCAGTTTAAATACCAAGTTAACTCTGTTACTTGTGGTACACGGCTTTGGCGGTAAAATATTGTTTTATTTACATCTAAACCAAAAGCTAACCATGTTGCAGCAACCGCATTTGTGCTTGATTTTAATAATTCAGAATCTTTTATTGAAGTTAAGCTATGTAAATCGGCAATAAAAAATAAACTTTCAGTATTAGCTTGTTTGCTTTGTTGTATAGCAGGAACTATAGCACCCAATATGTTACCTAAATGTGGAATATTGGTACTTTGTATGCCTGTTAAAATGCGTGCCATTTTTATAATTTAATTGTTTGAGATCTATCTGGCCCAACAGATACAATGCTTACAGGGGTTGATGTTGCTTTTTCAATAAAAGAAACATAATCTTTTAACTCTATTGGTAATTTATCTTTACTATCAATTTTTGTTAAGTCGCAATTCCAACCTTTTAACGTTGTAGTTATAGGTTTTACATATTGTGGCTCAATATTATAAGGTAAATAATCAATTACCTGTCCATTATAACTGTAATGTGTACAAACTTCAATGTTTTCAAAATCACTTAAAACATCTGCTTTCATCATCATTAATTCAGTTACACCATTTATCATAATGGCATATTTTAAAGCTGGTAAATCTAACCAACCTGTTCTGCGCGAACGGCCTGTTGTACTTCCAAATTCTCTACCAATTTGACGTATTTTTTCGCCAACTTCATTATCTAATTCAGTAGGAAATGGGCCACTACCAACGCGTGTGCAGTAAGCTTTAAAAATTCCAATTACATTACCAATTCGGTTAGGAGCAATTCCTAAACCATTACATGCTCCAGCGCAAATAGTATTGCTACTTGTAACAAAAGGGTATGAACCAAAATCAACATCTAACAAACTTCCTTGAGCGCCTTCGGCCAAAACTTTTTTACCATTTATTACTGCATTATTAATGTAATGTTCTGTATCAATAAATTGTAATTGTTTTAGCGTTTCAATAGCTTCAAACCAAGCGGGTTCAAGTTCTGCTAAATTGTATTCGTAATGATAAAAAGAAAGTAATTGTTTATGTTTATCAACTAACGTGTTGTATTTTTCTTTAAATTCATTTGTTTCAATATCACCTATACGTAAGCCATTACGCCCAGTTTTATCCATATATGTTGGGCCAATTCCTTTTAATGTAGAGCCAATTTTATTTTTGCCTTTTGAAGCTTCACTTGCAGCATCAATTAAGCGATGGGTTGGTAAAATTAAATGCGCACGTTTACTAATTACTAACTTTGTAGTAACATCAACACCAAGTGCTTTTAAAGCATCAATTTCTTTTTTAAAAATAACGGGGTCTATTACAACGCCATTACCAACAACATTTATTGCTGTTGGATGAAAAATGCCACTTGGTATGGTATGTAACACATGCTTAATGCCGTTAAATTCTAAGGTATGCCCTGCATTAGGCCCACCTTGAAAACGAGCAATTATATCATAATTTGGAGTTAATACATCTACAATTTTGCCTTTTCCTTCATCGCCCCATTGTAAACCTAAAAGTACATCTGCTTTGTTCATTTTTTAGTAAAATTTAAGGCTATAAAGTTATCATAAATTAAAGCGTAATAAAGTTATGTTATTAACTATTTATACAAATTTTTTATGTTTTTATCTCTTTTTAAAGCCTAAACAAAATATTATTGGCTTATATTCGTTAATTGTTTTTACTATTAGCTTGAAGTGTTTGTTTAATAAACAATTTTTTAAAATATTACTTTTTAGTTTTAGTTTTTTGTGTTGCAGCCATTTTTATACACAATCAACTTATGTAACTGGTATTGTTAAGGGCTTAGATGGCGAACCATTACCAAATATTTTAGTTTTTGAAAAAAGTAACGAAAAAAATTATACAGAATCCGATTCGTTAGGCGAATACAAACTTAATTTACCTATAAACAGCACTGTAACTATTGTTTTTTACAGCGTAAACTTTGATAAATACAATAAACAATTAATTACTACACAAAAACCATTATACCTTAGTCCTGTTTTAAATTTTAAAAATCAGTTAGTAGAAGTAGAAGTGCAAGACTTAAGCTCTAGAGGAAGTAGTAGCACGTATTTAGAACCTAAAAATTTTAACCAATTGCCTACCTTAACAGGCAATATTGAAGATTTAATAAAAACGCAGGTAGGTGTTAGTTCTAATAACGAACTAAGCAGTGGTTATTCGGTTAGAGGGGGTAACTACGACGAAAATTTAGTTTATGTTAATGATATTGAAGTGTATCGCCCGTTTTTAGTTAGAAGCGGACAACAAGAAGGTTTAAGTTTTGCAAACCCTGCAATGGTTCAAAAAATTAATTTTAGCAGTGGTGGCTTTGAAGCTAAATATGGCGATAAATTAAGCAGTGTTTTAGATATAACTTATAAACGCCCTTTAAAATATGGAGGTTCGGCAAGTGCAAGTTTTTTAGGTGGAAATATACAATTAGAAGGTATATCAAATAATAGATTAGTGGCATGGGCAATAGGCGCAAGGTATAGAACCCTATCTTACATTTTAAAAACATTTGATACTAAAGGAGAGTATCGCCCAAATGCTGGCGATATACAAAGTTTTTTTACGTTTAAAATTAATCCTAAATGGAGTGTTGAGTGGTTAACAAACGTTTCAACTAACAGGTATTTAGTTATACCTGCAAGTAGGCAAACTAATTTTGGAACAGCTAAACAAGCTTTACGTTTTACTGTTTATTTTGATGGACAAGAATTAATGAGTTATTTAACCGGCATGACGGGAGTTTCGGCAATTTATAAACCCACAACAAAAACTCAACTTAAATTTATTTCATCTGCATACCATGCAAAAGAACAAGAAATATTTACTGTGCAAGGGCAATATTATATTGATGAGTTAGAAGCAGATTTTGGAAAACCAACTTTTGGCCAAGTTGCATTTAACAGAGGGGTTGGTACTTTTATTAATAATGGCCGAAATTACTTAACATCAACAGTTGTAAATTTTGAACATAAAGGCAAGCATCAAATTAATCAAAAAAGTGATATTTTATGGGGTGCACGAGCACAGCAAGAAATTATAGACGATAAGTTAAGCGAATGGAAAACAGTTGATTCTGCCGGATTTATTTTACCATATAGCCCTAATGCAATTACTTTAGAAGATGTTTTTAAAACTAAAACAACATTAATTAGTCAACGTTTTCAAGGCTATGTACAATACAATTTACAAAAACAATTAGCCGATAGTTCTGAAATTATTTTAACAGCAGGCATCCGTTCAAATTATTGGACGCTTAATAACCAAATGGTAACATCGCCACGTGTTACATTTGCAATAAAACCTAATTGGAAAAGAGATTGGCTTTTTAAATTAAGCAGTGGTTTTTATTATCAGCCACCTTTTTACCGCGAGTTAAGAAATATAAATGGTGTTGTAAATACAAACGTAAAAGCACAACAAAGTTTTCATGTTGTTTTAAGCAGCGATTATAATTTTAAAATGTGGAACAGAGGGTTTAAATTAATAATGGCAAGTTATTATAAATATTTAACGCAATTAATTCCATACGAAATTGATAATGTTAGAATTAGATATTTTGCAAATAATAACGCTAAAGGTTATGTTGTAGGTAGCGATTTTAGAATAAATGGTGAATTTGTGCCAGGTGTAGAAAGTTGGGCAAGTTTAGGCCTTTTAAGAACGTATGAAAAAAGCCCAGATAACATACATTATAACTATTATAATAAAGATGGCGAAGAAATTATTAAAGGATTTACATTTGATCAAACCAAAACCGATAGTGTAAAAATAGACCCAGGATTTATTCCTCGTCCAACAGACCAATTGGTAACTTTTGGTTTATTTTTTCAAGATTATTTTCCTAAGTGGCCACAATTTAAATTTAATTTAAATTTACAGTTTGGAAGCGGCTTACCTTTTGGTCCTCCTACTCATAAACGTTGGGAACAAGTAAGGCGCATGCCTCCATACCGAAGAGTTGACGCAGGGTTTGCTTACAATGTATTAAAACAAAATAGAGAAATAAAACGAAAAAATGTTTTTAATAATTTAAAAGACATGTGGTTGTTTTTAGAAGTATTTAATTTGTTACAAATACAAAATACTGTATCTTACACTTGGGTAACAGATGTTACAGGAAATAGGTATGCCATACCCAATTATTTAACTAATAGACAAATTAATTTACGATTACAAATAAGTTTCTAAAATAAATTATACTTTTGATAAAAAATTATTATGAAAATTTCTAAAAATAAAGTTGTTGCAGTTAATTACTACTTAACAGGAAGCAGAGATAACCAAGCTGAAGAATTAATTGAACAAACAACACCAGAACAACCATTTGCTTTTATTTACGGACATGCAGGTGTATTACCAGATTTTGAAATGCATTTAGCAGATAAAGTAAAAGGCGATAAATTTGATTTTAGAATTGGTGCAGCAAAAGCATACGGCAATTATGAAAATGATTATGTTACAAAATTAGAAAAATCTATTTTTATAATAGATGGCAAATTTGATAGTAATCGTATTAAAGTTGGCGAAGATGTAGAAATGAACGACCAAGATGGAAACAGATTAGTAGGGCATGTATTAGAAATTACAGACACACATGTAGAAATGGATTTTAACCACCCTTTAGCTGGTTATGATTTACACTTTATTGGCGAAGTTTTAGATGTGCGTGAATCAACTCAAGAAGAATTAGATCATGGGCATGTTCATGGTCCTGGTGGGCACCATCATTAATTTAAACTACCCACTTATACCAAAACAGCATTTTTTTAATAGAATAATTGTTGTTTAATTTTTGTTGCATTAAATTTTGCTTAATTAATTCTATTTGATTTTGATGCAAGTTAATGGCTTTATTAATATTAATGTTTGCTTTTTGTACATACCAAGTTTGGCTCATTAAGTTTGTACTAAATTCATTAATAGGTATTTGTTTTTCTAATGTTGTTGCCTCTTCATTTATTGTGTTAAAGCTTGCTCTAGCATGTGGGTGATCTAAGCCAAGTGCATGCCCAAATTCATGAGGAATTGTGCGTGTGTTTTTACCTGATAATATTTCCTGAATAAAAAGTTTATTTATACAAATTAAAAGCCCTTTAAAATGAGTTTCGGCGGGATTGTTATGTTGTACACTATCACAAATGCAAAGTACAAGTTTATTGTATAATTGACTTAATTTATATTTATACAACACTTTTGTTTCAATTTTAAGTACTAAGTTTTGTTTAGGCAAATTAAATACAGTATAAAGTTGCGATTTTATTACACGATCAAATTCAAACAAATTTATGTTTAAAGAGCTTCTATTAATAATTACTAGCTTTAAACAAATGGTAAATTTCTTTTGGTTTGAATAAGAAATCAATTAGCACTTTTTTTAATTTCAAAACCAAAGTCCATCATCATTTGCAAAGGGTCTTGTCGCATACCTTGCTCAAAAATAAATTGGTATTTACCAGTTTGAGGAAATTTTACATTTTTTTTAATTGGAACGGTTAAATCAAAAATATCACCAGCGCCATTACCTTGCCATTCGCCTTTACTATTAGCTAATACAACCTCCATCGTATCTGTTAATGTTTTTCCATCGGGATATTTTGTTGTTACAAATAAAAAAATATTACTAAAAGGGTAACTATCAGCATGTCTTATCATTAAAGAAATATCATTTAAATTTGAATTATCTGAAATTTCTACATCAAAAATTGCTTTGTCTTTTGCAAACCACTCGTTATCTTTAAAAGTAATGTATTTACTATAAACAACACTTTTATTACATGCACTTAAAATTAAACAGCTAATAAAAATTAAAACGTATTTATTCACTTGGTTTATCATTTGGTTTGTTTGGTTGATTTGGTTTTTGTTGTTGTGGGCGAGGTTTTTGTTGATTTTGATTTTTATTATGCTGTGGCTTGTTTTGACTATTATTTTGAGGGCGTTGTTGATTAGGGTTGGGTTTATTTAAATTATTATTTTGTTGTTTTGGTTTGTTGTGTTGAGGTTTATTTTGAGTATAATTTGATAAAGAGTTATTTTGTTTTTGTTGTTGAGGTTTGTTCGCCTTTTGAGCATTTGGTTTTTTATTGAATTGATTTTTTTGTTTAGGTTTTTTATCAAATCGTGTTAAACTATCTTGCCCAACTACGTTTTCAAAATTTGCTTCAAAAACTTTTTCTTTATTTACAATTACAGGAGCAACTTTAAAATCATCAGGTAAAATTCCTTTTGCATTTGCTTCTAAAGTTTCTTTTACTTGTTCTATTTTTATTGGAATAAAAACATCTGGTTCATCTCTATACGTAAATATCATTGTACGTTTAAAAATATCATTTTTTTGAAAAAAAGCATCTCCGCGTTTAGTTTTTATTCTTTTCCCTTCCATATCAGGAAAATCTTTTAATGCATCAACATAACTATCTAACTCATAGTTTAAACAACATTTTAATTTACCACATTGTCCCGCTAATTTTAAAGGATTTAACGAGAGTTGTTGGTATCTTGCTGCACTTGTACTAACTGTTCTAAAATCTGTTAACCAAGTGCTACAACACAATTCTCTTCCACAAGCGCCAATGCCTCCTAAGCGCGAAGCCTCTTGTCTTGCACCAATTTGTCGCATTTCAATTCTTACACCAAATTCTGATGCTAAAACTTTTATTAATTCTCTAAAATCAACACGTGCTTCGGCGGTGTAATAAAATATTGCTTTAGATTTATCGCCTTGGTATTCCACATCACTTAGCTTCATTTCTAAACCTAGTTTTAAAGCAATTGTTCTTGCTTTAAACATTGTTTCAACTTCTAACGCTTGCGCTTCTTTCCATTTATCAATATCTGTTTGTTTAGCTTTTCGATAAATTTTTTTAAACTCAGTACTATCTAATCCAATATTTCTTTTTTTAAGTTGTAACCTAACTAATTCGCCCGTAACTGAAACAACGCCAATGTCATGACCAGGAGAAGCTTCAACAGCAATTACATCTCCAGTATTTAAACTTAAATTATTAACGTTTTTAAAAAATTCTTTTCTCGAATTTTTAAACCTTACTTCAACTATATCAAATTGAGTTTGACCTCCAGGTAAACTCATATTAGAAAGCCAATCAAAAACATTTAGTTTATTACAACCACTACTTGTTCCGCAACTTCCATTGTTATTACATCCTTTAGGAATTCCATTATTTTCGGTACCACAACCAGTACTACAGCCCATGTTTAAAATCTAAAGCACTAAAGTACAAATTTTTAAGCAGAATTGTTATTAAAAAATACTTGTTTTTAAAATCAATATTTAACACACAAATTACTTTTAATTTGTTTTATCTTTAATTTAATGTTTCGTATTTATTTAACATTTATATTTTTTTCAATTTTTTGCTTTTATAAGGCACAAGATATGATTTATTATATAGATGGAACTAAAGAAGAAACTAAAATATTAGAAATTTACTCGGATAGAATTGTGTATTCAGATTCATTAAACATTGCTTCAGAAGTTGAAACAAAAAACATTGTTTTAATTAAATTTAAAAATAATACTACTCAATTTTTTAATTACCCTGCCGAAAGTTTAAAAACTTATATAAATAAAACGCAACAACAATTTGAGTTTACTAACTCAATAAGTTTTAACGTTGCCGCATTAGCTTTAGGCGATTTAAATTTACATATAGGTAAAAAAATAAAAGATAAAAATGTTGATTTTAATTTTTTTGGAGCTTATAATATTAGCAACAGAGTTACTGTTTTTAACAGCAAATTTACTGCGTTTAATTTTGCCAAGCGTTTAACAGAATTTGGAGCAAGCGTTAATTATAATTTTACTAATAATAATTTATATAAAAAGCGCATTGTATTTGTTGGCATTTTATTTAAGCAAACATATTTTCAGTACAACACAAATTTTGGGAATAATAATACATCTATTGTACAAAATAAATACAAAACAACTTTTGTTAATTCGTTCCTGGTTCAATATGGTTTTAAATATAAACCAACTGAACAATTAGTTTTATCAAGCTCTATTGGCATAGGGGTTGGTGCTTTTCAAAGTTCATTTTATAAAGATTTAATGAATGTAAATAATTATAATAAAAATAACATTAGAGGACAAATGAATTTAAATGTTGGTTATTTATTTAAATGAAATTTAATTTAACTATATATTTAATTTGTTTAAGTTTAACGGTATTTGCCCAAGATAAACTGTTTTTTAAAAACGGAAATTATTTAAGCACAAATATTATTACAATTCATAAAAATCAAATTATTATTTTAGATTCAAATTTATCTCACAAATCAATAAACACAAAAGACTTAATATTATTAGAAACAAAATCAGGAATTATAAAATTATTCAACCCAAAAGATAGCAGCGTGATAAATAAAAATAATCGTTTAAGTAGTTTTGGAGTTGTGTTAAGCGATGTTTTTTTAACGAGATTAACATTATGCTACGAACGGTTTTTTACAAAAAACAAACATTTAGGAGTAGCACTCCCAATTGGGTTTAACTTTATAAATTCCAATAGTAGGTTTATGCATAGGTATATGCCAAATTCCTCAAACAAACAAGCTGAATTTTTATGGAATACAGGCTTAGAGTTAAATTATTATTTAAAAAATAATTCAAATGGTTTGTATCTTGGCCCTAGATTTCGTTATGGTTATTTGTTTTATTCTTTTCCTTATTTAGCAAATAGTTTTCAGTTTCAAATCGGAAAAAGATTTATGAGTACTAATAAAAAATTTAGTCAAAATATTAGTGTTGGCCTTGGAGTATTTAAATTTTTAGAAATGTTTCCTAAAAAGTATTATTTCTCTTCATTTAGTTTAAATTATCGTTTGGCGCTTAATTGGTAACGCTTTTCAAAATCTAAATTACCTTGCAAACCACCACAATGAATTATTAATGTTTTTTCATTGCTGTTTATTTTTTTATTAAGCATTAAATCAATTGCACCATAAAACAATTTTGATGTGTAGATATAATCTAAAGGAATTTGTGTTAAAGATTCAAAATTATGTTTAAATTCTATTAAAGAAGTATTAAATGCAGCATAACCATTAAATGCATAATTATTTAAAATTGTAGAGTGGTTAATTTCAGATTTGTTATTCCATTCATTAATTTTAAGTTTATTAGATTTTAATTCATTTAAATTTTGATTTACATTATCAATTAATTTATTTTCGCCTTTTAAAACAGAAATTCCAATTAATGTTTGTTCATTTTTTAACGATGAATAAATACCTGTAAATGTAGTTGCAGTACCACAAGCACAAAAAATAGTTTTATAAGTTTCGTTTATAGTTGATAGTATTGTTTCGCAACCTTTTATCCCCAAAAAATTATTTCCGCCTTCTGGTATTAAATGATAATTAGGAAACAATTGCATTAAATAATTAATAAAATTTGTTGAAGTTTTATTTTTATAATCTGTTCGGTTTAAGTAATAAATTTTTGCGCCATTTTTTTCAGCAAATAGCAGGGTAGAAGTTGTTGCAAAATCTTGAAGGCCTCTAACACAAATAACACAAGGAATGTTTAATTTATTGCACAAGGCTACGGTTGAATAAATATGATTTGAATTTGCTCCACCAAATGTTATTACTCCCTGAAAATTATTTTTAACTACATATTTTATGTTTTCAATTAATTTAAAAAGTTTATTTCCGCCCCAAAATTCATTAATTAAATCAAGCCTTAGCACATCAAAGTTTAAACCTTTAAAATTTATAGTTTCAATTAATTGGTTTAGGTTATCATATTTGGTTAAAAAAGAAAAGTCGGGCAAATTATCCCGACTTTTTTCATTAAAATTTAAAAACATAAAACTAACCTAAAAGTTGTTTTACTAAAACAGAAACCATTTTATTATCTGCTTTACCTGCTAATGTTTTACTTGCAACACCCATTACTTTCCCCATGTCTGTTGCAGATTTTGCGCCAACTTGTTCAATTATTTTTTGTAGTTCTAATTTAACTTCATCTTCACTTAATTGTTTAGGTAAGTAAGCTTCCATAACTTCTGCTTGAAATAATTCTGCTTCAACTAAATCTGGACGATTTTGTGATGTGTAAATTTCCGCACTTTCCTTGCGTTTTTTAACTTCTTTTTGAATGGCTTTCATTGCACTATCCTCAGTTAAACCTTCGGCCGATGTTTTTAATAATAATACAACAGATTTAATGGCTCTTAACGCTTCTAATTTTTTTGACTCTTTTGCTAACATTGCAGATTTTATGTCGGCATTAATTTTCTCTTCTATATTCATACTAATTATTTTAAACAAAATTAAAAAAAGAAAGCCATTCTAAGTGAATAGAATGGCTTAATTTTTTTAAAAAAAAGGTTAATGAGCAACTGTAAATTTGCCAACACCTAATTTTGTTGTATTATTAAACAATGTGTAAAAATAAACACCATTAGTGTAATTTTCAGTGTTTAAAATAATTTTACCATCATTTATTTTACTTGAAGTAATTGTTTTACCTGTAATGTCAGAAATTGTAACATTAGTAGCTTCGGCAGCTGTAATTGTAATGTTGTTATTTGCTGGGTTAGGATAAGCAACAACATTAGATGCTTTTAAAGAATTAGAGTTAATCCCTGTTGGAATATAGTTTGCATCAACCATTGCTGTAGTTTGTGTGCTTAAGCTTCCTAAGTTAGTTGTAGATGTATTTATAATTAAAATTGGATTTTTAGTTCCAGCCGCAAAATATCTATAGTTTTCTTGTTCAACGGTTCCGTTTAATATCATAGATGATACCGAATAAGTTTGTACAAGTTTTACTCTTATAACGTTTGTGTATGTTTTACCTGGTAATACAAGTGTTCCTGTACCATCTGCGGTTGCGCTTGCAGTTCCAGTAAACGTACCATTATTACTCATTGCTGTAATACTTCCTCCAACAGCAGAACTACTTGTTGTTGTTAAACTCATTGGGTAAACTGCTTCATACGCACCCGATGTATAAGTAATTGTTGCAGGGAGTGAAGAAACAATAATGTTACCTCCATAATACTTTAAAAAAGAACTGGTAGATTCGTAATAACTAGATTCGCTCGACGATGTATTTACAACAACATTTGCAGGGGTATATGTTGCTGCGCTATAAGTTGCGCCTGCATAACCAACAGAGGTGCCTAAAGTTATGCTGGTGTATGTCCAAACTGCACCAGGGCCAGCAGCTCCTGGGCTTAATACACTTGGAGATGTAACAGCTAAACTGTATGCGTCACCTGCAGCGGGAGCATTATTGGCTTGTGTTAATTGAGCATTAGCTACTGAGGCAAATGCTAAACTTGATAAGAGTAAAAGTTTTTTCATATTTTATAAGGTTTAATAAGCTAAGTTATTTAATTTTTTTAATAAACCAGCAAACTTTGTTGCAGTAAATTGTTAAATATTAAACACTATGTTTAATATTTTCGATTAAAAAGTATGTTTTTTGTGTTTTTTTAATTCAAAAATTATTAATGGAACTATAAATGCTGTTGGTCCTATCCAAGCAACAATATTTGGAAGTTGAATCCATCTGTTATTGTTGTTAACTAAAAACGCAGTAATTGCTCCAATGTAACTCCCCAACATACCTCCTATATGTGCCATAAGCCAATAACTTTTATAAGTAACATGCCCTTTAAGTCTTTTGTATGTTATATAATTTCCTCTAAGGCCAATTGCGCCAAAAATTAAACTTATTATTCCAAAATCTAATCTGCCAATAAATAGTATATAAATTGAAAAAAGTACAAAACCAATATGAATAAAACCAAAAAATGCTTCAATAATCCAATCAAATAAAAGAGGTTTTTGATTTATATGTAATTGTTTTAAATGTAATGAGCGATAAGCTGTTAAGCAAGAGTAATATGAAAAAAACGAAACGCAAAATAAAAAAATGTTTTTATGATTTACAGCTAAAATTATAGCAGAAATAAAAACGGCTGTCATTGAATAAAAATAGATTTTACCTACTTTTTTGTGGTAAGTAACTTTATTGCGTAATAAAATTGCAAATAAGCCAGCTACTAATGATATTGAACCAGAAAAAATATGAAAGATTAATACAAATTGAATAAGCCCCATATTTTTTTAAATTAATAAAAATTATTTTTTTGAGTTTTTAAAATTAGATATCCCTTCATCTAGCCATTTAATGTAGGCTTCAATGCTGGGGTCGTAACCTCTAATAGAATTTAAAGGTTTTTCGTTATGATCTAAAATTACATATAAAGGTTGTGTGCTTTGTTTAAAGCGCGTTTCTTCCATGTATTTAAATTTGTCGCCAATGTCAGTAATTTCTCGTTCTTTACCATACCAAAACACTTTCATGTAATCTTTTGGATCAAGTTCTCTTTTATCATCTACATATAACGATACTAACACAACATCATTATTTAGTCGTTTTAAAACTTCTGCATCTGGCCAAACATTGTCTTCTGTTTTTCTACAATTAGCGCAAGCATGTCCTGTAAAATCAACCATTAATGGTTTGCCCACTTTTTTTGCGTAAGCTAAGGCGTTTTCATAATCATTTTTAAAATGAATTACACCGTTTTTATTGGTTTCAATATATTTTCCAAATTCAGAATCTTTATTTTCTATGTGTGTATTTTGTGTTGTTGTATTACCAAAACCATGTGGCGATTCTGAATACTCTAGTGGAGGTAAAATACCACTAAATAATTTTAATGGCGCACCCCATAAACCAGGTATTAAATAAAAAGTTACAAAAAATGCTGTTATTGCAAAAAACAAACGAGTAACAGAAATGTGTTTAACATCACTATCATGTGATGTTTTAAAAATGCCAATTAAATATAAGCCAAGCAAACCAAATATTACAATCCATAAACTAATAAATACTTCGCGTGTTAATACAAAAGCTTGCACAACTAAATCTGCATTAGATGCAAATTTTAGAGCTAATGCTAATTCTAAAAAACCTAAAGTAACTTTAACTGAATTTAACCATCCACCTGATTTAGGTAATGAATTTAACCATCCTGGGAATGCAGCAAATAAGCCAAACGGTAAAGCTAAAGCTAAAGCAAAGCCAAACATACCCCAAAATGGCCCACTAATATTGCCAGATGCAGATGCCTCAACTAATAGAGTTCCAATAATTGGTCCAGTACATGAAAATGAAACAAGAGCTAATGTAAATGCCATAAAAAATATTCCGGCAATACCTCCTTTATCGCTTTTTGCATCCATTTTATTTACAAACGAACTCGGTAAAACTATTTCAAACGCTCCTAAAAACGAAGCTGCAAAAACTAATAATAAAACAAAAAAGGCTAAGTTAAACCACACGTTGGTAGATAAAGTATGTAATGCACCAGCACCAAAAATCATAGTAACACCTAATCCTAAACTTACATATAAACCAATTATAAAAAATGCATATATAAAGGCGTTGCGTAAACCTTGTTTTTTAGATTTACTTTGTTTTGTGAAAAATGCAACATTCATTGGTATCATTGGAAATACACATGGTGTTAATAAAGCGGCAAATCCACCTACAAAACCAGCTAAAAAAATTGCCCACCACGAGGTGTTGCTTTTTACAGGTTCGCTGGTACTTAAAGTATTTTGCGAAACTGTAGTAGTTGTTGTATTAATTTGACTTGTATTGAGAATTGAACTAGAATCGGTTATTAAAGTGCTAGTTAAACTACTAACAGTATCTGGGCTTACACTTTGTGAACTAGTTGTTAATTGAACGCATTCAGAAGTACCAGTTAATTCAAAAGTAAAATCTTCGGCAGGAGGGAAAATACATTTTTCTTCGGTGCAAGCTTGAGCTTCATACTTACCTGTAATTTTAATTTTTCCTTCTTTTAATAATTTAATACGTTGTTTAAACTCAGCTTTTTTCTCGAAGTAGGCAACATTTACTTCAAATACTTTATCAAACTCTTTTTTAGGCGTGCTTTCTTTTATTCCTCCAATTAATTCATAGTCAGCATTTTTTTTAAATTTAAAAGATGTAGGATTTGGGCCATCGCCTTCAGATTTTATAATCGAGTATATATGCCATGGCTCATCAATTGCAGCTTTAAAAATTAAATCGTATTCGCAATTTGAAACTTTTTTTGTTTCAAATGACCATTTTACTGGGTTGTCTTGCGCATTTAGTACAAATACAAAAAATAAGTTTAAAAGTATCAAAGCTTTTTTCATGCTTAAAACGATTTAATTTAGTAGTTACAAATATAAAAAATTATTGAGTTTTTACAGATAGTTCAACTGTTTTTGGTGGCAAGCACATTTGGTCGTTACAACTCATAAACTCTACGTTAATTGTAATAGTAGGTGCTTTTGAAAGCAATTTTACTTTTTGTTTAAATTCGGCAGTTCCATTAAATACAAATATTTTAGCATCAAATGCTTTTACAAATTCTTCATGCGCATTACTTTCTTCTGTTTTGCCAACTAATGTAAATTGTTTTGAATCGGTAAATTTAAACGATGTGGGAATAGGGCCTGCATCTGTTGGTCTTTGTGAATAAGTATGCCATCCTTTTTCGATAAAGGCTTTAATTATAATTTCTCCCTCTGTTGAATTAATACTTTTGTATGTGGCACTCCAATTAACTGGGTTTTGTTGCGCAAATGAAGTTGATAAAGTAAATATTAAAATGGCTAAAATGATTTTTCTCATAATTAATTTTTGTAATTATAAAGTTGATGTAAAATATTTAATAAGCCAAACAAATAAACAAATATTAACATTGATGTTAATTTTATAAAAATTGAGTAATATTTTATTGCTTTTTTATACTTTTACAAGCAACAATTAAAATTTTAAATTATGAAAGTATCAGTTATCGGAGCAGGAAATGTTGGCGCATCGTGTGCAGAGTACATTGCCATTAATAAAATTGCCAGCGAAGTGGTTATTTTAGATATTAAAGAAAATTTTGCTGAAGGTAAAGCATTAGACTTAATGCAAACAGCTACATTAAACGGTTTTAATACACGTATTACAGGAAGTACAAATGATTATTCTAAAACAGCAAATAGCGAAGTTGTAGTTATTACAAGCGGTATTCCTCGTAAGCCAGGTATGACCAGAGAAGAGTTAATTGGCATTAATGCAGGAATAGTAAAAACAGTTACTGAAAATGTATTAAAACATTCTCCAAACGCTATTATTATTATAGTTTCTAATCCTATGGATACAATGGCATATTTAGCTTTAAAAGAAAGTGGTTTGCCAAAAAATAGAATTATTGGAATGGGCGGTACTTTAGATAGTTCTCGTTTTAAATGTTATTTATCAAAAGCATTAAATGTTCCTGCAAGTGATGTTCAAGGATATGTGATTGGTGGACACGGAGATACAACAATGATTCCATTAACTAGATTAGCAACTTATAATGGCTTTCCGGTTAGTAATTTATTAGATGCAGAAACATTAAAAAAAGTTGCAGCTGATACAATGGTAGGCGGAGCAACATTAACAGGTATGTTAGGTACAAGTGCTTGGTATGCTCCAGGTGCTTCAGTTGCAGCCTTAGTTGATAGTATTTTAAATGATCATAAAAAATTATACACGTGTTGTGTAAGTTTAAATGGTGAGTATGGACAATCAGACATTTGTTTAGGCGTACCAGTTGTTATTGGTAAAAACGGTTGGGAAAAAATTATTGATTTTAAATTAACCGCCGATGAACAAGCAGCATTTAATAAAAGTGCAGATGCCGTTCGCGCAATGAATAAAGTTTTAAGCGAAATGAAAACTGTTTAATTTGTTTATATAATTTTTAATAAGGTTGTCTATTTTAGGCAACCTTTTTTTATTTTTGAAAATATGGTTAAACTAAAATTATTTGTAATTTTTAATCTTTTTGTTGGATTATATTTTACACAAACAACTTTTTCTTTTGAAGTAACATGCAAACAGCCTTATTGTGGAGGTGCAGAGCCAACACCAGAAATGGTTATCGAGGCAAACACTCCAAAGCCTTATGCAAATTTTACTCTTTTTTTTAAAAACAAAAAAGGAAAAATAGATTCTGCAATTACAAATGATAAAGGAATAATTACCATAAAATTAAAAAAAGGAAGTTACCAATTGTTTGAAGGATGGAAACTAAAAAATTCTTCGCCTAATAATGACCCACTTAAAAATTTTGACACAGAATGTTTAAAAAAATATTGGGGAAAGCATATCAGTCAAATTAAAATATGTAAAGGGAAAATATTACTTTCAAAAGAAAACCCCAACCCTCAAAAAATTCATTTTGATTTGTTGTGTGATTATGCAATGCCTTGCATAAATTCAAAATTTTTACCACCTATGAGAGAATAAAATTAGATTAATTAACTTTTGTAGCATAAATAAGCTAAACAAAAATTTTTAAGTTTGTTGCAACAAAAAACATTTATATCTATGAAAAATTTAATTTTAATAACAACATTGTTTCTAGTAAACATTACTTTTGCCCAAGTTAATTTAAATGCAGAAAGCTTTAAACAAAAAATGACAGAAAAAAATACTGTTGTTATTGATTTAAGAACACCCGAAGAGATTACTAAAAAAGGCAAAATTAAAGGAGCATTTGAAATTAATTGGTTTGATAAAAACTCAGAAACCATAATTACAAAATTGGATAAAACTAAAAATTATTTATTGTATTGTGCTGGCGGTGGAAGAAGTGGAGAATGCTTAGACTTAATGCAAAAAAATAATTTTAAAAGTGTTGCTCATTTACAAAACGGATTTGATGAATGGGTTAAAAAAGGATTTGAAGTAGAAAAGAAAAAATAAAACATATTATATTGAACTCAATAATTTACTTTTTAAAAGTAGTTTAATATAAATTTCTTAAATCATTAAAATTTCAAAAATAATTCCCCCTGCAATCTTTAAAACATAAATGTTTTTTGTTCGCCTTATCTATTATTTATTTTTCAATCAATTTTACTTGCTTGTAACAGATTGATTGGTTCTACTAACAACATTAATCCAATAACCTTTTGTTCTTGCAAAAATTGAATTATCGTACATTGCTTCAACATTTATGGCTGGCAAATAAAATTTACCTTCGTAAGCAGCAGTTAAACCAATGTTAAACGTTTTTGATTGTCCTGCATTTAAATCAAAATAGGTTAACACTTTATCATCTTTAATATCTTGATATGTAAAAACATTTGAAGCATTAAGAATATCGTCTTCATCTAACCGCGTATTTTGAATTTCCCAACCGCCAGGTATGTAGCTCATTAAGGCAATATTTTTAATATCGCCAACCATACCTAAATTTTGAATTGTAACATTCATAACAATATCTTTACCTTGTTCAAGCTCTAATACATTTATGTTGTTACCTGCTCTGTCTTTATAAACAACATCAATTGTTAAATTATTATTTTCAGCTATTTCTGTTCCAATATTTGGTTTACCTCTTGTAATTAATCGCGCATATAATATACCTTTTCCATTATTAGTAATTTTATAATTACCTTTTGGCATAGTTTTTAAATCTAAATTAAATTGATTTATTGATGAATTTCCTTTAGTAACATAATCTTTACCATTAACAAAAACTTTAGCTTGCATTGCGCTTGGGTCTCCATATTTATTAATAAAGTTAGAAATTGCAACTAAACCGTATGCAGTTGTTTGCGTGCTAAGCCATTTTTTTGATGCTAAAAAACCAGCAACTTTTTTAACTTGAATAAAAGCTTGTTGTTTTTTGTTTAAACCACACAATGCATTTAAAATTAAAGCCTCGTCTCTATCACTACTTCCAAAAGTGTTATAATCATAAGTGTAATAGCCTGTTTGTTTTTTTGTAGACGCAATTAATTTCTCGGCTTCGTTTATTTGGCCAATTAATGCGTATGCACTTGCTAAAAGCCATTTACTATTATTGCCAAGCGTTTTAAATTCTCTTAAACGATTCATTGCACCCACACTTGCGTTTCCGCTTAAAGCTAACACATATAAACGGTAAGCTTGTAATTCATCAAATCTATTAAAGTTATTTTTTTGAATGTCAAAATCATTTGCAGTTGTTTGCATAAATTTAAGCCATTTACTTTTTAAGCCAGATGGTAACGTATAACCTTTCTTTTCGGCTAATATTAAAAAATGACCAGCATAACTTGTTGCCCAATCTTGCACATCAGCTGTACCTTGCCAATAACTAAAACCTCCAACGCCTGTTTGAAATTTTCTAATTTCATTAATTCCTGCTTTTATATTCAAATCTATTTCTGTTTTTTGTGCTGATGTTAAGTCCATAATTTCGGGTAAATACAATTGTGCAAATACTTGCGATGTTGTTTGTTCAATACACCCATGTGGATAAGAAATAAGATAATGTAATCTCTCATCTAAATTAATAGGAGGGATTGTGCTAATTTCTAAAACACCTTTATTAGTTCCTGTTATTCCTGTTGCTGTATAATTCCCATCTATAGTTTTATTTGCTTCTACATAAAAATCTTTTACATTAGTTTGATACGGGTTTGGATTTCTAACATCAAGTTCGGCTTCATAACTAGTTGTGTAACCTGCTCCATTTGCAGTAACTTTAACTTTTGCAATACCTGTTGAGTTTTTAACTTTTAAATTAAACCACACTAATTTTTCATCATCTTTATCAAGTTGAATAGATTTTTGATTAGAACCAACTACTTGAACTAAGCCATTACATTCAATTTTTAAATCGGTTTTACCAATTGATTTATCACCACCAAATACACTTATTGGAAATTTAATTTCTTCGGTTACACTTAAAACGCGTGGTAAGTTTCCTAATAACATTATTGGTGCTTTAACAGGTGTTGTTTTTTCTGCAAATCCGTAAGCTCCTTTATTTCCTGCAATTACCATGGTTCTAACAGAACCTACGTATAAAGGCATTGTAAAATTAATGGTTTTATTTTCACCTTTTTTTAAATAATATGGGCCAAAAAAGCGAACCATTGGTTTAAAACGGTTTGCTTTTGCTCCATCATCTCCTATTTCGCTACCATCGCCTCCTATACTTAAAATACGTTCTAAATCTGCGCCAAATGCACCAATTACATTATCAAAAATATCCCAAGTTTTTACACCTAAAGCTTCTTTAGCGTAAAATACATTATGTGGATTTGGTGTTTTAAATCGAGTAATATCTAACAAACCTTCATCTACCATTGCAATTGTAAATGCCATTTCTTTATTATTACTTTCAGAAATTTGAATGCTTACATTTTTTTCTGGCATTAAAACTTCTGGCATTTTAATAATTGGTTTTAAATGTGTTTCAGGGTTATCAATATTAATTGGCACAACACCATATAAACGAATTGGTAAATCATTTAATCTGCTGTGTTGTTGAATTAAACTTACATGAATGTAAACATTAGGAGACATTTCCTCTGTTATTTTAAGTTTAAACTGAGAGTTTCCTTTTTCTGTTTCTAACCAATGGGCTTGTAAAACTTTGCTTCCATTTTCTACTGTAATTAATGCTCTGCCACCTTGTGGTGTAGGTATATTTATTATTGCCTCTTCGTTAGTTTTATATTTAATTTTATCAGTTGTAAAATGTAATAAGTTATTTACAATTTTATTATCGCCTCCATCTCGTTCCATCCAATTACTCCAATCAAAATAAACAATTTGACTACAACTATGACCACTTTCTGTATCAATAACTCTAATTAAATATCTGCCCCAATCGTTTTCTTTTATGTTTACGTTAACTTTTCCTATACCGTTTGATGTATTAATTATATCTGTTTGAATTGGTTTGTGATATTCGTCTGAAATAAAGTTAGCTACATCATCATTATATTGATCCCACCACCAATGCCAATTTAATTTATACATTTCAAATTTTATATTGGATCTATTTGTTGCTTTACCTAAATAATTTACAGTAGCAATACTTATTTGATGTGATTTACCTGTGTATAAAATGCCGCTATTACTTTCGCCAGAAGGAAGTTTAATGCCAACATAGTTTGTAAATGGAGAATAGTCAATACTAAACCTATCTATACTAAATGTACCGCCTGGTTCATAAACACGTGTTGTAAAATTTGCTTTTAAAAATCCTGGTGCGTTACTTATTTCAAAATTTAATGGCATAGAGGTATTTCCATTTTCATCTACTTTACCATCAAAAAGGGTTAGGTTTTGTGTTTCAAATCTATTTGTTACATCGTTAAAATTGTAATTGCTAAATTTTTCGAAAGATGTTTGATTATTAGATAAAACAACGTTAATATTTGCTGCTAAATTTTTTGCTTTAGCGCCTGTTAACCAATTTGTATGTAGGGTTACGTTTTGCGTATTATTGTTAACTAAAAGTTTATCATCACCAGCATGGAGTTCAATTTTTAAACGATTAGGCATTATTGCCTCAATTCTTATTAGCTTATTAAATTTTACTGATCCAACTTTTACTTCGGCATTCCAAAAACCAGTAGGTGAGTTTTTATCAGTTGCACAGGTAAAATTATAGAAACCATTTATTCCTTTATTGCTAACTAGTTTTTTAACTAATTGCCCTTGAGGGTTAGTTAAAGAAAATACAACTGGATGATTTTCGGGTAATGAATTTGTTTTATCTTCAAGAATAAAATTTAAAAACAAACTATCGCCTGGACGCCATACGCCTCTTTCTCCGTAAATAAATCCTTTAATTCCTTTTTTTATTTGATCGCCACTAACATCATACATGCTTAATGAAAGAACCGATCCTTCATCAAGTCTTAAGTAAGCCCTTTGATTGTCTTTTTTTGCAACTAAAAAATAAGGTTTGCTTTTTGGCGTAATAAAAACTTGACCATCAGAATTGGTTACATTACTCTCTATTAATTGTTTTTGGTAATCATACAATTCTATTTTTACTTTATTTAATGGTTTAGCAGTTACTATATCTGTTGTTACAACAAAGTAAGAGCCGTCGTTTCCTTTTTTAAAGGTTACCCCTAAATCGCTGGCTAAAATATTTTTTGAGATTTTTCTATCGTACTGTTTGTAATAATAGTCTTTACATGGATTGTCTCTGTCTTCCCAGCCGCTTCCATCTCCCTCTTCAGAATAATAATCGTATTCGTACTCATCGTAATAATAGCCAAAATATTCATAGTCTGTTTCTTGTTCATCGATAGAGTTAATTTCTTCCATTTCAAAGTTTGAAGTTTCGCCTAAACAAGGATAATTGGCGTATGCTTTTTTAAAACTAAAAGTTACTCTATAAATTGCACCTGGTTCTGGCTTAATTAGCGAACTTATATCTAACGCTGATTTTTGCCAAGATGATAAATTTTCTGGGTTAGAAATTCCTAAATTAATTCTTTTTTCAATAATTTTTTTGCCTACTTGAGCTAATTGATTGCCTCCATTTAAATCGTTGCTTTGTAAAAACTGAAGAATATTGTTTTCATAAATTCTAATAATTTTTACATCAACTGCTTTAAGATTTACTGTTTCAAAAGGGATGGTTAAGCTATTTGTTGAAGGTAAAATATTGCCATTTCCAACAAACCTTACTGCGGGTTTAATTTCTTTAAATACAACACTATGTTCTGATTTTTTACTTATATCTTGCCCTTTCGCATCTTTTACACCTTGGTTAATAGTTAATATTTGAGTGAGGTTTTCGGTTAATGTTGGGTAAATTAATACATGATTGTTTGCAATAATGTATTTTACATCTTTATTAGCACTTAAATCTATTAAACCTTGTAAGCTTTGAGTTTCGTTAATTGGATTTGAAAAAACACAATCTACAAATTGTTCTTCGTCGTTGCCTGTTAAAACGCTTAACAATTCAAAATTATTTTTTTGTGGAATTTTATATGCTTTTTCACTTTTGTAATTTATGTTTAAACTATTTGCATCACAATTTAAAATTAAATTACCTGTTGATGAAGAGTGCCTTTCGATACTATCAATTAAAAATTGGTGACTAGTACCTTTTTCGTTATGTACCCATTTAATATTTAAATTTTTGTTATTTAACTTTGCAGATAATGTTTTTTCAATTTCGTTTGAGGCAATGTAATCAGCGCTTCCAACGCTACCACTTAAGTTATAATAGTTAAAATCGTTAGAGTTATACGATTTTAATTCGTTTGGATTAAATTGAACAGATTGTTTTATAACTTCAAACGCAAAATCAAACTCTTTTAATTCTTTTTTTACTTCAATTAAATTATTTAAGTGAAAAGTAGCTTTGTATTTTTGACCAGCAGTTAACCTTGTCTTTGGTTTAAATTCAATATTTTGAGCATCTTTCCATACAAGTGTGCCTTCAATTTCAGGCGAAAAACTAATTAATCTTTCTTTAATAGCTGTATTTAACTCTGTTGAGGTATTAAATTCGTTACTTAATTTTATTTTAATTGATGAGTTTGAGGAAATATATCCAGTTGTAAAAGCACTTATGTAATTTGCAAACTCAGGATTTATTTGATGAAACTGTTGGTTGTTGTATTTACTATTATTTAATTTATAGTTGCTTACTTTATTGTAAATAAAAATACTTGAAGCGGTAACAGCCACACCAATGGCCATCCATTTTAAATTTTGTTTTATCATAAACTTTTTTGGAAAACTCTATCGAAATTAACATTTTTACGACTTGAATTAAATTTAGTTTCAAACAATAGTGTTAGCAATTGTTAAAAGAAAAAATAACTACCTTGCAAAGTATTGATTAGTAAAACGGCATATTTAAAATTTGAACAATGTTCAAAAGCTTTTTATTTGTATAAAAAACACCCTTATTTAAAAGATAAGGTTGAATTAGATAAACAATTAACCTTTAATAGAGGCCATCAAATAGGATTTTTAGCTCAACAACTTTTTCCAGATGGTATTGATGTAAGTAAGGATAGTAAAAACACACTTGAAACCTTAGAAAAAACTAATCAACTTATAGCTGAAAAATTCCCTGTAATTTATGAAGCAACATTTACTTACAATAGTTTGTTAGTTATGGTTGATGTTTTGGTTTTGATAGATGGTAATTATTACGCTTACGAAGTTAAAAATGCGGTAAAAGTTAACGAAGTTTTTTTAAAAGATGCTTGTTTGCAATATTATGTTTTAAAAAATAAAATTCAATTAGCCGACTTTTTTTTGGTAACAGTAAACAATACTTATGTTTTTAATGGCAAAATAGATGTAAAGCAGTTATTTAAAAAACGAAGTATAAAACAAGAAGCCGAAAATAACCTAAATTACTTTGATGTTAAAGTTGCTCAAGCCTTGCTAACATTAGATAATAATGCTATACCCAATGTTGAGGTAGGCGAAAATTGTTTTAAGCCTTATGTATGCGATTTTTATCAAACCTGTTGGAAAGGGAAAGTAGATTCAGACTCAATTTTTAATTTACCATATATTTCTAAAAAACAAGCTATAGAATTTTATAAAGATGGTATTCAAAAGATAGAAGATTTACCTAATGAAATTAATTTACCAAAAAAAGCATTAATAATTAAAGAATCTCTTACTAATAAAAGTGTGTATTTAGATGAATTAAAACTAAATGAATTTTTAAATACAATTGATTTTAATTTTTGTGCATTAGATATTGAAGTATTAAGCACATCAATTCCAGACATTATTAACACAAAACCATTTGAACAAATTCCCTTTTTGTTTTGTGTTTATGATAATGTTACAGAAAATTATTTTTACACTAATCATAAATCAGATGAAAGAAACGAGTTGCTAAACGCGTTAATTGCTTACACTAAAAATTATAAATCTGTTTTGGTGTTTGATGCAACAATGGAAATTTCTGTTATTAACAAGCTAATTGAACTATTTCCTAATATGGAATTTGAGCTAACTGAATTAAAACAAAAAATTGTAGATGTTTATGACGTTTTTTTAAATTTAACCTACTACGATTATAAATTTGGTAATAACTTTAATTTAAAGGCAATTTCATCAATTTTATTAAATAAAAATTTTTATAACTCAATTAATTCAGGCCTACAAGCAATGTCTTTATACGAAAATTGCCGAAAAATGGAAAACATAATAGAAGCAGAACTCATTAAACAAGATTTAATTAACTACTGTTTTGCTGATACCAAAGCAACCATAGAAATTGTTAACTATTTAAAAACGCTTAAATTTTAGCGCAAAATAACTAACTTTGTGTTTAGTTTAACAAAACTTTAATGTCAAAAAAAAACATAAAGCATAATAGAAATAGCAATTTGTTATTTTTTGTTTTTGTATTGTGTTATAATTTTATTTTTTCTCAATTAAATGTAACGGTTAATAGTAACGCTTCAACATTGGCTCAAAATATTTTAGGTAATGGAGTAACAATTAGTAATGCAACTTTAAATTGCGGTGGTAATGCCTCTGGTTTTTTTTCATACACAGGAAATTATTTAGGAATTAATAATGGAATTATTTTAACCACTGGTTACGCGCCATACGCCGCATATTCGGGAACTTATTTGTGTAGCAATTCTAATCAAAATAATTTTTTAGACCCACAATTAACAGCAATAAACTCAAATGCTAAATATGATGTGTGTATTTTAAATTTTGATTTTATCCCTATGTGTGATACGGTTAAAATAAAATATGTTTTTGGTTCAGAAGAGTATCCTAAATATTTACATCAAATGTATAACGATTTATTTGGCATTTTTTTAACTGGGCCAAAGCCTGGAGGAGGAAGTTACAATGCAAACAACATAGCAACATTGCCAAATGGCTTTACCCCAGTTTCTATTGATAGTGTAAATGAAGGTTGGCCAATAAACACAAATTTAGGTCATAGTGAATATTATGTAGATAATTATGTTACGCCTAATAATCAAATAGCTTATAATGGATATACAAAACCTATTACCTCTAAAGTTGGTTTAATTCCATGTTTACCTTATCACATGAAAATTGCAATTGCCGATTGCAAAAATGGACTTTACGATTCTGGTGTTTTTATTCAAGGTAATTCTTTAGGATGTTCAAATTTACCTGTTGTTAATTCTCAAACAGTATTTTCGTGTGATACAAAAGGAAGTGCAAAAATTAATATAAGTAATTATATAGGCACACCTACTTTTACCTGGTTACCAGGTAATGAACATAGCGATTCTATTAATAACTTAGCTACTGGTTCTTATACTTGTATTGTAAACTTGCCAGGCATATGTAATAATTTTACAACTATTGCTACAATATCAGATTTTGGATTATTACAAGTAGCCGAAAATAGTTTTACCATTTGTAATGGCGAAAGTGTAAAATTAAATGCTAATGGTGTTACAAACTACACTTGGCAACCTACATTTGGTTTAAATAATTCTTTAATTTCAAGCCCTATTGCTACACCAACCATAAGTACAGTTTACACAGTAACAAGTATTTCATTAAACAATTGTGTTTCTCAAAAAACGGTAAAGGTGCATGTTTCATTAAACACTTTAAATGCAAATTTTAAAGCATCAACAAATATTACTTCAATAGATAGTTCAACAATTAAATTTACCGATTTATCTAATGGTGCAACAAATTGGTTGTGGGATTTTGGAGAACAAAATTCGGGTTCTAATTTAAAAAACCCTGTTTATACATACAATTTACCTGGAACATACAATGTGCATTTAATTGTAACAGATAATGAAAATTGTATTGATACCATTTCAAAACAAATAATTATTAATGACATAATAAAAGATTTATTTACATTTTATTGCCCAAATACTTTTACACCAAATGGAGATGGATTAAATGATTTATTTATTCCTTATGGGGTAGGTTGGGATAATAAATCTTTTAAAATGGAAATTTATAACAGATGGGGTAAAAAAATATTTAGAACTCAAGATTATGTTATGGGGTGGGACGGAACACACCAAAATGATAAAGTTAACGATGGAGTGTATATTTATAAAATTAATTTAATTGATAATTATAAAAAACCTCATGAATTTATTGGTGAGGTAAATCTTATTAAATAGTCGACACTCAAAAAATATTTTTTAAAAATTGTCTTCGTTCTTTTGTCTTGATACAAAAGAACCAAACCTGCCTGCTGTAGGTAGGAAATCAAGCCTTCATAAAATTTAGCTAAAGTCTTTTTTGCTTTAAAGCTAGATGATTTAAGCCTGCCTTGTCGGCAGACAGGCGCTTCGCGAGAGGCAAAATCATCTTTCACACAGTCCACTCATTTAAAAACAAAAAGACTTTTACACTAAATTTTATAATGGCATAATTGGTTTAAGCAAATCTGCCGCTTTTTAAATAAGTTTTTTGTTTTTTCGGCAGATTTTTATACCATATTTTTTTAATAAGCCTTCTAATATCAATGCCTTCAGATTATTTGAGGGACGACTAAATAAAAATATTTTATCTAAGATAATGTTGCCTCTTAAAATTTATTTTACTGATAATCTTTACTATGGTATAATTTTAATTTTTTTATAGAAATTACAATTTTACTCCTTAACCATTTTTTTACTGTCAATAATTTGTCCATCAACAATAAGTGTGTAAAGGTATAAGCCTGCACTTAAATCGTTTGCAAACACATTTAATTGTCCTTGTCCTTTGGTTGTTACATCA
>JAIUNM010000014.1 GCA_020162035.1 Bacteroidota bacterium | reverse complement strand
GGCTGGAGAAGGTCCCAAGGGTTCGGCTGTTCGCCGATTAAAGTGGCACGCGAGCTGGGTTCAGAACGTCGTGAGACAGTTCGGTCCCTATCTGTTGTGGGCGTTAGTAAATTGAGGGGCCCTGACTCTAGTACGAGAGGACCGAGTCGGACGTACCGCTAGTGTACCTGTTGTTTCGCCAGAAGCACCGCAGGGTAGCTATGTACGGATGAGATAAGCGCTGAAAGCATCTAAGTGCGAAACTCACCTCAAGATAAGTTTACTTTATAAGGATCGTTGAAGACTACAACGTTGATAGGCTACAGGTGTAAAGGCAGTAATGTCAAAGCCGAGTAGTACTAATTGTCCGTAAGCTTTCTAAAAAAAGAGTTTTTAGTGTTTAGTTATTAGTTTAAACTAAAGGCTATTCACTAAAAACTCGAAAATAACTCGTGTCTTTTTTTTCAAATATGTTATCCTTTTATGGTGTCTATTGCGGCGGGGATCACCTCTTCCCATTCCGAACAGAGAAGTTAAGCCCGCCTGCGCAGATGGTACTTGGCCTAAAGCCCGGGAGAGTATGTCGATGCCAATTTTTCCGCCACGGCGGATGTTAAAGCCCCTACAGTAATGTTGGGGCTTTTTTGTTTTAAATAAATAGCGCTAGCAAAATTTTATCGCTTTTTATATGGATTACACACTTTTTTATACACTACCTATAAGTAAACTCTAAATAATATCTTTTCTTTTAGTAAGATTTATCGCTTCGGTTTTATTATGTACTCTTAGTTTCGCGTAAATATTTTCAATATGTTTACGTACAGTTGAAGGACTAATGTTTAACTCATCACCAATTTGTTTATAAGTGTTACCTGTAGCAATTTTTTCTATAATTTCAATTTCACGTTTTGTTAAACCAAATTCTTCATAAACGTTTTTTTCGGTTTTTGGTTTTGTGTTTTGCTTAATAAGTTGCATAGCTTTAAATGCAATACCAGGACTCATAGGAGCACCACCTTCTAAACATTCTAAAATTGCTTCAATAATTCTTTCAGACGGTGAGTCTTTTGTTAAATAACCTGCAGCGCCTGCTAATATTGACTCTAAAATTATGTTTTCAGCATCCATTACGGTTAACATAATTACTTTTATTGAAGGGAAATTTGTTGAAATGTATTTAGTTGTTTCTATACCATTCATTTCAGGCATATTTATGTCCATTAAAATAACATCAGGAATATTTTTTTCAAGTATTTCTATTGCTTCTTTTCCGCTTGAAGCAGTGTAAACAATATCAATTTTATTACTTAATAATAGATTTTTTTTAATGATATTGATAAGTTTAGTTTCGTTATCAACTATGGCAACTTTAATTTTAATTTCTTTCATTTTTAATTGAACAAGTTATTTGAATTGTAGTTCCTTTATTGTGTTCAGATTCAATTTTAATATTTCCTCCAATTTCTTCAATCCTATATTTTATGTTTTTTAAACCGTAATTTTCGTTATTTGTAGTTGCATCAAATCCTTTACCATTATCTGTTATTGTTATTTTTAAAACATTATTATTTATTTCGTAATTAATATTAACACTGCTTGCCATAGCATGCTTTACAATGTTTTGAGCAACTTCTTGTATTACTCTAAATAAATTTAATAAAATGGTTGGACTAACTTCTAACTCTTCATTTCCATTAAACTCTGAATTAAATTTAATGTTTTTTTGTATAGATAAATAATCGAGTAAATAGGATTTAACACGATGCGAAAATTCTCCTAATGAAACTTTATCATAACTTAATGCCCAAATTGTATTTCTAAGCTGCTGTACAGTATCTCTAGCATAATTTCTAACATCATCAATGTTTTCAATATTATTATTATGTTTTATATAATCTAAATTAGATATAATGTAAGTGAGTTGTGAGCCAATATTATCATGTAAATCCTTAGAAATTCTTTCTCTTTCAGTTAAAATTTTTTGTTCAATTTCTAACTTCTGCAGTTCTATTTTATTTTTTGTTTTTTGTTGATTGTAAATCCAATAAAATATAATACAACAAAATAATATGCTACTTAAAATTATAAAATAAATATTTTTGTAAAAGGGTTGTAAAATATTAATATTGAAATTTATTGGCTCAGATGAATTTTCATTATTTAAGTCAAACATTCTAATTTGCAATTCATAATTGCCATATTTCATATTCTCGAAAATAATTTGATTATTACCTTTTTGGAGAGTAGTGTAAACACTGTCCTTACCTTTAAATTTAAATTGATAAACTAAATTTTGATTATTAAGATGTGGATAACACATTTGAAGGGTTATTTTTGTGTTTTCGGATTTTGCATTAATCTCTTTAATAGTGTCTGATAATTGTTCACCACTTAAATACAAGTGTTTAATTATTGGAGGTTTTATTTTTTCAATAGAGTTTTTTTTGATGTTTGAAATAATATTTAAGCCTGAAGTTGAACAAACGAAAATATTATTTTCAATAATTGAAATTCCATTAAAATTAATTTCGTTACTTAATAAACCATTATTAATATTATAAATTTTACATTTTTGAGTTTTAACATCAAATTCATTTAATCCATTATAAGTTCCAATCCATAATTTGTTTGTGTTGTTTGATGTTATAGAAGAAACCATATCGCTACTTAAACCATTGTTAGTTGTAAATTTTTCAAAACAATTGGTTTGATTGTTATGCAAGCTTAATCCACCACCCAAAGTGCCTATGTACATTATATTATTATACGATGTTGCACTTGTTGTAATTCTGTGAGAAATAGAACATTTATTTAAGCTTGAATAGTGGAAGTTTTCTGAAGTTTTTGTAACTCTATTATATTTTGTTGTGCCGTATGTATGGCAAATCCATATATTATTTTTATCGTCATTTACAAGATTTAAAATATAATTAGTGCTTGTAATGTTTTTAAAAAATTCAGGAATTAGAGATTTTATTGAATAGCTATTTTTATCAATAGAGTACAGGCCGTTATCTGTCCCTATCCAAACGGTAGAATTATCGTATTCAAACAAACAAAATATATTATTACTTTTTAAAATACTATTTGTTGTATTAAACTGTTTAATAATTTTACCTGTTGTATCAATAACAATTAAACCAGCATTAGTAGCTAACCATATTTTATTATTAATTGCTTTTAATGTATTTATACTATATTCATTTATTACTGTTTTATTAAATTGAAAACTTTTATCTAATATAACAATTCCTTTATGCGTTGCAATATAAAATTTGTTATTAAACAAAATACAATTATTAAAAATATTGTTTTTAATTTCAGGATATTCAATTGAACTTACACTTTTAATGTTTGATGCTTTTAGTTCAGTTGTAAAACACCATGTCCAGCGGTTCCAACCCATAAAACACTATCTGATGTAATACTAATACTAACTACAACATCTGATTTTAATAAATAGTTTTCATCACCCGATTTTACTTTTTTAATTTCGAGTGGAGTTAAAATGTATAATCCAGAAGTTGTACCAATTAATAATTTATTGTTCGAAAATTTTTTTAATGATGTAATGCTGTTTTTTGGAATAATTTGATGATGTATTGGGTTTAATTCATTTTTTGTTTCATTTAATGCAAATAAGTTACCACATAATGAAATATAAGTGATAGAATCAATTCGATCAACTATAGGATAACATAGATTATTTAAGGTGTATAGTTTCTTTTTTTTGTTTTGATGTATTTTATAATATATATTTTCTTCAATTATATATTTTATATCATTTTCTTCAGAAATTAACCTGTAATTTAAAGTATCAATTTTTGGAATAGAGTTATTTAATTCGGTTTTATTTATTTTTAAATTATAACCTGCACATATATAAACTATATTTCCATATAAATCTTTTTGTAAATTTTTAATATCATTATGCCCTTCGTATATTCCTCCAAATTCTTTTGTTCCAATTTTTGTAAATAATTTAGTTTTTTTGTTGTATCTGTTTAAACAATGCCTTGTTCCTATCCAAATGTTTCCAAAATCATCTTCTACCAAACAAGTAATAAAATTATCTGTTAAACTATTTGTGGTATTGTTTTGTCTGTAAACATCAAATTCTTTACCATCAAAACAATTTAAACCATCTTGTGTGCCAATCCAATAAAAACCTTCTGTGTCTTTAATTACAGCTTGTACAGAGTTTTGAGATAAGCCATCATTAATATCAATTGCTTTAAATCTAAACTGTGCATTTACGCATGTAGAAAATAAAATAAATATAAAAATGAAATACTTTATAACTGCTTGTAAATTTATTAATTGAATATAAATAAAATAAATTATAAATCATTTTAATTTAAAAATACGTCATTTGACGTATTGCATAATTTTATGATTGTTTGAAATTTGTTTTCATAAAATCTTTATTTATGAAAAAAACATTTACTTTATTATCATTATTATTTTGTGGCTGTATTGTACAAGCACAATCGTTTTGGGCTAATTTAAATTCGCCTACAGGACATAGATATTATGCTGTTTCGCATGATGGCTCTAAATTTTTTAGCTCAAATGGTTTTGGAGGAGCAGCATTTGCTCAGTTAACTTTAAAACAAGGAGCAGGAACATGGAACGCAGTTACAATGTCTGGTTTTACAACAACTACAACATTTAACAATATTTATTGTGCAGCAAATGGTAATTTAATTGTAACTGGTAGTCAAGGTTCAAATGGGGTTGTGTTTAGAAGTACAAATGATGGTACTACATGGACACAATCATCTTATACTTTAACTGGTTTTAATCAAAACATACTTGAAGATGCAAGTGGAAATATTTACATATATAAAATAGGAGGTACTGGAGTAAGTTTTGTGAAAAGTACTGATGGTGGCTCTACATTTTCAGTTCCAAATGCAACATTTAACACAAATTTTATGGCTATATCTGGCAATACGTTGTATGCTTTACAATCTGGGGTAAGCGTTTGGAATGTTTATAAAAGTACTGATGGTGGTGTTAGTTGGACAATAACACCTAATAATTTATCGCTTTCTAGTCAAAGTTATATTTACGCAACACCAAATGGTAATGTTTATATAGATGATCAAAAAAAATCAACCGATGGAGGTGCAACATGGACTAATATGACTATAGCGCCAAGCGGAAGTGTGTTTTTTATTGATAAATCAAATAATTATTTTGTGAGAAATGAACCAACTAATTTATATAAATCAAATGATGCTGGAGTTACATACACAGATGTTGTTAATGGATTAAATTTATCCCCATCAACAAGTATGCAATACATAATTACTACAAACGATGGTAAATTATATGTATCTACAACAGGTGCAGGTAGTTATAGTTTATATATTCATGGCAACGCGCCAACAAGTATTAAAGAGTCAAATAATTTAGAAAATGAAATTAATGTGTTTCCTAACCCAGCTTCACAATTTGTTAGTATTGATGTAAAGAATTACAATATTGAAGAAGTATGCATGTTAGATGTTAATTGCAAATTAATAAATACAAATATTACTTTAAATAATACAACTGCTAAGATTGATGTTAGCGCATTACAAAATGGTGTTTACTTTGTAAAAGTTAAAAGCACCAACATTAAACCAGTTTATAAAAAAATAATAATCACACATTAAAACAAAATATAAAACATGAAATCAATTTTAAAAAATGCAATTTGCGTATCTGTTATTTGTCCATTTATTGTATTGGCTCAAGAACAAAAAGATTTTTATAAAGTAGCAGATTATAAACCAAAAGATATAAAAGAAATAAAAACTATTTATGCTGAACAGTTTAGAATTGTTTATAACATTAAAGACATGGCAAATGCTAATTCGTCATCTTTAGGAAGTAACCAACAAAATGGTGTTAAAGTTGCAGCTGTATTAGGTGTAACCAAAGAAACATTACAAGCTGTTACTGATGAAGCTTTTAAATTGTTTCAGGATAAAGCTAAGGCAAATGGTTATGAATTTATAGATAACAGTAAAATACAAGCTTTAGAAGTTTATAAAGATAAAACAGTTGCACACAAACCAATTGTTTATCCAGAAATTATGGATAAAGAAGATAAAGTTTGTATTTATGCAACACCACAAAATTTTGTTGGTTTTGAAAAAGTTTTTCCTATGAAATTAGCTAAAGCATTTAAAAATAATGATGTTTTAACTGCTAATATTAATTTAACAATGGGCTTTGTTAATTTTAATGCTAAAAGTAGCAAAATTGGAGTTCAAGCAAAAGTTAAAACTAATACTGAATTATCATTAGGTGGATACATTCCTTGTCAATCGGGTTTTATGGATAATAGTTTTGTTACTACAACAACCATTAATTCATATTCAAAATACACCGCTGGATATACATTTACTCATAAAGACCCGCTAACTTACGACAAAGAAATTGGGGAACTTGTAATTACAAATGATGGAAGTACAGATGTTGGTTTTCTTTCTTATGGAATAAATAATAAATACAGGGGTTACCTTTTTAAAGTAGATCAAGAGCAATATAAAAGCGCTGTATTAGAGTTAATAGGTAAAGAGTTTGATTTTTATTTTGAAACTTTAAAAGCTAACGCAAATAAATAATTATTTAAAACGAAATAAAAAAGTATGAAGTAAAAACTTCATACTTTTTTATTTTATAACTTTAATTAATTATTTACCCTTACTTGTTTTTGAATTTTTTGAAGGATTATCTTTTTTAGCTGGAACAACTTTATCTTGAACTTTATTTTTACTAAAAAATGCATCGGTTTCTTTTTTGTTTGCAGGTACTCCATTTATAAATAATTCTTTTTCTTTTACACTTCCGTTTTCATTTCTATAAATCCATGGACCTTTTTTCTTTCCGTTTTCGTAAAAACCTGCAGCAACCTCTACACCGTTAGGATAATAATGTACGCTTTTTCCAACTAATTCGCCATTTGTATATGTTCCTATTGCTCTAATTTTACCAGGACCAAAGTATTGTTTATATGGGCCATTCATTAAATCATCTTTAAATAATCTTTCTTCGGCAATGTTCCCATCAGGCATGTAAACAATTGATGTTCCGTTCTTTTTACCTAATTTATAATTGTCTTTAGAAATTAAAACTCCAGCTTCGTCATAATATTGCCATACACTATCTTTAACTTCATTTATGTATTTTCCTACTCCCATTCTTTTTCCATTAAAATGAAAAAGTTTTGCATAAGCTATTTTCCCTTCTAATTTAAAATTCATAATGGCTTTAACCGTATCATGCGGGTAATAATATTTAAAAACACCTACTGGTTTATCATTTTTAAATTCGCCTTCATAAATTAACTTATTTTTTGTGTCGTATTTTTTCCAATAACCTTGTTTTTTTCCGTTTGCATCAATAGTTTGTGATAATAACGTTTGAGTAAAAGTTAATACTAAAACAATTAAAAAATATTTTTTCATAATTAATAGCTATAATTAAATAAATAAAAAAAGTAACGTATTAAATTTAATTAAAATACGTGTCCCATTTTATTTTTTTTGGTTTCAAGATATTTTAAATTATGTTCATTTGGTTCAATTATAATTGGAATATTTTCAACTATTTCTAAACCATAACCAATTAAGCCAGCTCTTTTTTTAGGGTTATTGGTCATTAATTTTATTTTACTTGCGCCCAATGCACGTAGTATTTGAGCTCCAACGCCATAATCGCGCTCATCCATTTTAAACCCAAGTTCAATATTTGCTTCAACAGTATCTTTTCCTTGCTCTTGTAATTTATAGGCTTTTAGTTTATTTAATAATCCTATCCCTCGTCCTTCTTGGTTCATGTACAAAATAATTCCTTTCCCTTCTTTTTCTACCATTTGCATTGCTTTTTGTAATTGAGGGCCACAATCGCATCTGCAACTCCCAAAAATATCTCCAGTAACACAACTGCTATGAACTCTTACTAAAATTGGTTCGTCTTTTTTCCATTCGCCTTTTACAAGTGCTAAGTGTTCTAAATTATCAATTTTAGTTGAAAATGCTTTTAAATTAAAATTTCCCCAATTAGTTGGCATTTTAACTTCGACTTCTTCAACTATATTTGAATCTTTTGCTAAGCGATAGGTAATTAAGTCTTCAATGCTTATAATTTTTAAATCAAATTTTTGAGCAATTTTAATTAGATCTGGTAACCGCGCCATAGAGCCATCTTCGTTCATAATTTCAACTAATGCTCCGCACGGTTTACTGCCTGCTAATCTTGCTAAATCTACGGTTGCTTCGGTGTGCCCTGTTCGTCTTAAAACCCCTCCTTCTTTAGCAATTAGTGGAAAAATATGTCCTGGTCGCCCAAAATCAACTGCTTTAAAATTATCATCAATTAAAGCTTTTATAGTTTTACTTCTGTCGCTAGCCGAAATTCCTGTTGTACATCCATGCCCTAATAAATCTATTGAAACAGTAAAAGCAGTTTGATGCAAGGCGGTGTTAGATGGCACCATCATATCCAATTGTAAATCTTTTGCTTTTTGTTCTGTTATTGCTGTACAAATTAATCCACGCCCATGTGTAGCCATAAAGTTTACAACTTCTGGTGTTGCATTTTCGGCAGTGGTAATAAAATCTCCTTCATTTTCTCTATCTTCATCATCAACTACAATAATTACCTTACCGTTTTTTAAATCCAATAAGGCTTCATCAATTGTGTTTAATTTAATTTTCTCCATTCTTTGTTTCCTTTACAATACTGCAAAGTTATTAATAATTAGGGATTTTTAAGCTAATTTTTAAGTGTAATGTTGGATGTAAATTTGTTTAAAATCATTAAAATATTATTTAAAATAACTAATTTTATACAATTATATGTCGGTACATAAAGAACTTAAGAAGATAACTACCCATTCTCTTCAAGAAATGAAGAAAAATGGAGAAAAAATAGCCATGTTAACAGCTTACGATTATACTATGGCTAAAATAATAGACAATGCTGGTATTGACGTAATTTTGGTTGGTGATAGTGCAAGTAATGTAATGGCTGGACACGAAACTACTTTGCCTATAACGCTAGATCAAATGATATACCACGCAAGTAGTGTAATACGCGCAATAAATAGAGCATTAGTTGTAGTAGATTTACCTTTTGGTACTTACCAAGCCAACTCAAAAGAGGCTTTAAATTCGGCTATTAGAATAATGAAAGAAAGTGGTGCACATAGTGTAAAACTTGAAGGTGGAAAAGAAATAAAAGATAGTATTGAACGTATTTTAACTGCCGGAATACCTGTAATGGGACATTTAGGCTTAACACCACAAAGCATTTATAAATTTGGAACTTATACTGTAAGAGCTAAAGAAGACGAAGAGGCAGAAAGATTATTAGAAGACGCTCTTTTGTTAGAACAATACGGATGTTTTGCAATTGTTTTAGAAAAAATTCCTGCAAATTTAGCAAGTAAGGTTGCTCAATCGTTATCAATTCCTGTTATTGGAATTGGCGCAGGTGCAGGTGTTGATGGGCAAGTACTTGTTACACATGATATGTTAGGAATGACCCATGAATTTAGCCCGCGTTTTTTACGTCGCTATTTAAATTTATATGAAAATATGGGCAACGCTTTTAAATCGTATATTGCAGATGTGAAAAGCAAAGATTTTCCTAATGATAAAGAACAGTATTAATTAATAGATATTTTTTAAATATGAAAACTTGGAGTAAAGAAGAAATTTTAGAAGTGTACAATACACCATTAATTGAATTGGTTGCAAAAGCTGGCGAAATACATAAACAATTTCATAAAATTGGCGAGGTACAAGTAAGTTCGTTGCTATCAATTAAAACTGGTGGTTGCCCCGAAGATTGTGCATATTGCCCACAAGCGGCGCGATATAATACAGATGTAAAAGTACATAAATTGATGGACGTTAAAGAAGTAAGTGAATGTGCCGATAATGCAAAAATTGGTGGAGCTAGCCGTATGTGTTTAGGCGCAGCATGGCGCGAAGTTAGAGATAATAAAGACTTTGATAAGGTTTTAGATATGGTTAAAGTTATTAACTCTAAAGGCTTAGAAGTTTGTGCTACTTTAGGTATGGTTACCGAAGACCAAGCAAAAAAATTAGCAGATGCTGGATTATATGCTTATAACCATAATTTGGATACTTCCGAAGAAAATTATAATAATATAATTTCTACACGTAATTACGATGATAGATTAAATACAATTAAAAATGTACGTAAAGCTGGCTTAACAGTTTGTAGCGGTGGAATTATTGGTATGGGCGAAAAAGTTGAAGATAGAATTGGAATGCTACACACATTAAGTATTTTACGTCCACAACCCGAAAGCGTTCCTATTAATGCATTAGTACCAGTAGAGGGTACGCCAATGGAAAACCAACCACCTGTTCCAATTTGGGATATGGTTAGAATGATTGCAACTGCTCGGATTGTATTACCTCATACTGCTGTACGCTTAAGTGCAGGAAGATTAAACATGAGTATGGAAGGGCAAGCACTTTGTTTTTTAGCAGGTGCAAATAGTATTTTTGCTGGCGAAAAATTATTAACTACTCCAAATCCTTTGTATAATCAAGATATGGATATGTTTAAGATTTTAGGATTAACTCCAAAAAAATCAGTTGCCGAAAAAGTTGAAGCTTAATTTTTTTGCAAAATAATCCTTCAAATATTCAAAAGTTACTTAAACAAAGAATAGAGAACAATAGCTTACGTAACTTAAAAAATAATTTTCCAACTATAGATTTTTGTAGTAATGATTATTTAGGTTTTACAAAAATTAATAATCCTGAACTAACCGAAAACTCGCTAAAATCTGGGTCAACTGGTTCGCGTTTAATCTCCGGAAACTCTATTGAAACAGAATTAGTTGAAAAACAAATTGCAAATTTTCATAATGCGCAAGCCGCTTTAATTTTTAATTCTGGTTACGATGCAAATCTTGGATTGATTTCATCTGTCCCTCAAAAAAACGATTTAATTTTAATAGATGAACTTTGCCATGCAAGTATTTACGATGGTATAAGATTATGTTACGCCAAACATTTTAAGTTTAAACACAATGATGTAAATGCTTTAAATGAATTGTTACAACGCCATTATGTTAATTTTGAAACTATTTATATTGTTGTAGAAAGTATTTATAGTATGGATGGTGATGCCGCACCATTATTAGATATTGTAAGTTTAAAAAATAAACACAAAAATTGTTTTTTAATTGTTGATGAAGCACATGCCATTGGTGTATTTGGCCAAAATGGTAAAGGCTTATGCAACAAATTTAATATTGAAAATGAATGTTTTGCTAGAATTTATACTTATGGTAAAGCCATGGGCGCTCATGGAGCAGCAATAGTTGGAAATAATGATTTGCGTAATTATTTAATTAATTTTAGCAGACCATTTATTTACACAACTGCGCTCCCTCCAACTAGTATTAATGCTATAAATAACGCATATCAATTATTAAACTCAACTAATCAAATCAAAAAATTAAATGAAAATATAGGTTACTTTTTAAAACAATCAAAAAACATAAAGGGTTTTATTAAAAGCAACAGTGCTATACAAAGCTTAGTTTTAGGAAATAATTTAAAAGTTGATAATTTAGAAAATAAATTAGCAGAAAATAATATTTATGCTAAATCTATAAAAAGTCCAACAGTAAAATTAGGAACAGAAAGAGTTAGATTTTGTTTACACGCATTTAACACAGAAAATGAAATAGATTTATTAATTAAAATTTTACTTGAAAATAAATTGTAAAATTTGTTTTAAAAACATTTCATCTGTTTCATTAAAATGATTTAAAAATTCACTATCTATATCTAAAACACCAATTATTGTGTTATTTTTATCTTTAATTGGAATTACAATTTCACTTTTACTTAATGAACTGCATGCAATGTGTCCCTCAAACTCATCAACGTTAGGAACAATTAAAGTTTTGTTTAATTCCCAACTTTTACCGCAAACACCTTTACCGTAATTTATTCTTGTGCAAGCTACTGGGCCCTGAAAAGGGCCTAAAACTAATTGATTATTTTTTATTAAATAAAAACCAACCCACCAAAAATTAAAGCTTTGTTTTAAAGCGGCACAAACATTTGCCATATTGGCAATTAAATCTTCTTCGGTTTCTAATAAAGCTTTTAATTGCGGAATAAGTTCTTTGTACTTATCTTCTTTTGTAGTAGCAATTATTTTTAATTCATCAGCCATTTATAAAATTATTTGCATATCGTCAACCGCTAACTCAACATTTTTAGGCAAACTATTTTGTAAACTATCAAAAGTACCCAATTGATGCGATATATGAGTTAAGTATGTTTTTTTAATGTTTAATTCTTCGGCTAAATTTAATGCTTCTTTATAAGTAAAGTGAGATATATGTGCTTCGTGCCTTAAAGCATTTAAAACTAAAACATCTGCATTTTTAATTATTTTTTTATTCACTTCATCTATGTAATTGGCATCCGTTATATAAACAAAGCTGTTTATTTTAAAACCTTTTACAGGAAGCTTGTAATGTAATACATCAATTGGTTGTATTTCAATATCGCCAATACTAAATTTTTTATCATCAAAATTTACTATTTCTATTTGAGGTATACCTGGGTATTGGTTATTATCAAAAATATATGCGTACTCTCTTTTTAGTGCAGTTACTACTCTTTCAGTTGCATAAACTGGTATGGCTTTTTTTTGTACATAATTAAATGCTCTTACATCATCTAATCCAGATATATGGTCTTTATGTTCGTGTGTAAAAACAACAGCATCTAATTTACTTACTTTGTTTTTTAAAAGTTGTTGCCTAAAATCAGGACCAGCATCAATTACAATTGTAGTTGTACCGCTTTCAACTAAAATACTTGTGCGTAATCTTTTGTCAAAAGGGTTTTGGCTTGTGCATACTTCACAATTACAAGCAATAACAGGCACACCTTGCGATGTACCTGTTCCTAAAAATGTAATTTTTATTTTATCTGCAAACATTAATCTTCACGATTGTTACCCATAAAACGCATAATGTAATAAAGTAAAGTTGCAATAGAAGCTAAAGCGTTTACAAAATAAGTATATGCAGCCCATTTTAAGGCGTCTTTTGCATCATCAACTTCATTATAATTTGCTATTCTAGATTCTTCTAGCCAAACTAAAGCGCGTTTACTTGCATCAACCTCTACAGGTAAAGTTATAACACTAAATAAAGTAATTATAGATTGTATAACTATAAATAAAATTAACATAGTGTTTGTTAAACCTGGATTCATATATGCTAAAAAAGCTAATCCTAATGAAATCCATGTAGATGCCATGCTTGCAAATTGTACAACAGGAACTAGTTTACTACGCATAGTTAACCAAGCATATGCAGTGTTGTGTTGTACTGCATGCCCACACTCATGTGCAGCAACCGCCGCTGCAGCAATGTTGTTTCCGTTATAAACCGCAGAACTTAAGTTAACAGTTTTATCGGCTGGGTTATAATGGTCACTTAAAAAACCATCTACACTTTTTACAGTTACATCAAAAATACCATATTGCTTTAGCATTTTTTCTGCAACATCTTTTCCTGTTAAACCAGAACTTAAACGTTCTTTGGAGTAGTGATTAAATTTGCTTTTTAACCTTGCGCTTACAATAAAACCTATACCAGCAAATAAAATGGTAATAACTAATAAAATTGGATCGAAATACATAATTTATTTTTTATCTAATATATCAAAAAGAATACCAACTAAAGGTACAGACAAATTTTCATTAAGTTTTAAGTTTATTGTTAAACAAATTAACATATAATGTTTGGTAAATAGCTTGTTTCTGTAAAATTGGCAGTTGTTATAGTAGTAAATTTACAATATGAAGGATAGACCACTTATTTTAGTAACAAACGATGATGGTATAAGTGCTCCAGGGTTAATTCATTTAGCAGCAATAGCATCAAGGTTTGGAAGAGTTGTTGTTGTTGCACCTGATAAACCACAAAGTGGAATGGGACACGCAATTACTATTAATAGCACTTTAAGATTACACGAAACAAGTTACCATAATGCTGAAATGGAATTTGCATGTACCGGAACACCGGTTGATTGTGTAAAAATGGCGGTTAATCATTTATTAAAACAAAAACCTGACTTAGTTTTAAGCGGAATAAACCATGGAAGCAATAGTTCAATTAACGTAATTTATAGTGGAACAATGAGCGCAGCGGTTGAAGGTGCTTTAGAAGGGGCAAAAAGTATTGGTTTTAGTTTATGCGATTACTCCTTACATGCTGATTTTGCACAAGCCACGCCTTTTTTAGAACAAATAATTGAACATACGCTTTTAAACGATTTACCCAAAGGTGTTTGTTTAAATGTTAACATTCCTAAATTACAAACTAATCAAATTAAAGGTATAAAAGTTGTTAGACAAGCCAATGCAATATGGCACGAAAAATTTGATGAAAGACAAGATCCTTACGGTAGAAATTATTATTGGTTAACTGGCGAATTTGTAAATTTTGAACCTAAAGCTATTGATACCGATGAATGGGCATTACAAAATAATTACATTTCTGTAGTACCTGTTCATACTGATTTAACTGCGCATTTTGCTTTACAAAATTTAAAAACATTAGAAAAATGAATTTAAAAACTAAAATTGATAACATTTGGATTGGGTTAATAGTTGGAATAATTTTTCCAATGGTAATTTATTTTTTTATTTGGATGTTTACCAAAAGTTATATTAGTTTTCCGAGTAGATACACAAACTATTTAATAAATGGTCAATTGTTAAGTGGACATATAAAAATTTGTGGTATCGCCAATTTAGCTTTGTTTTATTTAGGTTTAAAAACAAAGTCAGATAAATTTACTCGTGGTATTATTTTTGCATTATTAATTTATGTGGTATTAGTTGCTTATGTAACTTATTATGTTGAACCCAGTTTTGAATAAATGAGATATTATTTTATTGCTGGCGAGGCCAGTGGAGATATGCATGCTGCAAATTGTATCAAAAACATTTATTTGTTTGATGCAAATGCAGAATTTGCTTTTACTGGAGGGGATCAAATGAAAGCCATTACAAATAAAACACCTGATATTCATATTACTCAAATGAATTTTATGGGTTTTATTGATGTGCTTAAACACATTAAAATTATAAAGCAAAACTTTAAAACCGTTAAACAAAGTATTTTAAACTTTAAACCAGATGTTTTAATATTGGTTGATTATCCAGGATTTAATTTAAGAATGGCTAAATGGGCTTTTGAAAATGGCATTAAAGTAGATTACTATATCTCTCCTACAGTTTGGGCATGGAAAGAGGGTAGGGTAGAAATAATTAAAAAATATGTAAAGCAATTATTTGTAATACTTCCCTTTGAAAAACAATTTTACGAAAAGCATAATTATAAAGCTCACTTTTTAGGTCACCCACTTTTAGATGCAATTGAAAATAAAAGAAAGGATTTAAAAAAGATTGAAGAATTTATTCGAGATAATAAATTAAACAACCAACCAATAATTGCGGTTTTACCAGGAAGCAGGTTGCAAGAAATTAATCATATGCTAAAAATTATGATTAAAGTTAGATCTAATTTTAAAGAGTATCAATTTGTAATTGCAGGAACAAATACATTACCTCAATCAGCATATAAACTTGCATTAGATAATAACATAAAAGTTGTTTTTAATCAAACATATGATTTATTAAATTTAGCAGAGGCGGGAATTATAAAATCGGGCACATCTACATTAGAAACAGCTCTTTTTAAATTACCGCAAGTTGTTTGTTACAAAGCTGGAGCGCTTTCAATTAAAATTGCTAAGTTTTTTGTAAACATTAAATTTATTAGTTTGCCTAATTTAATTATGGATAAACCAATAGTTAAAGAGTTAATACAAGCAGATTTTAGTGTGAACAATATTACTAACGAATTAAATTTATTATTAAAGAATAAAGAATATCGCAATAATCAAATTAAAGAGTATGAAAATTTAATTAATTTTTTAGGCGGAGCAGGGGCAAGCAATAAAATAGCAAAACAAATAGTTGAAGATATAGCAAAATGAAACATTTTAAAAAAAGCACATATTTTGTAATGTTAATGTTTGCATTTGTATTATGCACAAGTTTTTATATTAAAACAGAAACATTACAAATTAGAATTTATACTTCAACTAAATTAAATACTGTTAGTTTTGGTGTAAATGCAGGTAAATACAAACTTATAGGAGATGGCAGTTTAATATTAGAACCAAACATCGCAAATCATATTAAATTTACTTTAAAAAATGATAGCGTTATAGTTTTAGATGGCGAACAAAAATTAGGAACATTTAAATATGTAAAATTTAGTGGAGATGCTTTAAGTGAATTAAAAATTAAAATTATAAATCCTGATAGAAAAGCAAGATTATATCAAAACAATATAAGTTGTAGTGTTGTTGATGGAAATTTAAGATTACTTAATGAGATTTATTTAGATAATTATATTGCTGGTGTAACTGAAGCAGAGGCAGGCTCAAGAGCAGCTCAAGAATTTTACAAAGTACAATCCATATTAGCCCGCACTTTTGCATTAGCACATATTAATAAGCATGTAACCGAAGGTTTTAGTTTATGCGATCAAGTTCATTGTCAGGCTTATTACGGTAAACCAAAAGATTTAAGCATTTTTAATGCCATTGAAGCCACAAAAAATTTAGTTGTTGTTGATGAAAATTTAAATTTAATAGTTGCAGCTTTTCATAGTAATAGTGGAGGACAAACCGCAAATAGCGAAGATGTTTGGGGCGCAAAAACATCTTATTTAAGAAGTATAAATGATACCTTTAGTTTAAAAATGCCTAACAGTAAATGGGAACGTAAAATGTTAAAAGAAGATTGGTTATCTTATTTAAAAATAAAATACAATTACCCTACAGATAATGACGAGGCAATAAATCAAGCTTTAAATTTTAAACAAGAAGAAAGAAAAGTGTTTTTAGAATGTTATAATAGCAAAGTTCCTTTAAAAAATATTCGTAACGATTTACAATTAAAATCTACTTATTTTACTATTTCCGAGCTAAGTAAAGATAGTGTTTTGTTTAAAGGAAAAGGTTACGGGCATGGTTTAGGAATGTGCCAAGAAGGCGCAATGCGTATGTGTAAGTTAGGGTATAATTACCAACAAGTTTTAAATTTTTACTATAAAAATATTACGTTGATAGATTTACATAAGCTTAGTTTTTTTAAAGACGAGTAAAAACTCTTATAAATTAATTTTATCTTTATATCAGTGAAAATTAAATTAACATATCTTTTTTTTCTATTAAGTTTTTTTTGTTTTTCGCAACAAACAAACACAATTAAATTTAAAAAAGAAACCAAATTTGCAAAAGCAGTTTTTGATAACGTTGATTTAAAATTAATGGTTATTGATGTATACGGTAACCCAACCGAAGCAAAAATAGGAAAGTTTAAATTATACATTAAATCAAAAAAAGAAACAGCCGAGTTTGCTGCTTACTCAAACAATTTAAGTTCAGAAATGATTAATTATCTTAAAAAATTAAAACATTCAGCCAAACTTTTTTTTACCGAAATTAATGTGGTGGAAGATGACAGTCATCTCTCTAAATTACCCGATGCTATAGAACAATGGTTCCCTAATTGTGCTAATTGTAAACCTTAAGTTATTAACTTTAAATCAATCTAAAACGATTTAAGAATATTAATAAGTTTGTTAATCTAATAAAAAAGTTAAAGAAAAATACTTTAATTTTATATAAATTTAAAAAAAACATTATGCATATTCAAAATGATGGTACTTTTTTAATTCCTATTGATTATTCAAAACAATCGATAAATGCAATTAAACATTCGTTTAACTTAGCAAGATACACTAACTCTAAACTTCATATTTTATATGTTTTTGCCGAAAAGCAAGACCATTCAGAAGCTGAACTAAAAGAATTAGCTGCAAATACTGCTAAAGAAAGCGGTTTATCGTGCACTTGTTCTATAATAAAAGGAGATATTTATGAAGTAACAGATAAATATGCAACTGATAAAAAATGCACAATGATTGTTGCAGGGCTTGATACGCACGTAAAATTTAGAAGTTTTATGAGCAGAGCCTCATCAAGCAAATTTATTAAAAATGCACCTTGTCCAGTTTTAACAATTAGAAGTAATACGTTTTCGCCTGATTGTAAAAATATTTTAATGCCATTTGATTTAAGTCCAGAAAGTAGAGAAAAAGTTCCCGCAGTTATTCAATTAGCAAAGTTTTATGGTGCAGATATTAGAGTGGTTTCTATTTTTGATCCAGGCGAATCTGAATATGAAAATGCACTTTTACCTTATTTAAATCAAGTAAAAAAATACATAAAAGAAAACAATGTAAATTGTACAAATAAATCAATTCCTGGGCGAGATGTGGCCGAAGCAATTGTTGATTATGCAAATAAAAACAATTGCGATATAATTGTGCAAATGAATAAAAGAGATTTAAGCTTTGGCGAAATGTTTAGCGGAACTATGAGCCAAAAAATGGTTGATATTAGTAATGTGCCTGTGTTAACCATTAACCCAATGGAACGTAGAAATATGCCTTTGTCTTATTAGGCTTTTTTTATTAAAGTTTTTAAGTAAAATATTATTACAAATATAAATCCAATAATAAAAGGAATTATTGCGTAATGCCTATACAAATCATTTATAAAAAACTCGCAAATCATCCAAAAACTATTCGCTAAAATCCAAAAAAATACTGCAAAATTAATGTACACCTCTTTTAAAAATCGAGTTTTATAAATAATATAAATTGCAACACCCAAAGTTGGAAAAATCATTAATGCGCCTAATACTTTTAGCCCCAACATCCAACATGTATCTTTAATTAACCAAAATATAATGTGTAAATTTTCGTATTTTCTTATTTTATCAAAAATTTCCATTTTTAAATTAAACCTATGGGTTAAATTTACGTCTAATATTAATATACAAAGCAAATTTTGACAAAATTATCTGATAATGAAATACTTGTGCTTTTTAAGCAACCTAATTCTAAAGATAAAGCTTTGTCGGAGTTAATTAATAATTACCAACAAAAGTTATATTGGCACATACGTAAAATAGTTATAGAACATGATGACGCTGATGATGTTTTACAAAATACATTTATTAAAATTTGGAGAGGTTTAGAAAATTTTAAAGGTGAAAGTCAATTATACACTTGGTTATACCGCATAGCAACAAACGAAGCACTAACATTTTTAAGACAAAAACAAAAACAAAATACAACAAGCATTCACCCAATTGAGTATAGTTTAAGTAAAAGTTTAGAAAGTGATGTTTATTTTAAAGGAGATGCTATCCAGTTAAAACTTCAACAAGCAATATTAACTTTGCCCGAAAAACAGCGTATTGTATTTAACATGCGTTATTTTGATGAAATGCCGTATGAACAAATGAGTGAAGTATTAGAAACATCAGTTGGAGCCTTAAAAGCAAGTTACCATTTGGCAGCAAAAAAAATTGAAGAGCATTTATTAAACCAATCGTAAAAAAAAGAGTCTAAACAATAAATTAACATTAAATTGCAAAAATCAGATAAAAATAATCATCAAAACTTTAACCTTCCTCAAAATTATTTTAATAATTCTGCCCAATCTATTAAAAATAAAATTGAATGTATTGAAGAGTTAAAACAGTTTAAAATTTTATCTGCAAAAATTAAAACTGGGTTTAATATTCCTCAAAATTATTTTGAAAATAACGAACAAAATTTCGAAAATATAACTTACATAAACTTAAGTTTAAAACATTTAAAAACAAATTGCTTTAAAGTTCCTTTAAATTATTTTGAAAACACAGAAAGTATAATTTCTACAACGGTTTTAGATAAGAATTATGATTTTGAAAAAAATAATTCATTAAAACAATCAACTTTTCAAATCCCAGATAATTATTTTGAATTAAGTGCCAACCAATTAAAACAAACACTTAAACCAAAAAATAAAATCATTACTCTTAATTTTTCAAAAACAGTTTTAGCAATGGCAGCATCGGTAATTATTGTTTTATCTGTAGTTTGGTTTGTTAAATTTTATAATGTTAATATCGAAACTTGTGGCAGTTTAGCATGTATAGATGTAAATGAACTTAAAAACAGTAAAGTTTTAGAAAACATGGATTCAGAAGAATTATACAATGCTGTTAATGTAAATGAACTTGAAAATACTTTAAAAAATAAAATCACCACTAAAGAAAATAAAGTTGAAACGGATTCAATATTAGAAGAGTTTATAGATTAAATTGAAAAAAATATTTTACATATTTATTTTATTTTGCATTAATTTTTCAATTAAAGCACAACAAGGCACCGAAAAAATTGAAGCTTTACGAGCAGATTATATTCAAAAGAAAATTAGTTTATCAAGCTCTGAAGCAACTAAATTTTGGCCAATTTATAATGAATATAACGATAAATTAAAAGCGCTTAGAAAAAATTTAAGACAAGCTAATCGTAAACCTATTGAAAATTTAACAGATAAAGAGTGCGATGAGCTTTATTTATTAGATATCCAAACTAAACAAGCAGAAGCAGAATTGTATAAAAGCTATAGAGACAAATTAAAATTAATTATTGGAACAAAACGAATGGTTTTATTACATAAAGCAGAAAATGAATTTAAAAAAGAAATATTAAAAAACATTCAAGATAAAAGTGATTAAAAATTTAATTAAAATATTCACTTTTAATAAAAGAAAACAAGTCATTTGTCTTGTTTTCTTTTTTTGTATGTTAAGTTTTTATTCTCAGCCAATTTTTGATTCAATTAAACCAAAATTACCTAAACATTATTTTAACACAGTAATTATGGTTGATGGATATAAAAAAGGTAAAAATGATTTAGTTGATACCAATAAATTAATCACCAAAAAATTAAAAACATATTCTATTAATCAATTTAACTTATCTTTTTATACACCTTTATATACCAAAGAAGATACCAATTCATTAGTTCATTCAAACACACATTATTTACTTACCGGAAACTTTATGTTATTTCAACCTATTTTTGATGGCATTGCAACACACGATATTGTGCGTGGTGGAGCAGGGTTAAGAATAATACATAACCCAGGTAAAAAAGGTATATGGTTTTTTGATATTGCTCCGTATTTTATTAAAGATGTTTCCTATAATACAGAAACATCTATAAGAATGGCTTCAAGTATAATTTACAGCCATAATTTTAATACTTTTTTTAATTTAAGAGTTGGAGCAATAAAAACATTTTTATATGGAAATAGAAATTATATTCCATATTTTGGTTTTAGAATAGGTAAATTAGATAAATTAAATTTTAGTTTTCAATTCCCGCGTAGCATTTCAATTAATTTACCTGCAATTAATAAATTTAATTTTTCTATATACACTCGTACACAAGGTGGGATATATAATTTTAGCAATCAAAATAATTTATATTATTTAAACAATGATAAAAATTTTTATTTTGCTCGTCGCGAAATTAATACTGGGTTTAGGATAGATGTTAGACCAAGCCATAATTTTTTATTTTATGTTGCTGGTGGTTTAAGTACTGGTAATTACATTGCCTTTTATTCTAGAACTAAAAACGAATCAAATAAATTACGCTCGTATAAATTTTATTTTTATGAAAACAAATTACCTGCAACTTTATTTGTTAATGCTGGTTTTGTAATTAAATTAGGTAAAAATAAATCTGTTTATAATAATGTTAATCTTTTAGACGCTATTGATTTAAATAATCAAAATGATGTTGGTGATGGTAATAGCTTTAATGGCAACATTAATTTGCCTCAAAAACCTGATAAAAATTACAACTTAAAATCAATTGAAGATTTAATTGACATTAATGATTATTAATGCTTTTACATGCGAATAATTTTTCTTTTTAGAAAAAATATAGCTTCAAATAATTTTGCTTTTAATTTATCACTCGTATAAGCGTTTAATCCTGCCTGATCTAAATTATTAGCATAGCCATAAATTTCGTTTGCTTGATTATTATATAAAACTTGATTGTCTTTTGGATTAATTAATTGCAATTTTATATTTAATTCAGCTAATTCTACTTGATAGTTAGATTTTAAGATTTCGCTACTAATATCTTTTTTAGTATCAGAAACGGCATCAACAATAAAATCAGCATCTGCTTTGTTGCTAACAATTATCGTTTCATTTGAGCTAAGCTTTTGTTCAATAAATCCTTTTATAACTTGATTGTTAGTTGGTTTTCCTAAATTGTTTTCAGTGCAATTTAAATACAATTGAATTGGCCTAACACTTGCATTAACTTTTAAGCTTTGTGTATTTATAAATTGAGATAATACTTTTATAGCCGATTTGCTTACCGAGTCTGTCCCCATTAATCCATTAATATCAGGACTAAGCGAAAATACTACAACTTGATTTAATGGTTCAATGGTATTAATTTTTATTTGCATTTCGCCATTACTGTTAGTAGTAGATTTTTCTACTATTTTTAATTTATCTTCTTCACTTTTAATTGAAATTGGGAAATTGTAAAGAGATGTTTTACCATTTATTTGAAGGGTATAATTTAATGGAGCATAATTTTTTTGATAGGGCAATAATTGTGTTAATGCTTTAGGTTGTAAAACTGTAATAGTTTGTAATTGTTTTTGGATTAAACCTGTTAAATCAAAAACTGTTTTTACACATCCAGTTTGATTTGCATCAAAAGTTATTTCTTCACTTAAATAGGGAGTAAGCACCCCAAAAGCTTGAATTCTTTTTTTTAACGATGATGAAAAATCATTATTTTTTTCGTCGGTTAAACTCGAATTTATTAAAGCTGCAGCTTTACTTATCGTTTGTTGTTTTTTTTCTGCTTTCTTTTTAGCGTACTCTTCTTTATCTAACGAATAATAAATCCAATATTGTTTATCGTTTTCATAACTGTCAATTTGTTGATAGCCTTCTATATTTTCGTTATTAGATAGTTTTATCATTGAATTAAAACTTTCGTTAAACGATGAATTATTTTGTACAGTATATAAAACGGAATTGGAATTTATATCAACTTTAATTTCAGAAACTAAATCATACAATGCATTTTTTTTAGCTTCCATTTGATAATTATCGCCTTTAGCTTTATCTGCAAATCCAATTCCAATATATTTAAAACCGTTGTTAGGTCTGCTACTTACCCATATTGGAGCAGGTTTTGTTTCGTTTACAATTGGAGTATTTTGTAAAGCATCTTTTTTGCTTTTGCAAGAAACAAGTACTAAAAAGATTAGAGTTAAAAAATATATAATTTTATTTTGCAATGGAAGATAAATTAGTGTTATAAGATTGAATTACTTTATAATTAATATCGTTTTGCAATTCATCTAAACTTTTTAAATTTTTATTTGTTGTAAAACTATTTCGCCATGTTCTAGGATTATATTGATTTACTTGAGCTGTAACACTAGGATTATAAGGGAATAAATTATTTATATTATATTTATTGTTACTCGAAAATTCATTGTAATCAACCATATCGCTTGCTGAAAATAATTGAGAGTTTGTTTTTAAAATTTGATTATTAAATGCATTAATTAATTTAAAACTATAGGTAAGATTAATGGCTTTAGATTGTTTTACATTATTATACAAAAACTCTTTATATTCTGTTTTTACTGTAGAGTCATTAACTCTTGTTCTAATTTCTTGGTAGCCTTTTTGAGAATATTTTTTTGCACCTGGGTCTACTATTTTTATATCTGAAACATCAAAAATGAAAAAATAATCAGAATTAGATGCTTTTCTTATAGCCTGAATTAAATCGATATTTCCAACATTATTAATATCTGTAACTGTTTGAATTTTTGTAAATGGAGTATTATTTAAAACATTTATATCTTTAAGTTGTTGCGATGATTGACTAAATTGATTAAAATAATATTCTTCCAAGTCTTTTTCAGCTTTGTTGTTTGAGTTGCTCGGTTTAAATATGAGCATGTTTTTACTTAAGTTAGATTTTGTTAGTTCTATAAGGTCTTTTGTGTCTTTATAATCGATAGATTTATTAGCAATGTTTGTTAATGTATTATTAGCAGTTTGATAATTTTTATTTTCTATAGAACTAATTGCACTTTGGTATAACGGTTCGCAAGTTGAAATTACATCTAAATTAACTACATCTTTATAGGAAGGGTTATATTTTATAATGTTATTAATGTTTTTTCGGGCAAGTGAATAGTTTTTAAGGTTAACTAAATTGTATGCTTGGTTGTAATTTGTTTCACAATATTTTTCAATATCGTTTTTATAATCTTCTTCGTAGGCTTTAGGATAGTCTAAAGATACTTCAAGTGCATTTGTTTTTTTTGTAAAATCAATTAGTTTTTCAAAACTTTCAAGCGATGATTCTAATTGATTGGTACTATGGTTTCTGAAAAATTCAGAGGATAGATTGTTTACGTACTTTTGTCCTACTTGTTTTAACTTTAGTCGTGCATCTACATTACTTTTTTTTCTTTCTAAAGATTCTAAGTAATAACTAGCTGCTTCATTAACTAAGCCTTGTTTTTCTAGTTTTTCAGCCGCTTTAAAATATTTTTTAGAGCCAGAGCATGAAAACAATAATAGTGTTAAACAAGCTATAAATATGTAAGTAAATTTTTTCAATGTATAAAAAAAGAGCACCGTTAAACGATGCTCTTAATTGTAATAGTTTATTATTTGCCTTCGTCAGCCAATTTTTTCATTTCAGCATCAAAAATTTGTTGGAATTTTTGTTTATCGTAATCTAATTTAATAGAAGCATTATTAGAAATTTTTGCATCTAATTTATCAAAAACTTCTTTTTTACCTGCTTCAATTGCTATCCAATAGCTAAATGCACCATTTGATTCTTTAAAAATTTTCTCGCCAATTTCTTTAACGTTACTCATTTCTAAATTAACAACTTCGCGCGCTAATTCTTCAAATTTATTTTCAAATTCTTGAGTGTTGCCAACAGTTCTTTGGTTTGTGTATTGGTCTGTAACTCTTTTTACCATTGCATTAATGTTAGCTGCCATTTCAGCTCTTGCATTTTGAAAAGCAATTTTTTTAGCTGTAGCTAAATCTGGAGATTTCCCTACTTGTTTTGCACGAAATGCTTCATTATCCGAACGGTATTTGCTTTCGCTAAAAGGAACTGTAATTTCAACAGCGCCTGATTCTTTTTGAACAGTTTGTTTTTTAGATTTACAAGCAGATAATAATGCAATTGCAACTGCAGGTATTAAAAGTAATTTTGTTGTTTTCATATTAATGTTTTTTGTTATTTATAAATTTACATTTATTATGCCAAATATAATAAATTAGTTGATTTTAACGCTGTTTAACATTTAAATAAGTTATGTTAAATTACTTTAACATTTCGTTTTCAACATCTTGTTCAACTCTTAGGTTTTCTATTATAAACTCTTGTCTATCAGGTGTATTCTTACCCATGTAATAATTTAATAGTTCATTAATACTAGCTTTTTGGTCTAATAAAACAGGCTCTAATCTAATATCTTTTCCTATAAAGTGTTTAAATTCATCAGGACTAATTTCTCCTAAACCTTTAAAACGTGTTATTTCGGGTTTTGGGCCTAGTTTAGCTATAGCAGCTTTTCTTTCTTCATCGCTATAACAATAAATGGTTTCTTTTTTATTTCTAACTCTAAATAAAGGTGTTTGTAATATTTTTACATGGTTATTTTTCACCAAATCAGGAAAAAATTGTAAAAAGAATGTAAGTAACAATAATCTAATATGCATACCGTCAACATCAGCATCTGTTGCAATTACTACATTGTTATAACGTAATTCATCAAGGCCATCTTCTATATTTAATGCCGCTTGTAATAAATTAAATTCTTCGTTTTCGTAAACTACTTTTTTACCTAAACCAAAACAATTTAAAGGTTTTCCTTTTAAACTAAATACAGCCTGCGTGTTTACATCTCTGGTTTTTGTAATTGAACCACTTGCACTATCTCCCTCACAAATAAACAATGTTGTATCTAATCTTTTTTGGTCTTTAATATCATCAAGGTGTACTCTACAATCGCGTAATTTTTTATTATGTAATGAAGATTTTTTTGCTCTTTCTCTTGCTAATTTTTGAATTCCTGATAATTCTTTTCTCTCACGTTCATTAGCAATAATTTTAGCTTCAATTGCTTTTGCTACTTCTGGATTTTTATGTAAATAATTATCAAGGTGTTCTTTCATAAAATCGCCAATAAACGATCTTATACTTTGCCCTTGTGGCGCTATTTCGTGCGAGCCTAATTTTGTTTTTGTTTGAGATTCGAATATAGGCTCTTGAACTTTAACGGATACGGCTGCAACAATAGATTTTCTTATGTCTAATGGTTCAAAATCTTTTTTAAAGAACTCTCTAACTGTTTTTACAACAGCTTCTCTAAATGCACCTAAGTGTGTACCACCTTGTGTAGTGTATTGCCCGTTTACATAACTATAATATTCTTCACTAAAGTGTTCGTTGCTATGCGTCATTGCAACTTCAATATCTTCGCCTCTTAAATGAATAATTGGATAAAGTGTTTCTCCTGAAATGTTTTTTTCAAGTAAATCGCGTAAACCATTGTCTGATTTGTATTGAACGCCGTTTAAAGTTAATGTTAATCCCGTATTTAAAAACGCATAATTCCAAACCATCTTGTCAATATATTCATGCACAAAATGGTATTTTTTAAAAATGCTATCATCTGGTGTAAACTCTACATAAGTGCCGTTTTTTTCGTTAGGCGCAGAGACAAGTTTATACTCTTTTGTTAATAGACCTTTGCTAAACTCAGCCGATTTTGATTGGCCATCTCTAAACGATGTTACTTTAAAATTAATTGATAAAGCATTAACTGCTTTTGTACCAACGCCATTTAAACCAATAGATTTTTTAAATGCTTCACTATCGTACTTCCCGCCAGTGTTCATTTTAGAAACAACATCTACAACTTTACCTAAAGGTATTCCACGACCGAAATCTCTAATGCCAACTTTACCATCTTTAACAGTAATATCAATTTTATTTCCTTCGCCCATCATAAATTCATCAATAGAGTTATCCATAACCTCTTTTAATAGAACATAGATGCCATCGTCAAAAGCGCTACCATCACCTAATTTTCCAATATACATTCCTGGGCGAGTTCGTATATGTTCTTGCCAGTCTAATGAACGTATATTATCTTCTGTATAATTTGATTTTGCCATTTTTAATTTTCACAATTTAATTAGTTATTTTTTTAATCACCATCTAATAAGTTTCCTAGTCCTCCTAAAATACTACCTTCTTCTTTTCTATTACCAGTACCATAAGATAATATTCTACTTGCTAAACGACTAATTGGTAAAGTTTGTATCCATACTTTGCCTGGACCTCTTAACACAGCATAAAACATTCCTTCACCTCCAAACAATGTGTTTTTTACTCCGCCAACAAATTGTATGTCGTAATTAACATTACTTGTAAACGCTACAATACAGCCTGTGTCTATTTTTAAAATTTCGCCAGCTTGCAATTCTTTTTCAATTACATGCCCTCCACTATGAACAAATGCTAAACCATCACCTTCTAGTTTTTGCATTATAAAACCTTCTCCACCGAATAAACCAGTACCTAATTTTTTTTGAAATTCAATTCCTACAGCAACACCTTTAGCTGCACATAAAAAACTATCTTTTTGGCAAATTATTTTTTCTCCTAGTATAGATAAATCTAAAGGAATTATTTTGCCTGAATATGGTGCAGCAAATGTTACACGACGTTTATCGCTTGCGTTATTTGTATAAACTGTCATAAATAAATTTTCGCCAGTTAATAATCTTTTACCTGCCGAAAATAATTTGCTCATAAATCCCTTATCGTTACCATCTCCAAAAAGTGTTTGCATTTGTATGCCATCATTCATCATCATAAAACTTCCGGGTTCTGCAATTACAGCTTCTTGCGGGTCTAATTCAATTTCTACACATTGCATTTCTTCGCCGTACAGTTTGTAATCAATTTCGTGATTTTTCATAATTAATTATATATTGCTTGTGGTTCATTAAGTACATTTATTAATTCATTTGCGCTTGGTAAATATTTTTTTAAATTTTTTGGCACATCGTTACTTAGTTTATATTTAGATACTCCAATTGGTTTATTCATATCTGCAATAGAAAACTCAACAGTACTATCGTTTTTTTCTTTGCAAAGTACTATCCCTATTGATGGATTTTCGTCGTTTAATTTAATATACTTATTTAATAAACTTAAGTAAAAATTCATTTTCCCAGCGTATTCAGGTATAAATTTACCTCTTTTAATATCAACCGCAATTAAACACTTTAAGCCTCTATGGAAAAATAAAAGGTCAATAAAATATTCAATATCGTCATGTGTAATTCTATATTGATTACCCATATATGAAAACTCTTTTCCTAACGATAAAATAAATTGCCTTAAGTTTTTTATTATACCTTCTTCTATTTCTCTTTCATCCGGATTATCAGGATCTGAGATATTTATAAAATCCATTAGATATTCGCTTTTAAAAGCTTGTATTGCTTTATTTTGAATTGTTTTAGGAAGAGTTTTTTTAAAATTATTAGATAATTTGTTTTGTTTTTTAAAATAATTACTTTCAATTTGATATTCTAGTATGTTTACTGTCCAGTTATTATTTGCTGACTGTTGAATGTAAAATATTTTTTCATCAACGGATTTTATTTTATGAAGAATTGTAGTATGATGTGTAAATGAAATGGATAAAAAATCATCAAAAAAAGAAGGAGATAAATTTACCTTATTTTTAGATTTTGAATGCTTTGAAACCTTTGCTAAATCTGAAAAAATTTGTCCAGTCGCTGACTGGATAAATTCCTTTTTTTGAATGTTTTTTTGTAATTGTCCAGTTGCTGACTGGATTAATTCAAATTGAGAATAGAAACAAAAAAATTGCTTCATGTTTGCTAAATTACTACGCGAAAAGCCTCTTAATCCAGGGAAATGTAGTTGTAAATCGGTAGAAATATTATCTAACACTTTAGCACCCCATCCTTCATTAATAATTTTTTCATTTAGTAATTTACCAACTTCGTAATAAAGTAAAAGTTGTTCTTTATTTACAAGCTTAATTGCGTTATAACGACTATTTAAAATAGCCTGTTTTAATTGAGAAATAAATTGAATATAAATTTTTTTATTCAAAACAAATTTTAAACATTAAATCTAAAGTGCATTACATCACCATCATTTACTATATATTCTTTTCCTTCAACTTTTAATTTACCGGCATCTCTACATGCAGCTTCTGAACCTAAAGTTGTAAAATCATTATAACTCATTACTTCAGCTTTAATAAATCCTTTTTCAAAATCGGTATGTATAACTCCCGCTGCTTGAGGGGCTTTCCAGCCTTTTTCTATTGTCCAAGCGCGCACTTCTTTAACACCAGCTGTAAAGTAAGTTTGAAGGTTTAATAATTTATAAGCCGCCTTTATTAATTTATTTACACCTGGTTCATCTAATCCCATTTCTTGTAAAAACATTTGTTTTTCTTCAAAAGTTTCGAGAGCAGCAATTTCGCTTTCCATTTGAGCGGTTATAACTAATATTTCAGCATTTTCTCCTTTAACAGCTTCTTTAACAGCTTCTACATGTTTATTGCCTGTTTTTGCGCTTGCCTCATCAACATTACAAACGTATAAAACTGGTTTTATGGTTAGTAAATGAATATCTTCAATAAATTCAAGTTCAGTTTCATCTAAATTAGCAGCTCTGGCAGATTTTCCACTCTCTAAAACATCTTTTACTTTACTAAGTACACTGTAAGTTTTTACAGCTTCTTTATCATTGCCCGTTTTGGCTGCCTTTTCAAATTTTTTTAATTTTTGATCAACGCTTTCTAAATCTTTTAATTGTAATTCTGCATCTATAATTTCCTTATCTGCAACAGGGTTTACTTTTCCATCAACATGAATTACATTATCATTATCAAAACAACGTAATACATGTAATATTGCATTACACTCACGTATATTGCCTAAAAATTTATTTCCTAATCCTTCGCCTTTACTAGCGCCTTTAACCAAACCAGCTATATCAACAATTTCTACAGTAGTTGGAACAATGTTTTGTGGTTTAACAATATCAGAAAGTTTATTTAACCTTTCATCAGGAACAGTTATAGTGCCTACATTTGGATCAATTGTACAAAATGGAAAATTTGCTGCTTGCGCTTTAGCATTACTTAAACAATTAAAAAGAGTTGATTTACCTACATTTGGAAGACCTACAATTCCACACTTTAGAGCCATATTTTTATATTTTTATTTTATTTAAAACCATTTACATTATACATTTAAAAATTGAAAATTTTAAAGCAGTTAACCATAATTTTCTTAATTAATTAATTATAAAGTAAGGCATAAATATACGCATAAATTGAGCTTATATGTAATATAAGTGAAGTTTGAATTGTTGTAGTTTTTAACATCTATAAATGTTTTTAAACAAAATGGAATGAACATAAATATTTAATTAATTTTGAAATCTATTTATTATGACAAATACAAACGATTTAATTAAGCTTTCTACACAAGTTAGAAGAGATATTGTAAGAATGGTTCATGCAGTAAGTTCTGGACATCCGGGTGGTTCACTAGGTTGCGTTGAATATTTAGTTGCGTTGTATAATGGTGTTTTAAACCATAATCCATCTAAATTTACAATGGATGGCAAAAATGAAGATTTGTTTTTTTTAAGTAATGGGCATATAAGTCCTGTATTTTATAGTGTTTTAGCAAGGGCAGGTTATTTCCCTATTTCAGAATTAAACACTTTTAGAAAATTAAATTCACGTCTACAAGGGCATCCTACAACGCATGAAGGATTGCCAGGAGTTAGAATTGCAAGTGGTTCTTTAGGGCAAGGTATGAGTGTTGCTATTGGCGCCGCTTTAGCAAAAAAATTAAATAAAGATAACTCTATAGTTTACAGTTTACATGGAGATGGAGAACTGCAAGAAGGACAAATTTGGGAAGCAGCAATGTATGCAGCAGCCAATAAAGTAGATAATTACATAGCAACTGTTGATTATAACGGAAGACAAATAGATGGTGATGTTGAAAACGTATTAAGTTTAGGGAACCTAAAAGCAAAGTTTGAAGCATTCGGATTTACAGTTATTGAAAATAAAAACGGTAATAATATTACTGAAGTTATTAATAGTTTTACTGAAGCTAAAGAAAACATTGGCAAAGGTAAACCAATTGTAATTTTAATGAAAACTGAAATGGGACAAGGGGTTGATTATATGATGGGAACACACAAATGGCACGGCTCTGCTCCAAACGATGAACAACTTAATAAAGCTCTTGAGCAATTAGAAGAAACAATTGGAGATTATTAATTATTTAATTTATTTAAGTGTTACGTATTAATAGAATATTAATTTTTGTAATTATTTTATTTTCTATTAATAAAAATTACAGCCAAGTAACTAATAGAATACTTTTTATTTTTGACGATAGCTATAGTATGTATGGCTCGTGGAACAGCAACATTAAAATTGAAGTTGCCAAAAAAGTTATGGGAGAATTTTTAGACAGCTTAAAAAATATTCCAAACTTAGAGCTTGCTTTACGCTGTTATGGACATACTACTTTTATTAAGCCTGAACGTAATTGTAAGGATACTAAATTAGAAGTTCCTTTTGATGATGCTGTTACAAACTCTGAAAAAATAAAACAACGTATTAAAAAATTAGAGCCATTAGGCACAACGCCAATAGCATATTCTTTAGGAGAATGTGTTAATGATTTTACCCCTAAGGCTAATGTTAGAAACATAGTTATTTTAATTACTGATGGAATTGAAGAGTGTGGAGGTAACCCTTGCCAAGTAAGTATTGATTTGCAAAAAAAAGGCATTTTTATTAGACCTTTTGTAATTGGCGTTGGTTTAGATGTGAAATTTGCTGATGTTTTTGGTTGTATGGGAAAATTTTATGATGTAAGTAACGAAGCAAATTTTAAAGATGTTTTAAATTTAGTTTTAACAGAGGCAATAAACCAAACAACTGTACAAGTTGATTTATTAGATATACTTAAAAAACCTACTGAAACCGATGTAAATATGACGTTTTATGAAGCAGGAACAAATACTATTAAATATAATTATTTGCATACTATAAATCATAGAGGTAATTCAGATACTTTAGTTTTAAACCCAAATATAAACTATGATTTAGTTGTGCATACTTTACCAAATGCAGAGAAAAAAAACATTCATATTACAAAAGGCATACATAATGTTATTAAAGTTGATGCCCCACAAGGTTATTTAAAGCTTGAGTTAGATGGTTCTATTGAAAGATATTTACCTACTACAATTGTAAGAAAAACTGGAAGTTTAAAAACGCTTAATGTGCAGGATTTTGGTAAAACAGATAAATACATTGTTGGAAAATATGACTTAGAAATTTTAACCTTACCTCGAATTAAATTAAATGAAGTTGAAATTAAACAAAGTACAACTAACATTATTAAAGTACCCGCAAGTGGGGCTGTTACATTTACACGATTAGGAACTGGGTTTGGTAGTGTTTATGAAGATGATGGACAAAAATTAACTTGGGTGTGTAACTTAAATAATAATTTACAAAACGAAGTTATTTATCTACAACCTGGTAAATACAAAGCTGTATTTAGATATGAATTTGCAAAAGAATCTACTAAAACAGTTGAACGCAATTTTATTGTAAATAGTAGCAGTTCAATTAAAATAAATTTAAATTAGAATTAATCTATTTTTTTCTGTTAAACTTTAAAGCTTTTAACATCCATGATGATAAAGGTTTTTCTGCCGGACGTTTAGTTAAATCTAAGTACCAATTTAATTTTTTAAGTATTGGCATTTTTTTAGTTTCAACAAATTCTATTAATGCTCCATCAGGGTCTTCAATATATGTAAAATGCCCAGCAGCTTCTCCCATTTCAAATCCCGCTCCGCCATCAACTGTAAATGGATGTCCAGCATTAATACAAGCCTGTTCAAGTGCTTTCATGTTTTTAACATCAAAACATAAATGTATAAAACCTAAATCTCCCCAATATCTATTTTCAAATATTTTTTTAGGTGTGTAATCAATCGCTTCAACTAATTCAATGTAACTATTACCAAACAATTGGCTAAAAGGCCCAACTCTTTTTTTAGAGTGTGTTAAAATTGCACGTTTAAATTGATTTGAACCTTTTGGTAAATTTTCAAAATCATTAAATTTATTTTGTTCATTAAATAATACTTTATCGTAACCTAAAACATCTTTGTAAAATTTAATAGATTTTTCAATGTTAGTAACGCCAATAATCATGCCTATTGGTCCACCGGTAGATTTTTTACCTTTACCAAACCAAATATCATCTTCTATTATTTCAAATAAATTATTAAACGCATCTTTAATAAAAAAATGTTTTTTACCTAAAGGATTATTAAATATTTCGCTTATTATGTTTACATTATTAGATTTTAAAAAGTTGTACGATTCATTAATGTTTTCTGATTTTATTTTAGCACAATACAAACCCAAATCGCCTAATTGAGGATTAAATTTTGGTGCTTCGGGTGTTCTGCTTGTGTATTGCCAAATTTCAAATCCTCCGCCTCCTTTTAAGTTAATTGCTAAAATTGCGTGTCTTTTATGTGGTTTGCCGCCAGTATAAGGTAACATTAAATTAGCTTCGGCAGCTTCTTCAAAAATAGGAATATCCATCCCTAAAAATTTATTATACCAATCAAACCCTTTGTGAACGTTAGAAACGCCAATACCAACTTGTTGTATTCCCGAAATTATGTAACTCATTTTATTTATAAATTAATTCTATTTTTTTGTTTGTAATATTTAATTCTACTTTTTTTCCAAATATAAGAGCGTAATTTTTATCAATATGACCTGCCGGAAAATTAAAACATACAGGATAATTATATTCTTTTACAGCATCAAAAATTATTTCTTCAGCTGTTTTTCCAAAAGGTACATTATTATCTTTCATCTCTGTCATACCCCCAACAATTAAGCCTTTTAAATTTTTTAACTTTCCGCTTCGCTTTAATTGTAAAATCATTCTGTCAATATGATAAAGTTGTTCGTCAAGGTCTTCTATAAACAAAATTTTATTTTTTGTGTTTAGCTCATCAACACTACCACTTAGAGCATAAATTAAACTTAAATTTCCGCCAATAATTTTTGCTGTTGAAGTTCCTTTCTTATTTAATTTGTTTATTGGAATATTGTAATTAAATGTTTGGTTAAACAATATTTGTTTTAAACTGTTTGTTGCTTCATAATTTTTAGAAAATTGAAAAGCCATTGTGGCATGAATACACGGAATGTTTAATTTTAATAATCTTGCGTGTAAAACTGTGGTATCGCTATAACCAATAAACCATTTTGGTTTGTTTTTTAAATTATCAAAATTAACTAAATCAATAATTCTTAATGTACCGTAGCCGCCACCAGCAATTAATACAGCTTTTGCAGTTTTATGATTTATAGCCCATTGCAAATCATGTGCTCTTTCTTTATCTGTACCAGCAAATTGGTTGTGCTTTTTGTAGAGATTTTTTCCTTCAATTACATTTAAGCCCCATTCTTTTAATGTTACTATACAAAGCATTAAAGCTTCTTTGGTTCTAGCTCTGGCTGTGCCAATAATTAAAATAGTGTCGCCAACTACTAAAGATGCAGGTAACATTATTTTTTAGATTTATTTTTTAGGTAACTCAAATATTTTTTCGTGTCAGGCTCATTTTTAGTTTTAATATGAAACCAAATTTCACCACGTTTAATTCTATAAATTTGCATTTCGCTTACACCAAATTTTTCTGCAATTTGTTTAAAGCTAAGTTTTCTTTTATCAGACCAAATAAGTTCTTTAATCTTAATTACATCTTTGGTTTTAAGTATTAATCCACTTTTTTTAGTATCGTAATTTTTTGTAAGTCGCGCTTTTTTATTGTTAGGACTGTTTTTTACATGATTTCTATGCTCATCTAAAGTTGCCCATTTTAAGTTAGAAACTTTGCAATTACTATAATTAAAATCTTTACAAATAACACTATTTTGTTTGTTGTTTTTTTTAGGGATAAATGCGGTTGCAACAATTTTAGCTAACGAAATACTTACATCTTTACTACCAAATCTAATCCTTAACCTTATTCCTTTTTTGTTTGGCTTATATTTTTTTAATTTCTTTACTTTATTTTCAGTAATAGCAATGTTACCAAGGTTAGAAACCATGTATGGCACATTACTTGTTTTTCCATTTAGTTTAATTGGTTTCCATAATTCTTTAATTGTTTTCATTGCCTTATTTTAAGTATATTTGTACAAATTTAAAATAATTTTACACATCTGCTAAACGTTAGTTTTTATTGATGTGTTTTATTTAACATTTATGAGCAAAAAATTTAATAGAACTTTAGTTACCGCAGCTTTACCATACGCAAATGGCCCTGTTCATATTGGTCATTTAGCGGGATGTTATTTACCTGCAGATATATATGTAAGATATTTAAGAAGTGTAGGAAATGATGTGAAATTTATTTGTGGGAGTGATGAACACGGCGTTCCAATTACAATTAAAGCTAAAAAAGAAGGAATAACACCTCAGCAAGTTGTAGATAAATATCATAAATTAATGAGTGATGCTTTTAAAGAGTTTGGTATTTCGTTTGATATTTATTCTAGAACTTCATCTAAAACTCATCACAAAACAGCAGCAGATTTTTTTAAAGTTTTGTACGAAAAAAACAGCTTTACAGAACAAATAACAGAGCAATATTACGATGAAGAAGCTAAACAGTTTTTAGCAGATAGATATATTGTTGGTACTTGCCCTAAATGCAGTAATGATAATGCATATGGCGACCAATGTGAAAAATGCGGATCATCTTTAAATCCTACCGATTTAATTAATCCTAAGTCAACATTAAGTGGAAGTAAACCTGTATTAAAACAAACAAAAAATTGGTTTTTGCCATTAGATAAATTACAACCAAAAATTAAAGAATATATTGAACAACATAAAGATTGGAGAAGCACTGTTTACGGGCAATGTAAAAGCTGGCTAGAAAGTGGAGATGGATTACAACCTAGAGCAATGACAAGGGATTTAGATTGGGGCGTACCAGTACCAGTAAATGGAGGAGAAGGTAAAGTTTTATATGTATGGTTTGACGCACCAATTGGATATATAAGTGCAACAAAAGATTTATTGCCAAATAATTGGGAGGATTATTGGAAAAAAGACGATAGTAGGTTAATTCATTTTATTGGAAAAGATAATATTGTTTTTCATTGTATTATTTTCCCATCAATGTTAATGGAACATGGCGAGTTTATATTGCCAGATAATGTACCAGCAAATGAATTTTTAAATTTAGAAGGAGAGAAAATTTCAACATCGCGTAATTGGGCTGTTTGGTTACATGAATACTTAAATGAATTTGCAAATATGCAAGATGTGTTAAGATATACATTATGTAGCAATGCCCCCGAAACAAAAGATAATGATTTTACTTGGAAAGATTTTCAGACAAAAAATAATAGCGAGTTAGTTGCTATTTTAGGTAATTTTATAAATAGAACTTTAGTTTTAACACATAAGTTTTATGAAGGTAAAGTGCCAGCAGCAAATAAATACACAAAAGAAGATTTATTAATTCTTGAAGAACTTGCAAATGCGCCAGATAAAATATCAAAATCAATTGAGCAATTTAAATTTAGAGATGCAATATCTGAATTTATGAATGTTGCTAGATTAGGTAATAAATATTTAGCAGACACTGAACCTTGGAAATTAATTAAAACAGATGAAGAACGTGTAAAAACAATAATGAATATTGCTTTACAAATTTCTACAAATATTGCCATTTTAGCCGAACCTTTTTTGCCATTTACTTCTGTAAAATTGTTTCAATTACTTAATTTAAATCCACTTAAATGGGTTAGTTCAAAACAAACAAATAACATTGCAGCTGAACATAAAATTAATAAAGATGAATTGTTGTTTGCTAAAGTTGAAGATGATATAATTTTAAAACAACTACAAAAATTAGAAGAAAGTAAAAAAAACAATCAATCTACATTAAAAAATGTTTCTGAAATTAAAACAGAAACAACATTTGATGATTTTAGCAAAATGGACATTAGAACTGCTACAATACTTGAAGCGGAACGAGTACCAAAAACAGAAAAATTATTAAAATTAACTTTAGATACCGGTATTGATAAAAGGACTGTAGTAAGTGGTATAGCTCAATTTTATGAACCTGAAAAAATAATAGGACAAAAAGTTTGTTTACTTGCAAACCTTGCTCCTCGAAAAATAAAAGGCATTGAAAGTAAAGGAATGATTTTAATGGCTGAAAATACAAAAGGAGAATTATGCTTTGTTTCCCCTACAAATACTGAATTTAATAATGGTAGCGAAGTTAAATAGTTTATTAGTTGTTTTACTTTTTTTTGCCAATTTAATATCGGCTCAAAAAAATGCAAATTACACTGATTATAAAGACCAAAAAGAATACCAAAAATATTATAAAACAAGAAAAGCAGTTGCTAATTGTCAAATTGAAAAATTAAAAAATGGTGCATTAGTTGTTGTTCTTAAGGATAATAAACTACTAATTAATAGTTTAATTAAAAATAATAACATTGAACTTGCTAAAACAAAATTTTTAGAACAATATGTTATAAATAAAAACATATTATTTGCCTTTAAAAAAGTGTACAATTTTTCTAATCTTTATTTTATATACAGTAGTTCAATTGATAGTTTAACAAAAGGTTTACGAAATAATATTTTTTTAGATACAACTTTAACAGTAAATAATCAAATTCATATGAATGAAAGTTTTTACTTTTTATGTTTTAGAGATTTTGTTTATAGCTCTAGTATTGGCTTTATTAAAGAAGATACAGCAATGTATGTTACAGAAAATGGAAATTCTGGCGGTACTGAGTACTTTGTAGTTAAAAACAAATATGGACATCAATTAAAAAAGCCATTTCCGTTTTATAACGAAGGATTAAAAAATATGTATGCAGGTATTAAAGGGAAAATATTTGAAATACAAACCAAATTTGAAAGTGATTTAAAATTAGAACAAACATATTATACAATAAATCCAAATTACTTAAACGAGTTAAAAGAAATTAAAGAAGGTAAAAGAAAACCATTTAAATTTATAAATAACGATACAAATAAATCTGTAAAAATTTCAAAAGAATATTTATATGAAGTGTTGCTTTCGCAATTAGATAATTTTAACGAAAGCTTAAAAAACTTCCATAATGAAGCTAAAGAATATAATTCTAAAGAACAATCAAAAGAGTTTGATAAATTTTGCTATTAAATTGTGCTTTACAGATTAAACCCTGATAATATAAATTTCAAAACTGTTGATGAAATAGTTGAACTTCTTAAAAACGGGGGAGTCATCATTTATCCAACAGATACAGTTTATGCACTAGGTGCCGATATTACAAATCAAAATGCTTTTGAAAGAGTTTGCAAATTAAAAAACATTAAACCCGACAAAAGCAACTTTAGCTTTGTGTGTAGCGATTTAAGCCATTTAAGCAATTATACAAAACCAATAAATAATTCTGTATTTAGAATTATGAAAAAAGCTTTGCCTGGGCCTTATACTTTTATTTTAGAAGCAAATAATAACGTGCCTAAATTATTAAAGCAAAACAAAAAAACAGTAGGTATTAGAGTTCCAAAAAATACAATTTGTAAAGCTATAATCGAAAAATTAGGAAACCCTATTATTAGTACAAGTTTACACGATAATACAGATGATATATTAGAATATTTTAGCGACCCCGAAATTATTCATCAGCAATACGAAACTATTGTTGATGGTGTTATTGATGGTGGATTTGGTAATATTTACACTAGTACTGTAATTGATTGTAGCGGGAGCGAACCTGTTGTTGTTAGAGAGGGTTTAGGCAGTTTAGATGTTTTAAACTAAACAAAATTAAGATTTTTTAATTTCTTTTACTTGATTTTTCTCACTCTAAAATGATTAAAAAATTGTAATTTAGGCTTTTAAAATTATCATGGCACGTTTTCATACATTAAAAGTTAAAGACATTAAAAGAGAAACAACTGAAGCAGTTTCTATTGCATTTGAAATTCCTCCAATGCAACAACCCGAATATCAATTTAAACAAGGTCAATATATTACACTAAAATTATCTATTGGTGGCGAAGAAATTAGAAGAAGCTATAGCATTTGCTCTAGTCCATACGGTGATAAAGAATTAAGAGTTGCTGTTAAAGAAGTATTAGGAGGTAAAGCTAGTACTTATTTAAATAGAGAATTAAAAGTTGGAACTAGTGTTGAAGTAATGACACCAATGGGAAATTTTCACTCTTCTTTAAGTGGAGGAAACAAAAAACATTACGTGTTGTTTGCTGGCGGAAGTGGAATTACACCAATGATGAGTATACTTAAAAGTGTATTGTATGTTGAGAAAAATAGCACAATAACTTTAATTTATGCGAATAAAAATGAAGATTCAACAATTTTTAAAAAAGAAATTGATGAGATAAACAATGCGAATCAAGCAATAAATGTTGTATATGTTTTTGATGACAATTCATCAAATGTTCCTGAATTACAAAAAGGAATTATTACTAAAGAAAAAGCAACAGCATTAATTAATCATTTAAATATTTCAAAAGCTGATGAGTTTTTTATTTGTGGGCCTGGACCAATGATGGAAAATGTAAAAAATGCGTTAGAAGATTTAAAAATAGCAAAAGAAAAAATTAAAATAGAATACTTTAGTGGTGTTATTGATGCTGTAAATAAAGCTGAAAAAAGTGAAATTTCAGGTGGGAATGTAAACTCAAAAGTAACAGTTATACAATATGGTATCGAAACAAATTTTAATTTAGAAACAACAGGTTTAAGTGTTTTAGATGCCAGTATAGAAGCAGGAGTTGACGCCCCTTTTAGTTGTAAAGGTGCAGTGTGTTGCACTTGCAGAGCAAAATTAATAGAAGGAAAAGTAAAAATGGATGCGAATTTTGCTTTAACTGATGCTGAGGTTGAAGAAGGGTTTATATTAACTTGTCAATCGCACCCAATTACAGATAAAATTGTTGTAGATTTTGATGCTATTTAAAGTTTTTTAAGCCTAATATAAAAGGAATTCTTTCTTTACCTTTTGGTTCAAATTTTAAATTAGAAATAAATAACCAAGCACGTTCTGCTCTTAAGTTTGCGCTTTTAATTTTATTTGTGTAGTAAATTATATTTCTTTGTTTGCCTGGGGTTAAATCATTAAATCTTTTTTTTCCTTCAGGGTCTTGGTTTAAAACTTCTTGTAATTCTTCACAAATTGGCATTCCGTATTCGCTTTCATCTTTAATTAATTCAATCGTAAAAACATCAGTGTAATTTAATTTTAACTTTTTAAATTTTTCTTTAGAAAGCATTATAAAGTTTTTACCCTCACCCAAAGGCATAACCGCACATGGAAATGGCTCTTGGTTATTTATTTTACATAATAAACGAATTTTATATCCTCCAATTTTTTTTAATTGAATGGCGCTAATTGGTATATAAGAACTACCAAACATATTGGTATGTTCTAATATATTAGTTTTTAATTTAAGCATTAATATGCCAAAAGTTTTTCTATTGCTTCTATAACTTTATCAGCATTTGGAAGCATTGTTTTTTCTAAAGTACTATTTAAAGGAATTGCAGGTAAATTTTCAGCACCTAAAACTTTAACTGGGGCATCTAAATATTTAAAACAATTTTCGCTAATGCGAGCGGCAATACTTTGTGCAAAGCCATTAAATACAGGTTCTTCGGTAACAATTAACACTTTCCCATGTTTTTTTGCACTATTAAAAATTGTTTGTTCATCAATAGGTGCAAGGGTTCTTAAATCAACAATTTCTATTTTTTCGTTAAATTGTTTAGCTGCGCTTTTTGCCCAATACACACCCATTCCGTATGTAATTATGGTTAGTGTGTTTCCTTTATCTACTGCATCATTACTTGCTTCTTGCACAATACGCGCTTTACCAAATGGTATAACATAATTTTCATCAGGCTCTATTGTTTTTGCATCTTCTGTTCCTTTAATTTTACTCCAATATAAGCCTTTATGTTCTAGCATAACTACAGGATTTGGGTCGTAATACGCAGCTTTAAGTAAACCTTTTAAATCGGCACCTGTACTTGGGTAAGCAATTTTAATTCCTCTAATATTTGCTAATACACTTTCTACAGAGCTTGAATGGTAAGGACCACCGCTTCCGTAAGCGCCAATTGGTACTCTCAAAATCATACTCACAGGCCATTTACCGTTACTTAAATAACAACTTCTGCTTACTTCAGTAAACAATTGGTTTAAGCCTGGCCAAATATAATCTGCAAATTGAACTTCAACAATTGGCTTTAATCCAACAGCACTCATCCCTACAGTTGAGCCTACAATAAAAGCTTCTTGTATTGGAGTATTAAAAACTCTATGATCTCCAAATTGTTGTGCAAGTGTTGCGGCTTCTCTAAACACTCCTCCAAGTCTTGCTCCAACATCTTGCCCATATAATAAACATTCTGGGTGCTTTGTCATTAACTCTCTAATAGCAAATAAAGCACTATCAACCATTACTGTTGGTTGCTTTCCTGCTGGCGATCTTTCACCTTTTTCTTCTTTAATTGGTGTTTCAGCAAATTCGTGTAAAAATAAATCTTCTGGTTTTGGATCTTCTTCTAATAAAGCTTTTTTATAATCGTTTTCAACTTTTTCTTTTGCATTAGTTTCAATTTCTTTAATTTGCAAGGCTTCTACACCCGAAATAATAAGTTGATTTCTTAAACGTGGAAGTGGGTCTCGTTTTTCAGCCTCGGCTAAATCATCTCTGTACCATTCTTTTCTTACACCACTTGTATGATGATTTAATAAAGGCACTTTAGCATGAATTAAAAAAGGTCTTTGTTCGGTTCTTACTTTTTCTAACACTTCTTTTATAGTGTTGTAGCTTAAAATAAAATCTGTGCCATCAATAGTTCGTGTTTCAATGCCTTTAAAGCCTTTAGCAAATTCGGAAATATCTTGCGATCTAATTTCTTTTGCATGAGCACTAATATCCCATTCGTTATCTTGTACAAAAAATAAAATAGGCAATTGTTTAAGAGCGGCCATTTGAAAGGCTTCAGATACTTCACCTTCGGTACAACTAGCATCGCCTAAAGAACATACTGCTATTGCACTATCTTCGTTATTTGAAACCATATTGTTTTTTTGAATGTATTGTAATCCTAATGCAACACCTGTGGTTGGAATAGCTTGCATACCAGTAGCACTACTTTGGTGAGGAATTTTAGGCATATCATCTCGCTTTAAACTTGGGTGCGAATAATAGGTTCTCCCTCCACTAAAAGGATCATTTCGTTTTGCAAGTAATTGCAACATTAAATCAAAAGGTTGCATGCCAATTGCTAATAAAATACTATCATCTCGGTAATAAGCGCTTAAATAATCTTTAGGCATTAATTGTAAACCTAAAGCAATTTGAACAGCCTCATGGCCTCTACTTGTTGCATGAACATACTTTGCAGTAATCTCTTTATTTGCTTCATAAAGCTCAGCCATGCTTTTAGCGGTACACATTAATTCGTACGCTTTAACTAAAACTTCTTGGGTAATTTTTGTTTTCAAGGTAGTTGACTTAGTTGTAATATCTTCCATTTAAAAAGTGCTAAACCATAAAGATAACTATTAATTTAGTTTTTTTCAAACAAAATGTGGTTTTGGGTTGTTAACAATTGCTTGTCTAAAAATGAATTTAACTTATTAATAATTAGGTTAATACAATAGTTAACTTTAAGCAATAAAAATAAATAAAACATATTTAATTATAAGTGTTTTAATGTTAGTTTTTGTTTCGTGTAAACACAAAAAACATACACAAACAAAAAATAGCGTTTCAAATAACAATAATATTGCTCCTTCAAAAATCGCAATTGTTGAAGAAAAATTAGGTGTTAATAAACAAAACATAGAAAAAAGCAAACTTTATAGCTTTATTGCAGATTGGTATGGAACACCATATAAATATGGTGGTTGCGATAAAAATGGAACTGATTGCAGTTGTTTTACAAATATTTTATTTAGAAATGTTTACAATAAAAACACCGAAAGGAGCTCAGGCGACATTTACAAAACATGCGATAAAATAAAAAAATCAAATTTACAAGAGGGCGATTTGGTTTTTTTTGTAACAAATGGTAAATCAGTTTCGCACGTTGGTATTTATATAAAAGATGAGAAATTTGTACACGCAAGCACTAGCAAAGGTGTTATGATTAGCAGTTTAGAAGACGCTTATTTTAAAAAAACATATTACGGTTCAGGAAGATTAAATTAAAAAATGACAACTAAATTATTTACAATCCCCCAACGCTTAAAATTACTTAAAAACATAATTGTTATTAGTTTAATTTTTTCGTTTTGTTTAAGTTATAAATTATGGCTAAGCGAAAGGTTTTTTCCTACAACACCATTAATTCATTTAAATATTAATTTTAAAATTGATGGTTTACTTACTATATTAAGTTGTTTGTGCCTTGGTATGTCGCTTTTTTTTAAGTACGAAAGACTGTTAATTTTAATTAGTGTTTTAATAAATACATTTTTAGTTTTATTAGATTTAAGTAGATTACAACCATGGTTTTTAACTTATAATGTAATTTTAATTTTACTGCTTTTGTTTAATGGAAGAGTTGATAATCCTCATAAAAACACAGTAATTTTTATTTATCTGCAGTTACTAATTATTTCAATTTATATATGCAATGCATTGTACAATTTTAATGCATATTTTGTGGGTGATGTTTTACAACCATTTTTAAACCAATACTCAAACGTTTTTAGCGAAAGACAATTTTATTTTTTTATAAAAATTGGTAAAGCAATACCGGTTTTAGTTTTTTTAATTGGAATAGCTTTAATTTTTCCAATTGCTCGTTACCTTGCTGTAAGTTTGGGTATTATTTTTCATTTATTTTTAATTATACTTTTATTTCCATCGGCTACAAATTTAAATTATGCAAATTGGTTTATTAATTTTGTATTTATAAGTGTATTAATAATTTTGTTTTTTGGCGAAACCAAACAACGTTATTTTAGCTTAAGTATTTTATTACAAAAACCATTATTTTATGCTTGTATATTTGTGTTTTTTATAACACCAATAACAAACGTATTTAATAGAAATGATAATGTTTTAGATATCAATTTTGTTCAATATCCCGAAAATCAAAAATTGACTTTTGAGTTTAATTCAGATAAAAATATTCCATTGTTTGTACAGTCGTTTTTACAAGCCAATCAACAACAAGCACAATTAAAATCCAAACAATGGTGCTTAACCGAATTGCATTCATCATTAATTAATCACCCAAAAGTATATACGGCATTAAATAATTACTTTCAAAATTAGCATTACATCTTGTTAAAGTTTTTTAATTTATATACTATTAGCAATATATTTCTTTTTTAACGTATTAAACTGATTATATTTGTGTTAAAATTAACGGAATGAATAAAATTTTACTTACAGTTAACGGTATTTTAGTAATTGCAGTTGGTTACTTGTTTTACAAATCTTGTGCAAACCCAAATTCTGAAGTTTGTAGAAGTAAAATTATAAATTCAGATAGTTTAGCTAACAATATAAATTTAAAACCTAAAAAGGTTGAACAAATAGGTACCGAACCTACAGGTAAAATTGCATTTATTAATTTAGATATTTTAAACGAAACATCTAACGAAGTTAAAGATTTAGAAAAGGAAGCAAAAAACAGACGTTCTGCAATTGAAGGAAGTTTAATGGCGTTGCAACAAAATTATGAAAAAGAAATGATTGATTATCAAAATTCTGCAAAAGCAGGTATTGCTTCAGAAGCAGAATTGAATGCTAAGGCTAAAAAAATTCAACAAATTGAAAAAGATGCTCAAAATAAGCAATTACAAATTGATAATTTAACAATGGATATTGCAGAAAAAAATGAAAATTTTCAAAAAAATATTAAAGAATTTTTGCTTAAATGGAATGCAGGAAAGTATGATTATATCCTTTCTTATAGTGAGTCTGTTCCTACAATGTTATTAGGAAATGCAACTTTAGATATAACAAACCAAGTTGTACCTTTAATTAACGAAGCTTATAACAATAAAAAATCAACTAAAAAGTAATGGGTTCTTTAAAAGATAAAATAGATGCAGTTGCTTTATTTCACGAAACATTTAAAATTGGAAATGCAAATGAAATAACTTTAGTTGATGAAAAAACTTATAATTTAAGGCATGCTCTTATTAAAGAAGAAAATGATGAATATTTAGAAGCATGCAAAAATGAGGATATTGTTGAAATTGCCGATGCACTTGGCGATCAACTTTATATTTTATTTGGAACAATTTTAAAACATGGTTTACAACATAAAATTGCCGAAGTGTTTGACGAAATACAACGCAGTAATATGAGTAAATTAGATGCAAACGGGCAGCCAATTTATAGAGAAGACGGTAAAATTCTTAAATCCGAACTTTATTTTAAACCAAATATTAAAAAAGTTTTAGAAACTAAATAATTTTTTCTATAAACTTAGTTTTTATCCTAATCATTTGCTATCTTAACGCTTTAAATTAAAGTTATGAGTAGCACCCCCGAAGGAAGACAAATTATTTTTAGCATGGTGAATGTTAGTAAAATTCACCCCCCACAAAAACAAGTTTTAAAAGACATTTATATTTCGTTTTATTATGGCGCAAAAATTGGCGTATTAGGTTTAAACGGATCTGGTAAATCATCATTACTGCGTATAATGGCAGGTGTTGATAAAGATTATATTGGCGAAATACATCAATCTCCAGGGTACAGTATTGGTATGCTTGAGCAAGAACCAAAGCTAGATGAAACCAAAACTGTAATTCAAATTGTAAGAGAAGGAGTTCAAAAACAAGTAGATATTTTAAATGAGTTTGAAGAAGTAAATAACAAATTTATGGACGAAGAAATAATTAATGATCCAGATAAAATGGATAAATTAATTAATCGTCAAGCACAATTACAAGAGTTAATCGATCAACAAGATTTATGGAATTTAGATAATAGGCTAGAGCGTGCAATGGATGCTTTACGTTGCCCAGAAAGCGATACGCCAATTAATATTTTATCAGGAGGAGAGCGTCGTAGAGTAGCTTTATGTAGATTGCTATTACAAGAACCAGATATTTTGTTATTAGATGAGCCAACGAACCACTTAGATGCTGAAAGTGTTGATTGGTTAGAGCAACATTTGCAACAATATAAGGGTACTATTATTGCAGTTACACACGATAGATACTTTTTAGATAACGTTGCAGGGTGGATTTTAGAATTAGATAGAGGAGAGGGTATTCCTTGGAAAGGAAACTACAGTAGTTGGTTAGAGCAAAAACGCGAACGTTTAAAACAAGAAGAAAAATCAGAAAGTAAACGTCAAAAAAACTTAGCCCGTGAGTTAGAATGGGTGCGCGCCGGTGTAAAAGGTCGTGGCGTTAAACAAAAAGCACGTTTAAGTAATTACGAAAAAATGTTGGGAGAAGATGTAAAATCTAAAGAAGAAAATTTAGAAATTTTTATTCCTAACGGTCCGCGCTTGGGTAGCGAAGTTATTGAAGCAATAAATGTTGCAAAAGGATTTGGAGATAGATTATTGTACGAAAAATTAAACTTTAAATTACCTCCTGCAGGTATAGTTGGTATAATTGGCCCTAATGGTGCAGGTAAAACTACATTGTTTAAAATGATAATGGGGTTAGAAAAACCTAACGAAGGCGAATTTAAAGTTGGACCAACTGTAAAAATAAGTTATGTTGATCAAACGCATAAAGATATTGACCCTAATAAAACAGTTTACGATGTTTTAAGTGGAGGAACAGAAAGTTTAATGTTTGAAGGCAAATCTATTAATAGCAGAGCTTATATAAGTAGATTTAATTTTAGTGGAAATGATCAAAGTAAAAAATGTGGAGTGCTTTCTGGCGGTGAAAGAAATCGTTTGCATTTAGCAATGGCTTTAAAAGAAGGTGGAAATGTGTTGTTGTTAGATGAGCCAACAAATGATTTAGATGTGAATACTTTACGCGCTTTAGAAGAAGGTTTAGAAAGCTTTGCGGGGTGTGCAGTTATTATTAGTCACGATAGATGGTTTTTAGATAGGGTTTGCACTCATATTTTAGCATTTGAAGGCGATAGTAGTGTTTATTATTTTGAAGGAGGATATAGTGAATATGAAGAAAATAGAAAAAAACGACTAGGGAATATTGAACCAAAACGTCCTCGTTATAAAAAACTGGCTGTTTAATGAAAAATAAATTAGGAGCATTATTTTTATTACTTAGTATTATTTGTAAATCACAAATTATAAATGAAGGTGATATTACATTGTCTCCAAACGTTGGTGTGCCTCATGTATCATCGTTTGTATTAAAAACGGCTCTTAAAGTATATTATAAATCTAACATTCAAAATAAATATCAAATAGGGGTAAAAAACACACCTGTATTTAATTTTAAAGGCGAATATTTTGCTCAAAACGATGTAAGTATTGGTTTAGCCGCAAGCTATTGGAAAATGGACATAGATATTTCTGATATTTACGACGAATTGAACAAATCTACTAATGTTGTAGAAACTCAATTAGACAATACCACAATTAGTATTGAAGTTGTGGCTGTAGGCTTTAGAGGAAATTACCATTTTTTAGCAGATGAAAAAAACACCAAATGGGATCCTTATATGGGCGGTACGCTTGGTATTTCAAGATATCAAACAAATATTCAATTTAAATCCTCTGTTTTAGGGAAGGAAGTTCCAGAAAAAATGTTTAATTTTAAAACTGGTATAGCAACTTATTTTTCTTCAACCATTGGTGTAAGATATTATGCAACTAAAAATTTTGGAATTAATTTAGAGGCTGGTTGGGATAAAGGAGCATTATTTTTTGGAGGCATAGTTGTAAAATTTCCTACAAAAAAACAATTAGAAGAAGAACCTAAAAAAGAATTATAAAACAAACACAAACAAAACACAAACAAAACACAAACAAAACACAAACACAAACACAAACAAAAAAATAAAACTATGAATAACTTTAATCCTTCAAAAATTTTAATCCCTGTTGATTTTAGTTCAACATCTTTATTAGCAATTGAACATGGCGCATTTACAGCGCAATTAGGTAAAGCCGATGTTTATTTATTACATGTAATAAATTCGCAATTTCAAGCAGTTAATATGTTTTTACCAATGGTTAAAATAGAAACGCCTGCAAATTTTGAAAAAGAAGTTGATTCAAAACTTAATCAATTAGCAAGTGATATAACAAAAAAATATGGTGTTAAAGTAAACACAATTATTAAATCAGGTAGTCCAAGTCATATAGTTAATGAAACCGCAAAAGAAATTGGAGCCTCTTTAATTGTTATGGGTACACATGGTTATTCGCCATTAGAAGAGTTAGTTATTGGTAGTATTGCATTACGAGTATTAACTAAATCGCCTTGCCCAACAATGGTTATGAGCAGTAAAGCAACACATAAAGGCTATTCTAAAATATTAATTCCTATCGATTCAAGTGTAAACTCGCGTCAAAAAGTAAATTATGCTATTGATTTTGCGAAATGTTTTAGTGCACAATTGCAAGCAGTTGCTTTATTAGGATCGAACGAAATTGAATTAATAGAAGAGATGCACTTAATTCTAAAACAAATAGGAGATTTAGCTACAGCAAGTGGAGTGTCTTACACAGGCGAAGTAATTAAAGATGTTAAAAACAGAGCTAATTCTACAATTGAATTTGCTGAAAAAAATGGATCAGATTTAGTTATAATTATGACAGATCAAGATGCTGAATTAAGCGGTTTATTTTTAGGAGCATATGCTCAACAAATTATTCATATAAACAAAGTTCCTACAATTGCTATTAAACCAAAAGATCTTTCAGGTGGAAATGCAAGTATTTTAGGTGGAACATCTGGAGGCGGATCTTATTAATAATTTTAACTATGAAAGTTTTTAGTTTTTTTGCATTAGCATTAACTTGCCAATTTATTTACGCTCAAAAAGTGGCCGAAGTAAATTTAGATTTATTAGATGGTAACCAAATTAAAGGAACTACCACACTTAATGATGTTGAATTTTTTACTTCCTATGGCAAACTTAATATACCAATTTCTAAAATTAGTAATGTGAAAATAGGTTTTGGAAAAGATGCGTCTATTGCAGATAAAACTAAAAACTTATGCAAAATATTAACATCTTCATCAAATGAGGAAATAAAAAAAACATCGTATGCTGATTTAGTTAAATTAGGCCCAAAATGTTTGTTTTATATTCAAGAGTTTATTGATGATCCAAAAAACAATCTTGCAACTGAAGATGTGAGCGATTATACTGTTGATGCTGCTTATAATGAAATTAGAAGTAGTTCTAATTACAGTAATGATGTTAGCTTTGAAGATGAAATTTTAATTGACAATACTTATACAATGGGAGGAACATATAATTTTTCAAAATTAGATGTTAAAACTGAATATGGTAATTTAAGTGTACCTAAAGATAAAATTAAAAAGTTTGAAATTTTTATATCATCAGGAACAAACAATGCCAATAACTTTAAATTAAATGCTAACAAACATATTAGTGGGAATAATAATGGTGGTTGGCTTAAAACAGGTATTCAGGTAAAGGCAGGCCAAAAAATTTCAGTTACAGCAAACGGCGAAATTACTCTTGCAAGTTTAAGTAATAATAAATACAAACCAGATGGAAGTAGTAAAGGTGCATCAGCAACAAGTTATACTCCACCCTATAATGGAGGAGAAGGAGATGAGTATGACGCTGGTGGATACGCAAGTTATGGTCAAATTGTATTTAAAGTTGGCGAGGGCGAACTTAATAAAGTAAATGTAAAAGGTTCAAATAAAATTAAATCAAGTGGAATGCTTTATATTTCAATTTACGAAACTGTGTATAATGCTAGTAATAGTGGAAGCTACCAAGTAAACATTAAATTAAACTAAAACCAAAGGCACATTTTTTAAATTGTGTCTTACTCCTTCAACAGTAGTTCCAAGTAATAAATCTTTAAACGTTTTGTGACCGTGGGTTCCCATTACTAACATATTGCATTTACTTTTATGAATAATTTCCGGTATTGCAGTTTTAGGATTTCCAAAGCCAAGTTCATAATCGCATATAATCCCTAATTTTTGTAATTGTGTTTGATAATTTTTTAAATGTTCTATATCCTCTTCACGTTCTAAGTCATTAGTATCTTCACCATAAACAACAGCCCCAGTACTTTCTAATATATGTATTAAAATTATTTTTGCATTTGAGGAGCCAAGTTGAATGGCTTTGTTAATTGCTTTATTGTCGGCCTCACTAAAATCTACAGCAACTCCAATTACATTAAAATTAGTTTGTGTTATTAATTGCAATGCTTTTGGTTGAGTATGAAATTTAGATGATTTATTTGAATGTTTTTTAATAAATGGCACAAAGGTTACATACAATAAAACAATAAAACAAATTATGCAAATTGGAACTAGTGTAAAACTTACAATTATAGTGTAAGATGAGTTTAAAAGTAAATCTTTAATTTCTACATAAACTAATTTTATATTTAAAATTATTATAACCAAAGCGGCAATCCACGCAGCAATTTTTTGCCATGTAGGAATTGCAAATTGCCCCATTTTACTTTTATTGCTTACAAAATGAATTAAAGGAATAACTGCAAAACCAAGTTGTAAGCTTAATACAACTTGACTAAAAATTAATAATTGTCCTGTTGCGCGTTCTCCAAATAATAAAATTGTAATAAATGCAGGTACAATTGCAATTAATCTGGTTATTAATCTTCTAACCCAAGGCTGGATTCTTAAATTTAAATAACCTTCCATTACAACTTGTCCTGCTAATGTTCCTGTTACGGTACTGCTTTGTCCTGCAGCAATTAAAGCTAATGCAAATAAAATAGGAGCTAGGGTGCTACCTAACATAGGCGCTAATAATTGATGAGCATCTTGAATTTCAGTAACTTCATTTTTACCATTTTTATAAAATGCAGCTGCGGCTAATATTAAAATGGCTGCATTTACAAATAAAGCTAAGTTTAATGCTATGGCACTATCTACTGTATTGTATTTTATTGCTTTTTTAATTTCGGTAGGTGTTCTTTCAAATTTACGCGATTGGACTAAAGAACTGTGAAGATATAAATTGTGAGGCATTACTGTTGCTCCAATAATGCCAATTGCAATTAATAAAGCCTCATCATTTTTAATGCTTGGAATTAATCCTGTTACTATTTCGTTAGGAGAAGGGTTTGCAATAAGGAGTTGTATTAAAAATGAAAGACCAATTAATGCAACTAAACTAATTATAAATGCTTCTAGTTTTTTAATGCCTTTGTTTAATAAATAAAGCAATACAAAACTATCTAAAACGGTAATGCAAACGCCCGTCAATACACTAACCTGAGGAAATAACAAATTAATACCAATTGCCATTCCTAACACTTCGGCTAAATCGCAGGCAGCAATCGCAATTTCTGCTAAAGAGTATAAAAATACATTAATAAATTTTGGATAATATTCTCTTGATGCTTGTGCTAAATCTTGCCCACGTACAACACCAAGCCTAACACAAAAACTTTGAAGTAATAGCGCAATTAAATTACTCATTACTAATACCCAAATTAAACTGTACCCAAATTTACTTCCTCCTGCAATATCTGTAGCCCAATTTCCAGGGTCCATATAGCCAACACTAATTAAATAAGCAGGACCTAAAAAAGCTAATATTTTTTTTAATCCACTTCTATTACTAGTGTTTACGCTTGAGTTAACTTCTTCTAACGATTTATTCATCACTTAAATTTTATTTACTAATAATAAAGAAGCAACATCATTACTTATAAGTACTGCATCTCTTTTTTTTATTTTTAATTGAAATGAATTGTCTATTAAATTTATTTTTTGAATTAAAAAAACTTCATTTAAATTAAGCTTAATAGCATTTAAAAATTCAAGTAGCTTTTGATTGTGTTTTGTTAATCCAATTAATTTATAATTACCTATTGTTTTAATTTTGTTTAAAACCTTAGCTTTTATAGGGTGTAAAATTCCATTTTTATCGGGAATTGGATCGCCATGCGGGTCAAATTTAGGGTAACCTAAATATTTTTCTAATTTATTTAATAAATCATCGCTCTTAATATGTTCTAATTGCTCTGCAATGTCATGCACCTCATGCCAATTATAATTTAATTTATCTACTAAAAATTTTTCCCAAAGTCTATGCCCTCTAATAATTTTAATTGCAATATCAGATCCTTTTTTAGTTAAGCTTACTGGCTTGTATTTTTGATGTTTTATTAATTTTTTATCATTTAATTTTTTAAGCATCTCTGTAACTGAGGCAGGTTTTAACGAAAAATATTTTGATAATTCGTTGGTGCTAACTTTACCTTCAGTACTTAGGTGATAAATTGCTTTTAAATAATTTTCTTCAGTAAATGAAATTTGCATCAAACAAAGATACAAATTTCATTTTAAATTTAGGCAACCCTAAATTTTAATTATAATACCACCTAAAAAATTAATTGGCGCAGCTGGCGATAAAAAGTTTTTTGTAAACATTACATTATCGTAAATATAACTGTATGTATAGCCATTTGTTTCATATTTTGTATTTAAAATATTATTTATACTTAGCATTAAGCTAATTTCTTTTATTGATTTAGTTTTAATTAAGTAATTTATTTTAAAATCAACAATATTATAAGGATTTATACTTCTGTTTTTTGAAGTAGTGTTATCTAAATATTGTCTTGCAACATATTTGTTAATAAACGAAAATTCTAAATTTTTAATAGGTTTAATAATTAGTTGAGCACTACTTATAACATTTGGCGAAAAAGATATATCAGTACTCGAGTATTTATTTATTTTAGGAGAAATTGGATTATAATTTGAATCGTAATTACTTACAATTTCATTAAAGTTTAAAATTTTATTTTGCGACAAAGTTATGTTCCCTTGTAAGTTAAAAAATTTTGAAACTAAATAATTTAACTCAAATTCAATTCCGCGCCTATAACTTAAATCTACATTAAGCCTTTTAGGATTACCAACATTGTCTATTTCTCCATTTAAAACTAATTGATTTTTATAATGCATATAATAAAAGGTTGTATTGATAATAAGTTTATTGGCTGTATATCTATAACCACTTTCTACATCTAACATTGTTTCTGGGCCTGGTCTTACTGCAGGATAGTTTTTTGTTAAATCATCGCCGTTTGGTTCTTTGTTTCCAACAGCAACAGAAGCGTAAATGTTATTTTTATCGTTTATATTATAGCTTATACCTATTTTAGGATTAAAGAAATTATAATTGGCATCTAACATTTTAAAATTAATACTATCGTATAATCCATAATATCTGTAATCTACTTTACGATATTGCAAATCAATAAAAAAACTTAAGTTATCGTTTGGCTTATAGTTTGTTTTTAAATAAATGTTTCCGTCGTTTTTGTTTGTATTATACCCTGCGTATTGATAATCAATTTCTGAAGTTGATGCATATTGCATCCATCTGAGTTTACTAAAATGTTTACCAAAATATGTATTGTATCCTCCGCCAAGTATAATATTTAATTGTGTATTTATTGTGTATTTTAAATTAAACAATCCACCGGCAAAATTGTTGTCTAACCACAATCTTCTAATCAAATCAGTTTGCGTAATTGTATCTTTTGGAGTTATAACATTTGGTAAATTATATTTTGAAAAACTCTGTCCTTGTTTATATTGTTCGTAATATCCATTGCCATTTGTGTAATGACCAGTTAAATTTAAACTCAGTTTAGTGTTAAATTGGTGTATAAAATGTAATTGAAAATTATTTTGTTTGTAATTATCCGTTTCATTATTATAATATTTTAATTTACCATTTGCATCATAATATATTCCTGCAGGATTATCGGTTCTGTTTCCTTTTTTAATAGAATCTTCATCAACATAATACCAAGCTTGATATGTTTTTTCTTGTCCTAAAAAATTTATAAATCTTAAAACAGATTTTTTTCCATAATAACCAGCAGCCAAGTAATACGATTGTAAATTACTACTTGCCCTATCAATATAGCCATTACTAGTAATTTTAGAAGCACGAGCATCTAAAGTAAATTTGTTATTTATTAAACCAGTTCCAGCCATTAATGTGTTTCTAAAAGTATTAAAACTGCCTGCGGTACTAATAATTTTTGCGTATGCACTATCATTAAGTTGGTTTGTTTGAAAATTAATTGTTGCTCCAAATGCACCAGCACCATTGCTACTTGCGCCTACACCTCTTTGCATTTGAATATTATTAACACTCGAAGTAAAATCGGGCATGTTAACAAAAAACACGCCTTGGCTCTCCGCATCGTTTACAGGTACGCCATTAATAGAAACATTAATTCTTGTAATATCACTACCTCTTACTTTTATTCCGGTATAACCTACGCCATTTCCAGCATCGCTATTTACAACAACACTAGGTAATTGGTTTAAAATATATGGTGCATCTTGTCCTAAATTGTTTTTTTCAATTTCTTGTTCATTTAAATTACTAAAAGCCATGCCATTATCTTTATTTACCCTTGTTGTATTAATTACAACTTCGTTTAAATTAGAGCTGTTTTGATTTAAAACATAATTTAAACTTGAGTTGCCCGAAACCATAATGGTTTGTGTAATTGGTGAGTAGCCTATACAGCTAACATTAAGTATATAAGTTCCTGTTTTAATACTTTTAAATTCAAACTCTCCTTTTTCATTAGTTTGAGTGTTAAGTAAAGTGTTTTTAAGTGATACAGTTGCAAACGAAACACCTTTTGCGTCGTTTGTAACAACATTTCCTTTAATTTGATTTTGCGCATTTAAGTTAAATGCCAAGGCTATTGCAAAAAAAGCAATGCCAATTTTTTGTTTTTTCATTTTTATTTTTTCATTTTAATTAAACATAATAACACTAGGGGCGTGTATTATTTTAATTTATTTTCCCTACGCAGGCATTATCCTGTTCAGGTGCGCAAAAGTTTGTATTTGGGTACAAAACTTTTACTGGGTATAATCTCAGCCTTATATATAATATAAAGCACCCCTTAAGACCGCACAAATTTACAATTTCAAATAGAATTGTGCAATAACAAAATTATGTGCATTTTTGAGATCGTAAAAAATAATGCAAAAAAAACGAATAGCTATTTTAGGATGCACGGGGAGTATTGGTACCCAAGCACTAGAGGTAATTCAAGAAAATTCAAATTTGTTTGAAGTTGAAGTATTGGTTGCAAATAATAATGCCGAGCTATTAATAAACCAAGCAATTAAATTTTCGCCAAACGCTGTTGTTATTGCTAATGAAGATAAATACAAAATTGTTAAAGAATCTTTATCTTCTTATCCAATTAAAGTTTATGCTGGTAAAAAAGCAGTTGAGCAAATTGTAGAAATGGAAACAATTGATTTAGTATTAGCAGCAATTGTTGGATACTCAGGCTTAGCAAGTACTTTAAATGCAATTAAATACAAAAAGACTATAGCTTTAGCCAACAAAGAAACATTAGTTGTAGCTGGTGATTTGGTTACAAAATTAGCTAAAGAAAATGAAGTTAATATTTATCCAGTTGATAGCGAACATTCTGCCATTTTTCAATGTTTAGCTGGCGAATGGCATAATCCTATTGAAAAAATAATATTAACTGCAAGTGGGGGACCGTTTAGAGGGAAAACAACGGAGCAATTAGCTAATATTTCTAAAAACGAAGCGTTAAAGCACCCAAATTGGGCCATGGGCGCCAAAATTACTATAGATAGCGCAAGTTTAATGAACAAAGGCTTAGAAGTAATAGAGGCTAAATGGTTGTTTAATCTAAATCCTTCTCAAATAGAAGTTGTTGTTCATCCTCAAAGTATTGTGCATAGTTTAGTGCAATTTAAAGATGGAAGTATTAAAGCACAATTAGGATTACCAGATATGAAGTTGCCAATTCAATACGCAATGGCTTATCCTACAAGAATTGAAAATAAATTTGAACGGTTTAACTTTGCTAATTACCCCAATTTAACATTTGAAAAACCAGATTTAAAAACGTTTAAAAATTTACAATTGGCATTTGATTCACTTGAACAAGGTGGCAACAAACCATGCATTTTAAATGCAGCTAACGAAATTGCAGTAGAAGCATTTTTAAAGGATAAAATAAACTTTTTACAAATAAGTGACATTGTTGAACAAACTTTAAATAAAATTAAGTTTAAAAATAACTTAAATTATAATGAGTATGTTAGTTGCGACACCGAAGCCAGAGCAACAGCATCGCAACTTATAAAATAAAAAAATTAAGAACTTTTTTTAACTACATGCCTATGATGATGATGCCTGTTTTTGCTCTTATAATAAGACTTATTTTGTTGATTTTCTCTTTCTTCACTCTTATTACTAAAATAAGAGTAAATAACGTAAAATAACAAGCTTCCTATTACAATACTTGCAATAATAATTAAGCCACTGTATTCTTTAATGCTTTCAGTTGTAGATATACTGGCTTTTGCATTAGTACTTAACATTAACAATCCAATTACTAATGTTATAATTGTTTTAATTTTTGTTGTTTTCATAACCAAGTTTTTAAAGGTTAATAAATTATTTCTTTACTCTTATAACGTAAAGTTTTAAAGTATAGTTGGTAAATTATCCTATTAAATTATGTGAAAATCAAAATTTAATAGTTCAAAAAATTTGGTGATTTAAGAAATTTGTACTACTTTTACATTCGCAAATATAAAGTAATTGATAGGGGGACAAAAAGTCCCCCTTCGTTTTGAAAATAAATGATTAATAAAACTTATATAACACAATTAGTCGAACAACATTTAAATGATGGTTTAATTTATTTAACTAGCGTTAAAGTAAGTGCAGATAATCAAATTCAAATATTTGTTGATGGTGATGAAGGAGTAACTATTGCAGATTGTGTTTCGCTTAGCCGTTTTATAGAAAAAACACTTAATGAAACAAACGAAGATTTTAGTTTAGATGTTAGCTCGCATGGTGCAACTGCTCCAATAGAATTACCTCGCCAATATAAAAGACATATAGGCAGAGAGTTCGAAATTAAATTAAATAACGGAACTAAAGTAAATGGCTTGTTGACAGAATTTAATAACGAACAATTAATATTAAATTATCAAGAACGAGAAAACAAACCTTTAGGAAAAGGAAAAATTACCGTAAACAAACAACACAAAATTAACCTTAACGAAATAAAAGAATCAAAAATTAAACTTAAATTTTAATCATAAAAAATCATGGAAAGTTCAGCAAATCTGATAGAATCGTTTTCATTGTTTAAAGACGACAAAAACATTGATAAAACGACATTAATGAGTATAATTGAAGATGTTTTTAGAAACATGCTCATTAAAAAATTTGGATCTGATAAAAATTTCGACATCATTGTTAATCCTGATAAAGGCGACGTTGAAATTTATAAAAATCGTAAAATAGTAGATGATGAATTTGCAGAAGATTCTTTTGATTATGATGAAAATAAACACATAAGTTTTAGCGATGCACAAAAAATTGAACCTGACTTTGAAATTGGAGAAGACTTATCTGAACGTGTAAAATTAGAAGATTTTGGCCGCCGTGCAGTATTATCTGTACGTCAAAATTTAGTTCAAAAAATACTTGAATTACAAAAAAGCGAAATTTATAACAAATACAAAGAAAAAGTTGGAGATGTTATTACTGCTGAGGTTTATCAAGTTTGGAAAAAAGAAATTATGTTAATGGATGATGAAGGGAATGAGTTATTACTCCCTAAAACTGAACAAATCCCTTCAGATTTCTTTAAAAAAGGCGATACTGTAAAAGCAGTTGTTAGCAAAGTTGATTTAAAAAATGGTACACCTTCAATTATTGTATCTCGCACTTCTCCCGTGTTTTTAGAACGTTTATTTGAAACTGAAGTACCTGAAATTTTTGATGGTTTAATTACCATTAAAAAAATTGTTCGTGAGCCAGGTGAACGTGCTAAAGTAGCTGTAGAAAGTTATGATGATAGAATAGACCCGGTTGGAGCTTGTGTTGGTATGAAAGGATCTCGTATTCATGGAATAGTTAGAGAACTTAAAAACGAAAACATTGATGTAATTAATTTTACAACTAATACTCAATTATTAATTCAAAGATCTTTAAGTCCTGCAAAAATTACTTCAATTAAATTAGATGAAACAAATCATCGTGCAGATGTGTTTTTAAAACCAGATCAAATTAGTTTGGCAATTGGTAAAGGCGGTTATAACATTAAGCTGGCAGGAAAATTAACCGGCTATGAAATTGATGTTTATAGAGATACTGATACAGAAGTTGATACAGAAGATGTAGATTTAGATGAATTTGCAGACGAAATTGAAAATGATGTTTTAGATAAATTAAAATCTATAGGTTGCGATACTGCAAAATCAGTATTAGAACTTAGTGTTTCTGAATTAACTCGCCGTACAGGAATTGAAGAAGAAGTTATAGAAGAAGTACGTAGTATTTTAGAAGCAGAATTTGAAGGGTAATTAATTTAACACGCGCTAATGGTTTGCGCTTTTCCAAAATAAAAGCGAATTTTATTAATTATTAAAGCACACTAAATTACAATATGTCAGAAGGTACATCACTTCGTTTAAGTAAAGCCGCAAAGGAATTTAACCTTACCACCACAAGGATAGTTGAGTTTTTAGCTTCTAAAGGAGTAAAAATCGACTCTAATCCTAATGGTAAAATAGGCGATACAGAATATAAATTGTTGCTTAAAGAATTTTCTAGCGATAAATCTGCTCGCGAAGAAGCAGAAAACGTTAATCAAACAATTACAAAAGTAAAACGCGAAACTATTGTACTTGATGATGTAAAAGCTAAAAAAGAAAAGGAAAAAGAAATTGAAATGAAAGAGGTAATTATTAAAGACCTCACCATTCCAAAAAATGAAACAGAATCTGTTTCAGCTACAAAATCAGTTGATGAAAATAAACCTTCAGAAATTACCGAAACTAAAGAATCTACTTCTGGTCCAAAAGTTTTAGGGAAGTTAGATTTAGATTCAATGAATTTAAAAACTAAACCGGGTAAAAAAACTAAAGAAGTTGAGGTTGTTAAAGAAGAAAAAAATTCTAAAAATAAAACAACCAAAAAAGTAGAAGAAGTTATTGTTGAGAAAAAAGTTGAACAAACAATTCAAGAAGAAAAACCTAAAATTGAAGAGGTAAAAGTAGAGTTTATTGAAACTAAATATGAAAAATTAGAAGGACCAAAAATACTTGGTAAAGTAGAATTACCAGTAGAAAAAGAACCTGCTAAAAAAGCTCCAATAGAAAAAGGAAAACGTAAACGTATTCGTAAAGGCGGTTTAAGTCAAGAAGAAATTAAAAAAGTTGCAACCGAGCAAAGTAAAATTGCCGATGAGCGTAAAAAAGAAAAATATGGTACGCCTCGCACAAATCAATTTAATAAAAATAAAGGAACTAGTGGTGCTCCTCAAAAACAACGCCACGAGTTAACTGAAGAAGAAATTCAAGCACAAATTAAAGAAACCTTAGCGCGCTTAAGTTCTAAAGGAGGAAAATCTAAAACTTCAAAATATAGTAGAGATAAACGCGATTCTGTTCGAGAAAAAATGGCCGAAAAAGCCGAAATAGAAGAAGCAGAAAAGAAAATTTTAACTGTTGCTGAATTCGTTAGTGCTAATCAATTAGCAAGTATGATGAGTGTGCCTGTTACAAATATTATATCTACTTGTATGAGTCTTGGTTTATTTGTTAGTATAAATCAACGTTTAGATGCAGAAACGATTAGTATAGTTGCAGAAGAATTTGGTTATAAAGTTAATTTTGCAAGCGCCGAAGATGTTGAAACAGTTGCCGAAGATGTAGATAAACCTGAAGATTTAATACAACGCCCACCAATAGTTACAGTTATGGGACACGTAGATCATGGTAAAACTTCATTGTTAGATTTTATTCGTAAAACTACTGTTGTTGCTGGCGAAGCTGGAGGTATAACACAACATATTGGCGCATACAATGTAACTTTACAATCTGGTAAAAGTATTACATTTTTAGATACGCCTGGGCACGAAGCATTTACTGCAATGCGTGCGCGTGGTGCTAAAGTAACAGATTTAGCAATTATTGTTGTAGCTGCTGATGATAGCGTGATGCCTCAAACAAAAGAAGCTATTAACCATGCTCAAGCTGCAGGTGTTCCTATGATTTTTGCAATTAATAAAATTGATAAACCAGGTGCAAATCCTGATAAAATTAGAGAAGCACTTTCTGCAATGAACATTTTAGTTGAAGAATGGGGAGGTAAATATCAATGCCAAGAAGTATCAGCTAAACAAGGAAAAAATATTGATTTACTTTTAGAAAAAGTATTACTTGAAGCAGAAATGATGGATTTAAAAGCAAATCCAGATAAAAATGCACAAGGTAGTGTAATTGAAGCAAGTATGGAAGAGGGTAGAGGCTACGTTTCAACTATTTTAGTTCAATCTGGTACACTAAAAGTTGGAGATATTATGCTTGCAGGTAGTTATAGCGGACGTGTAAGAGCAATGTTTAACGAACGTGGCGTAAAAGTTAATTCAGCGGGTCCTTCTCATCCTGTAAAAGTATTAGGTTTAACTGGCGCACCAACTGCAGGTGATAGATTTAATGTGATGGATGATGAACGCGAAGCTCGAGAAATTGCTGCAAAACGTTTACAGTTACAACGCGAACAAGGTATTCGCACACATAAACACATTACATTAGATGAAATTGGACGTAGGTTAGCTATTGGAGATTTTAAAGAATTAAATGTAATTATTAAAGGTGATGTTGATGGATCTATAGAAGCTTTAGCAGATTCCTTATTAAAACTTAGCACCGAAAAAATTGCAATTAACATCATTCATAAATCAGTTGGTGCAATTAGCGAAAGTGATGTTTTATTAGCTTCTGCTTCAAATGCAATTATAGTTGGTTTCCAAGTTAGGCCAACAACAAGTGCGCGTAAGTTAGCGGAAACAGAAGAAATTGATATTAGATTATATTCAATTATTTACGATGCAATTAACGAATTAAAAGCTGCAATGGAAGGAATGTTAGCTCCTGAGTTTGTAGAAAAAGTATCATGTAATATTGAAATTAGAGATGTGTTTAATATCAGTAAGGTAGGTACAATTGCTGGTTGTTATGTGTTAGATGGGAAAGTGAATAGAAATACTAAAGTACGTGTAATTCGAGATGGAATTGTAGTTCACACAGGTTCTTTAGGCTCTTTAAAACGCTTTAAAGACGATGTTAAAGAAGTTGCAACAGGTTACGAGTGCGGTTTAAATATTGATGGCTTTAATGATATAAAAGTTGGAGATATAATTGAAGGCTACGAAATGGTTGAGGTAAAAGCTAAACTATAGAAATTAAATAATTAATTAAAAAGGCTGTTTCTTTTTTTGAAACAGCCTTTTTTTATTTAACCAAAAAAAAAATTAATGCGATTGAATTTTTTCTTTATGTTTTTTTAATTGACTTTTTAAGGCATCGCAACTCAAATCAGTAGCTTCTTCAAATGAAGCACATTGTTTTTTTGCAAAAAATTCATGCCCTTTACTGTTCATTTTAATTTCGGCAATTTTATTTTCGTTATTAGAATTTTTATCCAATTTTAAAGTAACCTCGCTGGTTATTATACCCTCGTAATAGGTATTTAATTTTTTTACTTTGTCATTAATAAAATCAATTAGTTTTTTGTCTGCATCAAAATGCACGCTTTGAATGTTAATTGTCATTTTTTCCTCCTTTTTTATTAATCTCCGCTTCGCGGATGTGCTTGTTTATATGTTTTTTTTAGTTTGTCTATTGTATTATGAGTGTAAATTTGAGTGGCTTGTAAGTTTGCATGTCCTAACAATTCTTTAACAGCATTAATATCTGCTCCATTGTTTAATAAATGCGTAGCAAAAGTATGTCTTAAAACATGCGGACTTTTTTTATTTAATGTACTTACACTCGAAAGTTGCTCGTTTACTATTTTGGTTAATTTAGTAGTGCTTAGTGCAGTGTTTTTAACAGTAATCATTAATAAAGGGTTGTTTAAGTGCTGTTCTCTTTTTACGGAAAAATACTGTTCAAGGTTTCGCTTTAAATTAATACTAAAAGGGATTATTCGCTCTTTATTTCTTTTCCCTAAAACTTTTAATTGTTGTTGATTTATATCAACGTTTGTTTCTGTTAAACTCAATAATTCAGCTCGTCTTAGCCCACATTGGTACAATAGTTCTAAAATTAATCTATTTCTTAATTCTTCAAAATTTGTTTCATTAATGTGTTGGTTAAAAAGTAGTTGCATTTCATCTTCGCCAACAAAAACTGGTAATTTTTTAGGCATTTTTGGAGCAATTAATTTACTAACTGGATTACTTTTAATTAAACCTTGCTGTTGAAGGTATTTATAAAATGATTTTATTGCACTTAATTTTCGTTTTACACTACTTGGCTCTAATTTTTGTTCAATTAAAAACGAAACGTATTGCCTAACATGTTGATAATTAATATTTTCTGACTTTAAATTAAATTCTTCGCTACAAAAGTGTGTAAATTGATTTAAATCATTGGTGTAGTTTGTACACGTATGAATACTTAGCCTTTTTTGATTTTTAAGGTAATTTATAAAATTAGAAACTAAAGCATCAAACATAAAAAAATCCTAATCTAAGTTACTAAACTTAAATTAGGATTCCAATATAATAATTGCTAAAAAATTATTGTTCTATTGCGCCAATAGTCAATTTTTGTTTATAAACGGCTTTTATTACTTGTTGACGACGAGATACAGAAGGTTTAGTGAATTTTTGACGCTCACGTAATTGTTTAACAACTCCTGTTTTTTCAAATTTCTTTTTATACTTTTTTAAGGCTTTTTCAATGTTATCGCCTTCTTTAATTTGTATTATTAACATCTGCTTCTTTATTTTTAGAGGGGCAAATATACAATTTATTTTACAAACTATATAATAATTTTAAATAAATATTAAAATGCTTTAAATATTGGCTAATTTTGAAGGAAATTATGGCAAATACAAGTTTTAAGGTAATAAAAAACGATTTAAAAAAGTTTAAAAACATTTTAATAGTTAGTCATTACAGTCCTGATGGAGATGCAATGGGAAGCAGTTTAGCGCTTTACCATTATTTACTTACATTAAACAAAAAAGTTACAGTTGCAGTGCCAAACGAATACCCAGATTTTTTAAAATGGCTACCTGGAAATAATAAAGTGTTGGTTTATACAAAAGATGCAATTAAGATAGATAAATTAATTGCTAAAAGCGATTGTATTTTTACTCTCGATTTTAATACACTAAGTAGATTAGAGGATTTTGGTAAAGCATTGCAAAATTGTGGTAAACCTTTTTTTCTAATAGATCATCACCAACAGCCGGATAGTTATGCAAAATATATGTTACATAATGTTGATGCATGTAGTACTTGCGAATTAATTTATGATTTTATTGTAGGTTTAGGCGATAAAAATAAAATTGATAAAAAAATATCAAATTGTTTATATACGGGTTTAATGACTGATACAGGTTCGTTTAGGTACCCAAGTGTAAACACTAAAACACATGCAATTATTGCAGAATTACTTAAAACAGGAATTGTACCAAGCGATATACACTCGGCTGTTTACGACAATTACAGTTATGATAGATTAAAATTATTGGGTTATTGCTTAAGCGAAAAACTAAAAATAATTAATGCCAATAAAGTAGCTTACTTTAGTATTACGAACGCGGAACTTCAAAAATTTAATTTCAAAAAAGGAGATACCGAAGGCTTAGTTAATTACCCTTTTTCTATTAGCGGTGTAAAGGTTTGTGCTTTTTTTAACGAAGCACCCGAAGGTTACATAAAAATAAGTTTTAGAAGTAAAGGAAATATTGATGTAAATAAATTTGCGCGAAAATATTTTAATGGAGGTGGACACAAAAATGCAGCCGGAGGAAAAAGCAATAAATCGTTAAATGAAACTGTATCTGAATTTGAAAAATTTGTTGTAGAGTTGTGTTAACTTTATCTAACTTTTTTCTTCTTTTTAAATAAACGTTTAAAAAATGGGTCACGTTTATTTTCGTTATTTCTAATAGCAGTTTTTTTGCTTGATTTCATACGTTTTCTAACTTTTTTTGTTTGAATACGCTTATGATGTTTTTTTATAGCCTTTTGTTCGGCTTTTTCTTTACGTCGTTTTTCTTTAGCTTCTTTTTTTAATGCTTTTCTTATTTTTCGTTCAGATTGAAAAGATTTCTCTTTTGGTCCAGTGCCTTTTTCTTGCGAAAAAAGAGCTGTACTTTTTAAAGTACATAATGCTATAAAAACAAATATTAGTTTGTTAAACTTCAAATTTAATTAACATAATGCACCACCTCAACTCCAAATTTTCTTAAAAAATCTACACCTTCATCGCTTTTTAAACCTTTAAAATTGGCATAACTATCTTTATAAAAAACTTTTTTAATGCCCATTGTATAAATAACTCTTGCGCATGCAATACATGGTGATAAAGTTACATATAAAGTAGAGCCATGCATATTTACACCATTTTTTGATGCATATAAAATAGCATTTTGTTCGGCATGTAATGCTAAAGAACAACTTCCTTTACTATCTCTTGGGCAACCAGCTTCTGGCCACTCTTCGTCGCAATTATGAGTACCCGCCGGCGGACCGTTATAACCAAGCGAAACTATTCTTGTATCTTTAGTTAAAACTGCTCCAACTTGCGCTTTAACACAATGCGATTTAATGGCTAATTTTTCAGCCAAGTCCATATAAATGGTATCAAACGATGGTTTACTTTTCATACTAATTTATACAGCTTCACTTACAACTTCATTAACATCATCAGGTAATAATCTTTTTAATAAAGCTTCAATACCTGCTTTTAAAGTTATTGTACTACTAGGGCAACCGCTGCAACTGCCTCGCATTTGAACAATAACTGTTTTTTCTCTTAATTCTTTAAATGTAATTTGTCCACCATCTTGCTCTACAGCTGGTCTTATGTACTGTTCAAGAACTTCAATTATTTTATTTTCAATTTCGTTTTTTGGAGCCGAATGGTTAGTGTTTACAATTACTTTATCTTTAAATCCAGAATCTTTTGGAATTTCTTTAACAGGTAATTTAGTAATAACTGGTTTTGAACTGTTTAAATAATTAGTTATAAAAACTCTTAATTCATCACGCACATCTTGCCATTCAATACTCTCTGTTCTTAAAAGAGTAATAAAATTTGCTGATATAAAAACACTTTTAATAAATGGAAACTGAAATAATTCTTTTGCAATTGGTGCATCTTTAGTTTCTGAAACTGAATTATATTCTGCGCTTGCACCACTTACTAAAATTAATTTGTTTGCTACAAATTTTAAACTTATAGGATTTGGTGTTTCTTCAATATAAATAATGTAAGGTAAATCGTTTAAATTCATAATAAGTACAAAAATACAAACTTTAAGCACTTAAATTGAACTAACTTTTATCAACTATTCATAATAAATTAAAATACTTAATTTTGTAAGTGTAAAATGCAAAATAAAACAGATTATTTAGTAATAGGCTCAGGAATTGCAGGTTTAAGTTTTGCTTTAAAAGTGGCTACAAATGCAAAAGTTATTTTAGTTACTAAAAGTAATGAAGACGAATCTAACACAAAATATGCTCAAGGAGGAATTGCTGCAGTTTGGAATGAAAAAGATAGTATAGAAAAACACATACAAGATACACTTTCGGCTGGTAGTTTTATTGGTAAAGAAAATATAGTAAAACTAGTTGTTACTGAAGCTAAAGCTAGAGTTAAAGAGTTAATAGAATTAGGTACTAATTTTGACAAAACGGAATCTGGCAATTATGATTTAGCAAAAGAAGGAGGGCATAGTGAGCATAGAATTTTACATTATAAAGATATAACAGGTTATGAAATAGAACGCGCATTACTTAAACAAGTTAGAAATAATAAAAACATTACTATTTACGATCATCACTTTGCTATTGATATAATAACGCAACATCATTTAGGTAAAGTTGTTACCTCACAAACACCAGATATTAAATGCTTTGGCGCATACATTTTAAATACATTAACTAATAAAATAGAAACTGTGCTTTCTAAACTTACTGTAATGGCTAGCGGTGGAGCAGGACATGTGTATGCAACAACTACAAACCCTACAATTGCTACTGGCGATGGTATTGCAATGGTTTATAGGGCTAAAGGTTTTGTTGGCGATATGGAGTTTGTGCAATTTCATCCAACTTCTTTATACAACCCAAATGAGCACCCTAGTTTTTTAATAACCGAAGCCATTAGAGGATTTGGCGCAGAGCTAAAAACTCAAAATGGAAAGCCGTTTATGTTTAAGTACGACGAACGCGGTTCTTTAGCTCCTAGAGATATTGTGGCAAGAGCTATTGATAATGAATTAAAAATAAGCGGCGCAGAGTTTGTTTACTTAGATTGCAGGCATTTTGATAGAAAAGCATTTATTGAACATTTTCCTAATATCTATAACAAATGTATGAGTTTAGGGATAGATCCATTTACTAAAATGATTCCAGTAGTGCCAGCTCAACATTATTTATGTGGTGGAATTTTGGTTAACGAATGGGCAGAAAGTACAATACAAAATTTATATGCAATTGGCGAATGTGCATGCACAGGCTTACATGGTGCAAATAGATTAGCAAGTAATAGTTTGTTAGAAGCAGCTGTATTTGCACATAGAGCAGCAGAAAATGCACAACAAAAGCTAAACACTATTGATTTTGAAAATAATATCCCTAATTGGAATGCCGAAGGAACTGAGCACCCCGAAGAAATGATTTTAATTACACAATCTTTAAAAGAAGTGCAGCAAATCATGAGTAATTATGTAGGTATTGTTAGAAGCGAATTGCGATTAAAACGCGCATTTGATAGACTAGAAATATTATATAAAGAAAATGAAGCTTTATACGAAGAAACTACTGTATCTCAAAAACTTTGTGAATTAAGAAACATTATTTGCATAGGATATTTAATAATAAAACATGCAATGCGACGAAAAGAGAGTATAGGATTGCATTATATGGTGGATAAGAGTTTAAGAAAAAAATAAAATAATTGATTAAAAACTAAAATTAGTTTCTAATAAATGATTTTTAACGGCAAACATTACAACACCAGCTGTATTATTTACACCCAGTTTTTGCATAATGTTTTTACGGTGTGTATTTACAGTGTGTGTACTTAAATTTAATTTATCTGCAATTAATTTATTGCTTAAACCTTCTGCAATTGCTCGTATAATTTCGCTTTCGCGCTCTGTAACTTGTATCCCATCGCAACCAATTTTTTTAATTAACGAATTTGTAATTACAATTTCGGGAGCACTTGTAAGAATGCTTATAATTTTACTACAAATAAATTTATCATTTTTTATAGTTGAATTTATAGCATCTAAAATTTCAACTTTATCACAATCTTTTAATAAATATGATGTAATACCACTTTCTAAAACAGACGAAAATTCTTGCTTCGATAAAACATCTGTAATAACTAAAAAGTTTGATTTATTAAATTTAGAACAAATTTGTTTTAATTCATTAGTGTTAATATCTAACGAAACAAAATCTGCAATTACTAAATTTGGTTTTGATAGTTTTAATTGATTTAATAAATCAGCTTTATCGCCACATACACTAGGCACTAATTCAAAACCTTTTAATTCTCCAACTAAAAGTTCTAAAGCAACTCTACTTAAATAATTTTTATCGGCTATTAAAACACGAATCATTAATTTAGAATAATTTTAAACAAAATTACAAATTAAAAGTTTAAAACAAAAGATAAAATTTAAAAAGTATTAACTTAAACTAAATACTTTGCCATCTGTTGCTAATTCACAGTTGTTAAATATAGAACTTGCCTCTTCAATAAATAAATTTAAATTACCGTATCTGGCAGAAAAATGTCCTAATAATAATTTTTCAACGTTTGCTAATTTTGCAATTTGGGCTGCATTTTTTGCAGTTGAGTGAAATGTTTTTTTAGCCCTATCTATTTTATCATCTAAAAAAGTGCTTTCGTGGTATAATAAATTTACGTTTTTAATATATTCTAATATAGTTTCGGTATATATTGTATCGCTACAGTATGCGTAACTGCGGGGGGGTAAAGGATTTATTGTTACTAAATTATTTTTAATTAATTCGCCATTTTCATTTACCACATCATGCCCGTTTTTTAATTTATGTATATCAGCAATAGAAATTTTGTATTTATCTAATTTATATTTATCAATGTTTCTTGGTAACTCTTTTTCTTTAAATAAAAATCCAGTGCAAAAAATTCTATGTTTTAAAGGAAAACTATAAACAAAAATTTTATCATCTTCAAACAATAAATTTAATTTATCGTTAGTTGTAAAATGCCAAATAATTTCAAAATTTAAATAAGTATCGCTTGCTTCAAATATTAAATTTAAAATAGTTTTTAATTTTTCAGGGGCATAAATATTAATGCGATTTTTTCTACCTAATAAATGCATACTACTTAATAAACCTGGCAAACCAAAAAAATGATCGCCATGTAAATGCGAAATAAAAATATGATCAATTGCTTGAAGCTTTGCTTTGTTTTTCCTTATTTGAATTTGTGTTGCTTCGCCGCAATCAATTAAAAAATATCGCTCTGCAATATTTAAAAATTGAGCACTTGGGTTTCTCTCTGAAGTAGGACTTGCACTTGACGAACCTAAAATTAGTAATTCAAATTTTTGTCGTTTCATTTATTTAACGGTACTCACAATCAGTCGTTTGGTTTCTTTATAATTTTTATATTGTAAAGTATATAAATAAACTCCATTATTTAAATTGTTAAGGTTTAACTCGTAATTGTTTTCTCCAATTTTTGTTTCAATTGTGTTTTCTAAAACTTTTTCGCCAAGCAAATTATGTAAAATAATTTTTGCGTTTGACTCATCGTTTACCGTAAATTTTAAGTTTGTTTTATTAAATGCAGGATTTGGTGACGCTTGCATATTAAGAGATTTAGAATTTACAATTTCTTTTAAACCTGTTGAGCCAGAAGGATTAATTTGAATAATATAATAAGAAAGTGTTTGCGTGCTTATTGCTGTACCATTATTGTAATTAGGTGGGCTTGCACAAGTACCAAATTTTGGTGTTCCAAAAGCTTGCACGCGCATTTGTAATGTATAAGTTCCTGCAACTGTTGGAGTTCCCGCAATCCAAGCACAACTTGCAGCTTGTGCAGGTATTTTAATTACACCTGTACCTAAAGTTAATGTTGGCCCAGCATTCATACTTAAACCCGGAGGTAAATTGTAATTTGTAAAAGAACCTGAGTTGCTAAGTTCAAAACGCGTAAAACAAAATGAAAGTGGACCAGCTGAGGTATCTGATGAAACTTTTATTGTAATGTTTTGAAAATAAGGAATACCAACAGTTCCAGATACAAAGTTTGTAGCACTATCTGGCCATATGCCAGCTTTGTTTAATAAAGGACTAATTGAACATGTGCTAGGTACTTGTGCGTTTATATTAAAACACAATAAAACTAAAATTATAAGGTATATTTTTTTCATAAAAACTAATTTTGGATAGTTGCTAAGTTATATAATTAAAAGAAATAAAAAAATAGATTTAATCCATTTTTTAATAACCATTTTAATTGAATTAAATGTAATTTTGCAACCAAATTATAAAAAATGACTGGAAATAAAACTTTTACAATGATTAAGCCCGATGCAGTTGAAGCAAATAACATTGGGCCAATTTTAGCTATGATTAATAAAGCTGGATTTAAAATTTTAGCTATGAAATATATGCGCTTAACTAAAGAACAAGCTGGTATGTTTTATGAAGTTCATAAAGAGCGCCCGTTTTATGGTGAGTTAACTGAATACATGAGCAGTGGACCTATTGTAGCCGCAGTTTTAACTAAAGATAACGCAGTTGCAGATTACAGAAAACTAATAGGCGCAACTGATCCAACCAAAGCAGATGAAGGAACAATAAGAAAATTGTTTGCTAAAAGTATAGCTGCAAATGCTGTACACGGAAGCGACAGCGATGAAAATGCAGAAATAGAATCTAATTTTTTCTTTTCTTCGTTAGAAAGATTTTAAGATTTTGAATAAAAATGTTAAAAAAGCCACGACAAATCGTGGCTTTTTAATTTGGTATAAATCAACCACTTTTAATTAAAAAGTAACCACTTTTAAAAAAAATACTAACAATTTTGGCTTATTGTTTTGTTTATTGAAATTAAAATGGCATTTTTGTTAAAATTTATTAAAGTAAAATTATTGGTTTATTTTATTATGAACAAAAATTTATATAAAGTTATGTTTAAAACCATTGGCACCTTTGCACTTGGTTTATTGGTAGGAAGTAATGATTTAATGGCTCAGTCTTTACCATGGTCTTCTGCAGGCCCAGTATATTTATCTGGTAGATGCAGAAATATGATAATTGATAAAGCAGATCCAAGCGGAAATACTTTATTTGTAGGTAGTGTAACTAGTGGTTTATACAAATCTACCAATGGTGGGCAAGATTGGTTAAATATCGATGCTGCAATTACTGGTCCAACTGAATCAATTAAAAATATTAGTTATCTAGGCCAATTACAAAATAATGATTTATTAATTGGTACAGGCGAAGGTTTTTTAAGAGTTAGTCAAAAATTAAAAGCATTACCAGGAACAGGTTTATATAAATTATCTGGTAGTACATTATCTTCAATTGCAAGTTCTTCACTTACAGGAACATCTATTAATAAAATTGCTTGTAGCCCAATAAATGCAGGTGTTTTTGCTTTAGCAACAAATAAAGGCGTTTTAGTAACTACTGATGGTGGGGCAACTTTTACACAACCTGCAGCAATTTCTTTTACAACCGATGTTTATTATGGTTTAGATGTTAAATTTGATGGAGCAGGTATATTATATTGTTCGGTTGGTAACGAAAAAAATGTAACTGGTATTACAACAGATTCAAAAGTTTTCAAATCAACAGATAATACACTATCTTCATTTACTGAAATTACTCCTACAAGCCCTTTTGTTTTAGGCACTAATTATGGCCGAATTGAATTAGCAATAGCACCCTCTAATAATAGTGTAATTTACGCTTCGGTTGCAAGAAAATATTTAAGTGTTGCATCACCCGCAGCAACAACATTAATGGGGCTATTTGTATCTTATGATGGAGGTGCAACATGGGCACATATTTATTCAGGTTCAACGCAATTAGACCCTTTAGGTAACGGCTCAGGAACAAGTGCATCGGGTGATTTTGCTCATACATTAAATGTAGACCCTTTAAATTCAGATAAAATTTATATAGGAAGTTACCAAATGTATTCATTTGTAAAAACAGGCATGTCTGGTACAAATCCTGTTGGTTCATGGACTAAATTAGGAAATTCTTTATTTTTAAATACAGGTTTATATTTACATGAAAATATTCATGATTTTAAAGCTGTTGTTTCTGGTGGTTCAATTGCTAAATACTTTTTTATTACAGATGCTGGTATTTATAGATCAGTAGATGCATTAACATCTTTTCAACCATTTTATAAAGGAATGGCAACAGGTCAGTTTAACTCAATTTCGATTTCTGGTTTCCCTAAATTTAATGCAAGTAGCGGAAGTTCATCTGGCTCTACTTATACACCAAATATTAAATACATTGGTGGAACAAGTGGAAGTGGTTTAAATTATTTTGACGGACAAAATGGTTCAACAGTATCTAAAGAATTTAATAGTTTAAGCGCTGAGGTTTTTAATGCTGAATATTCTGAAATTTTACCCGAAGCAGCTTATTTTTCAACTTCTAACGGAAGATTGTTTTTAAATTCTGATGTTGTTAATAATGGTCCTGAAGTTCGCCAACATTTAACAAAAACTTCAACGCAATCAATAGGTGATTTTGCAAATAATAATTACAACATTTCAGGTACACCATTTAAATTATGGGAAAACTATGGTCAATTACCTACATCATCTTGGCCTTCGCCTGATAGTGTTATTTTTTATAACGACAGCGTTAGAGGCTTAGCTTCATTAGTTGGTATTAGTAGCTTAACTACAACTTCAAACTTTACAATTAGTATATCAAGACCAAGTGCTGTTGCAATGTTAGATAGTATTGTTGTTAGAACTTCTACTGCTTCTTTACCTGTATCTGGTTCAAATTCAGTAAGCCCAGCCGTTCCTTTAGCAAACAGAAGAACCATTTGGATTAAATTACCTAATACTTATACAAGTTCAACAACAGGCACAACAAGTATTTCTAATTTAACTGTTACAGGTTCTGCTGCAAACTCAACTGGTCATTCTGTTGTGTTAGATGGTTCTACGTTGGTTGATAATATTGGTGTGAGTTTTGCAAGCGCACCATTTAACGGGGTTTCTACAAGCAGTGTTTCTGGTGTACCAGATCCATCTGCATATTATAAAGTTTATGCAACAGCATATTACAAAATAGCAGGAAACACCCAAATTGAAGTAGTAGATAATTCAATTTCAACTAAAGATATTACCTATACAGCATTAACACCTAGTACTGGTTTAAATTGGAAATTTGGATCTTTAAATACATCAACTATGATTGCCGCTCCTTTACCTACAAATGTTGTAGGTTCTGGTGTTAGTTATTCTGCTGCATCTACTGAAGGAAACTTAGGGCCTCAAAGTACAGCAACGTTTTTTCCTAGTCAACCAACTAGTGTAACTTATACAGTTAGTACTTATGCAAGTAATTATTCTTTAACAGCAAATACATTTACAAGTTATGTTGTTTCTACTCCTACAGTAGCAGGTACTCCAACTTATGTTTTAGAGCCCGGAACTGTTACTCAAAGTAGTAATAGTTTTACAATTGCTGCAACGCAAACTGCCGCTATAATTTATACAGTAACAGCAAATGGAGCAACAACCGTAATTACAAATTATACTATTAATCCATTACAATATAGTATAAACACAACCACAGTAACACAGTCATCAAATGTATTTACAGTAAATACAAATGGTAATTATACATTAACTGCATTAAGTGGTAATACTGCAATTAAACCAAATGTTGTTACTTTAGTAAGTTTACCTACACAAACAGTAATTACTGTTGGTAATAATGGTGCTAAAATTGCACCAAATAATAAACCAATTAAAATTGCAACAGTACGTTCGGCCAGATTAGCTTATCCGTATGGTACATACCCTACAACAAATGGTGTTTACGTTGCTCTTGCCCCACTTAGTTTAAATGATCCTATTACTCATATTTTAGTTAGTAAAACAGGGGCATTAACAACTAACTCTTTAAATGTACCTATTAACTCAACAATTTCTATTTCTGGAAAAATTACTATGATTGAATGGAGTAAATCTGGAACAGAATTATATTATGCTACAGATGCTAATTGTGTGTATAGAGTAAGTAGATTATATTCATTAGCAGATTCGAGCGCAAGATTCTATAATGGTAAATTTCATACAGGAATTTTAAACCATAATGCTACAACTTCAAACACAATTAGCCCTATAAGAACTACTTTATTATGGAAATTTGCTAAACCAATTACAAGCATTGCAATTGGCGGAAGAGATTCTATTTTAGCTGTTACATTTAATGGTAAAGGAATTGCTGGAGATACAATTGTTGCAGTTTCTAATGGAGATATTAGAAAACAAAGTGGTGCAGCTCTTAGCTTTAAAAAAGCAGATGGTGCAGGTATTCCATTAAATACTGGAGATTCTATAAAAACATATTGTTCGTTATTCGAAAAATCTGATCCTAATAAATTATTAGTTGGCGCAAGCGATGGTTTATATTATTCAAATAATGTTTTAAGCGGAACAGCTGCTTGGCAAAATCAAAACGTACAATCAACTAATAAAATGCCAAAAATTCAAGTATTTGATATAAAACAACAAAACAAATCTAATTTTCATTCGTACAATTCTGGTCAAATATTTGTTGCTACAAATGGTAGAGGTATTTGGTACAATAGCGATTTTTTACAAAATTATGTTGTTGCTGTACCAGAAGAATTACCTAAAGAAAAAGAAACTAATATTAAAGTTTATCCTAACCCTACATCTTCTTCTGCAATTGTATCATTTAACAGTGCAGAAGGTGAAAATGCGATTTTAAATATTATGGATTTAACAGGTAAAATTGTTAAAACGCAAGTTTTAGGAAAACTTTATAATGGCGAAACAAACATTGAAATAAATACTGATGGAATGACTGGTGGAGTTTATTTAATTAATGTTTCAAGTACATCTGGTACTAAACGTGTAACTAAATTAGTTGTTGCAAAATAATTTTAAATTTTATTTAAAATGAAAGCCCCTAAACATTAGGGGCTTTTTTGTTTTTTTAAGTATTTAATCCTTAATAATGTGTAAATTTGCCAATTAATTTTAAAAATAGTGGATAAAAAATCGTTAATAGGACTTGGGTTAATTGCAGTAATTTTAGGAATTTGGATTTGGTTAAGTGGTCCTACCAAAGAACAAATTGCTAAACAAAAACACATTAAAGATTCAATAGAACTTGCCAATCAAAAAGCACTTGAAGCAGAACTAAAAAACAAAACACAAATTATAAAATCAAATTTTGATTCTATAAAAGCACCTGCTGTTGAAAATGATTCGTTAAAACAAGTAGCTGAAAATCAAAATTACATTGATTTTGCAAATGCAATTCATGGAAACGATAGCATTTCTTCAATCGAAAATGAAAAAGTAAAAGTTTATATTTCAAATAAAGGTGGGCAAATTGTTAAAGTTGAATTAAAAGAATATTCAAGATCTGGAGAACAAACCCCATTAGTTTTATTTGAAAAAGATAGTACTGAATTTTCGTTAATACTTAGTGCCTACAATAAAGCGAAAGTATTTAAAACATCTGAATTTTATTTTAAACCAATTAAACTAAACGAAAAAAGTTTGACAATGAGGTTGCAAACATTACAACCAAATAGTTATATCGATTTTATTTATACGCTAAACGCTAATGATTATATTGTTAACTCTGGGTTTAATTTAGTAGGTATGCAAACCATTTTAAGCTCTAATGTAGATGATTTACAGTTAAATTGGAAAATGCTTTTCCCTAGCCAAGAAAAATATATAGTAAAGGAAAGACAAGCTGCAACAGTTTATTTTAAACAACTTGAAAATAAACCCGATTATATAAACCCAATGAAAGATGAGGTTAAAGAATTAACCGATGCGGATATTAAATGGGTAAGCTTTAAACAACAATTTTTTAATTCAACATTAATTGCAAGTACTAAGTTTGAAAGAGGAGGTAGTTTAATTGAAACATCAGGACGTGCAAATACACCTGGAGTTGTAAAAGCAGTTAGAACTGAGCTTGGCGTAAAATACAATCACACACCAAACGAAAAGTTTGAATATAAGTTTTACTTTGGTCCAAACCATTACAATACTTTAAAAACTTATAATGAAGAATTAGAAGGAATTATTCCAACTGGCTGGAGTATTTTTAGTTACATTAATAAATGGATGGTAATTCCTTTATTTAACGGATTATCTGGGTTAAACATGGGTATTGTTATTTTAATTCTAACAATTATAGTTAAAGTAATTTTATTTCCAATTGGATATAAAACATATTTAAGTGGCGCACGTATGCGCGTTTTAAAACCAGAAATTGATGCTTTAAATGCTAAGTTTGATAAAAACGCTGATCCAATGAAAAAGCAACAAGAGCAAATGGCATTGTATAGAAAAGCTGGTGTAAATCCATTAAGTGGTTGTTTGCCAATGTTGTTACAATTTCCAATTTTAATTGCATTATTTGCTTTTATACCAGCAGCAATTGAATTAAGACAAAAAGGATTTTTATGGGCAGATGATTTAAGTACATACGATAGCATTTGGACATTTGGAAAAGTTCCATTTATTAGTTGGGCATATGGCGACCATGTGAGTTTATTTGCAGCATTAATGTTTGTAAGTACATTAATTTATACTTACATGAATAGTAATTTAATGCCTCAACAAAACAACCAAATGCCAGGCATGAAATTTATGATGTACTTTATGCCTGTAATATTTTTAGCAGTAATGAATGAGTATGCAGCTGGTTTAAGTTGGTATTACTTTTTAGCCAATATGATGACCTTTTTACAAAATTATGGCTTAAAATTTATTGTTAAAGACGAAAAAATTAGAGCTGAAATTGATGCTAATATGAAAAAGCCACAAAAGAAAGGTGGATTTGCTGCACGTTTAGAAGAAATGGCTAAACAACGCCAAGCAGACATGAATAAATCACGTGGTAAAAAATAATACGTTTTTATATTCATAATTCATTAATAAAAAAATAGAAGTATTTAACTCAAATGTTGTAATTTAACAATTGAGATATTACTAACGATAATAAATTTATCAATTAAAAATTTGTTTAAATAAAATTTAATTTAATTTACATATGAAAGTTTATAATAATATTTTAGAAACAATTGGTAACACACCATTAGTTAAGCTAAACAAAATTGTAAAAGATTTGCCTTGCACAGTTTATGCAAAAATTGAAACAGTAAATCCAGGAAATTCTATAAAAGATAGAATGGCAATTAAAATGATTGAAGATGCTGAAAAAGATGGAAGACTAAAGCCAGGAGGCACAATTATTGAAGGAACAAGTGGTAATACAGGTATGGGTTTGGCAATTGGAGCAGTTATTAAAGGATACAAATGTATTTTTACAACTACAGATAAACAATCTAAAGAAAAAGTAGATGCGCTTAGAGCATTTGGTGCAGATGTTATTGTTTGCCCTACCGATGTTGAACCTGAAGACCCACGTTCGTATTATTCAGTTTCTTCACGTTTAGTAAGTGAAATACCTAATGCTTGGAAACCAAATCAATACGATAATCCTAGTAATTCAACAGCTCATTACGAACAAACCGGACCCGAAATTTGGGAACAAACAGATGGTAAAGTAACACATTTAGTAGTTGGTGTAGGTACAGGAGGAACAATTTGTGGTACAGGTAAATATTTAAAAGAAAAAAATCCTAATGTTAAAATTTTAGGAATTGATACCTATGGATCTGTATTTAAAAAATATAAAGAAACTGGAATTTTTGATAAAAATGAAATTTATCCATACATAACAGAAGGAATTGGTGAAGATTTTTTACCGCAAAACGTTGACTTTAACATTATTGATCATTTTGAAAAAGTAACAGATAAAGATGCAGCAATTATGACACGAAGAATTCCTAAAGAAGAAGGAATATTTGTAGGAAATAGCGCAGGTAGTGCTTTAGCTGGATTGTTACAAATGAAACACATGTATAAAAAAGATGATGTTGTTGTAATAATATTTCACGACCATGGCACACGTTACTTAGGTAAAATGTTTAATGATGATTGGATGCGCGATCGTAATTTTTTAGAAATTACTAAACCAAAAGCAGTTGATTTAATTGCTAATCATAAAAATCAAAAATTATTAACTATTGATGCCGATGCAAAAGTTGCTGACGCTTTAGATTTATTAAGTAAATATAACATTTCGCAAATACCTGTAACTAAAGGGTTAGATTATGTAGGAAGTTTAAATGATAGTTTTTTATTTAATAAACTAATAACTAATAACGACATTAAAAATCAAACTATAAGTAGTGTAATGCAACCTGCATTTCCTGTTGTTGGAGAAAATGCAACAATTGAAGAGGTAAGTAAGTTAATTACTAAAGATAACAATGCAGTATTAATGCGAGATTTAGGCGGAAATTGTCATATTATTACAAAGCATGATGTAATACAGGCTGTTGCTAAAATGAATGTAAATTAGCTTACTTTGATGCATTAAATAAAACTTTGTAAGCTTATTTAATAAAAAATATTATCTTTAAATAGTGAGTGTTTTTTTAAGAATAGTTTTTTTGTTTTTAATACTATCTATAGTATTTGTAACAGCAAGGTTTTCAATGCTTCAGTTTACAATTAAACTTCATAAAAAAAGTTTTCGATATAGTACACTTATTCATAACAAAAAGCAATTAAAGGTAATTTCAATTCCAAGCCAGTCTATCTTTGTAGATAGTGATGGTATTGAGTGGAAAGAAAACAATAAGGAAATTGTTATAAATGGAAAATATCACGAAGTTGTTGAAATAAAAAAAAATCAAAATTCATTTCAGGTATTTGTAATAGAAGATGATGAAGAAAATTTAATGTTTTATAAATACTTTATTTCAGAAAAATTAAATAAGCAATTGGTAAATTGTTTTTTGTTAATTTATAGTTTAAACGCAATCGAAAATAATTTGATATTAATTTTAAAAAATCATTTTAAAGATATTCAAACTTCATTTAATTATATTTTCAAATTTGGGTTCGAGTTTGAGAACTTATTAATTAAACCACCTTGTTGTAGTTTTTAACACTAGATACATTAAATTGTATTAAATAAACATTTGGGTTTTAAATTTAAACACAATTTATCCCAATCGTATTACTTTAATTTATTGCTTATTATATTTAATGAAAAATGTATTATTTGTACTTTTTACAATAGTTTTTTATTGTTTAAAAAGTCAAACTATAACTGTTGTAGATAAATTTACTCGCGAACCTCTTGTAGGTGTTACAATTATATCTTCAACACATAAAAACTTTACAACAAATTATAAAGGTCGTGTTTCAATTGATAATTTAATTGAAAATGATTCTCTTATAATTTTACTTTCTACATATAAACCATTAAAAATTACAATTAATGATTTAGCTAAAAATAAATATGTTGCCGAGTTAGAAGAAGTAAATATTTCATTGTCAGAAATAATTGTTTCAGCAAGTAAAATTAAAGAAGATAAAATTGAAACACCTAACCGAATTCAAAAATTAAATATGAAGGAAGTGGCTTTTCAAAATCCACAAACTGCAGCAGATTTAATTGGAACTGGTGGATATGCTTTTATACAAAAAAGTCAACTTGGTGGAGGCTCGCCAATGATTAGGGGTATGGCAACCAACCGTGTATTGCTTGTTGTTGATGGTGTAAGAATGAATAACGCAATTTTTAGAGCAGGTAATTTACAACAAATTATTTCTTTAGATGCAAATGCTTTAGAAGGTGCCGAACTTTTATTTGGCCCAGGAGCTGTAATGTATGGTAGCGATGCAATTGGTGGAGTAATGAATTTTACAACTCTTGAGCCTAAGTATTCAGATTCGCTTACAAAAATTTTAGTTAGCGGAAATGCTTTAATGCGAACCTCTACAGCTAATTCTGAAAACACCCGCCATCTTAATTTCTCAATTGGCTTAAAAAAATGGGCGTTTGTTACCAGTTATACAAAATCAGATTACGGAGATTTAAGAGGTGGTTCTGTTGGTGGCGATAATTATTTTTATAGAACAAATTATGTGCAAACTATAGATAATAAAGACTATATGGTTTCTAATAAAGATTCTACTTTGCAAATTGGTTCTAAATACAACCAACAAAATTTTATGCAAAAAGTAAAATTTAAACCAAATAATTTTATCGAGTTTGATTATGGTTTTCATTACTCTGAAACTTCGCCATATAATAGATATGATAGATTGTATGTTATGCAAACTCAAGGTCCATACAAAAATAAATTAAGATGGGCAGAGTGGTATTATGGTCCTCAAATATGGAAAATGAATAATTTTGGTATTAATATTACAAAATCTAATTTGTTTTTTGATAGATTAAAGATAACTAACGCTTTACAAAATTTTGAAGAGAGTAGATTTGACCGAGAATTTATGGTTAGAGAATTGAGATCTCAAAGAGAAACAGTTAGAGCATTATCATCAAATATTGATTTCGATAAAAAAATTAATGATAAATTAAATTTAATTTATGGATTAGAGTTTGTACATAATAAAGTCGGTTCTTCTGCTTCATTAAACAGTGTAATTAATCAATCCTTTGATTCTACAGTTACCAGATATCCTAATGGTTCAACTTGGTTTATGCATGGTTATTATGCAAGTATTAAATATAAATTAACCAAAAAAATAATTGTAAATACAGGTGCAAGGTTTAGTGCATATCAAATCAACGCTACGTTTGATACAATAATTTTTCCTTTTCCAATTAAATCAACAGTAATGAAAAATAAAACTTTAAATGGAAGTATTGGTTTTGTTTTTACACCAATTTCTTCGTGGCAAATCTACTTAAATTTTGCAACAGGTTTTAGAGCTCCTAATATAGATGATATGGGAAAAGTATTTGAATCAACTCCAGGATACTTAGTTGTACCTAATCCTAATTTAAAACCTGAGCGCTCTTATAATGCAGAAATTGGAATGGTTAAATCATTTAACGATTTATTAAAAATAGATGTAACAGGATATTACACAAAAATTGTTGATGCAATGGAAAGAAAAGATTTTATTTTTAATGGCCAATCTACAATTAGGTATCAAGGTAATAAAAGTAATATACAAGCAGTACAAAATGTGGCAAATGCTTTTGTTTACGGAATTCAATGCGGATTAGATTTAAATTGGAAAGGGTTTGGATTAAAAATTGCCTATTCATGGCAACATGGTAAAGAACAAACAACGGATAGTTTAGTGTATTACCCATTAAGACATGCTGCACCTGCATTTGGTAGTTCTCATTTAACCTATCAACATAAAAAAATAAAATTAGATTTTTATTGTGTATATAATGATAAAATGGATTTTGAAGATTTAGCATTAACAGAAAGAGTAAATACTTCTTACGCTAAAAATTATAGCAAAGACCCTAAAGGACAAAATTACTCTGCAAGTTGGTACACATTAAATTTTAAAACTGCATTTTATTTAAATCAATACGTTGTTGTAATGTCTGGGGTAGAAAATATAACGGATATTTTATATCGGCCTTACTCATCGGGTATTAATGCACCCGGAAGAAACTTTATAGTTTCTTTAAAAGCAAAATTTTAATAATTAATAAAACTTAAAAATGAAAAAAAATTATAAAACTTTAATTTTAAGTACATCATTTATTGTTGGTGTACAATGTATAAATGCCCAAAGTATTGCATGTGGAGGTTGGCATTCTCTTGGAATATGTAATGATAGTACCGTAAAAGCATTTGGAGAAAATGCTACAGGGCAAATTGGTAATGGTAACACAACCGATCAAAGTACACCAACTACTGTTACAGGTTTATCCGGAATCAAAGCTGTTTCAGCTGGAGGGGATCAGCTTGAGGCACATTCAATGGCTCTTAAATCAAATGGAACAGTTTGGTGTTGGGGTAGTAATTTGTATGGTGCTTTAGGCAACGCCTCAACAACTGGCACATATGTAACTTCGCCTGTGCAAGCTTTAATATTAACTAATGCAATTTCAATTTCAGCAGGAGGTTGGCATTCATTAGCTTTAAAAAGTGATGGAACAGTTTGGTGTTGGGGTTGGAATGCAGATGGACAAGTTGGCGATGGTACAATTATTGATAAAACTATTCCTACACAAGTTTCAGGATTAACTGGCATTATAAAAATTTCTGCTGGTAGTTATCATAATCTTGCACTTAAAAATGATGGAACAGTTTGGGCTTGGGGTGATAATGTAAATGGCCAAATTGGTGATGGTACAACAGGCACTGATAGAACTACTCCGGTTCAAGTTAGTGGATTAACTAATGTTGTGGCTGTTGCTGCAGGAAGATTTTTTTCGTTAGCTGTAAAAAATGATGGAACCGTTTGGGCATGGGGTCAAAATTTATATGGTCAATTAGGTAACGGAAATAATACAGATTCAAACGTTCCTGTTCAAGTTTCGGGTTTAAGCGGCATATCTTCTGCTGTTGTTGCAACTGGCGCATTTCATTGCCATGCACTTAAAAGTGACGGAACTGTTTGGTCGTGGGGCAGAAATACTTACGGTAATTTAGGAGATAATACATTAAATAATTCAAATGTACCTGTGCAAATGTTAAGTTTTAATTCGCCTATTGGTATAGCAGCAGGCACTAATTTTTCTTTATTTTATAAAGCTGATGGGTCTTTGTGGGGAACTGGAAGAAATGCTAGTGGTCAACTGGGAGATGGAACGGTAAATCAACATAATGTTGCTTCTCAATCAACGGTTATGTGTAGTGTTTTACAACAACCATCAAGCGTTTCTATATTTAAAAATAATTTACAAATTGTAGATTTTAATGTAAGCCCTAATCCAACAACTGGGAATTTATTTTTAAATTTTAAAAACAATAATTTAAAAGATTATACTGTTACAATATATAATTCAATTGGGCAACAATTTAATTTCAATTCTATAGTTATAGAAAAAGACAATGTTTTAAATTTAGATTTAAGCAATTTATCTAATGGTTTATATATATTGAATATATCGGGCAATGGAAGTAAATTCAGTCATAAAATAATAAAACAATAACTTATACTACTTAAAATTAATTTTTAAAAAACTGCTTTAGGGCAGTTTATTTATTTATTTATTTTTATAAATTAATAAATAGCTAATTCTAATTGAATGTTAATACTATAAAAGTTTGTGTAAATTCGTTATTTATCTTAATTTTTCTGCATTGCAAGTGGTAACAAAGGGTTATTGAATAAATTGAGTGTTATTTTTTTTAGAATAATAACTTAAAAATATCGAATTAAAAACTGCATAATAACACACGCCTGCTAAAGTTTCAAGGGTATCTTCAAATAAAAATGAGCAAATTAAAATTATAAAAAATAAAACATAAATTGTATGAAGTTGTTTTCTTAATACAATTAAAGGATAAAACAAAGAAATAATAAATACAATTAAACCAACTATACCTAATCCAACGGTTATAGTTAAAAACTGTTGATGTGGTCTTAATTTCCATTCATCATTTAATAAAATATTTGTTTTATTATATGTTTCTTTAATTTTATCTGTTACATCACCAATTCCAATTCCAATTAAAAAGTTTTGTTTAATTAAATTTATCGCAACTCTCCAATAATGTAGTCTTAAACTAAATGAATGACCATTTATATTTGCACCATTTTTAAATTCAGTTATATCCCAAATTAACTCGTAAAGTCTTTTTTCTATAAAATTCCAATTGTTGTAATTTACATTTGTTATATTTTTTTGAATATTTACAAAATCATTTGTCGTTAATTTGTCAATGGAAGATGCTTCTGTTGTTAGGCCTTTACTGGCTAAATATCTTGATAAAACATAAAATTTAGTTAAATTGTGTTGAAGGCTAATATTAAACGAGTCGTTTGAAAACTTTTTATTCCAATAATTTTGTACTTCAAATTGGTTTACGTTCATATTTACTACAAAACCATTTTCTACTTGATGAGTACTGTCGTGGTAAAACACATTACCTAATTTAGTTTTTTCTAATTTATAATTTATAGGATTATTTTTAACTATAAAATAATTTGCTTTAAAACGTAAAAAATAATTTAATGATAAAAGAATACATAATATTAAAATAATTAAACTTGTTATTAATTTAATTTTAGAAGCATTGTTTTTAAATAAATTAATAATAAATAGAATCATAATAATTGAAAAAAATCCAATACCTGCAGTTAATCCCAAGCCAATAAACGATAAAATAAAATAAACAATTAGGGTTAAAAAAAATAATTTGTAAATGATTTGTTTAGCTTTATTTTGTAAATACCAACAAAAAATAATTGCCATATTGATAAACATACCCAATCTAATATGACTCATAAACCTAGATACATCTCTAACATTTTCTATACTATTTAAAAAATAACTATAAACATAACACCAAATTGTATTTGCAAAAGTACCGCCAATAAAACAAATAAGAGAAAAGGTAAATTCTTTTTTAGTTAAAACATTTGTGCTGAAATAAACTATTGGAAGAGTGAGCATTGGTAACTTTATTTTTAAATCGTTTATTGCAAAATTTATGTTTTGCGAATAAAGCAATGAAATAATGTGTAACAAATAAATACATATAATTGCCCAAAATACTTTATTCGATTTTAGCTGGTTCCATTTCTCTTTAAAATTGCCTTCAATTAACCAGTTTGCCATTAAGATAATTTCAGGAATGCTTGCAGTTGCAGTTCCTACCATCATACCAAACATTAAACTAAATGTTCCAAATAAAAAAATATATCTATGTATTGTAGCTGAAAACAAATATATATAATAACGTGTTTTTTTAAGAAAAAGTACTTATAAACTTACTTTTTTGCATTGTATTATGCTAATTTACTTTTTAAAGTTGAGTTATTTTTTGATGAAATTAGCCATAAGCCAACAAAGGTAATTATTCCATTTATTAATATTAATTCTTGCCCAATTACATAGCCATTAAAAATGGAATTACTTACATCGTTTAAATTTAATTGTATGTGTAATTTTTTTTCGTACCATGTTGGGTTGCTCAATAAATCTATTAATGTAGATAATATTGGTGCAATTAAACATATTAACCATACTGATTTATTTTTAATGTTTCGTTTTGTTAATATTCCAAACGAAAATAATCCTAATAACGGACCATATGTTATACCCGCAAATTTTAAAATAAAATCTATTATCAACTTATCATTAATAGCTTTAAAAATTAAAACCATTAAAAAGAAAATAAATGCAAATGTAAAATGTACATTTAATCTTTTTTTCTTTTTTTCTACATCAGAAATAGTTTGTTTGTTAAAATTTAAAATATCTATACAAAAACAAGATGTTATTGAAGTTATAGCACCATCAACACTTGGAAATAAGGCTGATATTAAAGCAATTATAAAAATTATTCCAACTGCCCCGCTAAATGTATTACTTAATGCTATTGTAGGAAATAAATCATCTGGCGCAACTTTTATTTGATTTTGTTCGGCATATAAATATAAAATCCCCCCTAAAAATAAAAACAAAAAATTAACTACAACTAATACTATCGAAAAAGTTAACATGTTTTTTTGCGAATCTTTTATCGTTTTTACTGATATATTTTTTTGCATCATTTCTTGGTCTAAACCCGTCATTGATATAGCAATAAAAGCACCGCCAATAATATGTTTTAAATAAAATGAACCTGCTTTGTAATCTGTATTAAATATATTTGAATAACCTTTTTTGTTTAATAACGACAATGCATTACTAAAATCTAAATTCATATTATTTAAAATAACAATTATACAAACAACCAAACCTAACAACATACCTGTTGTTTGTAAAGTATCGGTGTAAATTATTGTTTTTACTCCTCCTTCAAAAGTGTAAAGTAAAATTAAAATTAATATAACCAAACTAGTAATAAAAAACGGAATACCTAAATCGTCAAAAATAAATGTTTGCAAAACACTAACTACTAAATATAACCTTGCTGTTGCACCTACCAATCGCGATATAATAAAGAAAAATGCACCAATTTTATGAGCTTGTGTTCCAAAACGTTCTTCTAAATAAGTATAAATAGAAGTTAAATTAAGCTTATAGTATAAGGGTAAAAGTACTAATGCAATTACTGTATAGCCAATTAAATACCCAATTACGATTTGAAAATAATAAAAATTGCTACTACCAACTCCGCCAGGTACACTTACAAAAGTTACACCACTTAAACTTGTGCCTATCATGCCAAATGCAACAAGCATCCAGTTACTATTTTTATTACCTATAAAAAAATCATGATTAGTTGAGCCTCTTCCGGTAAACCATGCAACTAAAAGTAATAATGCAAAATAACCTATTACAAACGAAAATAATACTGCTGAACTCATTAATACAAATATTTAGTTATTAGCATTAATTTTATTGTTAAAATTAAATAGTTCTAAACAGTTTATTAGTGAATAAGTTTGCCTTAATCTTTTATTTTATTCAATTAACTTTAGTGTTTTGGAATTAAGTAATAAAATAATTGAACAAGCAGTAGAAGCTGTAAGTAAATTGCCTGGAGTTGGAAAAAAAACAGCTTTGCGCTATGTTATTCACCTAGTTAAAAGCGATGCGTCTTCTGTTTACCAACTAAGTTCGGCTTTAACACAACTTAAAACCGAATTAAAATTTTGTAATAATTGCAATAATATTACCGAATTACTTATTTGCAATATTTGTAGTAATGATACCCGTGATAAAAGTATTATTTGTATAGTACAAGATTATAGAGATGTTTTAGCAATTGAAAATACAGGTTTATACAGAGGTTTGTACCATGTTTTAGGTGGATTAATCTCGCCTATGGAAGGTATTGGCCCAAACCAATTAAATATCGAAAATCTTTTAACTCGAGTTTCAAATAACCAAGTTAAAGAAATTATTTTAGCCTTAAATACTACAATGGAAGGTGAAACAACATCTTTTTTTATTTTTAAAAAACTGGCACCTTTTAATGTAAATTTAAGTGTAATTGCACGAGGCATTGCTGTTGGCGATGAGTTAGAATATACCGATGAAGTTACTCTTGGTAGGTCTATTACAAACCGCGTGCCTTTTGATAGTTTGTTAAAAAAGTAAATTGGATTATTTAATGAGTTCCTCTATTGATATTTCTAAACTAAGCCCTAAACAATTTATAATTATAAAAGGGGCAAAACAACACAATTTAAAAAATATTGATGTTGCCATTCCTCGTAATAAATTAATTGTAATTACGGGTTTATCTGGTTCAGGAAAATCTAGTTTGGCTTTTGATACGTTGTATGCAGAAGGGCAAAGAAGATATGTGGAAAGTTTAAGTGCTTACGCTCGACAATTTTTAGGAAGATTAGAAAAACCACAGGTTGATTATATTAAAGGAATTAGTCCTGCAATTGCAATAGAACAAAAAGTTATTTCTCGTAATCCCCGAAGCACAGTTGGTACAGTAACCGAAATTTACGATTACCTTAAACTTTTGTTTGCTAGAGTTGGTAAAACTTACAGTCCAGTTTCTAATAAAGAAGTTAAAAGAGATACCGTAACTGATGTTGTTAATTTTGTAAATAAATTAAATAACGAATCAAAACTTTTAGTTTTATGTAAATTAATTGATGATAAAAATAAATCAATTTCAAAACAAGTTGAAATACTTTCGCAGCAAGGCTTTTCAAGAATTGTTTGTAATAATGAAATTATTAAAATAAGCGATTTAAAAAGCAATTCCATCAAAAAAACTGATGAAGTATTTTTATTAGTTGATCGTTTAACTGTTAATTTAACAGATGATGATTTTTCATCAAGGGTTGCAGATAGTATTCAAACTGCTTTTGCAGAAGGAAATGAGTGTTGTGAAATTTGGATTGATGAAAATAATAAATATAAAAAGCATTTATTTTCAAATAAATTTGAACTAGATGGAATAAAGTTTGAAGAACCTGATCTTAATTTTTTTGCATTTAATAACCCTATTGGTGCTTGTAAAACATGCGAAGGTTTTGGGAGTGTTATAGGTATTGATAAAGATTTAGTTATCCCAAATAAAAGTTTATCTGTTTACGAAAACGCTATTGTTTGTTGGAGCGGTGAAGTTATGAGTACTTATAAAAATCAACTCATAAAAAATGCTCATAAATTTAATTTCCCAATTCACCAACCAATTGCAAAATTAACTAAACAAGAAATTAATTTATTATGGACTGGTAACGAGTTTTTTGAAGGTATAAATTCCTTTTTTAAAATGCTCGAAAAAGAAAGTTACAAAATACAATATCGCGTTATGCTTGCGCGTTACCGTGGTAAAACCAATTGTTATGATTGTAATGGAACACGGTTAAGAAAAGATGCAAACTATGTAAAAATAAATAACCTTTGCCTTAGCGAACTTGTATTAATGCCTATTGAAGAGTTAATAAACTTTTTTAAAAATATTAAGTTAAACGAACACGATCAAAAAATCGCAAAACGATTATTAATTGAAATTAAAAATAGGTTAAATTATTTATACGATGTTGGTTTAGGATATTTAACTTTAAATAGAGTGGCTAATACATTAAGTGGTGGCGAAAGCCAACGAATTAATTTAGCAACGCAATTGGGAAGTACTTTAGTTGGAAGCTTATATATTTTAGATGAACCAAGTATTGGTCTACATTCAAAAGACACCGAAAAATTAATTACAGTTTTAAGAGCATTGCAGCAACAAGGCAATACCGTTATTATTGTTGAGCATGATGAGGATATAATGAAAGTTGCCGATCAAATAATTGATATTGGCCCAGAGGCTGGTTCTAACGGTGGACAATTAATTTTTCAAGGCACAAACAAAGATTTAATTAAAAATAATAAAAGTTTAACAGCAAAGTATTTAACTGATCAATTAAAAATTGAGGTTCCAAAAAACAGAAGAAAATTTAGAGAATTTATCCAAGTAAATAATTTAGCAATAAATAATTTAAAAAATGTTACGGTTAAATTTCCTTTAAATAGCTTGTGCTGTGTAACCGGTGTAAGTGGAAGCGGAAAATCTACCTTAATAAAAAACGGATTAATTCCTTTGCTGCAAAGGTATTTAGATGGTTACTATAGTAATCTAAAAAGTGATCATTTAATTACAGGGAATTTAAAACACATAAAAGCACTGGAGTATATAGACCAAAACCCTATTGGTAAAAGTACACGAAGCAACCCTGCAACTTATGTAAAAGCATTTGACGAAATAAGAAATTTATTTGCTGATCAAAACCTTGCTAAAAATAGAAATTATAAACCGGGATATTTTAGTTATAACGTTGAAGGTGGGCGATGCGAAACTTGCGAAGGCGAAGGTATAGTTACCATTGCAATGCAATTTATGGCCGATATTGAATTGGTTTGCGAAACTTGTAAAGGCAAACGATTTAAAACTGAAACATTGGAAGTTACGTTTAAAAATAAAAACATAAGTGATGTGTTAAACATGACGGTTGATGATGCTATTTTATTTTTTTCGAATGATTTAGAAAACAAAACATGTAAAAAAATATTAGAAAAACTAATGGCATTACAAGCCGTAGGTTTAGGTTATGTACAACTGGGGCAAAGTAGCAGTACCCTAAGTGGGGGCGAGGCACAACGTATAAAATTAGCCAGTTTTTTAATTCATATAAATAACACACAACCAACATTATTTGTGTTTGATGAGCCTACCACTGGCTTACATTTTCATGATGTGGCTAAATTATTAATTTCATTTAACGCTTTATTAAACAAAGGGCATAGCATAGTTGTTATTGAACACAATTTAGATGTAATTAAATGTGCAGATTGGGTTATTGATATGGGACCAGAGGGTGGAGAAAATGGAGGTAATGTTGTTTTTGCAGGTACACCAGAAGATTTAGTTAAAAGTAAATTGGGTTATACAGCTAAGTATTTAAAAGAAAAATTAAAAAATTAAATTTCCTATTACTTTATTCAACAACTACTTTTTTTATATAATTATTGCCTAAACTCGAAAATATTTTAACAAGGTAAACGCCTTTAGCATAGTTTTGTAAATTAATTTCTTTTGATAAATCATTATCATTTAATTTGAAAAATAAAATGATTTGCCCTTTCATATCTAAAACTTCAACATTAAAATACTCATTGTCTTCAAATGTATTTACCGTTACTTTAAAACTCCCATTGTTAGGGTTTGGCGAAATTTCTGTTCTATTTATAATGCTATTAGTTGTTTGCATACCATTTTCTTTTAAAAATTGATTTTTTAATAAAGTTTGCTCAACATCTTTTGTAGAATTATAATAATCTTCGTAATCAATTTCGCTTGAACTATAATTGCTTACTTTTGGGTATTCAACAAAATGTAAAGGTATAAAATCCATCATTGCATCTGTTTCGTAATTATTATTCACTTGCTCATTGTTACTTTGCCCTTGCCTCATTCCGTTGCCATAATCGCCATCGGTACAAACATAACGTTTTACAAAAGCATGAAAATCTGCCCCTGCTTTTACCTCAAAACCCGGTTGCCCATTTCCTTCAGGTAATAAAGTAATGTCTTTACCAGCTCTGTACTCTACTTTAGTTTTTAATGTATTTGTAGGCGCAGCAGGTGATGTAACTGAATATATTTGTGCACGAGAAGTTAAATGTTGAAATACTTTTGCATAACCAGGTTGCTTTATTGTCCATAATGTACCAGGACCAGGAGGATTAGAGGTTTGATTAACTGTAGTATCTACACCATAAGTTGCATTTATGGTTAGTTGATTATTAAAATTACCCCCTGAAGTGGTTGAATATTGAAATGGCCAAATTTGTTCATCATAATTATCCATTAAGTTGGTAGAAGCCAAATTGCCTGCAAAAATGTAAGCATTTGGTAGTTTGTTATTGTCATTTAATTGAAATAAGTACTCATATAATAAATTATGTAATAGCATATAATCCACTCCTGGGTAATTTCCTGGAGGTCCACCAGAGGTCATATTGTCTGTATGTTCAAGTCTGTCTGATGCTCTCCAGCCATCTGGCGCTTGATCGCTTGGCCCAAAATTCCATGGTCCTTTGCATGGAGCATTGTTTATTGGGTTAGCAAATTCTGGTATAGATGCATTTAATTGACCGTTTTCGTGAAGTACTTTTCGCATTAAATTTGCCCATTTGATATTATTCAAAGAGGAATTATATGACATAAATAGCGAGATAGGTAAAAGATTTGCACTTTCATTACTTCCTATATGATTATTTGCCAAAAATACAGCTATATCGTTTGTTAAAACAGGCGACAAACTTAAAGAAGAATAAACACTTCCCATACTTTGAGCAACTATATCAGAATAAGCAATACACCCAAAATTAACCCAAGGGAAATTATTGTTTAAGTGGCATATTGTTCTGGTTAGTGGGTACGAATAAGGTAAGGGTTGCCCTAAACCAATGCCATTAGCAGAATAACTAATACCATCAGGGAAATTCATTTGCCAATCACTTGCACTTCCTCCAAAAATATTACCACGTAAAAAAGGATGACATCTATTTGCAATTTTTTTAACCTCTTCATTAATATCTGTTTCACCATCTTGAAAGCTTTGAATAACACCGTTTTCAGTATATATAGTACCTGGAGGTATATATTTTCTAATAAACAAAAAAGCTACAAACATACTATTATAGTATTTGTCGTGTACCATTGGTAATTGCTCTATTTTTTGTCTTCCTGTTTGATTTGGAAATTGTTTATAATTACTAAATTTATTATCGGTTGAAAGATAATTGATTTTATGCAAGCCAGCAAAACTAGCCTCATTATCGGCTCCAGTCCAATTGTATTCAGTTTCTGAATAATTAAAATGCCTATTATTTTCATTACAAACATCAGCATAAGGTGTATTAGCATAAGCTGTAGTTTTAATTGTTGATGTGTCAAAATAATCAATTGGCATATCTTCTCTTAACATAAATCCGTTAAGATTAGAACCATTAAAATTTGGTAAATGATCATGTGTAAATTGATAATTAGATGGTACTGACCAAAAGTAGTCAGCTTCATCATCCAACCGATTAATAGTTTTAATAATATAAAATATTTCTTTAATAGTTTCTGTTGTACTTTGGTTTGTTCGTGTGAGTATTTTATATTCAAGTGCTAATGCGCTTAAATATTGATTCATAATGTCTATTTGATCGGGACCTACTTTTGAGTGATACTTTGTGAAATTAACAGGAGTATCTCCATTTTCTGAATATTCAAAATTTCGTTGTGCAAAAACAATGCAATCGCCTTGTTTATCGCCAATTTTAGTAAAATCATTAATAAATCGGGTTCTGTAATACCAATATCTACGGTGCGAACGTGTAATCTCTTGTACATTAGTTAAAGATTGTGACTGAACTAATAATGAGATTAAGAAAAACAATAGGATAAAATTTTCTTTTTTCATTTTAATGTTTTAATATAATTCTATAATTATGGTTTGAAATAAAATTTGATTCAACTATTAGTTCTTTATTTGTAAGTTTTTTGATGAACCATTCGTAGGTTATATTACTTATTTTACTGTTTAATTCTGGTTTAAAAATATTTCTTTGGCAGATTTGATTAGAACATTGAAGAGAGTCTATGACGCTGTTGTTTACCCCTCCAGTATCAAATGTTTTATATGACATCCATCCTTTATATACATATAACCTTGTTGTAATAACAATAAAAATTCCAACATCTTTTTTTTGGTATTTAAAAATTATAGGTTCATTATTCGAGTAGCCTTGTATTAAACCTGTACTGTCAATGCCATCAACAATATACTTTTTTAAATACCATTCTTTGCTACAACCCGGTTTATTTCCGCCAAGTAATTTAGTCACAGTTCTATATTCTAAACCACCTTCATCATATTTTTTGCAGGTTGTTAAACAAAATAATATGAATGTGACAATTAATATTTTTAAATACATTTTCATTTGGGTTCTTTAATCAAGGTAAAATTCAGGAAATCTGTTTTTATTTATGTTAGGTATATAAATAGTTTCTTTATACCATTTTGCGTACCATGTACGGTAAATTTTTTCTTTACAAAATAATATGCCATAGTTTGCTGTTTCGGCAACTGCAAAATCGTATTTATTTATAGTATTAAAAACAGTTTTAGCACAGCCTGCTTCTTTGCCATCATGTAATTCAATTAGCATATTGGTTGTGTTTGGCAACCAGTTTTCATAATTCTTAGTAAATAATGCTTTTTCACTTCCTTCAATATTCATTTTTAAAAAATCAATTTTACTACAATTATTTTCTTTTAAAATAGTATCTATATCTACTCCTATTGTTATATTTTCATTTAAAAAAGTGTTATTATCAATTTCTTTAACTACAAAACCATCTTCTTGCCCTGCTTCTATTTTTAATTTAGAATTAGTACTCCAAAGCGCTGCATGTTTTACTTGTACGTTTGGGTAATATTTTAAATTTTCAACAGCTAAATCATAATTTTCTTTATCGGCTTCTAAACTTATAATTTGGGCATTTGGCCACCAATTAGCATACAAACAAGCGGTATAACCAATATTTGCACCGGCATCAATAACAAAATTAATGTTTTCGAAATAGGGCTTTAACTCTAAATACGGGTCAATAAACGTATTTATAAACGATTGCATGTCTGCCCGAATGCATCTTAATTTAATTGGATGTATTAAGTTAGTTAATTTTACACTTAAAGTTTCATTTTTGTTATAAACTCCATTTTCAATTTTTTGAAAAAAACTTATTAGTTGTACTGTTTGTTCATTACCCAATAAGGAATTATAAATGTTTTTCATATTCTAAATTTATATAAATGTATGAACAGAAATTTCAATATTTGATTTAGTATATTCTATTAAATTAAAGTGTCAATACTTAATTAGTAATAAAATTATTTAATTTGTTTCTTTAATTCTTCATTTTCTTTTTTTAACTCTTTAATTTGTTTATTTAACTCAATTAAGTGCAAATAAATTTCTTCTATTTTCTCCATTTGTAGGCCTTGCATTTTTGCTAAATCTAATCCCAATACATCTTTATTAAGTTCTTTAGCGCTTGGTATGTTTGGTAAATGCTGGTTTTGTTTAATGTATTTTTCTACGCCTTCTAAACTTTGTAAATTATACGTTTTATTAAAAACATAATCTGGCCATGGGTTTTGTATGCTTACTTTAATTTCGCGTGCACCAATTTTACCGTTAACCGTTAACATGTAATTAGAACTTGTAGGAAATTCATCTCCAATAATAGTTTTGCCATTTTCAAAAACACTAAATTTATTTTGCGATGCGCCAGTGTTAGTGCCATTGTATATATTAAAAACTTTAGTAGAGTTTGGTATTATTGCTGTGTTTATTTCTGTTCTACCATCGCCCATAACTACAAACTTATCTTGCAAGTTGGTAGATGCTGCGCCATCATAAACTCTTAACATTTTTTGATTAGTTAAACTTGTGTTTTGCCAAAAATGACCATCACCAAAAATAGTACTGGTAATAGCGTTGTTTTTACTTGTTATATATGCAGGCAAGTTACCGTTGCTAAGGCAATTAACTTTTGATCCAATTCCTGCATTAGCATTTATTTCTAAAGCTATATTTGCATTATCATTTATACCATAAGTAGGGTCTCCAATTTCAATATGTTTAGTAGCACTTAAAAAATTACCAACTTTAACTTTACCGCCACCATTGGCTAAAGTTGTATTTAAACACAAACCAATATCTCTACCACAAAAATAATTTAAAAATAATGCATTAATAGTTTGGTTGTTTTGGTCGGTACCCGATGTTTCAATGTATCCACTTCCATTCCAATCGGCCGTAAATAAACTTAAACTGGCATTTACGTTACCATTAATTGCATTTGAAATATAGCCGCCATAATTTTGTAACCAATACTGGTTTGTTTGAGACGAAGGACAAACAGGGTTTGCAGGAATTGCTAAAGAAGTGCTAGGTATTTTACCAATTTGCAAAAAACTTTGGTTGCTAGAGTTTGTCCCTAAAAATTTTAAACCAATGTTGTTTCCAAAATTTAAACCTTGGTCGGCGTTAATTATATTTTTAAATGTTGCTGTATTTGTAACCGTTAAAGCACCATTTACTAAAA
>JAIUNM010000013.1 GCA_020162035.1 Bacteroidota bacterium | reverse complement strand
AGCTGAGGCATTATCCATAAGCTGAGAACTAGGTAAATCATATAACAATGTGCCTAAGCTATCAGTTAAAAAAACTAATTTTTCTTCTATTTGTGAACCATTAGAAAAACCTTTAAAGCGCATGCCGGTAATTAATATATTTTTAGTTGCACTGTCTTGAATTATATCCCTACCCTCAGCATAATTAGGACTGGGATGGTTATACAATTTACGCCATAACTCTACTCCGTTTGTATTTGTTTTAATAAGTAATAATTTACAAATATTAAGTGCACTATCAACTGTGCAACCTGATAGTAAAAAACCACCATCAATACTTTTATTTGATTGAAATAAAAAAACATGCTCGTTATTTGAACTATATTTGCGTTGCCATATAGTATCACCATTAAAATTTAATTTGATAAAAACACCTTTTGTATAATTAAAGGAGGCATTGGTTTTTATAAAGTTTGCTAAAAAAATAAAATTATCAATTTTTTTACCATAGTTTCTTATATGTTTAAAACTAGTTATGCCTGCATAAAAACCATTTGTATCTCCAAATTGAACAACAGTGTAAGTATTTGTTATGGCGTTGTATTTAGTTAAATCTAAAGTAGTAATCCAGTTATTTCCTTGAGTTTTTAACGTTTTTGAAATTACAAGATAGTTATTCGGGCTTGTTTCAAAACTTGCAATACCATAAGTACCATAAGAACCAGGCAAGTTAATGCGTTTTCTAAAACCACCCTGGCTGCTTAAGCTTAAGTTAAGCAACATTAAATAAATGATAAAGTAAGTTTTAGAAAAACACATTATATATCTAAATTAAAACAATTAATTTGTTTTTACAAATTTTCTGCGGTAAACCAGTTCAGTATTTGTATAAGCATTAAAAAAGTAAACACCGCTATTAAAACCATTAAGGTTGATATTAAACATTTGTATTATCCTCCTTGTTAGAACAACAAAACAAAATTTTAAAAGAAAATTATGCTTTATTAAAAAAGCTAAAAAAATAATTAGAGCAAAATGTATAAAATCAAAAAAGCCGCAACTTTACAGTTAACGGCTTCTTTTACCTATGAAAAAAAATTTATTTATGCGTTTTTTCGCTACTTACTGTTAATTTTTTACGACCACGCGCTCTGCGTGATGCTAATACTCTACGACCATTTGGTGTAGCCATACGCTCTCTAAAACCATGTTTGTTTTTACGTTTGCGTTGCGAGGGTTGAAAGGTACGTTTCATTTTTCTTATCTATTAAATGTTAATATCTTTTAAATTTGGGATTGCAAATATAATCACTTTTTAATTATTAGCCAAATTAATATCCATAATTTTCCAATTTTAGGTCAATTTTCGTTTTTTTATGATTAAAAACACGCAAAATACTATTAATTTTACTTTTTTATGGCTAAACGCAACCAAGATACATCAAAAACCGATGAATTAGTAAAAGCTAAATTAAATTGGAAAAACTTTAAAAAGTCGTTCCGTTTATTTAACTATCTCAAACAACAAAAATATAAGTTTTTTTTAGGTATGCTTTTTCTTGTTGCATCAGCAGGCATTGGCTTATTATTTCCAATGAAATCGGGTTCATTATTAGGCATGTTTGGCGATGATGCGGGCTCTGTTGACGATAAAATTTCTAAATTATTAAGTGTTGGAGGTTTGTTACTCTTAATACTAGGGGTACAAGGCATAATAAGTTTTTTAAGAGTTTATTTTTTTGCACAAGTAACCGAAAATATTTTACAAGGTTTACGAAACGATACTTTTAGCAGGCTAATTCAAATGCCAATGGGTTATTTTAGTAAAAACCAATCGGCCGAATTAAGTAGCCGTATTGCAACAGACATTAACGTTATTTCTGATGCTTTTACCGTTAATATTGCCGAAATTATTAGACAATCCATTGTTGGCATTGGTGGTTTGGCTTTAATGGTAATGAAAGTAGATTGGTTTATAGCCAAATGGTTTGTTATTATTATTCCGCCATTAACCCTTATTGCTATTTTATTTGCAAAAAAAATTCGTAAGTACTCTAAAGATTTGCAAGATAAAATTGCCGAAGCTAATGTTATAGTTGCCGAGGCTTTAACGGGTATTACCAATGTAAAAACATACACAAGCGAAACAAAAGAAATTAACCGCTTTGAAACTAAAACCAGCCAAATTAGAACCATTGGCTTAAAATACGGCTTGTTTAGAGGTGTGTTTTTTACATTTGTGGTTACATTTATTTTTGGAACTGTTTTTTTTATTTTATTTAAAATGATAGAAGCAAAAATAAACGGCCAAATTACTGCCGAAGAGTTTGGCGAATTTATGATGCTTTCTTTATTTGTTAGCGCATCTTTAGGCGGCTTACCCGAACAAATTGCAGGTTTGCAAAAAGCGCTTGGCGCAACTGATAGAGTTTTTGAAATAATTGATGGCGAAATAGAAAAAATAAATTTAAGTAACCAACACCAACAAAAAGTGCATCAACCTTCTAAAATTGAATTTGAAAACGTAAGCTTTAATTACCCAACCCGTGCAGATTTTTCGGTATTAAAAAGTGTAAGCTTTATTGCAAACCCTGGCGAAACTGTTGCTTTGGTTGGCAGTAGCGGTTCGGGTAAAAGTACAATTGCTTCTTTATTATTGCGTTTTTACGACCCCAATAACGGAATTATTAAAATAAATAATACTAATACACGCAATTTCGATTTAACCGAACTACGCGAATTAATTGCCTTAGTGCCTCAAGATGTTGTTTTATTTGCAGGAAGTATAAAAGAAAACATTGGTTACGGTAAGCCTAATGCAACAGACGAAGAAATTATTGAAGCTGCAAAACAAGCCAACGCATTAGATTTTATAAATGCTTTTCCTGATAAATTTAATACTTTGGTTGGCGAAAGAGGCATTCAACTTTCTGGAGGACAAAGGCAACGATTAGCTATAGCAAGGGCAGTTCTCAAAAACCCAAGCATTTTAATTTTAGATGAAGCCACAAGTAGTTTAGATAGCGAGAGCGAAAAATTAGTTCAAGAAGCTTTAGATAAATTAATGAAAGGCCGTACAAGTATTGTTATTGCCCACCGTTTAGCCACTATTCGCAATGCAGATAGAATTGTTGTAATACAAAAAGGCGAAATTAAAGAAAACGGCACACACAACGATTTAATGAAATTGCAAGATGGGTTTTACCAAAAACTCAGTAAAATGCAATTTGAGTTAAGCTAAATTTTTTTTAGGAAAGATTTTTGTTAAAATTAAAATTCACTTTTTTTAGTGAATTAAGCATATATCAATGTAAATAAATTGGTATTTTTAGCCCTTTATGAAAAAATATATAATTTTTCCTTTAATAACTGCAGCAGTAATTTACGCTTGCAAATCAACTAAAGATACGCAAACAACTTCAAAAAGTACAGCGCAAAACACATCAACAAATAAAACTGCACCCACTAATACCGAAACCCCTGAAATCCATATTCAAATGGATACCATAACGGTTTCTTCTAAAACTACACCAGCAGTACAAGAAGAGTACAGAGCAAGTAACACAATTTTAAACGATTTAATTCACACAAAATTAGAAGTGAGTTTTGATTGGAATAAAAGTTATTTATACGGCAAAGCTTTTATTACATTAAAGCCACATTTTTATTCTACTAATAAATTGTTTTTAGATGCCCGTGGTATGGAAATTAAAGAGGTTAGTGTGGTTTCTAAAACTAATCAAATAAATTCATCAGCCACAGGAACCTTTGTAAATAGAAGTAATTTAACGTATAAATACGAAAACGATAGCTTAAAAATTACTTTAGATAAAACGTACACTAAAAATGAACAATACACAATTTATATTGATTATGTTGCAAAACCTAACGAATTGGCAAGTGGAGGAAGTAACGCCATAATGAGCGACAAAGGTTTGTATTTTGTAAATCCTAAAGGCGAAGACTATTTAAAAATGCCTCAAATATGGACACAAGGCGAAACACAAGCAAGCTCTGCATGGTTTCCTACAATTGATAGTCCTAACCAAAAAACTACACAAGAAATTTACATGACTGTTAAAGATAATTTAACAACATTATCTAACGGTTTATTAGTGAGTACCCGTAAAAATAACGATGGCACAAAAACAGATTATTGGAAAATGGACTTGCCTCATGCGCCATATTTATTTATGATGGGTGTTGGTGAGTTTAAAAAAGTGGTTGATCAACCTTGGAAAGGAAAAGAAATTAGTTATTATGTAGAAAAAGAATACGAACCGCACGCCAAAGCTATTTTTGGAGATACAAAAGAAATGATTGAGTTTTACAGTAAAATTACTGGTGTTGATTATCCTTGGCAAAAATACGCTCAAATTAGCGTAAGAGATTATGTTAGCGGAGCAATGGAAAATACTAGCGCAACATTGCATGGCGATTTTGTAGCCTACCAAACCACACGCGATACTATTGATTATAAAAAAGGCGCATCAACAATTGCACATGAACTTTTTCATCAATGGTTTGGCGATTATGTAACTTGCGAAAGCTGGAGCAACTTACCTTTAAACGAAAGTTTTGCAACCTATGGCGAGTATTTATGGATTGAACATAAAGAAGGAAGAGATGCTGCTGATTATCACCATTTAGGTAGTCGCCGTTCATACATTGGTTCGTCTGAACAAAAAGAAGTACACTTAGTGCGTTTTAAATACGAAAACAAAGAAGATATGTTTGATGCGTTTAGTTACGCTAAAGGTGGGCAAGTATTACACATGTTGCGTAAAGTTTTAGGCGACGATGCTTTTTTTGCGGGCTTAAAAAATTATTTATCTACAAATAAATTTAAACCTGCCGAAATTCATCATTTGCGTTTAGCTTTTGAAGAAACTACAGGGCAAGATTTAAACTGGTTTTTTAACGAATGGTTTTTAGCCTCTGGTCGCCCTAAATTATTAGTAACTAAAGATTATAATACAAATAACAATACCTTAATTTTAAACATTACACAAAAACAAAATTTAAAAACAACTCCTTTATACATTATGCCTTTAGATATTGATGTTTATGTAAATGGAAACAAACAACGCACTAGGGTTTGGATGAGAAACGAAAAAGAAACATACACAATAACATGTAATGGTAAACCACAATGGGTAAATATTGATGGTGAAAGAAGTTTGTTAGCAGATGTTGACTTTGAAAAATCTACAGAAGAATTAATAGCGCAATACAAAACAGGTGCTTTATATGGTGATAGAATAGAAGCTTTAAAAGCATTAGAAAAAAACATAACAAACAATGAAATTAAATTAGTGTTTAAAGAAGCCGCTCAAAATGATAAGTTTCATGAATTAAGAAGTTTTGCTTTAAGCAGATTAAAAACACTAAGCGATAAAGTTGAATTAAAAAACATTTTAATTAGTGTTTATACTAACGATGTTAAAACGCTTGTTAAAGCAGATGCTTTATGCATTTTAAATGAACAATTTAATGCTGATGCTGATGTGCAAGAATTAAACACAAAAGCTTTAAACGCAAACAGCTACTCTATTTTAATTGAAGGTTTGCAGGGTATAAATAAAAAAGATTCTAAACTAGCAACGGAAAAAGCAAAAGCTTTTGAAAATGAATACAGTGCAAGAGTGTTAAATACTATAGCTTCAATTTATGCTTCAAACCCCAACGATAATCAAAGTCATTTTTTTAGAAATGGCTTTAAATACATTCCAGGCTTTGATATGTTAAGTTATTTAGCTTCATATAATAAAGCATCTAAAAAATTTACAACGCCCAAAGCTGCACATGATGCCGCTCAAGACTTTGAATCGGTTGCAAAAGGCGGAGGTAAGTTTACTAAAATGGGAGCAGTAAAAGCTTTAAAAGATTTATTAAACATTTGGAAAGAAAAAGAAGCAAATGCTAAAGCCAAAAATGATTCTGATTTGACTGCAATTAGCGAAACAAAAGCTTTTATAGAAAAAGCATACACAAGTGTAAAGTAATAATTTAATCTTTTAGTAATTTAATCTCAAAAGGGTCTAACCTAAAACCTGTGGCTTGTTGTCCATTAGGAGAGCTACTCTTTATAACTACACCATTATAAATTAAACCCTTTAAACAAATTTTTTTACCATTAAAACTTAAATAATTAATTTTTTTATTGGAGTTACCAATTGGTACAGCATAGCCATCGCTTAACAAGAGTTCCCAATCCCAATACATTATATTAGCTCCTTTGCCTTGTTGGTTTGGGGTGTATTTCCTAAAAATACCAATAATTTCTGCATAAGAATTTTTGTTTTCTTCTAAGCAATTCCATGTGTTACATTTTGTTGTAAATTTAATGCTATCAGATTGAGAAAAAAGTTGCGAACCGTTAGATATAATAAAAACAAAAAATAAATTAAGTAATACTGTTTTCATAATTTATTAAAAATTAGTTATTATAAAATTAATTGTTTTCTGCTTTATTTAAAAGTAAATCTTTAGCAGTTTTAAACGTAACAGCATTGTATTTCTTTTCAATATAAAGTACAACTTTTTCTAAAACATCTTTACTGTTATTATCTAAGCCATTAATGTCTTTGCTAAAAACTTCATTAAACGCAAGCTCTTTAATTGCTTTAATTTGCTTAGGTAATTCACCAAAAGCCAATTCTATTTTTCGCTCTTTATATAATAAAAGAAACTCCTCTAATTTATTTTGGATAATTTCATCACATTTAACTATTTCGTTTTGACGTAAAATTAAATTTTGTTCGGCTTTTAGTTTTAACGAATTTATATCAATATAATTTATGTTATTTTTTTTAATTACAGTTGCATCAACATTTGCGGGAACACCCAAATCTATTACTGTTTTTTTAGAGGTGTCTGTATTTAGTAATGAAGTATAAATTTCATTATCAATAACAGGAGTATTGCTTGCCGTACAAACTATAAGCACATCAAAACTTTCTTTGTAATTTTTTAATTCGGTTAAATTGTAGGCTTTGCCCCCTGTTTTAGTTGCAAGTTTGGCCGCATTACTTAATGTTCTATTAAAAACAACATTATTTTCAAAACTATGTTTTTTAAGATAAGTTGCCATTAAAGTGTTTGTTTCGCCACTACCCACAAAAATTAAACGTGCGTTATTTTTAATCCCATTTTGTAAAAGCGAACGGTATGCTAAAGACACAATAGATACAGGGTTTTTAGCAATATTGGTTTGTGTATAAATTTGTTTAGCAGTTTCAATGGTTTTTTTAATAAGTAACCTTATAAAATCTCCTGTTAAACCATTAAAATTACAAAATTCATAAGCTTTTCTAACTTGTGTAATAATTTCTCTTTCGCCAACCACTAAACTTTCTAAAGATGCGGCAACTTTAAACGTATGAGTTACTGCATTATTACCTTTAAAAATTTCGCAAGCATTTTCAATTTCCTTTATTTCAGCTTTGGTTAAATTGTTGTTTAAAGTATAAATAATTTCAGAAACATTAAATTGTTTCAATTCTGAAACAAAAAACAATTCTACTCGGTTGCATGTGTTTAAGTATAAAATTTCTTTAAAACTAAACTGAACTTTTAATTGATTTAATTTATCTAATTGTTCAGTTTCATTAAGTTGTAGCTTTCCAATTAAATTTAATGGTAAGTTTTTGTGTGTAAAAGCTAATATTTTAAAGTAGTTCAAAATTAAGTACAAAAGTCAGATTTTTTTCTATTATTATTGTCATTAAATTGTCATTATCGCTACTTAAACTCAGATTATTATTAGTACTTTTGTAAACTAAAAAAATTAAAATGAGTCAACATTTAAGCGAACAAGAATTATTACGTCGTCAAAAATTAGCCGAATTACAACAATTAGGAATAAACCCTTATCCGGCAGATGAATTTAAGATTAATGTAAACGCTTTAGACATAAAGGAAAATTACGAAAGAGATAAGTTAAATTATAAAGATGTAAGTATTGCAGGAAGGGTAATGAGTATTAGAGATATGGGTAAGGCTTGTTTTGCTGTTATTCAAGATTCTACAGCTCGTATTCAAATTTATATTAGAAAAGATGATATTTGCCCAACTGATGACAAAACTTTATATGATGTTGTTTGGAAAAAACTTACAGATATTGGTGATATTATAGGTATTGAAGGATATGTTTTTACAACTAAAACAGGCGAAATAAGTATTCACACAACAAGTTTTAAAATTTTAAGTAAAGCTTTAAAACCTTTACCAATAGTAAAAACAGATGAGAGTGGAAATTCTTTTGATGAGGTTAGTGACCCAGAGTTTAGATACCGACAAAGATACGTTGATTTGATAATTAACCCACAAGTGCGCGATACGTTTAAAAAACGCACACAAATAGTAAACTCAATACGAAACACTTTAAATAATGCAGGTTTATTAGAAGTAGAAACACCAATTTTACAAAGTATTCCTGGTGGAGCAACAGCAAGGCCTTTTATTACACATCATAATGCATTAAATATTCCATTATACTTACGTATTGCAAATGAACTTTATTTAAAACGATTAATAGTTGGTGGTTTTGATGGCGTTTATGAATTTGCAAAAGATTTTAGAAACGAAGGAATGGACAGAACACATAATCCAGAATTTACTGTACTTGAATTTTATGTGGCATATAAAGATTACAATTGGATGATGAAATTTTCGGAAGAATTACTCGAAAAAGTTGTGTTAGATTTATATGGGAAAACAACAGTTACCGTAGGCGATAAAGAAATTGATTTTGCAGCACCTTTTAAACGTGTTACTATGTATGATGCCATAAAAGAGCATACAGGAGTAGATATTTCTAACTTAGATGAAGAAGGCTTAAGAAAAGTGTGTAAAGATTTAAACATACATGTTGAAGCAAGTATGGGAAAAGGAAAATTAATTGATGAAATTTTTGGAGCTAAATGCGAAGGTAATTACATACAGCCAACTTTTATAACCGATTACCCTGTTGAAATGAGTCCGTTAACTAAAAAACATCGTACAAATGCTGGATTAGTAGAGCGTTTTGAATTAATGGTTAATGGGAAAGAAATTGCAAATGCTTATAGCGAATTAAACGATCCAATAGATCAACGTGAGCGTTTTGAAGAACAATTAAAATTACAAGAACGTGGCGATGATGAGGCAATGTTTATTGATCATGATTTTTTAAGAGCATTAGAGTATGGTATGCCTCCAACTGCAGGTATTGGCATTGGAATTGATAGATTAACAATGATGTTAACTAATAATGCTGCAATTCAAGAAGTGCTATTTTTCCCACAAATGCGCCCAGAACATAAAGCAGAAGATTAATTATTTAACTTCAACAACTTTACCGTTATCAAAGTTTAAAGTTCTCCCTTTTTGAGGGTTGTATATTAACATATCGTGCGTTGCAAAAAGAACAGCGCAACCTGTTTCGCTTATATTTTTTAAAAGCTTAAATATTTCTTCGCTAGTTTCGGGGTCAAGGTTTCCTGTTGGCTCATCAGCTAAAATTAATTCGGGGTCGTTAATTAACGCTCTAGCAATACTTACACGTTGTTGTTCGCCTCCGCTTAATTCGTGTGGTTTTTTATTTTCTTTACCTTCTAAACTTACTTTTTTTAGCACATCTAAAATTCGTGCTTTTATTTTTATTGTGTCTTTCCAGCCTGTAGCTTTCATTACAAATAACAAATTATCATAAACACTTCTATCATTTAAAAGTTGAAAATCTTGAAAAACAATTCCAAGTTTACGCCTTAAAAATGGAATTTCGTTTCGTTTTAAACTTGTTAAATTAAAGCCACAAGCTTCAGCTTTTCCAACATTAATCGAAATATCTCCATAAATAGTTTTTAAAAAACTACTTTTTCCGCTTCCGGTTTTTCCAAGTAAATATACAAATTCACCTTTTTTTAATTCAAAAGTTAGGTTACTTACAACAATTCTATCATCTTGAAAAATTGAAACGTTATTATAATTTAATAATGTTGACATAATAGTTTATAAAGTTAAATATTTGTAACTAAATCAATCTTGTTGCTTATAACCAATATCAACATTAACGGGTTAATAACATATTATTGGAAGTATAAATCAATTAAAGAATCAAAAGTATTTTTAATGAAATAAATTTTACACTTTTTCTTTTTAATGTTTAGTAGAATTAAAGCGGTTTTTATAAGTTTAATTTTTGGTTTTAGCATTGTTGCTAAAGCACAACAAACTGCTATTTTTATTGATAAAGATGCTAAGTACAAAAGTGGGTTAGAACTTTTTGATAAAAAACAATTTGCAAGCGCGCAAAATAATTTTAACGAATATTCAGCAACATCAACAAATAGAATTTTAAAATCAAACGCATGTTTCTATTCTGCAGTTTGTGGTATTGAACTTTTTAATAAAGATGCAGAGTGGCAATTAAAAGAATTTATTAGGCTATATCCTGAAAGTCAAAAAATTAACATGGCTTATTTTTATTTAGGAAAAAATAATTTTAGAAAGAAAAAACCTAACGAAACAATTGAATACTTTGAAAAAGTTGACAAAAAAGATTTAACTAAAGATGAAATAGCTGAAATGCAGTTTAAACGTGGTTATAGTTATTTTGAAACTAATAATTTTGAAAAAGCTAAAACAGATTTTTATGAAATAAAAGATATTGATAACAAATATGCATTCCCAGCAAACTATTACTACTCGCACATTGCTTATTCTGAAAAAAATTATGAAACTGCACTTACAGGTTTTAATAGATTAGTTGGAAACGAAACGTTTGGAAGCATTGCTCCTTATTACATTACACAAATATATTTTATCCAAAATAAGTACGAAAAAGTAATTACTGAAGCCCCTAAATTATTAAACGATAGTGCCAACATTCAAAAAGAAGGTGAAATAAACAGAATGATTGGAGAAAGTTATTTTAATTTAAAAGATTTTAATAATGCTTTAATTTATTTAAAGAAAACAGAATTAGGCTCTGGTTTAAACCCTCAAGGAAACTACGCTTTAGCTTATTGTTTATATAAAACAAATGAATTTGAAAAAGCTATTCCTTATTTTTCTAAATCGTTAGAAAGTAATGATACTCTTGCGCAAAATGCTTGGTATCATTTAGCGGATTGTTACTTAAAAACAGGAGATAAATTAAAAGCTAAAAATGCGTACTTAGGCGCATATACCAAAAATATAAACTCAAATATAACCGAAGATGCATTATATAGCTTTGCGAAAATTAGTTACGAATTAGATTTTACGCCATACAATGAGGCTGTAAAAGCATTTCAAAATTACATAAAACAATACCCTAATTCATCTAAAAAAGAAGAATGTTATAGGTACTTAATTAACGTATATTCTACTACAAAAAATTACGATATGGCTATTAAAAGCATTGAAAGTATTGATAATATAGATCCTATTTTAAAAGTAACCTATCAAAAACTAATTTATTTTAAAGGAATTGAAAACTTTAATAACAATAACATTGACGATGCTGAAGAACAATTTAAAAAATCATTAAAACAAAATTCTGATTTACAACTTAATGCATTAGCACAATATTGGTTGGCTGAAATTTCTTACATTAGAAAAGATTACACAACAGCAATTGAACAATGGAAAGGCTTTCAAATACTTAATGGCGCTATAAATTTAAAAGAGTACGATTTAAGTAACTACGCATTAGGTTATGCCTATTTTCAAAGAAAAGAAAAAGATGATTATACAAATGCTAACGTTTCGTTTAGAAAATTTTTACTTACTAAAAATAAATATGAAGATGCTAAAATTGCAGATGCAACTATTAGAGTAGCCGATTGTTATTTTAAGAATGCCGATTTTAAACAAGCAAGCGAATATTACGAAACAGCAATAGCAACTAATAAAAACGATGTAGATTATGCAATTTATCAAAAATCACTTTGCGATGGAGTAAGCAAAAACTATAAAGAAAAAATAAATGAATTAAAGAAAATTGAAAGTAGATATCCAAATTCTAATTATTATAGTGCAGCAATAAATGAAATTGCAGATACGTATTTTAAAAATCTAAAAGATGACGATAATGCAATTATATATTACAATAAAATTTTAAAAAATTATCCAAATTCAAGTTTTTCAAATAATGCTTATGCTCAATTAGGTAATATTTATTTTAATAAAAAACAAGACGAAAAAGCATTTGAATATTTTGATAAGTTTGTTCAAACAGACACTAAAAGCGATGCGGCCAAAGAAGTATTAGAGGCAATAAAAAAAATATTTCAAGCAAAAGGAGATGTTGAGGGTATGGAAAAATATTTTGCCTCGGTAGGCAATCCATTATCAGAAAATCAACTTGAAAAAGAAATTTTTAATACAGCTTATGATGCCTATTACAATCAAAAAAATTGTGATATCGCAATGCCAAAATGGGAAAATTATATTTCTAAATTTCCTAATGGTAAATACATTAACGAAGCACAATTTTGTTTAGCCGAATGTGCTTATAGTAAAAATTTATTTGAAAAAGCATTAACTGGATATTTATATTTAATAACCAAACCTAGAAATATAAATACAGAAGTAGCACTAGCAAAAGCTAGTTACATATATTTTAAAGATAAAAAATATGCCGAAGCACTACCTTTATTTCAACAATTACAAGAAGTTGCAGAAACTCCCTCAAATAAAAGCGCAGGAAGATTTGGCGCAATGCGTAGTGCATTTAATATTTTAAATTACGAAACTGCATTGCAAGAATGTAATAAAGTAATGAGCACTGAAAAACTTAGCCCACAACAAGTTTCTGAAGCAAAATATATAAAAGCAAAATCGTTATTTGAAACAAACAGATTAAATGATGCATTAATTGAATTTAAAGATATAACTAAAACTGCCAAAAATGCAACAGGAGCCGAGGCTTTTTATCATATAGGAAAAATTCAATACAGTAAATCGGAATTTAAAGATGTAGATAAAACAGTAAATAAAATAATTTCATTTCCATACACAAATGATTATTGGAACAATAAAGGAATGTTGCTTTTAGCCGATGCTTATATTGCTTTAAATGAAAATGCAAACGCTAAAATTATATTACAAACAATTATTGATGGTAAAGGCAAACAAGAATTTATTGATGAAGCACAACAAAAAATAAAATCGATTGATGAAATTGAAAATCAAAAAATATTAAATTTAAAAGTAGAACAAACAGATTTAAAAATAAATAACACTACAAATAACTCAGATAAAGATTTGTTTGATAAGCTTATTGAAGAATCGCAAAACAATCAAACTAACAACCCTAACGCGCCAAAATAAATGCAAAACAGTATTACAAATATTGATTTTAATTTAAAACAACAACGGTTAATTAAATGTTGTTTATTGGCATTTTTACTAATTGCTTTTGTAAGCATTACTTACTCACAAAACTCACCAACTGAAAATACTTACACAACTTCAACTACATTTAATCCAACAATTAAAGACGCTATAAAATTTTCTGATTTACCCGAAATTAAAGATAGTGTTAAAAGAATTCAAAACATTAAATATGGCATTTATAGCGAACCTTTATTTCCAAAATATCAAGTCCAATTAATTAATGCAGCAAAAATTCAAAACGAACCATTGCCTAAATTATACCATGCTTTAATTAAGGCAGGTTATGGCCCAATTTATAATATGCCTTACGGCGAAATATTTTTAGCAAACACACGTTCTCGTCAAAATAATTACGGCTTACATTTTAAACACTTGTCCAACACGGCGCATTTAGAAAACGTTGGTTATGGTGGCATGAGTAATAATAAATTAAATGTTTTTGCAAAACAATTTTATAAAAAACACACATTAAGTGGTAATATTTTATATAATAGAGATGTTGTGAGATATTACGGATATGACACTTCTGTAAATAAATTAAGTAATAGTTATACTAAACAAAGATACCAATTAATTAACCCAACATTAAAGCTACAAAGTCATTATACAGATAGCACACATATAAATCATACAATTGAACTAGGATATCATAACTTGCAAAATTTACATAGAGAAGCTGAAAATAACATTAAATTAAATGCTAGTGGAGATATGTTTTTAAATGGAGAGCATTTTAACTTAAATTTTTTAACCGATTACTACAATCATAAGCAAAGTAATGATACATTAAATAATTTAATTATGAGCTTAAATCCTAATTTTATTGCAAGCACAAAAAAATGGAATGCTAAACTAGGTTTAACTGGAACTTTAGATAATTTTAAAGGACAATCTAAATTTTATTTTTACCCAAAGTTAAGTGTAGATTATAATGTATATGAAAATATTATAATACCATACGCTGGATTAGAGGGAGGTTTAATTAAAAATAGTTTCAGATCATTAACTACAGCAAATCCTTTTGTAGATACTACTTTAAAATATACAAATACAAATAATAAAATAAAAGGTTATATTGGTTTAAGAGGAAATTTAAGTTCTAAAACAACTTATAATACAAAAGTAAGTTATGATATTTTTGATAGTATGTATTTTTTTGTAAGAAATTACACAGGTACTAATTTGCTTCAAAACTCATTTACCCCTATTTATGATAACGCAACACTAATAACAATAAATGGCAGCTTAAAATACCAATTAAGAGAAAAATTTCATATTGTAGGTACTGGTAATTATTATATATGGAAAACAAAAACAATTACAAGAGCCTATCATAAACCAGATTTTGATTTTACAATTAGCGGGGTTTATAATTTAGAAAGTAAAATAATAATTAAAGCAGATATATTTTTAGCTGGTAAACAATGGACGTTAAGCGAAATTAGAGATAACGAAACATTTACTACAACATATAAACCAACACAACTTAATGGTTATGTTGATGCTAATTTAGGAGCTGAATATAGATATAGTAAAATGCTAAGTTTTTTCGCGCAGTTTAATAACATTGCAAACCAACGTTATTATAGATTTGACCATTACCCAAGTATGAGATTTAATTTTATGTTAGGTGTTACATTCGTGCCATTTTAAATGAATTTTACTAATTCACAAAATCAAATTATTTTTTATGAGTTAAAAGGCAATTTAAACTCAACACAAACAATAGTATTTTTAAATGGCTTAACTCAAAGCACTTTATCGTGGTTTTTTGTTTTACCTTATTTTGAAAAAGAATATAAAATTGTTTTACTTGATTTTGTTTTTCAAGGACAAAGCACTAAAGATGCCGATTGGAAAAATTTTAACGAACACGCAAAAGATGTATTTGAATTATTAAACTTTTTAAAAATTAATCAACCAATAATTTGTGGTATCTCTTATGGTAGTTTAGTTGCGCAACATTTTGCAGTTAACTACCCAAATAATTTAAATAAATTAATTCTTTTAGCAACTTTTGCGCATAAAACGCCATATTATAATGCAATTGAATTATCATGGTGGAATGCTTTAAAAATTGGAGGATACAATTTACTTTTAGATATTATGTTGCCCAGCGTTTTAAGTGAAAATTATTTCACCAACCCTGTAATACCAATTGAATTAATGAAAGAAAGCAGAAAAGAATTAAACCAAAATGCAACTGCGATTTTTAATTTAATGCAAGCTACAAAAGCACGAGAAGACTACAGGCCCGAACTTAAAAAAATTATAGTTAAAACTTTAGTTTTACAAGGCGAAAAAGATTTACTACTGCCAGTACATTTAGCACAAGAAGTGCATAAAAACATAAATAACTCTAAGTTTGATGTAATTAAAAATGCAGGCCATACTTTAAATTTAGAATTTGTACCTCAAGTATGCGAAAAAATAATTTATTTTTTAAATGAAAAATAATTCATTAATACTTATTCAAACAAATTTTAAATTAATAACTAATTATTTATTAAAAAATAAGTTCAATAAAATTGTAATTATTTGTGATACAAATTCAATGCAATTTTGTTTGCCAATTTTAGTTTCAAATGTAAATCCATTATTAAAGGCCGAAATTATTGAAGTTGATGCAAGTGAAGAAAGTAAAAGTTTTGAAACGGTTACCTCTATTTTAGAAACATTATTTGAATTAAAGTTAAATAAATCGGATTTAATAATTAATTTAGGCGGTGGTGTAGTAGCTGATTTAGGAGGCTTTGTCGCTTCTATTTATAAAAGAGGAGTAAATTTTATAAACATTCCCACTACGCTCTTAGCAATGGTAGATGCAAGTGTTGGCGGAAAAAATGGAATTAATTATTTTAATTTAAAAAATAGTATTGGAACAATTGTTCAACCAAATTTAGTGTTTATTAATAATTCATTTCTTAAAACTTTGCCTGTTGAACATTACCAAAACGGATTAGCCGAAGTTTACAAAATAGCGTTAATTAACAATAAAACATTTTGGAATAGCTTACAAATCGGAAAATTGACCGAATTAGAGTTGATTAAAAAAGCAATAACATTAAAACAAAACATTGTTAATAAAGATCCATTTGAAAAAGGCTTAAGAAAAATATTAAATTTTGGTCATACCATTGCTCATGCCATTGAAATGTTTTATGTTAAAAATAATTTATTTATTTTACATGGTTATGCTGTTGTAATAGGAATGATAGTTGAAACACATATTGCGTTTCAAAAAAAATTAATTAGTAAAGACACGTTAAATGAAGTTGTAACAACATTAGTTTCAAAATTTACTATTGAAATAACTTTAAAATTAAATTATTTAGATTTAAAACCATATTTAATACAAGATAAAAAAAATAAAAACGGAATAATAAAAATGGCTTTATTAAATGATATAGGTAAATGTAAACACGATATTACGGTTACAGAAAAAGAAATATCTAAAGCCCTCTTGTTTTTTGAAGGCACTAATTAGTTTTCAATTCTTTAATAACTTCAGTGCTATTAATTGATAAAGCATTAAAAATATAATTTGCTTGTAAATAAAAGTTCTCGCGCTCTTTTAATTTATTTTCAATAAAAGATAAAAGTTCCTCATCATTTAAATTGCTTATTAATGGCCTATTAGTTTTAGATTCTTTTAAACGAGAATACAAGGCTTTTACAGGCATTTGTAAATAAATTAAAGATGCTTTATTTTTCACAATTTGTAAATTATTATTAAAACATATTGTTCCACCACCTAAAGCAATTATATAATTTCCATTTAACTCTAATATTTTATTTAAAATGGTTGTTTCTATTTTACGAAATTCATTTTCTCCTTCATTTAAAAATATATCAGAAATACTTTTATTACTTTCTCTTTCTATTTCTTTATCTAAATCAATAAACAAATAATTTAACTGTTTAGCCAATTTTTTACCAAGTGTAGTTTTTCCACACCCCATAAAACCGGTTAAACATATTTTATTGTAAGGTAGTATATAAATTATTTTTTATTTGCAATTGCAAATTCTTTGGCAAAATAGGTTAATATTACTGATGCTCCAGCTCTTTTTATGCTTAATAAAATTTCGTCACGCACCTTATCTCCATCTATCCATCTTTTTGCAGCAGCAGCTTTTACCATTGCGTATTCGCCACTTACATTGTAAGCAGCAATAGGTAAAGTAAAATTATCTTTTAATGTTTTAATAACATCTAAGTAACTTAATGCAGGTTTAATCATTAAAAAATCTGCCCCCTCAATGGTATCTAAATCTGCTTCTAAAATTGCTTCGGTTACATTTGCCGGATTCATTTGATAAGTTTTTTTATCACCAAATTTTGGTGCACTATCTAAAGCATCTCTAAACGGACCATAAAATGCACTTGCATACTTTGCAGTATAACTCATTATAGAAACGTTAGTAAATTTATTTTTATCTAAAATATTTCTAATGCTTCCAACTCTACCATCCATCATATCACTGGGGCCAATTATGTCTGCGCCTGCATAAGCTTGAGCCAACGCCATTTTGCAAAGAATATCTAAAGTTTCGTCGTTTAATATTTCGTTGTTTTTTACCAAGCCATCGTGCCCATCACTACTGTATGGATCCATGGCAACATCAGTCATTAATACAACATTTGGATAATATTTTTTAATTAATGAAATTGTTTTTAAATACAATCCGTTTTTATTTAAAGCTTCGCTTGCTGTTTTATTTTTTAATTTATCGTTTATACTTGGAAATAAACAAAAAGAATTAATTCCTAATTTTACACAAGCCTCTATTTCTTTTAAAATTAAATCTGCACTATATCTGTAAATATTAGGCATTGAAGCCACTTCTGTTTTTTTGTTTTTCCCTTCAATTAAAAATAGTGGATAAATAAAATCATTAGTGCTTAACCAATTTTCTTGAATTAAATTACGAATAGTTTCGTTTTTACGATTTCTACGCGGACGTTGAATGTTTAATTCCATAGTAATTATTTAATTACACCTAATTCTTTTCCAATTTTTGTAAATGCAGTTATGGCTTTATCTAAATGTTCTTTTGAATGAGCTGCACTTAGCTGTACGCGAATACGCGCTTTATCTTTAGGTACAACTGGATAAAAGAACCCAATTACATAAATACCTTCTTGTAATAATTTATCGGCAAAGGTTTGCGATAATTTAGCATCATACAACATAACAGGTACAATTGCACTATCGCCATCTTTAATATCAAAGCCTGCAGCTTTAATTCCTTTTTTAAAATAATTTACATTCCACTCTAATTTATCGCGTAATTCTGTTGTGCTACTTAAAATATCAAACACAGCATTACTTGCACCAACAATACTTGGAGCTAAACTGTTGCTAAATAAATAAGGGCGAGAGCGTTGTCTTAAAATTTCAATTATTTCTTTTCTTCCGCTTGTAAAGCCTCCCATTGCTCCGCCTAATGCCTTTCCTAAAGTACCGGTTACAATATCTACTCTGCCAATTACATTATTTAACTCTATTGTACCTCTACCAGTTTTACCAATAAAACCACTTGCATGGCATTCATCTACCATTACCAAAGCGTTGTATTTATCTGCTAAATCACAAATTTTATTTAAAGGAGCAACAAAACCATCCATACTAAAAACGCCATCTGTTACAATTATTCTATTGCGTTGTGCTTGTGCTTTAATTAATTGCTCTTCTAAATCTGCCATATCGCAATTTTTGTAACGATACCTTTGTGCTTTACATAAACGAACGCCATCAATAATACTTGCATGATTTAATTCATCACTTATAATAGCATCATTTTCATCAAACAAGGGTTCAAAAACACCACCGTTTGCATCAAAAGCGGCGGCATATAAAATTGTATCTTCGGTGCCTAAAAATTTCGCAATTTTTTGTTCTAATTCTTTATGAATATCTTGTGTACCACATATAAAGCGCACACTACTCATTCCAAAGCCATGCGAGTCTAGAGCTTTTTTAGCTCCTTCAATAACTTTTGGGTGCGAGCTTAAGCCTAAATAATTGTTTGCGCAAAAAATAATTACTTCTTTACCGCCTACCTTTACAACAGCATCCATTGGTGTTGTAATAATTCTTTCGCGCTTAAATAAACCATTACTTTCAATTTCAGAAAGCGTGTTTTGTAATTGTTGTTTTAATTGACCGTACATGCTTTTAAATAAAATATAAAAATACTACTTGTATTTTTAATATACAGTTAATTTTAAGAAAAAAATTGAAAAATGGTTTGTGATTTTTGGTATATATGGGTATTTGTATTATACCATTGTTTTATTTTTTACCTACACACATTTAGCACATTTGGTTTTTTGCCAACGCACAAACCACTCACAAAAAAAAACCAAAAGAGCTAAATTTTGCCAACGCTACATCAACTCGACAAAGACTTTTCTAAAGTATCAAACTCAAAGATAAATCCAGTAGTTTTTAATTTCTCGTTACTGACTTTTGAACCTTCTAACAACATCACCGACATTTCACCAAAAAGTAAGCGAATTATAAAACTAGGCACATTGGGCAAAAAACTCTTCTTTCCAAAAGAATGCAACAATCTTTTGGAAAAATCATTCATAGTAATTTGTTCAATGGCAATTGCATTGAAAATTCCGCTAACGGTTGAGTTTGAAAGAATAAATTCATACAATCTAACCAAATCCCGAATGTCTATCCAAGGTAAATATTGTTTTCCTGAGCCCAAGGAAACAGTAATTCCACGCTTAGCAAGAGGGGTTAATTTCTGCACCATTCCGCCATTTTTTACTAAAACAACACCTTTGCGTAAAACTACTGTACGAATACCTAAATTAGTAAATTTCAAAGCGAATGCTTCCCATTTTCGACAAACAGAAGCTAAAAAGTCATTTCCGTTTTTAGAAGTTTCTACAAATAATTTATCAGTTGTTATCGCTCCATAAAACCCAACAGCAGAGGACGAAATAAAGGTGTTGATATCGAATTTATTTTTAGAAATATATTGATATAATAAGTCAATGGATTTTATGCGACTGTCGATGAGTTCCTTTTTTCGATCGTTTGTCCATCGCTTTTCACCAATATTGGCACCAGTCAAATTAATGAGAATTTCTACTCCTTCAAATGCTTTTTTGTCGATGTATTGCTTTTCAATATCCCATTGAAAAAAACGAATATTCTCCAATGTATTAGCACTTGATTTTCGGGTTAAAACATGAATTGAATACCCTTTTTCAACTAAAAAAGGAATGAGCTGTTTTCCAACAAAACCAGTTCCTCCGGCTATTAATATTTTCTTCATTTTTTCATTCTCTTTACTAATTCTGGTAAAGCCTTTTTAAACCATACCGTGTAATGTGCTGGATTTTGAGTTACGTCACTAGAAATATCCGAAATACTCATCCATTTATAATCTTTAACTTCATTCAAGTTTGGCATTGGTTTTTCATTGGAATATCCTTTAAAAACGTGATCATACTCATGTTCAATTAAATTGTTTTCAACTTTTTCTTTATAAATGAAAGAATAAACCCATTCCAAATCACAATCTATTCCCATTTCAAATTGCAGTCTTTTCTTTGCGCCCTCCAAAACGATTTCATTCATTTGTGGATGCGAACAGCAGGTGTTTGTCCATAACCCGGCTCCATGATATTTTTCATCGGCTCTTTGCTGAAGAAGAAGTTCATCCTTTTCATTAAATATAAATACCGAAAATGCCCTGTGCAGGTGACCTTGTTCATGGGCAACTAACTTTTCCATGCTGCCTATTGCATTATCGTTTTTATCAACGAGTAATACCTCATTTCTTTCCATTTTATTTAAATTAATATTATTGATTTTCTTTTACCGCGTCGCCATAAATTTTCAAAGCTCTATCTCTGGCAAAACTATGTTCTACCATTGGTTTTGGATAATTATTTGTTCCAAATTCAGGAAGCCATTTTTTAATGTATTCTAAATTTTTATCGAATTTTTCGGTTTGAATACTCGGATTAAAAACTCGGAAATAAGGTGCGGCATCGCAACCACAACCTGCTGCCCATTGCCAGTTTCCGTTGTTGGCAGACAAATCGTAATCGTATAGTTTTTGAGCAAAATAGGCTTCGCCCCAACGCCAATCAATCAATAAATGTTTACACAAAAAACTGGCTACAATCATACGAACTCTATTGTGCATAAAACCAGTTTCATTGAGTTGTCGCATTCCTGCATCTACTATTGGATAACCTGTTTTTCCCTGACACCAAAATTCAAATTCTTGTTCATTATTTCGCCATTGAATAAAATCGTATTTCGCTTTAAACGATTGATGAACCACCTTTGGAAAGTGATACAGAATTTGCATAAAAAACTCTCGCCAAATCAATTCATTCAACCATGTTTGATTGTGATTTAATGCAAATTCTACACATTTACGAATGCTTATAGTACCAAATCGAAGAGCAATCCCCAACTGTGTCGTTTTTTGTAGTGCAGGAAAATCTCTGTATTTATCGTATTCATCAATGATAGTAGCATCTAATTTTGGTGTTTCAAAATGAATGTCTGTTTTAGTAAATCCAAGGTTTTCTAAAGAATGAATTTCGGAAAATTCTTGCTTAAAAAAATTAGTAAAATTAATTGTGTGAGAGCAATAATCTTTCTCTGTCAATTTCTCTTTCCATTTTTTAGAATAAGGTGTATAAACTGTGTAAGGCGTGCCATCATTTTTTACAACATCATTTTTATCAAAAATCACTTGGTCTTTAAATGCCTTGAACGAAATACCTTTCGTTTTGAAAAAATCAAATATTTCCGTATCTCTTTTTATGGCTTGTGGTTCATAATCTCGGTTGCAAAAAACAACTTGAATATCGTATTCTTCGGAAAGTTGTTTAAAAATATCCAACGGTTCTCCGTAAAATGTATTCAACTTACATTGATGATTTTTCAAACCTGAATTGATTGCCAAAAGTGCTTGATGAATGTAATCAACTCGTCTATCGGCTTTGTTTTCTAAAGCATCTAAGATGAATTTATCAAAGATAAAAATAGGAAGCACAGGAGATCCTGAAGACAAGGCTTGGCACAAACCTATATTATCTTCCAGCCGTAAATCTCTACGAAACCAAAAGAGGGAAAGTTTAGTTTTCATATCGTCCCATAAATTTTAGTTAGCATATGGAATAAGGTCTTTTCAATCATTTTCTAAAGTTAATTGGTCAATAAAATTCAAAAGGGATTTAATTTGTTTGTCTTCTGATTTTTGGGCTTTAATTTCTTCGATAATTTTTCTTTTTCTCTGTTCAGAAAAAGTTTCAAATATTTTTAAAACATCCGATTGGTCAAAAGTTTCTAAAATTTCTTTTTCGGTGATATTTTGTTTTTCATTTAATAAACTAAGCGTTACAAGCACTTTGTTAACACCGCTTTTATTTAATGCTTTTCTGATTTCCTTGTTTATAGAAATCAATTTATCTTGCCCGGCAATAGTGAATAAATTGATGCTTTCAATTTTATAATTGTCAACTGTACCTGTAGCTTTCAACGACCCCCATTTCCCTACCATGTGTTTTGTATTGGGTATTTGAATATGATAGGTCCATGCGCCTTTTCTTGGTTCATGTTTAATTTCAAGCAGTGTATCTTTTACTAAATATTCCATGATTAAAATAGATAGCTTACTCTTTTATCTGTAAAAAGGATTGCTCTTTCGGTTCTTGAAACCGTGGATTGCAATATTTATGAAGACTACAATAGCCACAATAATAGCCGTCCAAACTATCGTTGAATTTTCGTTTTCATTGGCCACGGCAATAGCAATGAGCGACCATACCAAAACCAAAGCAAATTCACGCATATTCCGTTTCCAAATCATATAAATATGAATAAAGGCTGCGATTATTATCATTAAAATTGTCCAAATCATTTCAGAAAAACCCAATCCGTCCCAACCTATTTTGGTTAGGTATGCTGCGATATTGGCAATCAGTGCTACGGATATCCATCCTGAATAAATTGCAAATGGATATTTTAAAAACAACCGTGTTGTAGTATTCTTTGCTTTTTCATTCTCGATAATGAGCATTATTTTCATCAATATAAAAAACAATATTGCCATCAAAAAAACAGTAATCAATGTGTATTCATATATCCAACAAATTACCCACAAACTATTTGCTATACAGGAAAAAATAAACCACCAACCAACTTCCGTTACGGTGTTGTCTTCTTTTATATTCGCATTAAATAAACTTCGCCCGTAATAAATTACAAATCCCAACAGACCCAAGTAAATCAATCCCCATATCGAAAAGGCATAACCAGCCGGGGTAAATATATTTTGATATTCAGCCGATACGCTCGCCATTGTTTTACCGTTGAAAATCCCTGTATTTGATAAATAGCCCATTATTATCATGGTTACAGCCGCTATTCCATTTAGTATTTGAAGCGTTTTTTTCATAGAATTTAATATTTAAAAGTTGATAGTGCTGCTTTCCTTTGAAATTGTTTAAAAAAATATAAAACCAATAGAAATTGCGTGTAGCCATAAACGGCATCTTCTATTGGAATGGTAAATAGTCGTATTTCTAAAAAATCCTTTGGATTATAATTGACGATTGGATTTTCAATAAAACTACCCGTTAAAATTCCATTTACTGGAAAAAAGCCAAGCATTAGGATTGTGAAGATTACGGAAGCTTTGGTAATCCATTCTGCTTTAACTATAAAATGCAAGTAAATTAAAGTAACAATCGTAACAATGACTGTAATAAGTGTGTAAATTTTATCCGCATTCAATAAACCTAAAACAGACAAAATAATAATACTGACAAAGACCAATATGTTATTGAAAGCACTCAATACTTCCCATTTATAGTATTTATCAATTGTATAGAAAGTGAAGATGCAAGAGAATGGGATAAAAATAAAAAACATGATTTCTTCTAAAGGCAATCCTGCTAATACTATTCCAAGCGTGTAATCAGTATTAAACCACCATACGCCGTGAGCAGTAAACCAAACATCCCAAGCTATAAAAGGGATTGCAACAAGAAAAGCTGCTTTTATAAACGAACCAAAATGCTTGTTAAATTGAATTCTTCTATCAAAAGATGCAATAAAGCAAATAATGACCGTAAAAAATAAAATAAGAGAATAGGTATAAGCCATCATTTTGAAGCAGATTTAAAATAGATTTTAATATACTTGAATGGAACATACAAGAAGCCAAAACATTCTCCTTCTTCTTTTCCCAAGTGTTTGTGATGCTGTTTGTGAGCTCTTCTAAGTGCAAGAAAATAGGGGTTTTGGGTATGTGTAAAATATTTAATCCGTTGATGGATGAAAATATCGTGCACAAAAAAATATGCCATTCCGTAGAGCATAATCCCTAATCCGATATAAAACAAATAGTTGAAGTTTTGCAAAGAACCATTATACATCAATGCAATTGTAGGTAAAGCAAAAATCACAAAAAACCAATCATTTTTTTCTAATTCTCCATCGTTGCTATGGTCGTGGTGATCTCGGTGCAACACCCATAGAAAACCATGCATGATGTATTTATGGATAAGCCAAGTGGCTCCTTCCATCAATATAAAAACAAGTATAACAATTAATATTTTCATTTTAATTTTTGTTGAATAAGTTTTCTAAAATCTGAAAACGGTAATTAAATATTTTTTCTAATTTCTTTTTTACAAACAAAGCGTGGGCTATATTTCCTAAAAACCCCATTGGTAATTCGTAATCAACTTTATCTTTCATAAGCACTCCTTTTTCGTTAGCTATAAATTCGTGATAATGTTTCCATAATTTGTAAGGCCCTTTTTCTTGAAAATCTGTAAAACTTTTATTAGGTATAACTTCTGTAATCCTTGTTTTCCATTTTAAAGGTATTCCAAGTAGAGGCGATACCGTATAATCAATTATCATCCCCTCAAATATCTTTTCATTTTTATGCTCGGTCAATACCGTAAATGCCATATCCTTTGGGGTTATTTTTGCTAAATTCATTGGCGAAGTAAAAAAATCCCATGCAGTTTCTATATCACAATTCAACTGTTGCTCTCGATATAATTGATATTTCATAAATAATTTACTTGATAAGTATTTCAATATTTTTTTGAACAACTTCGGGACTGACATCATCTCTATTTTTTATGATGAAATTCCTGTCTTCTATGATGTTATTTCTATACCCTAAAAAGTGGGGGGCGTTTTTTTGCACCGAAAATCTAATAAATCTAAGTTCTATATTATCAGGTTCTTTACTAATGGCTTGTTCAATTTTATTCTTTCCTTCTTTAAATGATTGAAGTTTGCTTATGGGGTTAAAAACATGATTTGCCCAAATTGTTTGAAAGCCACCTAAATAAGCCAGATAAACTGGAGATTTCTCTTTTGATTTCTCTAATTCATTTATCATCCTTTTACATAAATCTTTATCATGAACCGCTTTGTTGTAGTTCATCCTTGCTTCATCAATTACAGAATTAGCAAATGAGTAATTCATAAATAAAACCGATATAATCAACATTAAAACTTTCATCATAAAATAGCAGTTTTGTATCTTAAATAACTTTTAAACGCAACAACTATTTTTTGCGGATTAGAAACTCGAATTCTACTGTTCATTATTTCTGTTGAAGAGGTTCTTTTTATTTTTTTGAACAAAGAATAATAGTATTTATAAGCCAAATACACACCGAACATAGATGAATTAGGAAGTTTTTTTATTCCGATTAAGGCTTCTTTAAACTCTTCTTCAATCTCTTTCTCAATTTGACATTTTACACAATTATCAAACACACACAAATCCACATTAGGAAAATAAGTTCTACCTAAAATTTGATAGTCATCTTTTAAATCTCTTAAAAAATTTATTTTCTGAAAAGCAGAACCCAGCTTCATTGCATAAGGTTTCAGTTCTTCATATTTTTCTTTATTACCATCTGTAAAAACTTGCAGACACATTAACCCAACCACTTCGGCAGAACCATGAATATATTCGTCATATAATTTAGAATTATAATCTATTTTCTGCAAATCCATCTCCATACTGTGTAAGAATTGGTCAATCAGAACGCTATCAATTTGATATTGACGCACTGTTTCTTGAAACGATTGTAAAATAGGATTGAGCGAAATACCCTCTTCCAAAGCATTATGGGTTTCAACTTTCAATCGGTTCAACAACTTCTCTTTATCATAATCGTGAAAGCTATCCACTATTTCATCGGCTAATCGAACATAGCCATAAATCGCATAAATTGCAGAACGAATAGCTGGTTTTAACGCCAAAATTCCCAAGGAAAAACTGGTGCTGTATTTTTGGGTTGTTATCTTGCTTACCGAGTAAGAAAGTTCATCAAATAATTGTTTCATAATGCTTCTTTTTTAAGTTTATTAACTTCTTGTGCTATAATTTTTCCTGAAATAATAGAAGGAGGAACGCCTGGTCCAGGAACGGTTAACTGACCGGTGTAAAAAAGGTTGTTCAATTTTTTATTTTTTATTTTTGGTTTCAAAACCGCTGTTTGATCCAATGTATTTGCCAATCCATACGCATTCCCACCATAAGCATTGTAATCCGAAATGAAGTCGCTTACACAATAACTCTTTTTGTATTCTATTTTTGAAGCTAAATCGGTTATTCCTGTATGTTTTTCAATTCTTGAAAGCATTTCGATTAGGTATTTTTCCTTAACATTTTCATCATCATTAATTCCTATTGCTAATGGCATTAATAGAAACAGATTTTCTTTTCCTTTAGGGGCAACACGATCATCTGTTTTAGAAGGACAACAAACATAAAACAATGGTTTTTCAGGCCATTTTTTATCTCCATAAATACAATCAATATGTTCATCTAAATCATTTTCAAAAAAAAGTGTGTGATGTTTCAAATTGGGTATCGTTTGATGAATGCCCAAATAGAAAATCAAACTTGAGGGTGCAAATGTTCTGTTTTCCCAATATTCATCTGTATAATTTCTATACTCTTTGTTAAGCAACGTTTCTGTATGGTGATAATCCGATGAAGCTATCACTGCATCAAATTCATGATTTATACCATTGATTTGCAAAGATTTTACTTTTTTATTATCTGTATGTATTTTTTCTACTTTGCTGTTGAAGTGAAAAATTGCACCTTGTTTTTCCGCCACGCTTTTCATTGCTAAAACCAATTGATAGAAACCTCCAATTGGATAATGTGTTCCTAAGGCGTAACCTCCGTAATTCATTAAACTATACAAAGCAGGAATATTTTTAGGAGAAGCACCCAAAAAAATTACAGGAAACTCCATTAATATTCTTAGTTTTTCATTTTTAAAATACTTGGCAACATAGCTTCTGAAATTAGTCAGCAAATCTAATTTCAATGCACTTTTCGCTATTTTAGGAGAGAGGAATTCCGTCCAATTATGACAAGGTTTATTCACAAAATCCTGCATCCCTACTTCATACTTGAATTTAGCAGATTTCATAAATTTTTCTAATTGTAACTCTGCCCCTTTTTCGATACTTTCAAACAATATTTTCAAATGTTCTAAACTTTCAGGTACGCTAATTTTTTCATCGGAGAATATCATTTCAAATTGTGGATTTAGAGAAACCAACTCAAAAGAATCAGAAGTTTTGCAACCGAAATCTTCAAAAAATTGTTCAATAATATCGGGCATCCAATACCAACTTGGTCCCATGTCAAAAGTATAACCAGCCTCTGTTGTAAATTGCCTAGCTCTCCCCCCCGGTTGATGGTGTTGCTCGAAAACATGCACTTCATGACCTTCTTTCGCAGCATAAGCTGCAGCAGAAATACCCGAAAACCCGGAACCAATTATTGCAATTTTCATTGTTTATCTTTTAATACTTCACTTAATAAATTCTCCGCATCTATATTTTTATCATAAATTGGTTGATGAAAATCATCCAGTTTATTCAGTAATCGTATCAATTCCATTTTTTCATGGTGTAATAAATTTCCTGTAACGATGGAAGTTGCCTGACGAATTTTATCCATTTGATTTTCTAAAGCCAACAAACCACTTTGCGTAATTGAAATCACTTTACTTCGTTTATCTACTTTTGAATTTCGTTGTTCTACCCATCCTTGGGTAATCAATCTATTGATGATTTGCATTCCCGATGGTTTTTCTTGCACATTTTTTTTGATTAAGTCCATCTTAGACATTTCACCAAATGCTTTTAAGTTGATGAGGAAAATAAAATCTTCTTGGGTGGAAAATTCTGACCCAAAAATGGCAGATTTAGAGTAACTTTTTGCGTATCGGTTCATGTGAACAATCAAAGTATTGATGACACTTTCGGCACTTCTTCCATTTTCTTTTCCCTCCCAATTTGGTTCAACTATAGTATTAGTATTGTTAGCCACAATCCAACTTTTAAAACCTTCAACAGTAGTTTCAAAGTCATTTTTTATATTGTTTTCAGTCTCAAATCGCTCAAGCAAATCGTGGGTGTCTTTAATTAATTTGTAATTCATCTTTATCGAATTAGAATACAAAGATACCATTAAATTTAAAATAAAGTATAATTAAGTACTATTATTTAAAAATATAGTTTACTTTTGTACTAAATTTTATTCTGATTGTATGAATAATCTTTCTTTATCACTTTTGATAACTTTGCTTACAAGCACTTTATATGCTCAAAATATAGGAACTATAAACGGTGTTGTAAAAGATAAAAACACACAAGAAGAGCTAATTGGCGTGCTGCTTCGATTTACTGGAAAAGACACAGTCAATACAATTACTGGAATTCCAAACTGGTTGCAAGTGTCAAAACGGAGCCCTAACTTTTGTAGCCTTTAAATTTTACATCCCGAAAAGCTGCTTTATTGAGTTTCGTTAAGCTGAAATTACAATCGTTAAATGTGCTATCTATAAACTTAAATTCTGAAAGGTCTTTGTTGGCAAAGTTACAGCTGTTGAAAATACAATTTTCATATTCGCCTTTTTTCAGTGTGTCGTTTCGGTCAAAAGTTTTATCTTGTATGTATGTTTCTGTCATTCAGAGCGGAGTTTTGTTACATTAACCAGTAACGGTTTTCGGCTTGTCGAAGTGGCGGATCATTAGCACTAAAGTTCAATAATAGCACAACAGTTGAGCCTAGTACAAGTGTTTCAAAGTAGTGCTTTCCCGCCTTTTGGCAATACCTTGTTAGCGGCTCGGGCTTACTGTTTTTGCATTACAAATTCTACCCTTCTGTTATTTGCTTTTCCCTCAGCTGTATTATTGTTATCCACAGGCTTTGCCTCGCCTTCACCATCTGTTAATAATCTCGATCCTTCAATGTCAAAGTTTTTTATCAAAAACAATTTGACTGCTTCAGCACGTTTCTTTGATAAAGTGAGGTTGTCTGTATCATTACCATCACTATCTGTATGCCCAATAATACTTATAGTTCCTTGTGCCGATTTTATGGCATTTGCTGCTTGTTTTAATGCAGGCCAAGATTCTGGTTTTATAATAGCAGCATTTACATTGAAGTAAATAGCATTAGTAACAAATTTACTTTCGCTATCTATTTTTATTGCTTTGGATTCAAGTTCGGCAAATTTAAAGTTTGTAAAATACAACCCATCTCCCCACATATTTGTTGCCAGCATCAAAGTGTAAGGTGTTTTTATGGGCAAGCCGTTAGGGAGGTCAAGAAACTTTTTATCATCAATGTAAACTTTAATGTGTGTTCCAATTCTCGAAATGGAAATTCTATGAATCTTTCCTGATTTCCATCCATTTTTTATGTCTTTCCTATCCAACACCCTTTCACCGTCAGCGTTTTCTTTGGTAGCTAAACAATAGAGGAGCTCTTGAGAGGGATGTATATCTATTTGTATTTGAGGATTTTCGTCAAAGGCAGTACTATATTCGTTTCTAACTACTTTGTTTCCAACTATGGATATTATTAAGCCACTTTCCATTTCGCTCATTCTCTCAGAGTCAGTCCACATGTCAAATTCAACAGTAAATTGTTGAGGTAGCGTTTTTAAATTTATAGGATAAAAAATTCCACGCTTGGGTGTTTTCAACCAATTATAGTTTTCGTTTGCAATTTTCTTTATACCAGGTTTTTCAACATCGTCTGACTGATCAAATTCAATAACTTTCCACTTATTTAGTCCAGAAGAGAAGTCGTCATAGAAAATAGTTTTAGAGCCAGCAATAAAGTCAAAATTACTGTAGGCTTTGTTTTCAGTACTATTTATGTCGTCCTCTTGGGCATAAGTAAACTGGCCTATTGAAACCACACTAATTAAAAGCAGTACTAATTTTATATTTTTCATTCTCATCGTTTTTTAATAATGATATACTCTTGTATTTTTGTATAACCTGACCGCTAACTACTCCATTGGGTAGCCTTTTGCAACCCAATCTGGTTTAATGCCCTCTGGTAACTCTAATATTTTTACATTTTTAAATCCTTGTTTAACCACTTCGTCATACGCGGGTTTTAGATTAGGGCAACTGGCATAACTACAACAACCACAATATACAACAATTGGTTTTGTTTTAGCTTCCATATTAAGGGTGGTTTTAATTTTTTCAGAAAAAGTGGCACTTGTAGCCCTACCAACAAAAACAGAAGTTTTTATGTTTTCCATTGGCCCACAGTTAAATACAATTGGTTTATCTTTTGCGTTTGTATTTATTTTATCTGCAAGTTCTTTAGTAGGCATTAACTGTTCGTTTTTCCAAACTGGGGCTTGCCCAAACACATTAATACTAAAACTTACGAAACATAAAATAATTAATTTTTTCATAACCATATCTTTTTTTAAAGTTATGCAAAAATTAAGCCAAACGAGTTTAAAAAATGTTAAGGATTTTAAAACCTTTAATAATTAATTGCACTGTTTAACAAATTCCTTTACAATTAAAGTCATTTTTGGTTCTTGTTTTTTAGCAATTAGTTGTACCTCTTCGTGACTAACATTTTGTACTACACCTTCAACACCTAAATCAGTTACAATGCTTATTCCAAAGCAATTCATGCCACTATGTTTGGCAACAATAACTTCGGGTACAGTACTCATACCTACTACATCAGCCCCCATTCGCCATAAATAACGGTACTCGGCAGGTGTTTCAAAACATGGGCCTGTTAAACCTGCGTAAACCCCTTCACTAACTTTAATGTTGTTTTCTTTTGCAATTTTTTTACCTAATTCAACGTAGGTTTTTTTATAAGCTTCGCTCATATCCGGAAAACGAGGACCAAGTTCATTTATATTTTTACCTATTAATGGGTTTGTTGGAAATAAATTAATATGATCATTTATAATCATTAATTCGCCTACTTCAAAATTAGGATTCATGCCTCCGCTAGCATTACTAACTATTAAGGTGTTTATACCTAAAGCTTTCATTACACGAACAGGAAAAGTAACCTGCTGCATGGTATAACCTTCGTAAAAATGAAAACGCCCTTGCATTGCCATTACATTTTTGCCACCTAGTTTGCCAAAAATTAATTTACCGCTATGCCCTTCAACGGTGCTTACCGGAAAGTTAGGAATTTCGTTATATGGTATTGCAAAATCTGTTTCAATTTCGTTTACTAATCCGCCAAGCCCTGTACCTAATATAATTCCAAATTGTGGTTTAAAGTTTTTTGTTTTTTCAAGAATATTTTTGGTGGTAAATTCTATTTGTTCTAACATAATTAATTATTAATTGATTAAATTCTTCTTCTTTTTCTTTAAATGTAACTTCAACTGGCAATATATAAATATTCATTCTGTTGGCAATATCCCAGATGGAATTATTTTTAAGGCGCATAAAATCTTTTTCAGTTGTTACTAAAATTTTATTTCCTCCTTCAATACTTTCGTAAAATCGTTGGATGTCGGTTAAATCTTTTTCTACGTACTCGTAATGATCAGGAAATGGTAAATGTTTTACTTCTGCAGCGTATTCTTTTAAATATTCAACAAATGGTTTAGCGTTTGCAATACCTGTAAAAGAAATTATTCTATATCTATATAAATCGTTTAGTGTATTTATTTGAGTGTTTTTATTTGTGATAGAATACAACTCACCATATTTTAAATAACTAAAAAACACTTTTTGATGCGCTAAAGGCTTAATGTCTTTTAGCATGTTTCTAATTTCAACTGCGGTTGTATTATCTGGTGTTTTAGAAATTACTATTATATCTGCTCTTGAAATACCACTTTTAAACTCTCTTAAAGTTCCGCTTGGCATTATTACATCGTTAAAATAAGGCTTACTATAATCGGAAACACAAATGTTTAAACCAGGTTTTACATAACGGTGTTGAAACACATCATCTAATAGAATAGTGTTTATTTTTAATTCGTCAAGCAGCAACAATTGTTTAATGCCATTATTGCGGTTTGCATCAACTGCAACAGCAATAGGGTATTTTGTTTTATAAATTAAAGGCTCATCGCCAATATCAATAGCTGTAGAATTATTGTTAGCTAAAACAAAGCCTGTAGTTTTGCGTTTATACCCACGACTAAGTGTTGCAATTTTTTTATTTTCTAATAAAAGCAAATTAATTAGATATTCAACAAGTGGAGTTTTACCAGCCCCACCAACTGCTAAATTTCCAACTCCAATTACATGGCAATCAATTTTTTTTTCTTTTAAAATTCCAAAATCAAAAAACTTATTTCTAAAATAAGTTACTAAACCATAGAGGTAACTAATAGGTAAAAGTGCTATTTTTACTGCATTAGTCAATAATTCTTATTTTTCGTTATCGTTATTGCTTTGCAAGCCTTTTTCTGGTGCAGCTGGGTCAAATGTAATATCAATAAACTTTGGCCCCTTATTGTACGAAATAATTAAAGGACTTGTTTTATCCCAATCTACAATTGGTGTTTTTGTCATGTTTGTAATTGTTTTATAACATGAATTTATAGTTTTGTTTTTCCATAAAGCTCTATTTGTTTTAACATTCCATCTTACCATAGTTAATTTAGTTTCGTGGCCTGAGCCGCATACTGCACCCTTATCGGTTTTAGATTTTGTAAATGCATCAACATAAACCAAAACATAATTTGTATCACCTTTAACTTGCTCAAATAAAATTTTTGTTACTTCGGGGTCTTTACAAATACTATCATTTACGCAAAACTTTAAATTAGTGTCTTTATAAATTAAATTGTAACAAAGTTGCATATGGTCGGTGGGTTTAAATGGTTTTTTTGATTTTACATAAAATTTCATGCGTTTAGCTTTATAAATTTTACGTAACGAATCATTTTTTGTCCATGCAGCTTTATCTTTAGTTGGGTTTAAGCTTAAACTTTCTAAATATAATTTAGATTCTATTTCTTCGTCAGATGGAGGGGCAACCGTTTGACTAACTACAGCCTTTGTAGTATCTGCTTTAGCTTTTCCTTTAGGAGCTTTTCCTTTAACTTGAGCATTGCTTATGTTTAAAAAAAGCATGCTTACAATAATTGTAGATAAAATTCTAGAAATCATAACTTTAGTATTGCTTAAAAGTAAATGATTTTTTTAAAATTTCATAGAAAAACTTAAAAAAGTTTACTCATATTTTTTTGAAACATAAATGGGCAAATCTTTAATGTATCTTTTAATTGTTTGGGTAGAAAGAAATTTACTATAGGTTAATTTGCCATATTTTGAAAAAGCATCGGGGTTATTCCAAGTTTCTATATTTGAATAGTTTTCGTAAACATAAGAGAGTGAAAGGAGTTGGTAACCGCCACCAACTTCTAATGCTTTTAAATCTAAATCTTTAAGATGAGTTATTTTATGTTTTTTAGAAATATTTTTAAAATAATTCCCAAATAAATCAAAAAAACCACTTGTACTGTAATCGTTTATATAAGCGGCACACCTTATTAATTGTGCCATTTTTGCATTATAGGTTAAATGTTTTAAGGTAACAGAATCAACCATTGTATTAAAATTATACGCAATATAAACAGTGTATTTTCTATTTTCAGGAGCTAAAAATAAATTTACAAAATGAGATTTTACCTTAAATAAATTTTTAGAATTTCCTTTTTTAATTGTAATTTTTTTAAACTGTGTGCCTTCGTAAAACTTAACAGCAAACTTTACTTCATAAGGCATTACAATAGAATCAACTTTACAGCTTATAGTATTTAAACTATCATTAAAACTAATTGTGTTTTGACGAGAAATGTTTTTAAAATAAATGTTTTGTGAGTTTGCAGCGTTTGTAAGTATAAATAATAGAATTAAAAACGCATAAAAAGTAAATTTCATAATAATTAAACAAAAATAGAAATAATTTTAATGCTAAATTTGAAATCTTATGTTATACATTTTACTTACAGTTACAACTAGTGTATTTTTATTGGTTGTTTTTAAATTATTTGTAAAATATAAGGTAAATACTTTTGTTGCAATAATTGTAAATTATTTTGTTGCAGCTATAACAGGAGCTGTTGCTTTAAATGTAAACATAAATGTTAATCAGTTTTATTTAAATAAATGGTTGTTGTTATGTATTCCGCTTGGTGTATTATTTATAATCGTATTTTATTTAATATCGATTACTGCTCAAAAAATTAGTGTTTCAACTGCAAGTATGGCAAACAAATTAAGTTTTGTTATGCCTGTTTTGTTTTCTGTTTTTATTTTAAACGATACGTTTAATGTTTTTAAAATATGTAGTGTGTTTTTAGCAATTACAGCAATTTATTTGGCAACTAAATCAGTTAATAATAACAATAAGCAATTTAAACTTAATTTTTTGCCCTTGTTAGTATTTATTGGCAGTGGTTTAATTGATGTTTTTATTAATTGGATTAATGCTTCCTATATAAAAGATGATAACCATAAAGCCTTATTTACAATTGGAACATTTTTTACAGCATTTTGTATAGGTATTGTAATTATTTTATTTCATGCATTTAAAAATTGGAATGAAACAAAAGAGAATACATTTAAACTAAATAATTTAATAGGGGGTGTTGCGCTTGGCATACCTAATTTTTTTAGCATTTATTTTACATTTAAATCATTAAGCGATAGCGAATTTACTAGCGCACAACTGTTTCCTATATTAAACCTAAGCAATGTTGTATTAGCAACTATTTGCGGTTATTTTTTCTTCACAGAAAAATTATCAAAAGCTAATTTTATTGGGATATTATTAGCAATAACTTCAATTTTTTTAATATTAATCTAACTACATTAAAATGATAAAAAAACAAACACATTCTAATTCAAAAACTAATTATTCTCTTCTAAAAGAATTATGTTCTATTGCTGCACCATGCGGAAACGAAGGAGGGTTAACAGATTTTTTAGTTAATTACATTAATAAAGAGAGTGAAAATTGGGTAGTAAAACCTAAATTAATTTATGGCGATAAATGGCAACACAATATTGTTTTAGTATTTGGTAAGCCTACAACAGCAATATTTGCTCATATTGATAATATAGGTTTTACTGTAAGATATGGCGAGCAGTTAGTGCGAATTGGTGGCCCTGTTTGCCAACCAGGCTTCGAATTAATTGGCACAGATAGTAAAGGAACTCAAAAAGCAACTTTACAAGTTAAAGTAAATGCTAAAAGTGGAGAAAAAACTATAAGTTACAAAGCCAAACGAAATTTTGAAACAGGAACTGAATTGTCTTTTTTGCCTAATTGGCGCGAAACAAAAGAATTTATTCAATGCTGTTATATGGACAATAGATTAGGGGTTTATACCGCTTTAAAAGTTGCCGAAACATTACAAAATGGTATAATTGTTTTTTCAACTTACGAAGAGCATGGCGGAGGAAGTGTGTCTTTTATACAAAAACATTTAGCTAAAAAATATAAAATACAACAAGCCTTAATTTGTGATATTAGTTGGATAAGCGATGGTGTTAAACCACATTTAGGCCCTGTTATTAGTATGAGAGATAGTTTAATTCCACGAAAACATTATGTAAATAAAATAATTAACATTGCTAAAAAAAATAAATGTGCTTTTCAATTAGAAGTTGAAGGGAGTGGAGGAAGCGATGCAAAAGATTTACAAATGTCGGAAAACGTATGGGATTGGTGCTTTGTTGGAGCGGCCGAAGAAAATGTGCATACGCCTGATGAAAAGGTAAGCAAAAAAGATATTGAGGGAATGGTACAATTATATAAAGTTTTATTACGAAATTTGTAAAAAATAAAATTAATGAGCGACAATAAATATCAATTACGAGGAGTATCGGCAGGTAAAGAAGATGTACATGCTGCAATTTCTAAAATAGATAAAGGATTATATCCACACGCATTTTGTAAAATTGTACCCGATATTATTGGCGGAAGTGAAAACCATTGCGTTATTATGCATGCAGATGGTGCAGGAACCAAATCTTCTTTAGCTTACATGTACTGGAAAGAAACGGGAGATTTAAGTGTTTGGAAAGGAATTGCTCAAGATGCTGTAATAATGAATATTGATGATTTAATTTGTGTTGGCGCTACCGATAATATTTTACTTTCATCAACAATTGGAAGAAATAAAAATTTAATTAATGCTGATGTTTTAGCTGCTATTATAAATGGTACAGAAGAAGTATTACAAAACTTGAGAGATAACGGAATATCTATTTATAGTACAGGCGGTGAAACGGCAGATGTTGGAGATTTAGTTCGCACGATAATAGTTGATAGTACAGTTGTTTGCAGGATGGAAAAAAATAAAGTAATTAGTAACCATAATATTAACAAAGGACAAGTAATTGTAGGTTTTGCTAGTTACGGTAAAGCAACTTATGAAAATCAATACAATGGAGGCATGGGAAGTAATGGATTAACTAGTGCCAGACATGATGTGTTTAATAAAACGTTAGCCCAAAAATTCCCTCAAAGTTATGATAATGCTTTGCCTATAGACGTTGTATATACAGGGCAATTAAATTTAACCGATAAAATAAACGTAGAGTATAAAAATTCAGATGGTAAAATAGTATCAGAAAACATAGATGCTGCAAAATTAGTTTTATCTCCTACACGCACTTATGCGCCGTTAGTTAAAAAAATTATTTCTAATATACCAATTTCTAAAATAGGTGGAATTGTACATTGCAGTGGTGGCGCTCAAACTAAAGTTTTACATTTTTTGCCTAACAATTTACATGTAATTAAAGATAATTTGTTTGACGTACCACCATTATTTAAAACAATACAACAACAAAGCACAACAGATTATAAAGAAATGTATAAAGTGTTTAATATGGGGCACAGGTTAGAGGTTTACACTGATGAACAATCAGCAGAAAAAATGATAGCAATTGCAAACACGTTTAATATTGATGCTAAAATTATTGGTAAAGTAGAAGGGTTTAATGGCAAACAAGTTACCATTAAAAGCGAATTTGGCGAATTTATTTATAATTAAAAATTATAATTTGCTGCAGTTTAATGCATTGCCATTTGAAAAAATTAAACAGTAATTGTTGGTTTTAAACAAATCTAGAACAATAGGATTACTACTGCTATTAAATTGAATAATTTTACTGGTGTTTAAATCTAATATCGTTGTTTGTGCCTTTAAAGAATCGGTTACAATTAATTTTGAAACATTTTCATTAATAAAAGTTTTGGCATAAAATAAAGGTTTATCAATATTTTTTTGCATAATTATACTACCGTTTAAGTCATAAGCAAAAAATGTATTACCACTTGTAAAACAAATATCTTTTTTTCTGTTGTTATCTACTAAATCAAAATGATAAAAATTAATTAGACCATTAGTTTTAACATTAAAAATTTCTTTATGATCAGAAAAAGATATTTTATGAACACTTCCATTCTCTTCATCTAAATAACAAAAAAATGTATTATTTATATTATTACTTGCTTCTACATAAAAATCTCTACAATTTTCAATGCATTTATTTTTTAAACCAATTCTTCCATCTCCTTTTCTACTAAAGGTGTAAATTTTCCCTTCAATATCGGCAGTAATTAAATAATCACTTAATCCAACTTTTGCATATTGTATTGGTAATTTTATTTTTGAATCGGTTACTAAAGGCGTAAATCCTTCGGCTTTTAAGCCATAAATTGTATAATTATAAATTTTATTATTTGCACAAGCTATAAATAACCTGTAATTTTTATCGTTATCGTAATCTAATACACTTAAAGGATTTGTTGCTTTTGACGGAAGTTTTACAGGATAACCATCTACATAATTTCCATTTCTATCTATTAAATGCAAATAATTTTCAGTATTAAATAACATTTGGAATTTATTATTTTTAAAAATATCAACTATAAAAATTTGAGATAAAATATTTTCGTTAATTTTTTTCTTCCATAATATAGAGCCTTTAGAGTTAATTAAGTAGAGTTGGTTAAATGCATCTTGTGTTATGATTTCATTTTCTGTTGTGTTATGGTTTTTAAAATAAGAAGGGGTTATGTTGCTTAGTGTATCTAAATTGCAAGCCCAAAATAATTTGCCATTGCTGTTTTCGTTTTCTTGCTCATAATCTAAAGAAGAGTGTAAATCAAATCCATGCAAAGAATTTTTTAATGTAAACACAAAATGTTTAAAGTTTTGATAACTGTTTTTATTTAGTTTAATATAATTATTAATGTTGCCATTGTTTAAATCTGGTGCTTCGTAATATAAGTAATTAATGTTTGCACCAACTTCTTGTTTTAAGCAAGCAATAATTTTTGTGTTTTTAGATAAATTATTTTCTGATAATAAATTTGCAATGGTTAACTCTGCATTTATTTTTGATTCAAAAAAATAAACATTATCATTATAAATCCACGCAAATTTGTATATCGTTGTTTCAAATGGGTTAAACAATTCGGAGTTATTTTTTAATTTAAAATAGTTTGTTGTTTGAAAAACATAAATAGAATCTTTTAATAACTGTAAATGTAATTTTGCATCTAATGTGTCTTTAACTCTAATTACTGCGTTGTTTTCGAACGATTGATTGGTTTTAAAAAAAGTAAGTTTAGACTCTATGTTTGTTTTAAATTCTTTACTAATGTCATAATTTAACGAATCGTAATATAAATTTAGTTCTTTAGATGAAGTTAAACTTGAAGCAAAATTATCTGAATAATATTGTTTTAATTCAACACAATTAAAAGGCAAGATAGTTTCTTCTTCAAAATTACCTGGCCTTTTGTTATGCAGTAAATTTAAAATGCTATTTGAGTTTGTTTTAAGAATGCCATTTGCATTAATTTTATAGGGTTTAAAGGAAAAGCTTACGGCTAATGTATTATTAAGTATAAGTTTAGGAAGTTTAATTTGATTTTTACCATTATTAATATTTTGCGGATTAATGTAAATGCCTAAAGCGGAATTTCTATCTAGAGTGTTTTTATACAAAAGATATTCGTTAGAGTTTATAAAAGGTTTATGTTTATTATTTATTATTTGTTCTAATAAATCTTGATTATTACTTATACACACTACGCCTTTATATATTAAAAAATATGCATCATTAATGTATTTAAATTTATAATGGCTGTTGTTGTACGTTGCATTTAAATTATTTTTAAGTAACTCAGCAACCTCTTTAGACATTGAAATTAAAGGACAATTAAATGTAATTATCCAATTATTTTTTGTTTCATAAGTTGCAAAATGAATGGGTTGATTTGAAAAATCAGATAGCTCTTTACTGTTAGATGCAATAGAATCTAAAAATGATAAAGTTTGAGTGCTTTTTAAAAAAAACGAATTAGTGTTTAATTTATCTATAATTAAATTTTGTTGATTAACCAGTTCATTTAATTTAGAAATATTATTAGTTGTTAAATAAACACTACAACTATCAGGGATTAAACTGGCTGCATTTAAAGTTGGTACTTTAGATTGCTTTAAATTTTTGTAAAAAAATATTGCTGCAATAATTGCACTTATTACAAATAAATAAAATCCAATTTGTTTAAGAAATTTCACCCTTAAATGTAAAAATCCTTTATTTAGAATTTTAAATTAAGATTTTAAGTTTTTAACTTTTATTGGTTAAAGAAAAAAGTTTATTTAATTTTTAGTTCCCTTTAAAACTAGCTTTGCGTTTTTCTAAAAAAGCAGCAACGCCTTCTTTAAAATCACCAGTACCAAAGGATTTGCCAAACTCTTCAATTTCTACTTCGTAACCATTTAAATTATTGTTATATCCTGCATTTATTACTTTTATTGCTGTTTTAATTGCTGTAGGACTTTTACTTGCAATTTTATGAGTTATTTCAAAACATTTGTTTAATAATTCATCTTGTGTAGTAACATAGTTTGCTAAACCCCATTTTAATGCATCTGTTGCAGTTATCATATCGGCAGTTACAATCATTTCAAAAGCTTTACCTTTTCCAACTAATTGAGCTAAGCGTTGAGTACCACCATAACCAGGAATAACACCTAAACTAACTTCAGGTAACCCCATTTTAGCATTATCGCTAACTACTCTAATGTGGCACGCCATTGCTAATTCTAACCCGCCACCCAAGGCAAAACCGTTAACGGCTGCAATTATTGGTTTGCTATAGTTTTCTATAAAATTAAATATTTTAAAATGACCAATTGAACTTAGTTGTTTACCTTGTTCTATCGAAAAATTTGCAAACTCAGCAATATCAGCACCTGCCACAAAGGCTTTTTGTCCGGCACCAGTTAATATTATAGCATTTATTTCGTTAATATTTTCTGCTTCAACCAAGGTATCATGTAGTTCTTCAATAGTTTGTTTGTTTAACGAATTTAATTTATCGGGGCGATTAATAGTTATAATTAACACACCGTTTTTTACTTCACTTAAAATATATTCTGTTGTTGCCACCATAATTAATTTTGTTTGCCACAAATTTAAACTAAAACGATTAAAATGACATAAAAGTTATAAACCATTGTGGAAAATTTGTTTTTATATTATTTTTCTAAATGTTTAGCATTTAAATGGCTTGATAAAAAATAAGCCATACTAAAACAAGATTGAAGCAAATAGCCTCCTGTTGGTGCGTCGTAATTTAGCATTTCGCCAATTGCAAAATGATTAGGTAATTTTTTAAACTCGAAATACTTATTTATTTCTTTTAATGAAATACCTCCTACAGTTGATATTGCATCTTCAATGGAGCCAAAGCTAGATATACTTAAATGAAAATGTTTTATTTTATGAGCTAAAATTTCGTTATTTAAAAAATCTTCTTTAGTTAAAAAATGCTTAATTAAATGAATTTGAACAGTGCTTAATTTTAAAATTTCACTTAACTTTTTTGTTTGATTGTTGTACTTAGATTCATTTAATTTTTTAATTACAAATTCTTTAGATTGTTGCGGTTTAAAATCAATAAACAAATCACAAAAATTATTTTTCTTTAATCCCTCTCTTATTAATGTGCTTAAACCATAAATACCATTTCCTTCTAAACCAAACTTTGTTATTACAACTTCGCCTTTAATTGTTTTTTCATTTACCTTAAATGAACAATTTTTTAAGTGTTTTCCTTCAATTAGATTTATTAAATCTGTTGGCCATTTTATTTCAACTGAACAATTACTTGCTTCAAACGTTAAAGTTTCAATTTTATGTTCTGTAAAATTATTTAACCAAACTCCATTACTACCTGTAACTGGCCAACTTGCACCTCCTAAACAAAATATTACAACATCTGCTTCTATTAAAACTTCAGTATTTTCTTTTTTAAATAATAATGCGTTTTTTTTAAATCCCAACCAAGTATGTTTATTGTGAAAATTTACATTGTTTAATTTAGATTTATTTATAAAAGCATTTAACACCTCAATAGGTTTAATTTCTTTTGTTGGAAAAACCTTACCACTTGTGCCAACGTAAGTTGAAATATTTAATTTATTTTTTAACCAATGTTGTAAATCAATGTTGTTAAACGAATTAAAAGCATCTATTAAAAATTTATTAGGGGTGTACATTTCAATAAACTCATTTGGTTTTTTTGAATGCGTAATATTTAATCCACCAGCACCAGCAACCAAAAATTTTCTACCAACCGCAACATTTGCATCGTAAACAGATACGTTAAAAATTGAAGGGTTTAATTCGCAACCAAGCATTAATGAACAAGCGCCACCCCCAACAATTACAATATTTATTTTTGATTTCATTTAACTAGTATAAAATTGGCTTTTGCTTGTTCTAAAGTACAATAATTAAAATGCCACCACTCACTTGTTATTCCATAAAACTGAGCTTTATGCATTGCTTTTCTTAAAATTGTTCGTCTTGTGTGTTGTGTTTTACTCAATTTTTTATTTTTTAAAAATAACCATTCATAGGCAGGCGCGCTTAATGAATCAAAGCTATCAAACTTAGTGCCCATATCTAATTCAAATCCTGCACTATCAATCCCTACATCTACAGCGCACCCATAATTGTGTAAACTGTGAGCATTAGGTGGAGCAATATAACCATATTTTTTTGCAGAGGGCCATTTTAAACTATCCCACATTAATTTTTGTATGTGTAAAGGCCTTACGGCATCATATATTATTAAAGTATAATTACCTAAACTATCAAGATAATTTTGCGCTTTAATTAACTTTTCAGCAATTTCTTTAGGTAAAAAAGCATGTTTTAACCCTTTGTATAAATTAATTTTTAAAAAATTAGAAGTATCAGAATATGCCAATTTACAAATAATCCGCTCGTTTAATTTATTAATATTTACAAACCCTAAACTATCATAAAGTGTTTCAAGTGGGTTAATATAAGGCGTTTTTAATTTTATTTTATCTGTAAATGTTAAAGGTTGATGTGCAGTTTTACCCTTAATTTCAATTTGAGTACAAGCATAAATTAAACAATAACAAAATATTAATATGACTTTAAAATTCTTCAAAAAAATAGTTACAAAATTGCCTTTAAAATGGTTAAATTTAAGCCAAATTTAATAAATATGCCTTCGTTTGATATTTCAAGTAAATTAGATGTACAATTAATGGATAATGCTATTAATGTTGCTAAAAAAGATATTTTAAATAGATGGGATTTTAGAGATAGCAAAAGCACTATCGAATTAAACAAAAAAGATTTACTTGTTAATATTGTAACTGAAAATGATATGCGCTTAGATGCAATTTTAGATGCTATACATAGCCGTATGATTAAACAAGGCTTAGACCCCCGAGGTTTAGATGAAAGTAAAGAACATTACCCAAGTGGCCCAATGATTAAAAAAGACATTAAAGTTAGGCAGGGATTAGAAAAAGAGGCTTGTAAAAAAATAATGAAAGATATTAAAGACTCAAAATTAAAAGTAACAGCTCAAATTATGGATGACATAATAAGAGTAACAAGTAAAAGTATTAATGATTTACAAGCCGTAATTGCAATATGCAGAAAAGGAGATTACGAGGTGCCTTTACAATTTATAAATATGAAATAATAAATAAATGAAATTAGATAGGAGCGCTTTTTCATGTGGAAAGTTAATTAATAACAAAAAGGAATCTTTATTTTATAAAAATTTCACGTTAAAACAACTTTTTGAAATTTTTCATTATTTACAAAGTGTTTCTTATAATCATAAGTTAAATTCTCCTCCTAGATTTGATAAAACTTATTTTAAAATAAGATAATTAAAATGGGAAATATTTTTAACGAAGATTTTAGAGATTTTGTGTTAGCATTAAACGATGCAAATGTTAAATATGTTTTAATTGGAGGATATTCGGTAATTTATCATGGCTACCCAAGAACTACTGGTGATTTAGATATTTTTGTTGAACTTACAGAAAAAAATTACGAAAATTTAAAAATTGCTTTTTCTAACTTTGGTTTATCTTTGTTTGATATGACCGAAAATAATTTTTTAAATAATGATGAAATCACCGTTTTTACTTTTGGTAGAGCTCCTGTTAGTATTGAAATTATAAAAAAAATTTCAGGAATTTCTTTTGAGCAAGTTTATAAAGAGGCTATCAATACTAACTTAGATGAACTACCAATTAAAATCATTAATTTACGAAATCTTATAATTAATAAAAAAGCTAGCGGTAGAGCAAAAGACATAAACGATATTGAAAATTTAGAAAATGATAATTAGAAGCAAAGCTCCTTTACGTATAGGTTTAGCAGGTGGTGGCACAGATGTTAGCCCTTACTCCGACTTGTTTGGCGGAGCTATTTTAAATGCAACAATAGATTTATATTCTTATGCAACCATTGAACCTTTAAACAATGGTAAAATAGAATTTGTAATAGATGGCACCGAAAATAAATTAGAAATTAATTCAACGCATGAACTGCAACTTTTTGAAGGTTTTGAGTTATTTATTGGTGTTTATAATAGAATAATAAAACAATTTAATTTAAGTCCTTTAAGCTTTAGGTTAACCAGTTATATTGAAGCTCCTCAAGGCTCTGGGCTTGGTACATCATCAACTATTGTTGTATCTATTTTAGGCGCTTTTGTAGAGTGGTTAAAATTACCTTTAGGTAAATACGATATTGCACACCTTGCATACGAAATAGAGCGTATTGATTTAAAAATGGCTGGCGGTAAACAAGATCAATATGCAGCAACATTTGGTGGCATAAATTTTTTAGAATTTTTAAATAACGATAAAGTAATTGTAAACCCTTTGCAACTAAAACCAAATATTTTTTATGAATTGGAACACAATTTATTATTGTATTTTACAGCAACGCAGCGTTTATCAGCTAACATTATTAACGAACAGGTTAATAATGTAAACAATAAAAATCAAACAAGTATTGATGCCATGCACAATTTAAAAGAACAAGCCATTCAAATGAAACAGGCTCTTTTAGTTGGTAATCTTAATAAAATTGGAGATATTTTACATTTTGGTTGGCAAAATAAAAAACAAATGGCTAACAGTATTTCTAATGAGTTAATAGATTCTATTTATAATACAGCTATAAGTAATGGCGCAACTGGCGGCAAAATTAGTGGAGCTGGTGGTGGTGGATTTATGTTTTTTTATTGCCCCGCTACAACTAAAAATAAAGTTGCCAATGCAATAGTACAACATGGCGGAAAAACACAACCATTTAAATTTACACAAGAAGGTTTAATAACCTGGACAATTGAATAATAAAAATGAAAACACTAGATATAACAAATTTTAAATTCCCTAATCAAACCAACTACTATAAAGGAAAAGTACGCGATGTTTACACCATAGCAAATAATAAATTAGTTATGATTGCAAGCGACAGAATTAGTGCGTTTGACGTGGTGCTCCCAAAAGGAATTCCTTATAAGGGACAAGTGCTAAATCAAATAGCCGAACAGTTTTTAAATGCAACAAAAGATATAGTTCCAAATTGGTTATTATCAAGCCCACATCCAAACGTTAGTATTGGTAAAATGTGCCAACCTTTTAAAGTTGAAATGGTTGTGCGTGGTTATATAGCCGGACACGCTGCTCGAACATACAATAACGGTTTGCGAACATTATGTGGAGTAACTTTACCCGATGGACTAAAAGAAAACGACAAGTTGCCAAACCCTATAATTACGCCAACTACAAAAGCTAGCCAAGGGCACGATGAAGACATAAGTAAAGAAGAAATTATAAAACAAGGCATTGTAAGTAAAGAGCATTATGAGCAATTAGAAAAATATACTCTTGCACTATATGCTCGTGGCCAAGAAATAGCCAATAAAATGGGTTTAATACTTGTAGATACTAAATATGAATTTGGTTTATATAATGGCGAAATAACTTTAATGGACGAAATTCATACGCCTGATAGTAGCCGTTATTTTTATAAAGAAGGCTATGAAGACCGTCAACAAAAAGGCGAAGAGCAAAAACAATTAAGTAAAGAATTTGTTCGCCGCTGGTTAATTGAAAATGGTTTTCAAGGGAAAGATGGGCAAGCCATTCCGCCCATGAGCGAGGAATGGATTACAGAAATTAGCAACAGATATATTGAACTTTATGAAAAAGTTACTGGAAAAACATTTGTAAAAGCAGATTATGCCAATGTTTTAATTGATGTAGAAAGTAGCATCATTAAAGCTCTTTAAAAATCTTAAAAAAATACTTAATGGAATACAACTTTACCGATATAGAAAAAAAATGGCAAAAATTTTGGGCTGCGAATATAATTTTTATTGCGAAATTGTACTTTGGATTAAAATATTTAAAAAAATACTATATTTGAAAAACAATTAATATTAAATAATCATGATTAAATCCAATTTTTTATTTATTACTACTATTCAAATGGAAATAATCGTAAGTTTATTAGGATGTAAAAAAGACAAAAAGCTACTAGACAGTTCCGAAGAATCACCTTATTTAGGAAATTCTATTTTAGCTTCGCGAATGATTAGTGGTCTAGGAAACATCAAATATAAATCAAACTTTCAAATGCTTTAGTTTGAAAGCATTGATCAATATAAAGCCACATTAGCAAAGATTCAGAATGATGCAAATCAATATGCTTTTGACAATGGTAATACCCAAATGCTATTAAATGCCTTGCAAGGATGTAATATAGGTGACTTTAACAATAATGATACAGAAGAAGATGATAATAATACCTCAGATATTCCACAAAATATTATCAAACTTTTAAGGAGAAATTCTCCATTATCAGATACTGTATTATTGACCTTCCTTCGTATGAATTTTCCACCAAACAAAATAAAAAGAGTCCTTTTAAAAAATATTGATTTTAGTTATAGAGTTTCAGAGTATTATCGAACAATGTCATTATCCCAAAACATTAGACAACAAATTGATCCGAAAAGGATTGACCATGTTCCTTATTTACCGGGATATGATGATTTCGAAAAACTGTTCCCGAACTTTATTTCTTATAGAAGTACGTTAAATGAACAAGAAAGATTGTTTTTGAATGCAGGTAATTTGCCAGAGTCAGCAGAAAACCCAAGAAATCTGCAAGGTAATTTACCAGAGCTTGAGGGAGCATTGTTTAACCAATTCAAAGAAATAAAAATTGGAAATGATGTTATCAAAATAATGAATGAAAAAAACATCTTAATTAAGAATGCTAGCGTTGAAACAGTTAATTACATAAGACAAAACAATAAGTTACCAAGAATCACTGTGCCATCATTTGAACCTGAGAATGGTTTGTTAGCGTCATCTGCTCCTCCAGTTATTAGTCCAGATATTATTATAGAGTCAACAGACATTTTTAATGTCAACTGCGGGGTAATTTTTGTGCAATCGACACCAAGCGAACAAGGTAGAATATCTTACAGCACAAATATTGGTGGCACAGAAGCAGAAGGCTTTAACTATTATTGGCAATTTAGTGATGGTTATGTGAGTTATAAAAGAAATCCTACTCATAGGTACGTAGGTGAAAACGGAGTTTATACAGTTAGCGTTACTGTTTATGATTCTTTTGGAAATAATTGCGGTGGATCTTCAGGCGGTGGTTATGGAGGTGGGAATCCAAATGGTGGAAACTCATGTGGAAACGTTAATGTATCTGGTATAAGCACAAATTTACCAAGTTTTGATGCAGATTTCGATGCTTTTATAAATTTATCCAACTACGTTTCTAATTCTGCAATAAGCTGTTTTATTAATTGGGGAGATGGGACTACACAAAGTACTATTTTATATGCTAATGATTGGCATAATTTCACAAAAACCTTCCCGTTTAACGTATATACTGAATATAATGCCAGTATTACAATCACTTATGGCAATTGTTCAATTACAACGCCATTTAAAATTAAGTTCACTCAACCAGCTAACAATACAAACCCCTCTTGTGACAAAAAAGATGTTGAAAAGGATAAATGGACAACCAATTTAGATAATAATCTAAGGATCTCACACAAACTTAAACTCTCAAACACAATCGCAGTTGGTGGTAAATTTACAAGTGAATTAAAAACATATCATAAAATTCAAAACATCTTTGGAGGAACTTGGACTCCTATTAATGCTTTCGGTTGTGTGGATTTAGTCGGCAACTTCTTCTCACCTTGCTTAGTTTTGCCAACTACTCAAGCTTGCAGTGGAACGCCTACAGCTCTTAACCCAGGTCCAAATTGTCAAAATTGGTGGTTTAAAACTTCAACATGGAATGCTGGATCCTGTAAATATTATATATTGACTAATGGAATGAGTTCAAATGCCTCAGCGTGGGGTCTTTCGAGCACTTTGAGTATAGGTGATTAAAATAACATTTATAGCTCTTATAGTAGTTGTTTTTTATTTTCCTTTGATCTCTCAGCCAGATAGCTTGAATTATAAGACAATAAAGTATAGCTCAGTGCATAAAACATATTTAAGTACTGAGCTTACAAGTCTATTTTATAAAGGGATTAACCTAAATTACTCAATTATGTTTAAAAAAAAGTGTAAGTCCGCAAGTTATTTCCGTCTTTTTTTAGGCATAAACAAAGATGATGAAAATATATCCTTATTTCCAAAATTGAGTGGTAAGTACAAGTTTTCAAATGTATTTTTCTATATTGAATCAATCTCTAAAAGAAATTTTGTTTGTGAATTTGGGTTAGGTCCTGCTTTAATTTGGGGGGACCCAATTGGCAGAACTAAAAGCTATATTTCTTTTGGCGATTTTCATTATATAATTCAACTTCAAGGGTTAATTGCTTGTCGCTATAATTTTAAGAAAAACCCGTTCTCAATTTCAGCTTCTTTGTTTCCTACCTACGATCCATTAAGTAATCTCAATTTTTTTGTGTTTCCTAGTTTCTCAATAGGTTTTGGCATTAGTAGAATAAATTACGATGAAAAGAAAATTAGAGTATATTACTAGTATTATTTTATTGTCATTACAATTGCATTCGCAATTAAGTAAAGACACTTTAATTTTCTCAAAATACAATATACAACTTAGTGTCGGATCACGCTTAGAGTTAATCTCACTTGGTGTTGAACGACTAACCGCTATTAATGAAAGTCTGTCATTTGGATCACAAATTAATTTTAATGCGGGAACCTACAATAAATATATTGGCAAACAAACTATCTATAATCCATTATTTCTTGGAGTTAATGTACAACCTTTTCATTTGCTAATTGGAAATCACTTTCAATTCGAAACCGGTTCATCTGCCTCCCTTAACATATATCGATTTAAAGGTCAACGCTACCCAATAGACACGAGTAACAATGCTTACAATCTAATTAAAGATAATCTTATATTAATTTACAATATTGGTTGTAGATACACTTTTCCTAAACAAAAAATTTCTTTTAAGTTTTTGATAGGCGCACATTATACAACTAGCCTTTTTAATTATGATGTAAATCGTTGGTTTGCTAATGGAGAAATTAGCATATTATACAGATTTCGAAAAAAGATGTACAAGAAGGAATATTACAATAAAATTAATTCAACTAACAGCAAATAAAACTCTTAAGCGCCATAAGCAACAAAAAACTGCTAAATGAAGGTTGTATAACAAACTTTGTAAAATAAGCTAAAATCCTATCTTTGTATTCCTTTAAAATTATGGAATACAACTTTACCGATATAGAAAAAAAATGGCAAAAATATTGGGCAACCAATAAAACTTTTAAAGCTCAAGATAATTCAACTAAACCCAAATATTATGTGTTAGATATGTTTCCTTACCCAAGCGGTGCTGGCTTACATGTTGGGCATCCTTTAGGTTATATTGCAAGCGATATTATGGCACGTTACAAACGCCATAAAGGGTTTAATGTTTTACACCCAATGGGTTACGATAGTTTTGGTTTGCCTGCAGAGCAATATGCAATTCAAACCGGCCAACACCCTGCTATAACAACACAACAAAATATTGCACGCTACCGCGAACAGTTAGATAAAATAGGTTTTTCGTTTGATTGGGATAGAGAGGTTAAAACATCTGACCCTAATTACTATAAATGGACTCAATGGATTTTCATTCAAATTTTTAACAGCTGGTACAATTTAAAAAGTAACAAAGCTGAACCTATTGAAACTTTAATAAAACATTTTGAAACGAATGGTTACAACTGTAAAACAGAACCGCCTTTAACTGGAGATATTGAAAAAGAAGTAGAATCGTTTACTGCAAACGAATGGAATTCATTCAATGAAAAAAAGAAAAGCGATATTTTAATGAATTTTAGATTAGCTTACCTTGGCGATTCTTTTGTAAACTGGTGTCCGGCTTTAGGTACCGTTCTTGCTAACGACGAAATTAAAGATGGATTAAGCGAACGCGGTGGCCACCCAGTTGAAAGAAAATTAATGAAACAATGGAGCATGCGCATTTCTGCCTACGCACAACGTTTATTAGATGGATTAGAAACTTTAGATTGGAGCGAAAGTTTAAAAGAAACCCAACGTAATTGGATTGGTAAATCAGAAGGCGCAAGTATATTTTTTAAAATTGAAAATTCAGAAAATAATTTAGAAGTTTTTACCACTCGACCAGATACTATTTTTGGCGTTTCCTTTGTTACAATTGCACCCGAACATGAATTTGTAAATGAACTAACAACACAAGAAAATAAAAATGCCGTTAATGAATATGTAACAATATCTAAAAACAGAAGCGAGTTAGACCGTCAAGCAACTGTAGATAAAATAAGTGGTGTATTTACAGGTAGTTATGTTTTACATCCATTTACAAATAAAAAAATTCCTATTTGGGTGGGCGATTATGTTTTGGTTGGATATGGAACTGGAGCAGTAATGGCTGTGCCAGCGCACGACGAACGCGATTTTAAATTTGCAAAACATTTTGGTTTAGAAATTAATCAAGTTATTAAACCAACAACCGAACACGACATTAATAAAAGTGCATGGACAGAAAAAGAAGGGACACTAATAAACTCAAACTTTTTAAATGATTGTGATGTTAAAAATGCAATTAAGCAAGCAATTATTGAATTAGAAAAAAGTGGGGCAGGTAAAGGAAAAACTAATTACCGTTTGCGCGATGCTGTTTTTGGAAGACAACGCTATTGGGGCGAACCAATCCCTATTTATTATAAAAACGATATACCTTATGCACTAAATGAAAGCGAGTTGCCATTGCTGTTGCCTGAAATTGATAAATACTTACCAACGCAAGCCGGCGAACCACCATTAGGCAGAGCAATTGATTGGAAAAAAGATAACCAATACGAATATGAAAAAAGCACTATGCCTGGTTGGGCTGGTAGTAGTTGGTATTTTTTAAGATACATGGATGCCACTAACGGTTTGCAGTTTGCTGATAAAAATTTACTTAACTACTGGAAAGAAATTGATTTGTATATAGGTGGCAGCGAGCACGCAACAGGCCATTTATTGTATTTTAGATTTTGGACAAAATTTTTAAAAGACCTTGGTTATATTAATATTGACGAACCAGCAAAAAAATTAATTAACCAAGGAATGATTCAGGGTAGAAGTAATTTTATTTATAGAGTAAATGGCACAAACAAATTTGTATCTAATGGACTTAAAAACAATTATTCCACTTATTCAATAAACGTTGACGTTAATTTAGTAAACAATGATATTTTAGATGTTGAAGCATTTAAAAATTGGCGAGAAGATTATAAAAATGCAGAGTTTATTTTAGAAGACGAGAAATATATTTGTGGAGTTGAAATAGAAAAAATGTCCAAATCAAAATTTAATGTGGTAACTCCAGATGATATTTGCGAAAAATTTGGATCGGATACTTTACGCTTGTACGAAATGTTTTTGGGTCCGCTTGAACAAAGTAAACCTTGGAACACAAATGGTATTACAGGTGTTAGTGGTTTCTTAAAAAAATTATGGCGATTGTTTTATAACACAGGTGCATTTTTAATTTCTGAAGATGAACCAACTAAAGAAGAATTAAAAACCTTGCACAAAACCATTAAAAAAATTACCGAAGACATTGAACGTTTTTCGTTTAACACTAGCGTAAGTAATTTTATGATTTGTGTTAATGAGTTAACTGATTTAAAATGTAACAAACGAAAAATTATAGAACCATTATTAATTTTACTTTCACCTTATGCGCCGCATATAACCGAAGAGTTATGGCATCAATTAGGACATACAGAAAGTATTGCTTTTGAAAATTTTCCAATTTGCAACGAAACATATTTAGTTGATGATAGTTTTAATTATCCAATTTCATTTAATGGTAAAATGCGCTTTCAAATACAGTTACCAGCAAGTTTAACAGTTCAAGAAATTGAAAAAGAAATTATGCAACGCGATGAGGTTATAAAACAATTAGCAGGCGCAACGCCAAAAAAAATAATTATTGTGCCTAAAAAAATTGTAAACATTGTAGTATAGTTTTAAATTTAAAACTTATTTAATGATTTTATAACTCTAAAGGGTTTTAATAAAACATTTTATTGTGCAATTTATTCTTATCTTTACTTATAATTTGTACTATGAATCATTTTAACAGAACAAAAATAGTTGCAACCATGGGGCCAGCAACTGCAGATATAAATGTGCTTGAAGGCATGTTTAACGAAGGCTTAGATATTTGTCGAATTAATTTTAGCCATGGCGATTATAAAGCCGTTGAAGATTTAATTGCGAACATTAGAACATTAAATAAAAAGTTAAACAGGCACGTTGGCATTTTAGCCGATTTACAAGGGCCTAAATTAAGAATAGGTGTAATAAAAAACAATTCGGTTGTTATAGAAACCGATAAATTAATTACCATTACAACTAAAGAATGCGAAGGCGATGAAAATAAAATTTACATTACTTACCCGCAATTTCCACAAGATGTAAAAGTAGATGAAATTGTTTTATTAGACGATGGCAAATTACATTTACGAGTTGTAAGTACAAATGGCAAAGACGAAGTGGTGTGTAAAATTTTAGTTGGCGGAACACTATCATCTAAAAAAGGAGTTAATTTACCTAACACTAAAATATCTTTACCTTGTTTAACTGTAAAAGATATTAGAGATTTAGACTTTGCTTTACAAAACGATTTTGATTGGATAGGTTTATCTTTTGTAAGAAGCGTAACAGATGTAGTTGATTTAAAAGATATAATTAGAAACAGAAATAAACGCGCTAAAGTTATAGCTAAAATTGAAAAACCCGAAGCCATAAAAGAAATTGAAAACATAATAGATGTTACTGATGGCATTATGGTTGCACGTGGAGATTTAGGAGTTGAGTTACCAATGGAACAAGTGCCGTTATTACAAAAAATGATTGTACAAAAATGTGTTGAAATTGGTAAACCTGTTATTATTGCTACGCAAATGATGGAAAGCATGATTACTAGTTATACACCAACACGCGCAGAAGTTAATGATGTAGCTAACGCTGTTATGGATGGTGCAGATGCAGTAATGTTAAGCGCAGAAACCAGTGTTGGAAAATACCCGGTTAAAGTAATTGAAATTATGCGTAGAATAATTACACAAGTAGAAGAATTAGATACAATTTATTATAAAGAACATACACCACAAATAAAAACAATTACTTATATTACAGATAGTATTTGTTACTCGGCTTGTTCTATGGCGCATCATGCAGGCGCAAAAGCAATTATAAGCATGACAAATAGTGGTTACACCGCATTTAAATTAAGTAGTCACCGACCAAAAGCACACGTGTTTATTTTTACAGATAATAAACCTTTACTAACTACTTTAAGTTTAATTTGGGGCATACGCGGGTTTTATTATAATAAATATGAAAGCACAGATGAAACCATAACAGACTTAAAAAATTATATTAAAGAACAAGGCTTTGTAAAAGACGATGATTTAGTTATTAATATTGCAAGTATGCCAATGAAAGAAAAAGGCAGAACCAATATGATGAAATTAAGTTATATACAATAATTGATATTTGCTGAAAATATTTCATGCACTCACGCGTTTACAACACGTTGGGGAGGTTTATCAAAATTACCATTTAATGGATTAAATTTAGGAGGCTCAGATGATGACCCAGAACTAATTTTAGAAAATAGAAAGATTGCTCTTAAAAAATTAAATTTATCAATAGATAATCTTTGTAATTTAAAACAAATACATAGCAACATTGTTTGTGTTGCTAAAAACGGTCAACAAGAAGGAGATGCTCTTGTTACAAATGAAACGGGAAAAATTTTAGCCATAAGTATAGCCGATTGTTATCCAATTTTATTTTACGACAAAATAAATAATGTTATTGGTGCCGCACATGCAGGTTGGAGAGGAACAGTGAGCAAGATTGCAAAAAACACAATCGAAAAAATGTGCGAACTTGGTGCGGATAAAAAAGAAATTTATGTTGCTATTGGTCAAGGAATATCTCAAAATAACTTTGAAGTTGGAAAAGAGGTAATTGAAGAATTTTTAAATAATGGTTTTAATAAAAATATAATTTCAGAAAATAAAATAGATTTAATTAAAGCTAATAAACAAGTACTTTTTGAATGTGATATTGAGCCTAAAAATATATGGACAATGAACCGATGTACATTTGAAAACGATTTTTTTAGTTATAGACAAGATAAAGGAAAAACAGGCAGAATGTGGGCTTTAATTACTTTGTAAAGCACTTAATGCCATTTTTATTTCGCTAAATGTAAAATCATCAGGTAATTTATCTTTTATTGAATTAAGTGTTTTTAATTCTGAATTTTCATTTATAATTTTTTCTATAATTTGTATTCTTTCAGCTTTTACAAATTGATTAATATCTAATAATTTTTCTCTTATAAGTTCTGCAACATGCCCTTCAATTGTAGTTATACTTAATTTTCGAACTAAACTAATTTCTTCTATACCCATTCCACTTTCAATTAATTTTAAAGTTGTTTCATAAGTTGCACCCTTTGATTTTGTGTTTTTAGGTTTTTTATTTTTTTTATCAGGTTCAATATGAGAAAAATTAAATTCTGATGAAATATCATTCTCTTCTTTATATTTATTAATAATATCTAAAAAACGTTGCCCAAATAAGTTAATTTTTGCTTTACCAAAACCACTAATTTCTATTAATTCCGATTCATTACTTGGCATACGTTCACTTAATTCTTTTAACGTTTTTGAATTTGCAACTCTAAAAACAGGCAAATTTAGTTCGTTACAAAGTTTATTTCTTAAATCAGTTAATTTTTGATTAAGCGAATTGTTTTTAGAGTTTTCATTTGCTTTTACTTTCTTTTTAGCTACATAAATATTTATATGTTCATCAGGAAATTTAATATTTAATTTAGCATTAATTAATTTAGAATGGTTAAAGCCCTGAGATAGGGTATTAATGTAAGTTCTTTTTTCAAAAATCAACTCAAATAATTCATTTAAAAGTTCGTTAATTTCTTCGGCTGTTTCGGTACTCTCCGTATTAATTGTATTTTCTTTTAATTGTTTTAATAAATCCATTAAACAAACATCAAAATAATTTACTGATTTAAATAAACGTTCTGTTAATGTTTCATGGTTAATTTGATTTGTTTGCAAAATTAAATTTTGTAACTGCAAACTAAACCTAGCAGCAACCTCCATCTCTTTATTAAAAATCTCATTAAAGTTAGATAACCAATTTTCATGTTCTGCATTTAATTGTTTTTTGTGAAAATAAATTATACTCTTTAATTCTGTAAATGAATTTTTAATATCTGTAAAATTAAATAGTTGTAAAAGTAAATGTTCAAAGTATTTTTTTTCTGAAACTTTATACAAATCAATAATATTTTTATCATCTAATTTTTTCTTCGAAAAATTAAGTATTTTTTCATCATTAAATAAAACTTCTCTTCTAATTTTAGAACTTAATTTTAAACCATCTAAACTCCTGCATCTACTTAAAGCTACATATACTTGTCCGGCTGTAAATGCTTCAGCGGCATCAATTATCACCTTATCAAAACTTAATCCTTGGCTTTTGTGTATGGTTACAGCCCACGCTAATCTTAAAGGTAATTGCGTAAATGAACCTAAAACTTTTTCTTCAACTGCTTTTGTTTGTTCGTTTAATTCATAAGTTACATTATTCCAAACTTCAGTTTCCACTTTAATTTCGCTGTAATCCTCTTCACACTTTACAAACACAAAATCATCTTTAAAACTTGTAACATAACCAATTTTACCATTATAATAATTTTTTTCGGAGTTGTTTTTTGAAAACATAACCTTTGTACCTACTTTTAATTTTAATGTTTCATCAACTGGGTATGCATTTTCGTTAAATAAACCTTTTATTTTTGCTTTAAATACAAATTCTTTTGTGTTTAAATTTTTTAATGCTTCTTCATTAATTTTGTCAGCTTTTGTGTTGTGTGTAGTTAAGGTAATACATTTTTCAAATTCAGATTTTAAAATGTTTGTATCATATTTTTTATTTAAATCGTTTAAAATTTCATCGTTAACCATATTAGTTCTAACAGCATTTAAAACATCAACAAACTGTTGTTCTTTTTGTCGGTATATTTTATTTAATTCGATATAAACAGGAAAATGAGATTGAATAACTTTACTGTTAAAAAAATAAAAACTATCGTATATTTTTTTAAGCGATTCAATTTCATCATTTTTAACAACAGGAGGTAATTGAAACATATCGCCAATTAATAAAATTTGAACTCCCCCAAAAGAATCCTTAAAGTTTTTTCTAATATTTCTTAAAGTAATATCTATTTGATCCATCATATCAGCACGAACCATACTTACTTCATCAATTACTAATAACTCTAAATTTTTTAAAATAGCTAATTTTTGCCTTCGATAATTAAAACTATTTTTAAAAGATTTAGTAATATCAATTTCATTGTTTGAATTAATAACAGGAATAAAAGAACCAAAATTAAATTGAAAAAATGAATGTATTGTGCTTCCTCCGGCATTAATTGCAGCTACACCAGTTGGAGCAATTATTGCCATTCTCTTATGTGTTTTAGTTTTGATATATTTTAGCAAAGTAGTTTTGCCAGTTCCGGCTTTGCCAGTTAAAAATATATTTTCGTTTGTATTATTTATAAAGTTAAGAACCTCTTCAAACTTTTCATTAATTTCTAATTGTTGCATTATAAACAAATTTAATAAATTTACAATTTAAATCTTTTTTACTTGTTATTAGATTATGAAAGTTTTTAAACCTTATGTAAATGGTAAATTTATTACTACAAATAATAGCTTAATTGTTACTGAAAAATACACCAATCAACATTTCGCAAAAACCTATTTGTGTGATAAATCAATTTTAAATAAAACTATAACTTTTACAAATAAAATTAAAACAAAATGTAAGGATTTAACTCCTAAACAAAAACATACAGCCTTAACTTTAATTTATAAAACCCTCGAACAACAAAAAAACTATTTTGCCGAACTAATTAGTAAAGAAAGCGCGAAACCATTAATGTACGCTTTAGCAGAAGTTGAAAGAAGCATTGTAACATTTAAAATTGCTTCTGATGAGGTTTATAATTTACCCAAAGAAAGTTTAAACTTTGATGTTTTACCTAATGGCAAAGGTAAAAAAGGAACTGTAAAATATTTTCCAATAGGAGTAGTTGCTGGAATTTCACCATTTAATTTTCCACTAAATTTAGCTGTTCATAAAATTGCACCTGCTATTGCATCTGGATGCCCAATAATTTTAAAACCCGCAAGCACAACACCTTTATCAATTTTAGCCCTAGCTAAAATAATTGCTAAAACCAAACTACCAAAAGGTATGGTTAATGTTTTACCTATGAATAGAGAAGTTGGAAATTGTTTAGTTACGAATGATAAAATTAATTTAATAAGCTTTACAGGTTCGCCAGAGGTTGGTTGGGCAATTAAAAATAATTGTGGAAAGAAAAAAATTGTTTTAGAACTTGGTGGCAACGCGGCAACTATTATTAGTAAAAATTGTAAACCCAATTTAATTATTGATAAATGCATAATGGGCGCTTTTGCTTATAGTGGTCAAATTTGCATTCATGCACAACGTTTTTATGTGCATAATAAACATTATAATTTGTTTTTGAAATTAATGAAAGAAAAAACAGAAAAACTAATTTCAGGCAATCCACTTTCTATTAAAACACAAATAAGTGTTATGATTGATGAACAAAATACTATTCGTGCTGAAAATTGGACTAATAAAGCCATTAAACAAGGAGCAAAATTAATTTGTGGTGGTAAAAGAAATGAAAATTATTTTGAGCCAACAATTTTAACTAACACTAATAAAACAATGTTGGTAAATGCTGAAGAAGTATTTGCTCCAATAATATGTGTTGAAAAATATTCTGGCAAAATAGAAAATGCAATTACTAAAGTTAATGACTCAAAATTTGGATTACAATGCGGTGTATTTACAAGTAATAAAATTGAATTAAATAAATGTTTTGATTTAGTAGAAGTTGGAGGAATTATTCATAATCATGTACCAACATTAAGGTTTGATAATATGCCATACGGAGGTATTAAAGAGAGTGGGTTAGGACGCGAGGGTATAAAATACGCAATACAAGATATGCTTGAACCAAAAGTTTTAGTTTATTAACAAAATAAATATTAAACTGTGGCTTTTAATATTTCTGTTCCTACACTACAATTTAAACATTTTCTTTTTGTGCAATAATTATCAAACAATTGTATTAATGCTTGACTTTCTACTGCAGAGTTTAAAATGTTTTTATGACTTAAAAAATGCTTTGTTTTTTGATTTGATTCCCATTCACAATCTTCTAATAATTTAATCGCATTATCGCATAAATGCTGTTTGTTAGTTGCTTTCGAATAAAAAAATAAATAAGGCACAAAAGCATTTATAATTAATTTATTTAAAGATTCGTTTCCGAATTTTAATTTTATAGGAGAAGCTTCATCAGTTAAATTGTAATGTTGTTGCCAATATTTTGAGGTTTCAAAGTTTAATTCGTTTTTAATATTTATATAATTTTCTATCGAACATAATTTAGAAAAGCTTTTGTGAAATAACGCAGCAAATTGTGCTAATCTTATTGTAGGAAAGTTTGCAGGCCTCATTTTAGAAAACTTAAAAATAGTTTTATTTAAAGAAATTAAATTATATTTATTTTGTAAAAAAGTAAATTCATTACTTAATTGTGATGCATATTTGTTTTTAAAAGTTTCATTTAAAAAACCTGCTGAACCAAGTAATAAACATTCTAATTGAAATAAATTATCGCTATGCTTTAATAATACATTAAGTGGTAAGTGTTTTGCCAATAATTCAAATGGCATGGCGTTAGTTTTAAAACCAAACGAGCGCAATAATATTGTATATAATGTTTGATGATAATCGCCTTTAAATTCTTTAAATAAATTTTCTATATATATTGTTTTGTTTTCTAACCTTTCTACACATAACCTTTGCAACCAATTCGAAAATTTTATTGAATTAACTTCTGGTAAAAAATTAGAACACGGAAGCTTGGTTTTACTTTTAATTAAATTTTGATATGTATTTATAAGTTCTTCTGAGATAATATTTTTTAATTCTATTACTTCTACTGAATTATTAATGTTTTGTTGAATGTTTTTATCATGTTCAAAAACAACATGTAAAATTATGTTGTTGTATGCACTATCATTATAATGTTTGTGTTTATTCCAATCGCTTGTTTTTACATGTATTTCAATGTTTCCAACTAAAATAATATTGTTTAATTTAATTTTTCCATTAAAAAAATCAGGACCTGAATCGTTGTTTTTTGCACCAAAATCTATAACATCTATTTCTGTATTATTAATGCTATAAAATTTAGTTTTACCAATTATTTTATTTTGCCAAATAAATTGAAGCAATTCTTCGTTTATTTTAAGCATAACCTTTTAATTTATACACAAAATATCCAACCCACTCATGTAATAAATAATTAAGAGAAAACAAAGCTTCACTGTTAGGAATTAATAAATGATCAAAAGTAAATCTTCTAGGGCCACTTAATTTATTAGTAATAAATGGAGTTAAGTTTTTATAACCGGCTTTTTTAAATACAGCAAGGCTTCTGGGCATGTGGTAAGCTGATGTAACAAGTAAATAATTTCCGTTACTATTTAAACTATCAATAATTCGTTTTGTAAAAATTGCATTTTCATAAGTGTTTTTACTATTATATTCTATAATTATTGAACTATCAGGAAAATTTATACTTCTTAAATATTTTTTCACAAATAATGCTTCTTTTTTTTCTGGACTTTCAATGCTTCCACTCCCACCTGTAAAAATAATTTTCTCAACATTTTTTGTATAAACTAACGGTAAAGGTTGTAGTAAGCGGTCAACAGAATGTCTAAAATCTATTTTTTGTAAGCGCATATCTATAGACCCAATTCCACCCAATACAATCGCTCCAGTATATTTTTTTGAATAATCAAAATCTGGCGGAGCAGGTTCGTACCACCTAAAAAGTTCATCAACAAAAAATGAGTTTGAGCAAATATAAAGTAAACTAAGCGCTACAATTCTTAGTTTTTTTGCTTTACTCTCTATTTTAGTTATAAATGACCAAATTAAAAGTGCAAATACCCAAACCATTGGGGATATTAAAAATCCCAATATTTTAGATATATAAAAAAACATATTTTTAATTTAATCTGCTTTCAATACTTGTGTTGTAATTGTTTTTAAATTCGGTAATTAAGCCATAATTTTGATTATCAATAACAACAGTGTTTCCTTTAACTTTTCCAATTAATTCAAACGGTACGTTCGACGATTTTAAAATTTCTTCAAATGTAGATTGATTTTTAGGATTAATACTTAATACAGCTCTACTTTGCGCTTCGCCAAACAATGCAGCATCTTTTCTTATGTTGTTAGATAAAGTAATTTCAAAGCCTAAATTTTTTAAAAATCCACACTCTAATAAAGCTATAAATAACCCACCATCACTTATATCATGTGCACTTGTAACTATTTCTTTTTTAATAAGATTTTTTATAACATTTTGTAAGGCAAATTCTTCGTCTAAATTAAAATAAGGCGCAGGGGTGTTTTTAATTTTACAATACGAATATAAATATTCACTGCTTGCAATATCATTAACTTGTTTACCTAACAAATAAATTAAATCACCATCGTTTTTAAAATTTAATGTTGTGTGATGTTTTTTATCTTCTACAATTCCAATCATGCCAATTGTAGGAGTTGGAAAAACAGGTCCTTCGTAAGAACTTTGATTATAAAAACTCACATTACCTCCTGTTACTGGAGTTTCAAATTTTAAACATGCAGCACCCATTCCTTTTATTGCACCAACAAATTGCCAATATACTTCGGGGTTATATGGGTTTCCAAAATTTAAACAATTAGTTACCGCACTTGGATTTCCCCCACTACAAACAATATTTCGCGCAGCTTCACTAACTGCTATAGCACAACCAATTTCGGGGTCAGCATTTACGTATCTACTATTACAATCAACACTCATTGCCAATGCTTTTTTACTTCCTTTAATATTTACAATAGCTGCATCACTTGGATTGTTGGTGCTCATATTAATAGTTCCTACCATGCTATCGTATTGGTTATATATCCAACGTTTACTGGCAAGGTTAGGATGTGAGGAAAGATGAGTCATTACAGATTTTAAATCATTTGGTTCTGTAATTGAGTTTATTTCAAATTTTTTTGATTCAGCGTAATATGCAGGTTCTTTAAATTCTCTTTTATAAATTGGAGCATCTCCTCCTAATACTAATGATTTTGCAGGAACATCGGCAACTAATTGGTTATTGAAAAAATATTTTAATCTATCTCCTTTTGTAACAACACCAATTTGTTCACAATTCAAATCCCACTTATCAAATATTTTTAAAATTTCTTGTTCTCTTCCTTTATGAACAACAACTAACATTCGTTCTTGGCTTTCGCTTAATAAAAATTCAAAAGGGTGCATGCCCTGTTGACGAGCAGGAACTTTATCTAACCAAATTTCCATACCATGTTCGCCTTTTGCACTCATTTCGCTTGTGCTGCATGCAATACCAGCTGCCCCCATATCTTGCATGCCAACAACAGCTCCAGTTTTAATAATTTCAAGGGTAGCTTCTAATAATAATTTTTCTTGAAAAGGATCACCAACTTGAACAGCTGGTAAATCTTTAGCACTATCTTCAGTTATATCTTTACTTGCAAAAGCAGCTCCCCCTAAACCATCTTTACCAGTTGCAGAGCCTACAATAAAAACAGGATTGCCTTCGCCATAACTAATTGCACTTACTGTTTCGCCTTTTTTTACAATGCCAACACTCATTGCGTTTACTAATGGGTTAACATTAAAACTATCATCAAAAAAAACTTCTCCGCCTACAGTTGGTATTCCAAACGCATTACCGTAATCGCCAATACCTTTTGTTACACCTTTTATTAACCATTTTGTTTTATCGCTATCAATATTTCCAAAACGTAAGCTATTTAATTGAGCAATTGGTCTTGCCCCCATAGTAAAAATATCTCTGTTTATGCCGCCAACTCCTGTTGCAGCACCTTGGTATGGCTCTAAAGCACTTGGGTGATTATGGCTTTCAATTTTAAATGCACAAGCTAAACCATCGCCTATATCAACCAAGCCTGCATTTTCTTCTCCGGCTTTTGCCAGCATATGTGGCCCATCTTTTGGTAAAGTTTTAAGCCAGGTAATACTATTTTTGTACGAACAGTGTTCGCTCCACATTACCGAATAAATAGAAAGTTCAGTAAAATTTGGCACACGTCCTAACGTGTTTTTTATTTTTTCAAATTCCTCTGGAAGTAAACCTAAATCTTTAGCAGTTTCAACAGTTGTTAGTTGCTCGTTATAATTAATCATAATAAAATAAGAAACACTAAAGTTAGCCAATAATTTGAGCAGAATTATACTTTATTTTTAACAAATTATACATAAAAAAAGAGGAGCCACATGACTCCTCTTTTAAGAAAATTTGAATTATTAATTATTTTATAATTAGTTTTTTGGTAATTTTTGAATTATCTGCATAAACTTCTATAAAGTACATGCCTGCTTTTAAAGATTCTACCGAAAATTCAACAGTGTTTTCTCCAGTATTTAAATTACAATCTTTGTTATAGATAATAGAACCTAAACTATTAATTAATTTTATACTTCCTTTTGTATTATTTGCAGATGAAATTTTTAAGTAAGTAATAAAATTACTAGGATTTGGGAATACTTCAATTGTTTTAACTGTTTCAGATTGTTTTTTAATAGCTGTTGGACCATTATAATTAACCTTAAATGATAAAGTATCATTTGCGTTGTTTACGTTATATAATTTGTATCTAATTCTACTTAACCCAACAGTTGGAGCCTCATCAATATCAATTGTAAAGTTGTTATCAAACGAACCCGAAGAAATAATTAATAAATCATTACTAGGAAGGCTAGTAGTTGAAGGCGGATAACAATTTGAAGCAATACAAAAATAAGCTGAAGCGCTAGGGTTTAAAACCTCATCTATTCTTACTAAGTTATAAGTATTAGTACTTGCGCTATTATTGTAAACTCTAATTTTTGTGGTTGTTGTATTTCCTGATGTAGTAATTTCATTTATGTTAGCACCATTACCTATTGATGTTACAGTTGAAGTTTTTGTATTGTTTAATGTTGCTAAATGCAAACTGTTTTGAGCAAATGAGTATATACTTAAACTGCAACAAAAAGCGAGTAAAATTTTTTTCATGTAATTAGAGTTTTAAAAAGGGGTTGATTTTTTTATCAACCACCTTAAATATTAATTTTTAATTGTTAATTTTTTAGTAAATGTACCACTAGTAGATTTAATACTTACGTAATAAACGCCAGTAGATAAATTTGCGTTAACCGTTTCATTTGCTAAGCTTTCAGCAGAAATAGTTTTGTTATATACATTTTGACCTAAAGTATTTGTAATAATTAAATTAACATCTTCGTTAATGTTTTTTACTTTTAAGTTAAAAGTTCCGTTACTTGGGTTTGGATAAATAAAGAAATCTGAATTTGAATTATTTTTTGCATTTATTCCACTTGTAACAGTAGTTTTTGCCCATCTGTTTTCTCCTTTTCCGTATACACCATTTGATGAGATTATCGTTGTTGCTCCAGATAATAAGTTGTAGTTACCTGTTCCGAAACCAGCATTAATCCCATCACCATAAGCGTCTACTACTTTTAACACATAACAATTGTTTGGTAAAATTGTAAATGTTTTTGTGTGCATTGCTGTGCCTGCAGAAGCTAAATCGGTAAAAGGACCATCACTAGAAATTACACCATTTGTAGCTTCGTCAATAAACTGCCATGTACTTTCTGTACCATATTGATCTTGTTTAAAATTCATTGTCATATTTAAATCAAGAGCAATGTTTGTAGTTGTTGGAACAGTTTTTGTATAAATATCATTTAAACTGTTTTGATCTCCAGAACCATTAACACTTACAACATTAACTTCAATTGTATTTGAAGAACTAGGAGTAAAGTTAATTGTAGGTACAGTAAAAGTTTTATAACTTAAAGGTGCTGCTGACCCTGTCCAAGTATAAGTCCCAGCAGGTGTTCCATTTACTTTGTAGGCAAATGCAGCAGTTGTAATAGTGCTTGAACCATTGTTTAAAAATTTAAATTCAGGGTTAATATTACCAAAACAAACTTCAGATTCAACTTTAAAATTATTCATTGCTGCATCAATTGAGTTTGCAAAACCAGTTAATGTAATTGGTCCATATGCTGCAGTTTGAATGTCTTTAGAGCTGTTAGCCACAAAAGCAACTAATTCTAATTCGCCTAAGTTACATGAGTTTGTTGCCGTACCTGCACCAAATGTAGTAGGTACAGTGTAAGTTACCATGGTAGTAAAAGTTGTACCTACTGTAGTAGTTGGAATTGTAATTCCTAAACTTCCAGCAGTAATTACATCGCGTAACATATGTTGGTGGTTATATGTTCCATCAGGATTTGTTTGAGCTGGATTCCAGATTGCACCTGAAGTTTGTGGGCCAACAACATCATCTTCTAATATTGCAATAGTTAAAGAGTTTTGAGGAGTTGCACTATTCGCTGTATAATAAACTTCTGCTACAGCAGTTAAAACTCTGGTAACAATATTTAATGTGCCTTGTAAAGCCACATTTACCGCAGAGGTTTGACTTAAAATTGTATTTGCATGACCAGCCCATGTGCTTCTGCTACATGCTATTGCAGTAGGAGTCATAACAGCTCTGTTAATTGATCCAGTTGGGTATCCTGTAATTCCCATACCTGGTATTGCAGCAATTGCATTACCATCAGCGGTTCTGTAATCAGGTTGGCCAGCACCAGGATTAGCATATCCACCAGTATGTATATTTATTAACACAACATCACCAGCAGGCTTAGACGCCTTAATATTATTAGCAATTTTATGCCCATCAGGACAATATTGACAATTAATACCAGTAAATTCTTCTAACACAACTTTTTTATTTTGCGGTGTAGTACTAACTGGCAATTGAGCCATAGCAAACGTTGCAAACAGCGACGTTACACCAAAGTAGGTAAATTTTCTTTTCATTCTTAAATGGTTTTAGGTTGATTTCTATATCCAAATGTAGTAAATCAAAAATAAATTATCAAATTACTAATGTTAAAATTTAATTTAGTTTATAAAAATTACAGCAATTGTTAATTTTGCCGGATAAATGGTAACCAACAATCAATTTTTAGGTCTTTTTCAAAATCAATTAAACTTAAGTATTTCTAATAATTCTTATTTAAAAGGAATAAAAGGAAGTGCACTATCTATTTTTATTCAAAATTTCTTTATAAAACAACAAAAATCTATAGTTGTTATAACAAATGATAAAGAAAAAGCTGCTTATTTATTAAATGATTTAGAAAATTTATTGCCAAACAATAAAGTATTATTTTTTCCAGAAACTTACCGAACTCCTTATCAAATTGAAAAAACAACAAATGCCAATATTCAAGAAAGAACCGAGGTTTTAAATTTAATTTCAAATGAAAATTTTAATGGTATAATTATTTCCTATCCTCAAGCAATTAGCGAAAAAGTAACTTTTAAACAGCAATTATATAAAAACACACTTCAAATTAAAATTGGCGAAAAATTAAGTGTAGATTTTTTAACTGAGTTTTTATCTACCTACAATTTTACACATGTAGATTTTGTTTATGAACCCGGACAATTTGCAATTCGTGGAGGAATTATAGATGTTTTTTCTTTTGCAAATGAAACACCTTACCGTATCGAATTGTTTGGTGATGAAATAGAAAGTATAAAATCTTTCGAACCTGCCTCGCAACTTTCGAATTCTAAATTTGATTTTATAAATATAATTCCAAATTTTAATAACAATCAATTTAACGAAAGTAAAGTAAATATTTTAGAGTATTTTAATTTAAAAAATACAACAATTTTTATTGAAGATACAGAATATATTTTAGATCTGTTTAATAAACGGTTTGAAAAAGCAAATGAAATATTTTCAAATTACACCGGCGAAATAGCACAATTAGAACCTTCTAAATTATTTTCAAACGCTAATGATTTAAAAGCATTTTTTGAAAACTCTAATTGTATTGAATATGGAATAAAAAACAAACTATCGCAAAATAACATTTCATTTAATCAAATTGAACAACCAAGTTTTAATAAGAATTTTGATTTACTTATTGCACATTTAAAAGAATATAAAGCAAAAGGATATCAAAATTATTTTTTAACGGATAATACAAAACAAGCACAAAGGTTTATTACAATTTTTAACGATTTATTAGCTAAAGAGCACAGAACGTATGAATCAATAATTACCTACTTGCCCTTAAATTTACATAATGGATTTATTGACCATGATGAAAAAATCGCAGTATATACTGATCATCAAATTTTTGAACGCTATCATCGTTTTAAATTAAAAGAAATAAAACACAAAAGTGCCGAAGCGTTTACAATTAAAGAATTACTAATGCTTAATCCTGGCGATTATGTAACTCATATCGACCATGGCATTGGACGCTTTGCTGGTTTGCAAAAAATAAATAGCAATGGTAAAATACAAGAGTGTGTTAAGCTACTGTTTAAAGATAATGATGCTTTGTATGTAAGCATACATTCCTTACATCGAATAAGTAAATATAGTGGTAAAGAAGGAAATGTGCCGCGTATAGATAAATTAGGAAGCACTGCTTGGCAAAATTTAAAATTAAAAACAAAAAGTAATGTAAAAAAAGTAGCTTTTGATTTAATTAAACTTTATGCCGAAAGAAAATCTAAACCCGGACATGCTTACCCACAAGATAATTATTTACAGCATGAGTTAGAAGCTAGTTTTATTTTTGAAGATACTCCCGATCAAATTAAAGTTACTGCTGATGTAAAAAAAGATATGCAAAAACCACACCCAATGGATAGATTAGTTTGTGGCGATGTAGGTTTTGGAAAAACAGAAATTGCTATTCGCGCAGCTTTTAAGGCTGTTTGCGATAGTAAACAAGTTGCTATATTAGTACCTACAACTATTTTAGCATATCAGCACTTTAAAACATTTAAAAACCGATTAGCAAATTTACCTTGTAATGTTGATTACATTAACCGTTTTAGATCAACAAAACAACAAAAAGAAACATTAAAAAATTTAGCTGAAGGTAAAGTTGACATTATAATTGGAACGCACAAACTTGTTAATAAAGACATTAAGTTTAAAGACTTAGGTTTAATGATAATTGACGAAGAACAAAAGTTTGGTGTTGGTGTAAAAGATAAACTAAAAGTTTTTAAAACTAATATAGATACACTTACGCTCACGGCAACGCCCATTCCGCGCACTTTACAATTTAGTTTAATGGGCGCTAGAGATTTAAGTGTTATAAGTACACCACCCCCAAACCGTTATCCTGTTCAAACGGAATTACACACGTTTAGTGAAGAGTTAATTAGAGATGCTGTTGCCCACGAATTAAACCGAGGAGGACAAGTGTTTTTAGTACACAATCGTGTTAGTGATATTGAAGTTGTAGCTGGAATTATACAGCGTTTAGTTCCAGACGCACGCATTGCTATTGGACATGGACAAATGGACGGCGAAAAATTAGAAGATGTAATGCTTGGATTTATGGAAGGCGATTATGATGTTTTAGTTGCAACAACAATAATTGAAAGCGGTTTAGATATAAGTAATGCCAACACAATAATTATTAATGAAGCTCAAAATTTTGGATTAAGTGATTTACATCAAATGCGAGGTAGAGTTGGACGAAGTAATAAAAGAGCTTACTGTTATTTATTAGCCCCACCTCAAATTGCTTTAACCGACGAAGCACGTAAACGTTTAAAAGCAATTGTTGATTTTAGCGATTTAGGAAGTGGGTTCCAAATTGCTATGCGCGATTTAGATATACGAGGCGCAGGTAATTTATTAGGTGGAGAACAAAGTGGTTTTATAAATGAGATGGGGTTTGATACTTATATGAAAATATTAAACGAGGCCGTTGAAGAATTAAAAGAAGAAGATTGGTATAAAAACTCTATTGATAATGAACAAGGCATTGATAAAACAATTTTTAGCAGACAGTTTGTTAAAGAAACAGTTATTGAAACTGATTTGCAACTTTTAATTCCTGAACTTTATGTAAACAGTTTAACTGAACGACTAATTTTATATCGAGAGTTAGATAATATTACAAAAGAAGAAGATTTAATTACTTACGAAAAAAATTTAAGAGACCGTTTTGGCCCATTACCAACAGAAGTTTTAGAATTAATTAATTTAGTACGTATGCGCTGGAAAGCCATGCAGTTAGGTTTTGAAAAATTAACTTTAAAAAATAAAAAGTTACTTACTTATTTTTTAAGCAAAAAAGATAGCGATTATTTTAACAGCCCTATGTTTATGGCTGCTATAGCCTTTGCGCAAAAATACCCACAACGTTGTGTGTTAAAAGAACAAAACAATCGTTTATGGCTTAATGTAGAAGATGTGGAAAGTATAGAAAAAGCACGCGAAGTATTAGAAAAAATTGAAGGATTAATTTTAAAACAATAAATTGCCCACACAATTAAACCACAATTTCTTCTAAATCTTTTGTTAAAAATTTATATTCCATAAACCCTAAGCTTGATATACCTTGTAGCTTAACCCATTGTTTATGTTCAAAATACCATTTGTATTGTTTGCTTCGTAAAAACCCACCTTTTTTAATAAATGCTTCAATATATGGGTGTACTTGTAAAGTTATATTTTTTTGATTTTGTTCTTTAATAATAAATCTTAAAGCGTTTTCAATTTGATCTACAAATAACAAACTTGGTTGTACTTTACCAGTTCCACTACAACTTGGGCATGTTTCTAAAACTTCTACATTAACCTCAGGGCGTAAGCGTTGGCGCGTAATTTGAATTAATCCAAATTTGCTTGGAGGCAAAATATTATGTTTTGCCCTGTCGCTTTTCATTTCATCTTTTAAGCGGTCAAATAATAGTTTTTTATTGTCTGCATTATGCATATCAATAAAATCTACTACAATTATACCACCCATATCCCGTAATTTTAACTGGCGGGCAACTTCAACGGCAGCTTCTAAATTTACTTCTAAAGCATTTTCTTCTTGGCTACTATCGCTTTTTGCACGGTTCCCACTATTTACATCAAAAACGTGTAAAGCTTCAGTGTGTTCAATAACTAGGTAAGCGCCACTTTTCATGTGCACAGTTTTGCCAAACAAACTTTTTATTTGTTTTTCAATTCCGTAAGCATCAAAAATTGGAATTTTACCGTTGTATTGTTTTACAATTTCAACTTTATCGGGCGCAATAGTTTTTACATAAGATTTTAAATCTTCGTAAACTTTAGGATCACTTATATGTATAGCGTTAAATGTATTATTTAAAAAATCTCTTAAAATTACATTGGTTCTATCTGCTTCGCCAAGTAATCTAACAGGGGGTTCGCTAGTTTTAAGCATTTTAAAACATTCGTCCCAACGCTTTGTTAATTCATTTAAATCACTTTCTAATTCGGCTACAGTTTGGTTTTCGGCAACAGTGCGCACAATTACTCCAAAGTTTTTTGGTTTAATGGAGTGCATAAGTTCTTTTAAACGTTTTTTTTCTTCGTTATCTCTAATTTTTGAAGAAACCGAAATTTTATCTGCAAAAGGAATTAAAACTAAGTATCTACCCGCTAAACTAATTTCTGTGGTAATACGAGGCCCTTTAGCACTAATTGGTTCTTTAGCAACTTGTACTAAAACATTTTGACCAGATTTAATAATATCATTAATCTTACCATCTTTTTTAATATCTGTTTCGTTTTTAAAATACATTAAGTTGCTACTGTTTTGTTTACCAGCTTGCACTTGTTCAACATATTTTATTAACGAATTAGCTTGTGGCCCTAAATCTAAATAATGTAAGAATGCATCTTTTTCATAACCAACATCAATAAATGCGGCGTTTAAGCCTGTCATTACTTTTTTGGCTTTACCTAAATAAATATCTCCAACAGCAAACTGTGTATTGCTTTTTTCGCGGTGTAGTTCAACTAAACGTTTATCGTTTAGTAATGCTATAACAACTTCGTTTGGCGTTGAATTTATAATGAGTTCTTGATTCACGCTAAAAACTTTTAATTAATAATAATATACAGGCAATTTAATCGAATTTTGATTTCGTTAAATAGCAATAACAGAAAACACAAAGTATTTTCTGTTACTTAACTGTATTCAAATTAAAGAAATCCTAACTAATTAGGTTATTTCTTTTTATGACGATTTTTTCTTAAACGTTTTTTACGTTTGTGAGTCGCCATTTTATGTCTTTTTCTTTTCTTTCCGCTTGGCATAATTTATAATTTAATGGTTAATAATTTATTTTTTTAATTGTTCTATATATTTCTCAATTTCTTGTTTTGCAGTTTCATCTTTAGTGCGTTTAGCATACTGCTTTAATGCTAAAATAGTTTGTTCCGTATTTCCTAACTTTTCATGAGCATCTGCTAAATGTAAATAAACTTCAATATTATTACTGTCTAGTTGTATTACTTTATTAAAACGTTGCAAAGCTTTGTCTGTTTGCCCGCTTTTTAGCGAGAAAAAAGCAAAAGTTAAATTTAACTTAACATTTGTGCTGTCTGTTTTTTCTAGTTCTTTAAGCAAAGCAATACCTTCCATTGGGTTATTTCCTGCCTCAACATAACATGAGGCTAACATTAATTTAGCATCAAAATTAGTTGGATTAATAGCTAACGCTTTTTTAAACATTTTTGCAGCACAAGCAAATAAAATTGGAGCTTCGGTTTCATCGTTAATAAATTGAACGGAGTAATAATACCTATTTCCACATTTTAATGCTGCCGAATCTGTATTTAGATTTAAAGCCTTTTTTTCTTCAAAGTGAGCGGCTAAATCTGGTCTTTTTTGTTCTAACCAAAAAGTAATTAGTTCATCAAACGAATTTTGTTTTACAAGTTTATCAAATCTAGATTTACTTTCGGTATTTAAGCTTTTAGTAGCATTGTTTAAATATAAATTTAAGTTTGCATTTTCATTAAACGCTACAGCTTTTTTTTGACCAGCATCTTGCTTGCTTTTATAAGCAGTAAAGTTGGTTTTGGGAGCAATAAATAAAAGAACGAATAATAAAATAGCACCAGCAATTAAATAAAATTTGGTTGCTTTGGCGCTTATCATAGTTAATCAATATTTTTTAGAGGCTCTGCAGCCTTAACGTTTTTTTTAACCCTTTCAGCAAAAGTTTTACTTGCCTTAAAAGCAGGAATAAAATGAGCTGGAATTACAACTGTTGTGTTTTTAGAAATATTTCTGCCAATTTTTTCGGCACGTTTTTTAACTAAAAATGTACCAAAACCTCTTAAATATACATTTTTACCTTCAACCATATTGTTTCTTATGGTTTTCATAAATGCTTCTACGGTGGCTTGTACAGCCATTTTTTCTATGCCGGTTTTTTCTGAAATTTCGTTTACAATATCTGCCTTTGTCATAGTATTAATCTATTTAAAATCAAGTATTTGAATTTTAAAATGGGTTGCAAATATACAGTTTTAATTGAAACAATAAAATTTTTTCTTTTTATTTTAAAATATGTATAAAATAAGGCATTTTTGCTTAAAACTTAAAGTATTTAGTTGTGGAAAATTGGTTTTCGGCACATATAATTGCTTGGTATAAGCTAAATAAAAGAGATTTGCCTTGGCGCAATACCAAAAACCCTTATTTTATATGGTTATCAGAAATTATTTTACAACAAACACAAGTAAATCAAGGTTTATCTTATTATTACAAATTTCTTAAAAATTATCCAACACTAAAACATTTGGCACAAGCAAATATTGATTCTGTTTTAAAAGATTGGCAGGGTTTGGGTTATTATTCTAGAGCTAGAAATTTACATTTTACAGCAAATACGATTTTAAAAGAGTTTAATGGTGTTTTTCCGAACAATTACATTCAAATAAAAAAATTAAAAGGAATTGGAGATTATACTGCCGCTGCAATTGCAAGTTTTGCTTATAATTTACCGCATGCAGTTGTAGATGGAAATGTTTATAGGGTTTTAAGCAGAGTTTTTGGAATTAAAACCCCAATTGATTCTACTGTTGGTAAAAAGAAGTTTAAAGATTTAGCGGATTCTTTACTAGATAAAAAACAAAATGCAATTTACAATCAAGCAATTATGGAGTTTGGTTCGCAGTATTGTAAACCTAAAAATCCCGATTGTTTTAACTGCCCATTAAATTTCAAATGCATTGCTTTTGCAAAAAACAAAGTAAAAACATTGCCAGTAAAAGAAAAAAGCATAAAAATAAAAACACGCTTTTTTTATTATTTTGTTGTAAAACACAAAAACGAAATAGCCTATTTTAAACGGAATAAAAAAGACATTTGGGAAGGTTTACACGAGTTTTATTTAATTGAAAAAAATAAAAATTGTAATGAAGAAATACTTTTTACTGAGTTGCCATTTAAGGCTTATCAAATAAATGAACAAAGTAATACTATTAAACATGTTTTAAGTCACCAACACTTATACTGTAAATTTTATCTGTTAAAACTAAGTAATAAGCCAAAAAATTTAAATTGGATTAAAATTGAAAACATTCAAAAAATAGCTTGGCCTAGAGTTATAGATAAGTATATAAATACTTGTTTAATTAATAAATTTAATTAACTTTGGTATATTAAAATTATGAAAAAATTATTAGTTATTCTTTCTGTTGCATTAACTTTAAAAACAAATGCGCAAATTTACAAAGCTAAAAGTGGAGGCACTACAGTTAACTTTTACAGTAAATCGCCTTTAGAAGATATTGAGGCTACTAATAAAAGTGCAATTGTTGTTTTAAATTCTAAAACTGGCGATTTACAATGTGCCGTTACAATTGTAAATTTTAAATTTAAAAATGCTTTAATGGAAGAGCATTTTAATGAAAATTATATGGAAAGCGAAAAATTTCCTAAAGCAACATTTAAAGGAAAAATTAACGAACCTATTGATTATACTAAAGATGGTGAAACTAAAGTAACGGTTACAGGTAAAATGGAAATTCATGGGGTTACTAAAGATGAAACCTATTCTGGCACAATTAAAAAAGTTGGTAACGAATTATTTTTAGATTGCTTGTTTAAAGTTAAAGTTGCAGATTATAATATAAAAGTGCCAACCTTATATGTTAAAAATATTGCTGAGGTTATTGATGTAGATTATAAATGTGTTTTAGAACCATTTGAGAAAAAATAATTGCATGAAAATTACAAAATTTAAAATTGCAGCAATTATTTTATTAACTACTGCTGTACCTTCAATTAATGCGCAAGATGATTTATTAAGTTTAGTTGAAGAGCCAAAAGACACTAAACCCAAAAAAGTTTATGCTACTTTTAAAACTTTAAAAATTGGTAATGCGCAAACAACAGAAACGGTTAAGAAAAAACATTTAGATTACAGAATAAGTCACCGTTTTGGAAATGCATACGACAACACAACTAAAAACCCTTTAAATGATGCCGCTCAAACTGGCTTTGGATTTGATAACGCATCTGATATTAGAAATAGCTTGGAATATGGAATTTTAGATAATTTAAGTGTAGGAATAGGGCGAAGTAGATTAAATAAGTTAGTTGATGGTTCTGTTAAATGGCGTTTTTTAACACAAACAACAGACTTTAGTATTCCTGTTTCTGTAGCTTTTTATGGAAGTATGGGCTATACACATAGGCCAACAACTGATATTTATGCAGGAGTAAATAAAAACTTTGCAACAAAAGAATCGCACAGAGTAAATTATGTAAGTCAATTAATAATTGCAAGTAAATTAAATAGTGCAATATCATTAGAGTTGTTGCCAACATACGTTTACCGTAATTTTATCAAAGAAAATATAAACACAAATAATAATAGTGCCGATGTTAATGGCTTTGTTAGCATTGGTTTTGGGGGTAGAATTAAAGTAACAAAACGGGTGAGTGTAATTGGCGATTATTATTACAATGTAGGAAATTATTTTACAAATAACCCAAATATAAAAAACCCTTTATCGTTAGGTGTTGAGCTAGAAACAGGTGGACACGTGTTTAGCTTATTTTTTACTAATGCAACAGGCTTAGTTGAAAATAATTATTTACCTTATACAACAGATAGTTGGACAAATGCACAAATTAAATTTGGTTTCAGTATTTCTCGTACCTTTGCCTTGTAATAGAAATGAATTATAACGCACATATTTTTAATAATCATTTATTAAAAATTGTAAATAACGAACAGCAAATTTTATATAGCTCAAGCACAATTTGGCAAAGTTTATTGTTTATACTTTGCCTTTCTGTTTTTGTTTTCGTTAAAAATAATTCTTATAATAAACTAATGAGAATATTACAAGCTACTTTTAATAATCAAGTATTTGGTCAAATTCAAAGAGATGAGGCAAATTCTTTTAGAACATATTCTGTTTTTTTATTGTTATTTTACAATATTTCATTAGCGTTGTTAGCATATAAAATAAATGTTTTGTATAGCTTAATGTTTGTTAGTCTGCCAGGCTTTTTTCAATTTATTATTTTTTTCACAATATTATTAGCATTTAATTTTCTAAAAATTTTATTATTTAAAGTTATTTCATTTGTAAGTAACCAACATACTTTAATAAACGAATACACTAGTTATTCGTTTATAATAAATCAAACTTTTAGTTTAATTATATTGCCTTTGGTTTTATTATCTGAAATTGTGAAGTTAAACCCGCTTATACTTTTGGCTCCGGCTTTAATTTTATTTTTTATACACCTATTAATTAAGTGGTTAAAAGGAATTAGTTTTGGATTAATAAGTGGAAAAGTAGGAATTTTACAAAGTTTTATTTACCTTTGCGCCATTGAAATTTTACCAAGTTTAGTTTTAGGTAAAATTTTAATTGAAAAGTTTTAAAATTTTATATTTAAATGGCAGCAAAAAAATTAGCAAAAAAACCTACAAACAAAAAAGGAACTGCTAAAGTAAAAAAACCAAAAGCTAAACAATTAAATAAAAAAAAATCTGCTAAAAAAACAGTTGTAGCAAAGAAAAAAATTGCTCCTAAAAAAATTACTTCGAAAAAAACTTCAATAAAACCAAAAATAAAAAAGGTTAAGGTTGAAAAAAAACAAATTGTAAAGGAGGAAATTAAAACTCAAAATCCCTCTGAAGTTAAAAAGACAAGAAAAAGCTCTAAAAAACCTCTTATAACTGTTGCTCCTTTACCTAAAATAGAAGTAAGTAATTTTCCGAAAAATAAAATTAAAAGTGTGTTGTTGTCTCAGCCAAAACCAGCAGACCCTGAAACTAACCCGTATTGCTTACTTGGTAAAAAACATAATTTAAATGTAAATTTTAGGCATTTTATTAAAGTAGAGCCTTTAACCGCTCAAGAGTTTAGATTACAACGTATAGATATTTTAGCACACGGTGCTGTTGTATTAAATAGTAAATTAGGAGTAGATCATTATTTTAGAATGTGTAATGAAATGCGCATTACAGTTCCTGATTCGATGAAGTTTTTTTGTATAAATGAACAAATTGCATATTATTTACAAAAATACATTCAGTACAGAAAAAGAAAAATATTTTTTGGACAAGGAACTCTAGTTGATTTAGTTGATGTAATAAATAAAAACAAAACCGAAAAATTTTTATTACCTGTAAGCGATGTACATAAAGAAAAAATTGTTGATTTATTAGATGAATTGAAACTTAGTTACACTAAAGGTGTCTTTTATAAAACAATAAGCGCTAATTTAAGTGATATTAAGTCGCTAAACGATTATGATTTATTGGTGTTTTTTACGCCTGCTGGTATAAAATCATTAAAACAAAATTTCCCTAATTTTAAACAAGGCAACACGCGTATTGCTGCTTTTGGGCACACAGTTGCGCAAAAGGTTAAAGAATTAGGCTACCGTTTAGATATATTTGCACCAAACCCATTAAACCCAAGCATGAGTGGGGCAATTAGCACGTACTTAAAAGAATCTAACAAAAGATAAAATCTTGTCTTAAAAAATAATTTTTAAATTATTCTTTTTATAAAAATCTACAATGGGTTGGTATGGCCCAAATTTATGTTGTATTTCAGGAAAAGAGTCTAAATATGGCCCTTTAAAATAATCTATAGGTTTTGCTTTGATGTTTGGATAATCAACTTTAGTAATTGGTTTAGGACGTTTATGTATTCTGTCATCATTTATAAATGCAACAACATCATAAGCATTTTCAATTGTTAACACTGGTTTTTTATATGTAGCAATATTATGAGGCATATTGCAGTAAACAAAACTTGCCATTTTATAAATTCTATGTACACTACTACCAATTTGATAACTAGAATCTCCCCATAAAGGCGGGTATTCATAGGTTATTTGGTTTGCTTTTAATTTACCTTCTCCGTTATCGCCATGGCAAGTTTTACAATGCTGAATATATATGTTTTCTCCTTTAACTGGATCTGCAGCTCTATCTATATAACCAATATTATAAGGTGCATCACCAACAACATTTGTGTTTACAGGAACATTTTCACCTAACCATTTAATATAAGATGTAATTGCTAATAGTTCTGTACTGTTAAGGGGTAAATGTTTTCCGTTATGAGGACGTTCTATGCAATTATTTACACGATCAGCCAAACTTAAAACTTTATTTTCTCTTCCTCTATATTGTGGATATCTAGCATGGGTGCTAAAAAAATTAAATCCATAAGGCACAGTGCCTGCTTGTAAATGACAATTACTACAATTCATTTTATTCCCTAAGTAACTACCAACAGTACCATTAGGGCCAATGTAATAAGCTGTGTTTAATAATAATTTACGTCCATACCTAACTAATTCACCAAATTGGTTTTTAGGTATATTGTTTGTATCTGGCACTTGCCATATTGTATCTTCTTTTACAATAACTTGATTTGTTTCAGGCAATTTATTTTTATTGTTTTCTGAACAAGAAAAAAAAATGATTATACCTAAAAGTAAAGGGAGAGTAGTATAATTTAATTTAAAGTTCATTATTGTTCTTTTGTAAACTTAACAACTTTATTTTGCAAAATCAATAAGTTTAACACCTTTTTGAATACTACCACTATATAAATATTTATACATTATTTCAGTCCACTCTTGCGGTGTGCGTTCGGTATAAAAAACACTTGGCTCTACGGGTTTTCCAAAATGCAATTTAATTGTATTGCCTCGTTGTTTAAACATTTCATCAGGTAAAAAAAGCATTTCAATATTTGCTTTTATGCCAATGCGTTTGCGCCATTTTGCAAAATTGTAAAAAAAGTTACTGTTTTGTCCTTCAATAAATACAGGTATAATTGGTTTATTATATTTAATGGCTTTATTAATAAAACTTTTATTCCAAGCTAAATCTCTTATGCCAACATTAAATTTTCTACTTACCAAGCCACTCGGAAAAACAAGAATGGCACTATCTGTACTATAAACTTGTTCAACAGTTTGTAAACTCCCTCTACTTTTAATATTCCCAACTTTATTTACGCCAACAAATATTTCATCGTAATTTTTTATACTCTTTAAAACATCATTTACTATAAAACGCACATCAGGCCTTATGTTACCAATTTCTTGAATCATTGCCATTCCATCCATACCACCTAATGGGTGATTAGAAGCAAAAATAACTCCACCAGATTTTGGTATGTTTTCAATTCCTGTGCATATTACTTTAATATTAAAAAATTTAATAACCTCTTTGTTAAACTCTAAACCTTTAAACTGGTTTAAGTATTCCATCCCCTCATTAATTTCGTTTTCATGTAATGTTTTTTTAAGCCAATTAATTAAAAATTTAGGTAAAAATTTATACTTGTTTTTTAATTTATCCTTTAAAATTTTTTCTACATCTATAAATTTTTTCGCCAACATATTAAACTTACTCAAATTGAAATGCAAAAATATAAATTTAAGTTTCGTTTTAACAATTTCTGTTTCTATAATAAATTTTTGTTAATATCGTGTTTAAAGTAAACAGCTATTTTTCAACTTTTGTTTTTTTAATCAATCTCTTAGTTAATTAATTAGTAAGCTTTCCAGGTCATCGTTTTAAAAAAAGTATACAAAAATTTTTTCTATTAACAATGTTAATAACCTGTATTTTTTCAACAATGTGGTAAAAAATGTATTAAAGTGGTAAAAAGTGGTAAAAACTTGCTTATTTTTGCTAAAACGTTAATAATCAGTTAATGACAAGTTTAATAGGAGAATATGATTGCAAGGTAGATGCTAAGGGGCGTTTTATGTTTCCTATTGATTTAAAAAGACAACTTGAATTGGCTTTTGATAAAGGCTTTGTGATTAACCGAAATTTACATCAAAAATGTTTGGTATTGTACCCAATCTCTGAATGGGAAAAATTAAATAAAAAATTAAGCAAATTAAATCGTTTAATTAAAGCAAACGATGTATTTGTTAGAAAATTTAGTGGAGGCGCAACAAACACTTTGCCTGATTCTTCTGGTAGAATTTTATTACCAAAATCTTTAAGCGATTACGCAAATATACAAAGCGATATTAAAGTTTTAGGTAGCAATAACGTAATTGAAATTTGGGATAAAAAAGTTTATGAAGAATTTTTATCACAAGATATTGATATTGAAAAATTAGCAATTGATGTAATGGGTGGGCTAAATTTTAATTTGGGTGAAGATGAGTAATTATCACACCCCCGTTCTTTTACAAGCCTGTATTGATAATTTAAACATTAAACCTAATGGCGTTTATGTTGATTTAACTTTTGGAGGAGGTGGGCATTCTAAAGCAATTTTAAATTGCTTAAATGATGCTGGAAAATTATTTGCATTTGACCAAGATATTGATGCGCATAAAAATAAAATTGATGATAAACGTTTTGTGCTAATTCCACACAATTTTAGATACATTAAAAATTATTTAAGATTAAATGGTGTAAATAAAGTAGATGGTATACTTGGCGATTTAGGTGTTTCATCTCATCAATTTAACGAAGCTTCAAGAGGATTTTCAATTCGTTTTGATGCTGAATTAGACATGCGAATGAATCAAACGGATGAACTAACAGCTAAATTGATTGTAAATACTTACGATGAAAAAAAACTGTTGCACTTGTTTAAGTTTTATGGCGAAATTGATAATGCTTTTAAATTAACGCAATTAATAATTAATGCCCGTCAACAAAACTCAATAAACACAACTAACGAATTAATTGCAGCAATTAAAAGTTGTACGCCAAAATTTGAAGACCATAAATATTTAGCAAAAGTATTTCAGGCATTAAGATTAGAAGTAAATCAAGAATTAATAGCATTAGAAGAATGTTTAACTCAATGCACCGAACTTTTAGTTAATGGAGGAAGATTAGTTGTTATTTCTTACCATAGCTTAGAAGACAGGATAGTTAAAAATATTATCAAAACAGGGAACATTACTGGTGTTGAACAAAAAGACATCATTTATGGAACAGTAAAAAAAGTTTATAAAAACTTAACTAGTAAACCAATTTTACCAACCAACGAAGAAATTTCAATTAATACGCGAGCTCGAAGCGCAAAACTTAGAGTAGCAGAAAAAATATAAAAAGTGGCAAATAAATTTAGAGACATACCAATTAAAACTAAAGCTCTTGAACAAGAACAAAATGTTGTTGAAGAAATTGTTGCCGAAAAAGAAGAAAAATTACCAAAACCTAAAAAGAAAGGAGTTTTAACTAAAGGCTTAACTGCTGTTTTTAGTGGAACTTTTTTAGCAAACCCAAATATGGTAAAACATTTACCTTATGTGTTGTTTGTTGCAGTTATCACTATTCTTTATATAGGTAATGGTTATTATGCCGATAGTAAAATAAGAGAAGTTAATAAAGTAACTAACGAATTAAAAGAACTTAAAACAAGATACATAAGTACAACAAGCGATTTAATGTTTGCTAGTAAACAAAGTGAAGTTGCTAAATCTGTTGCAACATTAGGACTTAAAGAATCGGTTTCACCTCCAAATAAAATAGTGGTAGATAGTTTAGAATTATATAAAAACAAACAAAATTCTGGAAAATAAAAAAGACATATTAATTCGTTCTTATTTCGTTTACATTTTAATGTGCGTTTTTGCATTAACTATTTTGTATCGAATATGTATTATACAATTTAAAGAGGGCGATGAGTGGCGCGAAAAAGCAGAAGCCTTCACAACTAAAGTTTTTGAAATGGAAGCATCAAGAGGAAATATTTTTGATGCAAATGGCGCACTTTTAGCAACATCTTTACCTTTTTATGAAGTAGCAGTAGATATTAACGCACCAAGTATTGATGATAAATTATTTAAATCAAAAAAAGACTCCCTTGCAAAATGTTTAAGTAATTTATTTAAAGATAAAAGCACTAAAGAATATTTAAAAATTTTACAAAAAGCCCGCAACACAAAAGATAGATATGTAGTTTTAAAACGAAATGTTTCTTATAAAGATTTACAAACATTAAAAACATTTCCGATTTTAAAAAAAGGCAAAAGAGGTGGTTTAGTTACTCTTCAAACCAACAGAAGAGAAAGGCCATTTCAATCCTTAGCCGCAAGAACAATTGGCTTAGCCAGACAAGGCATTAAGCCTGTTGGTTTAGAAGGCGCATACGATAGTGTTTTAAAAGGTACAGGCGGAAAACGATTAATGCAAAAAATTGCTGGAGATGTTTGGCGACCTATTAATGATGAAAATGAAGTTGACCCAAAAGACGGAAAAGATTTATACACAACATTAGATATTAATATACAAGATGTTGCACAAGCAGCATTGTTAAAAGCGCTTATAAAAAATCAAGCATCGCATGGTTGTGCTGTGTTAATGGAAGTTAAAACAGGCGCAATTAAAGCAATAACTAATTTAACAAAATCAAAAACAGATTCTACTTTATATACCGAAAGTTTTAATTATGCATTAGCTTACCCAACAGAACCTGGTTCAACTTTTAAATTAGCTTCTATGCTCGCAGTAATTGATGAATTCGGAATTTCTTTAGATGAAAAAACACAAGTAGGAAATGGAGAATGTATGTATTACGATAGAAGAATGAAAGATGCTCATCCTCCTGCGGAACCTATTTTAACCGCACAACGTATTTTCGAAACTTCGTCAAATGTTGGTGTAAGTAAAATTGTAAATAAATATTTTGGAAAAAACCCCAAACAATTTATTGCAAAGCTAAATTCATTTCATTTAAATCAAAAATTAGGAATTGCAATTCCTGGCGAAGGCATACCACGTATTAAACAAGTTAAAGATAAAGATTGGTATGGCACATCTTTACCTTGGATAAGTATTGGTTATGAAAGTTTAGTTACGCCATTACAAACATTAACATTATACAATGCAATTGCAAACAATGGCAAAATGGTTAAGCCACATTTTGTAAATGCAATTAAAGAAAACGGCAAAATAATAAAATCTTTTGGTGCCGAAATAATTGATGAACAAATTGTAAAACCAAGTACTGTTGCTAAAGCTAAACAATTAATGGAAGGTGTAGTAAAAAACGGAAGCGGTAAAGGTTTAAATATAACAGCTTTTAAAGTTGGTGGAAAAACAGGCACTGCACAAATTGCAAAAAACGGAAATTATAAAGACCAAAACAGTGTATCATATCAAGCTTCATTTGTTGGTTATTTTCCAGCTGATAAGCCTTTGTACACTTGTATTGTAATTATTAATAATCCAACACAAGGCAGTTATTATGGCGGTTTAGTTTCAGGCCCAGTATTTAAAGAAATTGCAGAAAAAGTTTATTCAAATAGTTTAGATTTTATTGAGAGTGTAAATCATCCTCAAAATTTTTTAACCAAAGTACCAAATGTAATTACAACCAAAAGCGATGAAATAGCAAAAGTAGCAAACTCATTTTCTTTACCATTTACTAATAACGATTCTGATGTTTATACTGTAAGAAATAAACAAGATTCTACTAAAATAAACTTAGTAAAAATAAATATCGAACAACAACTTAAAAAAGGAATTATGCCAAACTTAAATGGTTTATCTGCTAAAGATGTTTTGTATTTATTAGAAAACAATGGTGTGTATGTTAAAATTGAAGGCTTTGGTGTTGTTAAAAAACAAAGTATAGAAGCAGGACAAAAATTTAATAAAGGCAACAAAATTATTCTTCAATTAAGTTAATATTAAATGAAATTATTAAGCGACATATTATATAAAGTTTCATTAGAAGAGGTTATTGGATCTACCCACACGGCCATTTCATCGGTTACATTTGATTCGAGAAATGTAAAAAAGGATACTTTATTTATTGCTATAAATGGTACTTCTGTTAATGGGCATCAATTTATTGAAAAAGCAATTAACACAGGAGCAGTTGCAATTGTATGCGAAGAATTGCCAACCCATTTAAACGAAAACATTACTTATATAAAAGTTAAAGATACAACCTATGCCTTAGGTATTATTGCTTGTAATTATTATGACAATCCTTCCGAAAAAATTAAATTAATTGGAGTAACCGGAACTAATGGTAAAACTACAACAGTTACTCTTTTATTTAACTTGTTTAAAGCTTTAGGCTATAATGTTGGCTTACTTTCTACAGTTCAAAACAAAATAAATAATACAATAATTCAAAGTACACACACAACACCAGATGCATTGTCGTTAAATGAATTGTTAAGTGAAATGGTTAAACAAGGTTGTGAATATGCTTTTATGGAAGTAAGTTCCCATGCCGTTGTTCAAAACAGAATTTCAGGTATAAATTTTACAGGAGCTGTTTTTACTAACATTACTCACGATCATTTAGATTATCATAAAACGTTTGATGAGTATATTAAAGCTAAAAAAAGGTTTTTTGATTTATTGCCAAATACTGCATTTGCCTTAGTTAATAAAGATGATAGAAATGGTATTGTAATGTTGCAAAATACTAAAGCAAATCGTTATACTTATGCATTACAAAGCATAGCTGATTATAAATGCAGAATAATTGAAAATCATTTAAATGGTTTATTGCTTAATGTTAATAACCAAGAAGTTTGGGTAAAATTAATTGGAACATTTAATGCATATAACGTTTTGGCAGTTTACGCTGTTGCGATGCTTTTAAAACAAGATAAAACTAACACACTAACCGCACTGAGTAATTTAAACTCTGTCGAAGGCAGATTCCAATATTTAAAATCTAATGGTGGTGTTATAGGAATAGTTGATTATGCACATACGCCAGATGCATTAAAAAATGTTTTAGAAACTATTAAAGATATTAGAACAGGCAATGAAAACGTAATTACTTTAGTTGGCTGTGGTGGGGATAGAGATTCTGCAAAAAGACCTGTAATGGCTGCAATTGCTTGCGAGTACAGCGATAAGGTAATCTTAACTTCTGATAATCCAAGAAGTGAGGACCCTGAAGAAATTTTAAATCAAATGCAAAAAGGCGTATCTCCAGTTGATACTAAAAAAACATTGCGCATTACAGATAGAAAAGAAGCAATTAAAACAGCATGTCAATTTTCAAAACCAGGAGATATAATTTTAATTGCAGGAAAAGGCCATGAAAAATATCAAGAAATAAAAGGAGTTAAACACGATTTTGATGATTTTAAAACTTTAAAAGAAACCATTCAAACACTTAGTATATAATGTTCTATTATCTTTTTACATATTTAGATAAAGTTTTCGATTTTCCAGGTGCTGGCGCATTTCAATACATTTCTTTTAGAGCTGCTTTAGCATTAATTTCTTCTTTAATCATTTCTTTAGTTTTTGGTAAACGCATTATTGAATTTATACGCCGTAAACAAATTGGTGAAACAATTAGAGAGTTAGGACTTGACGGGCAAACTAAAAAAGCAGGAACACCAACAATGGGAGGAATAATTATTATAGCTGCTATTCTAATTCCTACACTTTTATTTGCAAAAGTATTAAACGTATATATTGTTTTAATGATAATATCTACAATATGGCTTGGTGGTATTGGCTTTTTAGACGATTACATTAAAGTTTTTAAAAAAAATAAAGAAGGATTACAAGGAAAATTTAAAATAATTGGACAAGTAGGAATTGGATTAATTGTTGGTTGTGTGTTTTACTTTCATCCAGATGTTGTTATTAAAGAAAGATTAACACATAACGAAAAAATAGCTTGGGTGAATGATAATGCAAACTCTCAACAAAGTTTAAAAATCCCACTCTACTCAGAAAAACCAACAAAAACACTTAAAACTACTATTCCGTTTTTTAAAAATAACGAATTAAACTATAGTTCATTTTTATCGTGGATGTGTAATGATTGTGCAAAATATGGTTGGTTAATTTTTATACCCATGGTAATAATAGTTGTAACTGCTGTTAGCAATGGAGCAAATATAACCGATGGGATTGATGGTTTAGCTGCAGGAACAAGTGCAATTATTGGAGTTGTATTAGGAATTTTAGCATACGTTTCTGGTAACACCATTTTTGCCGATTACCTTAACATTATGTATATACCAAACTCAGGCGAGTTAGTAGTTTTTATGGCCGCATTTATTGGCGCATGTGTAGGTTTTTTATGGTACAACTCTTTTCCAGCACAGGTATTTATGGGCGATACAGGTTCATTAGCAATTGGCGGTATTATTGCAGTTTATGCCATAGCAATTCGTAAAGAACTATTAATTCCAATTTTATGTGGAGTGTTTTTGGTTGAAAATATATCGGTTATATTACAAGTTTATTATTTTAAGTATCAAAAAAAACGTCGTGGTTTAGAGTATGCTCAAACGCATCGTTTATTTAAAATGGCCCCACTTCACCATCATTACCAAAAATTAGGTTTTCACGAATCTAAAATAGTTATGCGGTTTTTTATTATAGGAATTATGTTAGCTGTATTAACTTTTGTAACACTTAAATTAAGATAGTGAATAATAAAATAGTTATACTCGGTAGTGGCGAAAGCGGTGTAGGTAGTGCAATACTAGCTAAACAAAAGGGTTTTGACGTTTTTGTAAGCGATAAAGGAAATATTGCTAACAAATACAAACAACAACTACTAGATGAAAATATTTTGTTTGAAGAAAATCAACACACAACACAAAAAATTTTAGAAGCAAAAGAAATTATTAAAAGCCCTGGTATATCAGAACAAACAGAAATTGTAAAAACAATTATCGAAAATAAAATTCCAGTTATTTCAGAAATTGAATTTGCAGCAAGATATACATCAGCAAAAAAAATATGTATAACGGGGTCAAATGGAAAAACTACAACTACATTATTAACTTATCACATACTTAAAAAAGCAGGCTATAATGTTGGTTTAGGAGGTAATGTAGGTAAAAGTTTTGCCTATCAAGTTGCTAAAGAAAATTTTGATTACTATGTGCTAGAGCTGAGTAGCTTTCAACTTGATGGTATGTTTAATTTTACCGCAGATGTTGCAATATTATTAAATATTACCCCCGATCATTTAGATAGATATGATTATAAATTTGAAAATTATGTAAAATCAAAATTTAGAATAACCCAAAACCAAAGCAAAACCAACCAATTTATTTATTGCATAGACGATGAAGTAATAGCCAACTTTATGAGCAATAATAAAATTGAGGCTACCACTATTCCTTTTAGCATCAAACAACCAATTGATGGTGATGGAGCCTTTTTATTAAACAACCAAATAACCCTTAATTATAAACCAAACCAAAACCAACCCTTAATTATGACAATTGAACAACTAGCGCTGCAAGGTAAACACAATGTTTACAACAGCATGGCTGCCTCTTTGGCAAGCACTATTGTAAATGTAAGAAACGAAGTAATTCGCGAAAGTTTACAAGATTTCCAAAATATTGAACACAGATTAGAATTTGTGGCCTCTATTAATGGTGTAGAATTTATTAACGATAGCAAAGCTACAAACGTTAATTCAACATGGTATGCTCTTGAAAGCATGAATAAACCTGCTGTTTGGATTGCTGGTGGACAAGATAAAGGAAACAATTACGACGATTTAATAGATTTAGTTAAAGCTAAAGTAAAAGCAATTATTTGTTTAGGTAAAGACAATAAAAAAATAATTAAAGCATTTAAAAACCATGTAGATTTAATTATTGAAACTGACAATACAATTGATGCCGTTACTGCATCATATAAAATTGCTAAAAAAGGTGATGTAGTTTTATTATCTCCTGCTTGTGCAAGTTTTGATTTATTTAAAAACTACGAAGACCGCGGCTTACAATTTAAAGCGGCTGTAAGAGCTATTTAAAATTTAATTCCTTTTTTATGAATGTTTTTAATTACTTAAAAGGTGATAAAGTAGTTTGGGCAATAATGTTTTTATTATCCCTGCTTTCTATACTTGTTGTTTACAGTGCAGTTGTTACCCTTGCACATAAATTTCAACAAGGTAAATCAGAATTTTATTTACTTAAACAATTCATTTTTGTATGTATAGGTTTTTTAGTTGCATATTTAGTTCACAAATTAAAGTACACGCTGTTTAGCAGAATATCTCAAATTGGCTTTTTAATTTGTATTCCATTATTAATTTACACTTTAGCAAAAGGCGTAAGTGCTGGCGATGCATCACGATGGATTGAAATACCAGGTTTAAAACTAACATTTCAATCATCAGATTTAGCAAAACTGGTGTTAATTATTTATGTTGCCAGAATTATTGCTCTTAAAGGTAAATCATTAAACACATTAAAAGAAGTAATTAAACATTTAATGATTCCAATTAGCATAATTTGTGTTTTAATATTACCTGCAAATTTTTCAACAGCTGCAATTTTATTTTTTAATTGCTTAATGCTTATGTTTTTTGGTGGAATAAATTATAAAATATTACTAAAAATTCTTGGTATTTGTTTATTAGCAGGCACAATTTTAATTTCATGGATTTGGTTTTCTCCTAGTACTTTCCCATCTAAACGTGCATTTACATGGAAAGCTCGTATCGAAAATTTTTCAAGTGGCGATACACAAAGTAATTATCAAAGCGAACAAGCTAAAATTGCAATTGCAACTGGTGGTGTAATTGGAAAAGGACCAGGAAATAGTACACAACGCGCATTTTTACCTCAAGCATCATCAGATTTTATTTATGCAATTATTATAGAAGAGTATGGGTTATTTATTGGGTTTGGTTTACTCTTTTTATACATGATTTTATTGTTTAGAGGTATTAGAATTTTACGCGAAAACGATAAACCTTTTGGTGGTTTAATGGCAATAGGTTTAACTTTTAGTTTAGTTTTTCAAGCACTTGTTAATATGGCGGTTGCAGTTAATTTATTTCCAGTAACTGGGCAACCTTTACCTTTAATAAGTATGGGTGGTACCTCAATGATTTTTACAATGATAACATTAGGAATTATTTTAAGTGTAAGCAAAAATAATACTAACGAAACAATCGAAAATTTAGAAACTGTTTAAAAATGGAACCAATAAAAGTTTTGTTAAGTGGAGGAGGAACAGGAGGTCATATTTTTCCAGCAGTTGCAATTGCTAACGAAATTAAAAACACAATACCTAATGCCGAAATTTTATTTGTTGGCGCAATTGGTAAAATGGAAATGGAAAAAGTTCCTGCAGCTGGTTATAAAATTATTGGCGTTTCAATAGCAGGTTTACAACGAAAATTCACATTGTCAAATTTTAAATTACCTTTTTTATTAATAAAAAGTTATTTTCAAACTAAACAAATAATTAAAAATTTTAATCCTAACGTTGTGGTGGGTACTGGTGGGTTTGCAAGCGGACCAATAATTAAAGCGGCAACCGCAAAAAATATTCCTGCTTTAATACACGAAGGCAATTCGTATGCAGGTTTAACTAATAAAATTCTTGGAAAAAAAGTTAATAAAATTTGTGTTGCATATCCAAATATGGATAAATACTTTCCAAAAGAAAAAATATTAATTACGGGAAATCCTATTCGTCAAGATTTATTTAATATAAACTCAAAAAGAAATGAAGCTTTAGCGTTTTTTGGTTTAAATTCCGAAAAAAAAACAATATTAGTTATTGGGGGTAGTTTAGGTGCGCGTACAATTAATGAAGCAATAAACTTAGGGCTTAAAAATATTTTTGAGGCTAATTATCAATTAATTTGGCAAACAGGCAAAGGATACATTTCAATTGCAAATGAAAGTGTAAAAAATTATAAAGAAAACGGCATTAAAGCATTTGATTTTATTTCACGAATGGATTTGGCATATGCAGCTTGCGATTTGGTAATATCAAGGGCAGGAGCAAGTTCTATTTCCGAAATTTGTGTTATAGGTAAACCTTGTATTTTGGTTCCTTCGCCAAATGTTGCAGAAGACCATCAAACTAAAAATGCATTAGCATTGCAACAAAATTCAGCAGCAATTTTGGTTAAAGATTTTGACGCAAACCATTCTTTAGTAAAAACTGCATTAGATTTAATAAACGATAACGAAAAGTTAAATCAATTAAGTTTAAATGTAGTTAAAATGGCATATCCAAATGCAACAAAAACAATTGCTGCCGAAGTATTAAAATTAATTAAAAAAAATAAAGATTGACATTAACAAAAAGCATATTAAGCTATAAACTTTACTACTTTATAGGCATTGGCGGTATTGGCATGAGTGCTTTAGCTCGTTTTTTTAATCATTATAAAAAAGAAGTAATTGGTTATGATAAAACAAAAACTAAATTAACCACACAGTTAGAAAACGAAGGAATAATTTGCCATTTCAACGAAGATGTAGCTTCTCTAAATTTATTATTAAAAAATTACACTAAAGACGAAGTTTTAGTGATTTACACACCTGCAATTCCTTTAATACATAAAGAGTATATTTTTTTACAAGAAAGAAATTATACTATCTTAAAACGCTCACAAGTTTTAGGCGAAATAAGCAGTCAATTTAGAACTATTGCAATTGCTGGCACACATGGCAAAACAACAACAACAACATTAGTAACTCATATTTTAAAATGCGCATCCTTTAACTGTTTTTCTTTTATGGGAGGTATTTCAAATAATTACAACACTAATATTTTACTTGGTGATATAAATAATACTAATTCTTTTTTTGTTGTTGAAGCAGATGAGTATGACAGATCGTTTTTAACATTAAAACCCGAAATAGCAATAATTACAAGTGTTGACGCTGATCATTTAGATATATACGGAGATGAACAACATGTAAAAGATGGGTATTTACTTTTTAGCAAATGTGTTTCAGCTAATGGCACTTTAGTTGTTAAAAAAAATGTTGATAACGATTTGAAGCTCACTTCGAAACGTTTAGTCTACTCCTTAAATTTAGATACGGAATATTGTGCGGATTCAATAAAAATTGAAGACGCCAATTTCGTTTATAATATTAAAAGTTCAATAGAACCTATTAACAATGTAACACTTGGCTTACCTGGGTTACATAATGTTGAAAATTCTATTGCTGCTGTTGCGGTTGCTCAATTACTTGGTGTAAGTGCAGATGTTATAAAAAATGCATTACGTTCTTTTAATGGCGTTAAACGTAGGTTTGATTATAGAGTTAAAAGTAACTCTGTTGTTTTTATAGATGATTATGCGCATCATCCAGAAGAGTTAAAAGCAACAATAGGCTCTGTAAAAAAAATCTATCCAAACAAAAAAGTAACTGGTATTTTTCAGCCACATTTATTTACAAGAACTAGAGATTTTGTTGAAGGATTTGCTGAAAGCTTAAGTTTGTTAGATGAGTGTTTACTTTTAGAAATTTACCCAGCAAGAGAATTGCCAATTGAAGGCGTTAACTCAAGTTGGTTATTAAACAAAGTAACTTGCAACAATAAAAAATTAGTTACAAAAGAAGAAGTGCTGGATTATGTGAAAAATAATAACATTGAAGTACTTGTTACTATGGGTGCTGGTGATATAGATGGATTAGTTGAACCCATTGAAAAAATATTAAAAAATAAAATTTGAAAAAAATAAATTATAAAAAAGTATTTGTTGTAATTGCATGGTGTTTTGCAGTTTGTGGCATTGCTTTATCTTTATCTTTTATCAATAAACAAGAAAAAAATCTAATCGTTAATTCAATTAACATTAACATTACTAACCCAACCGAAAATAGTTTTTTAAACGAAACAGATGTTCAAGATTATTTTAATTCAAGAAATGAATTACTCTTAAATAATCAGTATAAAAACATTAACATTCCTTTACTCGAAAAAGCATTAAACAATCATCCTTCTGTTGCAAATGCCGAAATTAGTGCAGATCTAAATGGTGAATTAAAAATTGATGTTGAACAACGCAAGCCAATACTTCGCATTATAAACCAAGATGGCGAAAGTTACTACATTGATTCACAATCAAAATTAATGCCCTTAAGCGAAAATTATACTGCTCGCGTATTAGTTGCTAATGGGCTAATAAATGAGCCATATGCAAGACGAAGCGATTTTACAGTAACACAAATAAAAAATAACCCAACTTACAACCAAATTAGTGTGTTAGATGATTTATGGGATTTAACAACGTATATAAATCAAGACTCAACTTTAATGGCATTAATACATCAAATTAATGTTACTAAAAATAAAGAAATTGAATTAATACCCGTAATGGGCGACCATAAAATTATTTTTGGTCAAGCCACAAACATCGAAGAAAAATTTAATAAACTAAAAGTATTTTATAAAGAAGGTTTAACAAAAACAAATAGTTGGAATAAATATTCCGTAATAAATATTAAATATAAAAACATAATTGTAGGAACAAAAAAAACAAGCATTAATTAGTTATGGAAAACAACACGCAACCAAACAATTTATCATCAGAATTAGTAGTGGGTTTAGATATTGGAACTACTAAAATTGCTGCCATAGTTGGTCAAAAAAACGAACATGGTAAAGTAGAAATTTTAGGTATTGGAAAAACGGAATCGTTAGGCGTAAACCGTGGAGTTGTTGTAAATATTGAACAAACTGTAGCAAGCATTAAAGCAGCAATTGCTTTAGCAGCAAATGCAGCAAACGTTGATATTGGAGAAGTTGTTGTAGGCATTGCAGGGCAACATATTAAAAGTATGCAACATCGTGGCATGTTAACTCGCCAAAGTTTAGAAGATGAAGTGTCTCAAAAAGATATTGATACTTTAATTGACAGCATGCACCGTTTGGTAATGAGTCCAGGCGAAGAAATTATACATGTTATACCACAAGAATATATTGTTGATAATGAAATTGGAATACGTAATCCAATTGGCCATGCAGGTATTAGATTAGAAGGGAATTTTCATATTATTACAGGACAAGTTAGCGCTGTTAAAAACATTTTTAAATGCGTAAATCGTTCAGGCTTAGAAACAGTTGATTTACATTTAGAACCTTTAGCAAGTGCAGATGCAGTTTTAAGCGATGAAGAAAAAGAAGCAGGTGTTGTTTTAGTTGATATTGGTGGTGGTACAACAGATGTAGCAATTTTTTACGATAACATCATTCGTCATACTGCAGTTATTCCGTTTGGAGGAAATATTATAACAGAAGACATTAAAGAAGGTTGTGGAATTATAAAAGCACAAGCCGAACAATTAAAGGTTAGATTTGGTTCTGCTTTAGCTAATGAAAACCAAGAAAATGAAATTATTTCTATCCCTGGCTTAAGAGGCCGGCCACAAAAAGAAATTTCAGTTAAATTTTTAGCACAAATCATACAAGCTCGTATGGAAGAAATTTTAGAGTTTGTGTTATATGAAATTAAAAGCAGTGGCTTTGAGCGTAAATTGTCAGCGGGCATTGTTGTAACAGGTGGTGGAGCTATGTTAAAACATTTATCTCAATTAGCAATGCTTACAACAGGTATGGATTGTAGAATTGGTACTCCAAACGAACATTTAGCCGGAAACGACGATAAGTTAAAAAACCCCTTGTTTGCAACTGGTGTAGGTTTAGTGATGAAAGGGATAGAGAAATACGAAAGAGACGCAAAACGTACATTAAACTCTAATAAAGCAACTATAGATAATAAACAAGCAAACCAACAAGTTGAAAATGCTAAAGAAGAGAAAAAAGTTGTGGGTCATTCACAAAAAAGAATAGGTTCATTTTTAACCAATTTACTTGAAAAAACACAAGACTGGATAAGAGATGATGTCGAATAAAATTAAAAATAAATAACCAAACCAAAAAAATAACCCTTAAAAAATACAATTATGATGCAATTTGAATTACCACAAGAAGAAAGCTCAATTATTAAAGTAATTGGAGTAGGTGGAGGCGGAAGTAACGCTGTAAACCACATGTTTCGCTTAGGAATTAAAGGCGTTGATTTTGTAATTTGCAACACAGATAAACAAGCTTTAGAAAAAAGCCCTGTTAATCACAAAATACAATTAGGAGCTAAATCTACTAAAGGACTTGGCGCAGGCTCAATTCCTGATGTTGGTAAAGAAGCTGCATTAGAATCAATTGATGAAATTAAAGAGTTTTTAGGGGAAAACACACAAATGGTTTTTATTACAGCTGGCTTAGGTGGAGGTACTGGAACAGGAGCTGCCCCCGTAATAGCTAGTATTGCTCAATCTTTAGGGATACTAACGGTTGGCATAGTTACAATCCCTTTTACGTTTGAAGGAAAAAAACGCCGCGCACAAGCTGAAGCTGGTTTAGAAGAATTAAAAAAATATGTTGATACACTTCTTGTTATTGGTAACGATAAGTTGCGCGAAATTTATGGCAATTTAAAAATGAGCGAAGCATTTGAACATGCAGATAATGTTTTAACTGGCGCAGCAAAAAGTATTGCCGAAATTATTAGTTTACATATGCACATTAATGTTGATTTTAATGATGTAAAAACGGTAATGAAAGATAGCGGTGTTGCAATAATGGGCTCTGCTGTAGCAAGTGGAGAAAGAAGAGCAATTAGAGCTGTTGAACAAGCGTTAAATTCACCGTTGTTAAATGATAATGATATTAGCGGTGCTCGCCATGTATTGTTAAACATAATGAGCGGAAGCGATGATATTGATATGGATGAATTTGGAGAAATTACAGATTTTATTCAAGAATCAGCAGGAGGAACAGCAGAATTAATTACTGGGTATGGAACTGACCCTTCTTTAGGTGATAATGTTAGTGTAACAATTATTGCTACCGGATTTAAAGCTAAACAAACTACAGGTTTTGAAGTTGCCGCCCCTAAAGAAAGAAAAATTGTTAGTTTAGAAGAAAAAATTGAACAACCAATAAATGAAGTTGTTCAAACAAATATAATTGACGAGATAAGTAAAACTGAGCCGCATGTTTATATTAAACAAGAAGTTGAAGTTAAACCTGAAGCTAAAACAGAACTAACGCCTCCTGTTGCAGAAACTACAAACACTATTAATATCGAATCTGTTGAAATTAACGTTGAAAACAATATTGAAATGACAGTTAAACAGATAGATAACACACCAATTAATACAAACATCGAAATAAATTCAACATTAGAAGAATTTACATTTAATGAAGTAAAAGAAGAAAGTATAATTGAAATAAACGATACACCAATTGCTGAAAAAAATGAAGCAGCATCGCGCGAAGAGCAAATTAAAATTGCACAAGAGCGTATTCGTAAATTAAAAGAAATTACTTTAAAAATGAAAAGCCCCGATGGTTTGGCTGCTTTAGAAAAACAAACAGCTTTTGAAAGAAAAAACATTGCGCTTGAAAACAAAACACATAGTACAGAGTCGCAAGTATCTCGTTTTACTTTAACCGAAGGCGAAGATAAAAAAATTGAAATTAAACCAAATAACTCATTTTTACACGATAATGTAGATTAAACTTTGGCTGAAAATTTATTTTAAAGCAGTTCAGTTTTTGAACTGCTTTTTTTGTATTTTTATTTATGCTTAAAATTTTAGGTAAAATATTTATTATTTTAGGTGTAATAATAATTACATCTATTTTATTTACTGCAATAGCTTACAATTATGAAGGCAAATTTTTAACTTGGTTAATTGGTAGTTCATCTTTAATAGCATTATTTTTAGGGATTTCTTTTTTACACTTAAATAAACCATTAGTTAACAGAAAAAAATTTGTAAAAATTGCAATTACAATTGCAATAATATTTTTAGGCATAACTTATCTTTTTAAATTTTTACACTTACCCGGCACATCAATTTTATTTATTTTATCGTTTGCATTTGTAACCTTTAGTATTTTACCAGTTTTTACTAAAAATAAAATAGAAAAATGGAATCAATACGCAAGTAAACGATGGCATTCGTATTTATTATCTTTTGGCGATTTAATTAGCGCAGGAGCTTTAATATTAGGATATTTATTTAAAAAAATGCATTGGCCTGGTGCTAACATAATGTTAGATACCGGCTTATTATTATTAGCAATTTGTTTAATTTTATGGAACAGATTATTTAGTAAAGAAATTATTTTACGTAAAAAAGCCGAACAAGAGGCTGAGTTGAGGCTAAAAGAAATTGAAAAGCAAAAGCATATTATTGAAGAAAAAAACGAAGAAATTATTAGTAGTATTAGATATGCAAGAAGAATTCAAAACAGTTTAATGCCTAGCCAAAAATATTTAGAAAAAACATTAAAAAATTCTTAATATTATTTAAAACTGTTTATTTAAATTATGATATTCTATTTTAGACATGTACGGGAAATAAGGTAGCGATTCAATTAATTCTTTTGTTTTAACCTCATCTATGTTTTGAAAAATAAGTACCGCATCTTTTTTAGAAACAGAAATAAAAAAACTTTCTAATATATTTTCTGCCTTCCATTTATTTACAAACTCCATTTCTTTTTTAGGCAACTCTGGGTTTGCAATTATAGTCTGTATCCCTTCTATTGAAAGAGAAATAACTACCATTATTCTATTCATTGTACTTATTGTTTTATATTAAATAATTGAGCAATTAATCTACTTTTACTTTAGTAAAATCAAAATTTCTTAACGGGCTAGAAAAATAATTTTTTAACTTATTACTTACTAACCTACAGTTACTCTCATATATTAAAGGAATTATTACGGCATCGTTCATTAAAACTTGGTCTGCTTTTACAAAATATTTAGCTGCACTATCCCTACTTGATGCGTTACGGCCTTGTTCATAATAATTATTATATTCTTTATTATTGTAAGCCATTGTATTTGGGTAACGATGAGGTTCGTTTGGTTTAATATTTGCTCCGTAAAAAACCGATAAAAAGGATTCGGGGCTTGGATAATCTGCAACCCATCCATCAGAAAAAATATCGCCTTTACCATCTAATTGAAATTGATATTTATCGCCACTTGCCATAGATTCAAACGTAACATTTATATTTAAATTTGTTTTTAATTGTTTTTGAATTTCGGCTGCTACACTGTTGTTTCGTGTGTTTCCGCCATTAACTATTAGTTGCAATTCCGGAAAATTTTTACCATCAGCAAATCCCGCTTCGCTTAAAAGTTTTTTTGCTTTTTCAATATCAACATCATAACCTTTAATTTCAGAATTTTTATAATACGAAAATGATGGAGGAACTAAGCCATAAATTGCAGGCCCGTATGCTTGCCCAAATAAAACTTTATCAATTATTTTGTTTTTATCAATAGCGTAATTAATGGCTTGTCTTACTTTAATATCATTTAATGGTGCCTTATTTATATTTAAAGTATAGTAACTACTTATCATTTCAGGCCTTTGGTCTATTATAAATTTTGGTGGACTCCCTTTAAACTCATTAATATTACTTTCTACAATATTTTTTAACTGATTACTTGGCACTGAACCTATGTGATCGTATTTCCCTTCTCTAAATTTAATTAAAGATTCTTCTGTGTTTGCTAAAACATCTACAATAACCGAATCTAAGTAAGGTAAAGGATTACCGTCTTTATCAACTGCATAATAATTTATGTTTTTATAAAAAACAAAATGTTTAGGTGTACTGGCTTTAGTATCATATATAAAAGGTCCTGCACCAATTACTAATTTATCTTTTTGTGTTTTATAAGCCTCTTCGCTAATTATTGATGCAACAGGGTTTGTAAGAATTTCTAAAAAAATTGAAGCATTATTTATTAATTGAATACTAAAAGTATAATCATCAATAATTTTAAAACCTGTAATTGTAGTAGCTTTTTTATCTCTAAAATCATTTGCTCCTACAATTCTATCTTTACAAACTGTTTCGTAATGAACATTGTTATTCCCTTCTGTACACAATAATTCAAAAGTAAATTTTACATCTTTACTTGTAATTGGTTTTGCCTCAAATCCTTCGTTAGCTTGAAATTTTGCGTTTTTTCGCAAAGTAAACACAACAGTTTTGCCATCAGCCGAAACGTCCCATTTTTCTGCTATACCTGGCATAATGGTCATGTCTTTAGGATTCATTTTTAGTAATCCTTCGTGCATTTGAGCAATTACAATTCCTTCTACATAATTTATTATTTGATGAGGAAATGTGTTTTTAACTGGGACAACTTCTGCAATTCTAACAACTTTGTTTCCGCCTTTAAAGCTATTCGTGTTTTCATTAATAGAACTATCGCTGTTTTTGCAAGAAAACAACAATAAGAGGGCAGAAACACTTAAAAAAGTAGTTTTATTATATATTTGCATAGGTTAAAAGGCTTATTTTACCAAAATTAGTAAAAAAACACCAAGTATAAACCAATTTAGTTAAAAATTTATTTTGTAATTCAAAAAAATGATTATAATATTGCATACTTAAGAATGATGGATACACTAATGAAAAAATTATTTATAGTTGCTTTACTTTGCTTTAATACATTTGTTATTTCAAAAGCACAAGGCATCATTATTTTAGAAGGTAATTACCAAGGAAAAAATCTATACGTTCAAAACCCATATGGAAATAGTGCAGGTGTTGGTTTTTGTGTAACTGAGGTTTTGGTTAACGGGAACATTACTACCGATGAAACTAACTCAAGCGCTTTTGAAATTGATATGAAATCGCACAAGTTAAATATTGGCGATAAAGTTGAAATTAAAATTAAACATAAAGAAGGTTGTAAACCAAAAGTATTAAACCCCGAGGTTTTAAAACCAAAAAGTACTTTTGAGGTTATTGCTATGACAGCCGCTAAAGACGGAACCATTAAATGGACTACTAAATCTGAAACAGGTAAACTTTCTTTTGCAGTTGAACAATTTAAATGGAACAAATGGGTAAAAGTAGGCGAAGTTGAAGGTAAAGGAACTCCTGTAAGTAACGATTACGAATTTAAAATTGCGCCGCACTCGGGTAAAAATCAAATTCGTGTACGCCAAACAGATTATACAGGGCAACCACGTTTAAGTAAAGCCGTAGATTTAATGAGCGATGTACCTGCAATTGATTTCGCACCTTTAAAAGCAAGCAAAGATGTAAACTTTTTTGAAAAAGGAAAATCTGATAAAGCAATGGAAACTAATTTTGAAGTTTACGACCAATATGGCAACATTGTTAAAAAAGGATTTGGCAGCAAGTTAGATGTTAGTAATTTACCTAAAGGTGGCTATTTCTTAAATTACGATTGCACAATGGGCGAATTCGTAAAAAAATAATAATGTTTTAATAATCAAAAGCCCTTTTAGTTTACTAAAAGGGCTTTTTTGTAATTGTATTTTTTATGTTTACCGGAATAATTGAAGATATAGCCACTTTAAAAAGTGTTACAAGCGAAGGCACAAACAAACATTTTATATTCTCTTGCAAGTTTACAAACGAATTAAAAATAGATCAAAGCTTGGCGCACAATGGGGTTTGTTTAACCGTAGTAGAAATTAAAGGAGATACATATAAAGTTACAGCTATTGAAGAAACACTAAATAAAACAAACTTAAACCACTTACAAGTTAACAATGTTGTAAATATTGAACGTTGTATGCCAGCAAACGGCAGGTTTGATGGACACATTGTACAAGGCCACGTAGATACAGTAGCTAAATGTGTTAAAATTGAAGATTTAAACGGAAGTTTTAAATTTACCTTTGAGCACCCAATACATAAAAATTTTATAACAGTACAAAAAGGAAGTATTACAATTAACGGAGTAAGCCTAACAGTAGTAGATAGTTTAATAAATACATTTAGTGTTTGTATTATACCTTACACATTTAACCATACAAGTTTTAAACACTTAAAAATTAACGATACTGTAAATTTAGAGTTTGATATAATTGGTAAGTATGTAAGAAAGATGATGGGAGGAGAGTAGTTATAATCATCTATAATTTATCGTCATTTATTTTAACATTCTTTCTTAAACTTAAATTAACTAGTTAATGTAATCAATAAAAAAAATTTATAGTTTTGGTATAATTATTTTGTAACCAATTTAAAGGAAAGTATTATAACCATTTTGTATGCCAAAATTAAAAGCCTTACTTTCCTTAATTGCAATTGTTTTATTTCAATTTACACAGGCTCAAAACATAACATTTTACGGTAATTTAAAGCAAGATAGCACTCAAAAAAACGCATTACCAAATACCTTGTTAATGCTAATTAAGTTTAAAGATAGTACTTTAATAAACCACTCGCGCAGCAATATAAACGGCATTTTTAAACCTATTAAAGTACCTTTAGATACTTACATAGTTGTAGTTGCACACCCAAGCTTTAATGATAAAACATATTTAATTGTACCATCTGTAAATGATACTGTATTTAATATTAAAAACATTGTGTTGCCTCCTAAAAGTGTTGAGCTTAAAGAGGTAGAAGTTTTAGCGTATAGAGATAAAATGTATTACAAAGGCGATACCTTACAATTTACCGCCGATAGCTTTAAAACTAAACCCAACGCAACGGTAGAGGATTTACTAAAAAAACTACCGGGCATGAAAGTAGATGCCACGGGCAAAATTACTATACAAGGTAAGGAAGTTGACCAAGTATTAGTTGATGGCGATGAGTTTTTTGGAAGCGACCCAACTTCAGCAACACGTAACTTAAACGCAAACACTATAGAAACCGTACAAGTTTTTGAAAAGAAAAACGAAAATAGCGAAAGCACCGATGAAACCGTTAAAGTTGTAAACTTAAAATTAAAAGAAGATGCTAAAAAAGGCTATTTTGGCAAAACATCTGCTGCAAGCGATTTTCAAAAATTTTACGAAGGCGAGTTGTTATTTAACCGATTTAAAAAACAAAAAAAATTTAGTGTATTTGGCTTAACCTCTAATACACCAAAAAGTAGTTTTAATTGGCAAGATAATGATAAATTTGGTTTAGATAACGAACAACCATGGAGTTTTAACGAAGAAACTGGAGGGTGGCAGTCTAACGGTTCGCAAACAGGTACTGGTATCCCTAAAACTTTAAAAACCGGTATTTATTATAACAACAAAATAGGTAAAAACACTAAATATAATTTTGATTATACATACAACAATGGTATTTTAAACTCAGGTTCAGAAACTAATAACCAATTTTTTTTAGAAGATACAAGTTATACAAACAAACAGGTTGTAAATAATTTTTCTAACAACCAAATGCACACAGCAAATGCAAAAGTAAATTTTAAATTAGATAGCTTGACCGAAGTAAACATTAAACCTCATTACGACTATAGCGAAAAATATTCTAATAATTATAAAAGAGACGAATTTATTAGCTCAGATGATAAGTTAACGCGCAGTACAGAAATTACTAACAAACGCAATGGATATAGCACAAATTATAATTTAAATTTTAGAATATTCAGGAAATTTATGAAAAAAAATCGCGAGTTAAATTTTGGGTATAAACCCGATTTTTCTAACTCTTTAACCAATTCAACACTGCAAACAGATTTCACCTATTTTAATAACCAATTACCAAATAAACTTTTATTACAAAAAAGAACAGAACTAAACACTAAACAACAACAAGATGTTTCAATAAACTACATCGAACCGCTAACTAAAAAAATTAAATTAGATTTAAACTATCAGTTTATACACACGTTAACCAATAATAACAGAAACACATTAGACAAAGATAGTGTAGGCACTGATGTTATTAACCCTTTACAATCAAACAATTTTGCAAATACTCGTATTTTGCATCGAGCCATGAGCAAATTAATTTACGATGTTAAAAAATATAGATTTTCAATAGGCGCAGCTTATAGAAACATAACTTTATTAAACAATAATATTACAACTAACACTAATTTATCAAAATCATTTAATTTTATTTTACCTACAGCAGGCGCAACCTTTAGGTTTAACCAAGGTAGTAATTTAAATTTAAGGTACACTGCAAGCGCAAGTCCCCCTAGTTTACAACAACTGCAACCAGTTATTGATAATACAGATCCTAATAGAATAGTAATTGGTAATCCAAATTTAAAACCAACTTACAACAATAACGTAAACATCGATTATTATTTTTGGAAAGGAATTAGCGAGGTAAGTTTTTATACTGGAGCAAATTACAACAATTCAATTAATCAAGTTGCAAACATTAGTTCTTACGATAATTTTGGTAAAGTAACATCAGAATATATTAATGTGCAAAATGGTAATTTTTATTCTAACTTATGGTTTGGTGGAGGGTTCCCAATATTTAAAAAGTTTTTAAAAATCGATTATAATTTATCTAGCAATTTTTCTAACAATATTAATTACATTAATGCGCAAAAAAACCAACAGCAAAATTTAGGGATTAATCCAAGTTTAAATTTTATTAAAGAAAAAGATAATTATCAAATACGCATTGGCGGAAGTTACTCTTACAATTTACCAAAATCACAAATTAATTCACTTACTAATCAACCATACTATACATATGATTTAAATGCAAACATATATTTTAAATTACCTAAAAACTTTAATATAACAACAGATGCAGTATATACCAATAATGGCAACAGAGCAAATGGGTATAACATTAATTATGTAATTTGGAATGCAACTTTAAATAAAACATTTTTAAAAAATGAAAACTTAATTGTTGCAATAGAAGCAAATGATATTTTAAATCAAAACATAAACAACCAACGTACTGTTTATGCAAATCAAATTACAGATACAAAAACGCAAATAATAAAACGTTACATTTTATTAAGGTTAACGTATAAGTTTAACAGCCAAAAAACAAAAGAAAATGATGAAGATGAAATGGATTAATACATTTTTTGTTTTTTTGATTGGATATAATTTATCTGCCCAAGTTACAAATGCTAAAATAATATTTGAGCGTAAAACTAATTTATTTAAAAAGTATAAAGGCGAACGAACTAAAGATTGGATAAAAGAAGAAAATAAAATTAAAATAGATGTATTTGAATTAATTATTTCAGATTCTTTATCTGTATTTAAACCACAAGAAAGCGACATTAGGGAACAAATGGATTGGTTAACACAAAAAAACACTACGTATCATAATTTAAATTCTAAAACTAGGTTTTTAATAAAAAATATGTGGGGCGAAGAACTTTATTTAAAAGATAGCATTATAAAAAGAACTTGGAAAATTACAGATGGAACAAGAAAAATTGCTGGTTACAATTGTCGAAAAGCCATTTGGCAAGCTAACGACACTACAAAAATTTATGCATGGTTTAGTTATGATTTAACTCCATCTGTTGGCCCCGAGAGTTACACAGGTTTACCAGGCACAATTCTTGGTTTAGCAACCGAAGATGGTGGGGTTATTTATTTTGCTAAAAAAATTGAGTTACAACCTTTAATAGCAGCCTCAGATCTTCAAACACCCAAAAAGAAAAAAGTAAAAACAATTTCCGAAGTAAAATTAGATATGGAAAGCAGGTTTGGTAAAGAAAAATGGTTTAAACCAATGTGGGACGAGCAATTTTTACTTTGGTAAATTTTATCGAAAAAAAAACAGAGTTTTGTTCCTTATTAAATGCCTTTAGATAATTTTTTTATTAAAATTCATTTATTTTATTTAAAACGTTTAAAATCAGTAATTTATATATTTTTTTCGAATTAAAATAAATAAAAAATTAAGTTTCCTGCTTAATTTAATCTGTTGATTTTCAAAATTTAAAATATAAACTTTAAGATTTGTTAAAATTTAGGTTAAGTAAATTATTAAAACCACACTTTAAATGAGTGAATAATTCTATAGAAATTTATTTTTAACCTACCTTTGAGTAAAGAAATTACATGAAAAAGATTATTATATTTTTAATTTTATTAGGTTTTTATAATTTACATTCACAGCCTTTATCATTAATAAGTACGCAAGCCACTTCTGTTAGCTTTAACTTTACAGGAGGTGTTCAAACATTTACTGTACCAGTTACATTATGTGTACCTCATGTTACATTTGTAGTTAGAGGAGCAAAAGGTGGCGGAGCTAATGGTGGTTTAGGTGCTGCTGTTCAAGCTACTGTTCCTGTTACACCAGGACAAGTTTTTCAAATTTATGTTGGCGGTATGGGTACTCAAGGTGCTGCGTCAGGTGGTTTTAATGGTGGCGGTAATGGTCAAGCATCAAGTGGTTCTGCAGGATACGCATCTTGGGGTGGTGGTGGAGCTTCTGATGTAAGAACAGGCGCAGCTTTAGCTACTAGAATTATTGTAGCTGGTGGTGGTGGAGGCAGAGGGGGTGGATCCACTCAAGTGTGCGGTGGAAATGCAAATTGTAATAATGGAGCAAATGGCTGTAATACATTTGGCGCTGGTGGTCAAGGTGGTACTCAATTTGCAGGTGGCGCTGGTGGAACACCATGGGCTGCAACTCCTCCAGGTGGCTCTGCAGGTACTCTTGGTCAAGGTGGTCAAGGTGGCCCTTGGCAAACTGCATCTGGCGGTGGCGGCGGCGGTGGTTATTATGGCGGCGGCGGCGGCGGAAACGATGGTTGTTGCACTGGTGCCAATGGCGGCGGCGGCGGCGGCGGCGGTTCAAGTTTAGTTCCTGCTGGGTCGTTATGTGCTGGTGCAGCACAAAATGGTAACGGAAACATTACTGTTTATTATATACCAGGTATTAAAACTGCTGTAAACGAAAGTTATGCAATGTGTACACGTACTGCACCAAATTTAAACACATTTAGTTTAACTGCACAAGTGTCTCATACTGCAGCTCCTGCTGTTTTAACATTTTCATGGACAGGCCCAAATGGTTTTAATAGTATTGTAAATTCAACGGCATCTGTTATTAATCCTCCTATTACTCCTACAGTAGGAAATTATTTTACACAAACAAGCCCTGGTCCTGGTACTGTAATTTCAACATATAATTTATTAACACCAAACCCAAGTAGTTTGGCTAGTGGTATTTATAGTGTTTATGCAGGCACAAATGGTACAGTTGGCGCATGCGCAAGCACAGTTCAAGTTATGGTTAAACAAACTCCAACTTTATCTCTTTTTGCAGTTAATGCACCAACGTGTCAAGGTTCAACTTTAAACTTCTCTTTAACCCCAATAAACCCAACTGTTGCGGCGGCTGGCCAATCTGTAATAGCTAATTACTCTTGGACAGGCCCAAATAGTTTTGCTTCAAATCTACAAAACCCTTCAATTGCAAATTCTACTTCTTTAAATGCTGGTACATATAGTGGTACTGCAGCTTATAATTACACTCAAAGTTTAGCAAGTACAATTTATACTACAGCACCTAACACACCCTCTATCATTAACACAGTTTTATCCTGTAAAAAAGATAGCAGTTTATTAGTTGTAATCATAAACACAGTTACACCTTCTAGCTCAACATATACCCGTTGCCAAGGATCAAGTGTTACGCTTACAACTACAGCATTTGGTGCAACTAGTTACAGTTGGTCTGGTCCAGCGGCATACACAAGCACATTACAAAACACAACAATTAATAATTTAATGCCTACACATGCAGGTAATTACACTACAACTGCATTTTTTACAAGTTCACAAACCACTCTTGTATGTACATCAACAGCAGTAAGCAATCTATCTGTAGTAGCCACAAGCCCAGTTGCAATAAACTTAACGCCAAACGTATGCCAGTTTAGTAATACAAGTTTGGTAGCAACAGCCCCA